>JBFLWU010000012.1:0-106025 GCA_040757625.1 Thermodesulfobacteriota bacterium | reverse complement strand
TTCAAACGCATTGAAGTCAGGCCCTGCAAGTCTTGTGATCCCCATATTTTCATCTTACAATGTCTTTATCGTCCTGATGGCATTTCTCTTTTTCAAGGAAAGTTTATCCCGCATTCAAAGCATATCGGTTGCAATGGTTATCATTTCAATTACGATGCTGAAGTAACCGCCTGTGGCAACCGGACTGTCTTTGAAAAACATGTAAGCATTTCAAGATAATTGGTTGGAAGTACCAGATTTCCACCCGCCGCCCACAAACGGCTCTAATGTGAGCGGCATCACGGCATTTGATCGACTGCTTTCGATAAGCCTATCAGCCTTATGATACGGTCCGTCGGCAGAGGCCCAGAGGACCGAGGCAGGTGTACGACTTGACATTTTTCCCCTTGACATGCAAAGGCCTCCCTGCTAATAACGATATGCAGGAGGTTGTACCGCTATGCGTTACAAACAGCCTTACGCACCGGACGCCCGTCGACCGAACATTCTGTCGCATGATACCCGTTTGTCCTTGCCAATCGACCCGCTCGAAATTGCGCTTAGGCGCCTGTATCTGAGGCCAACATCAAATCTTTTGAATTCAAAGGGCGGCGGATAAAAAATGATTTGCGCCCTTCTCGATCCTCCCGACATCAGCACATATTACGATTTAACTGTTACGGCCACAGGCAAAAAGACCATAAAACGGAACGTTCCTTAACAAAGACGGATTATGAAGGCATCGCAAGAGACAACAAATCAATAACCTAATGTTTCAAGAACGCCTAATGTCAACAAGGAGGTAATCAAATGAAACAACCCGTCATTACTCAAATTTCAAAAGTGTTGCTCATTGCCTTACTGTTATTAGGTTTCGCAGGGCCGGCGCCGGCCAAGGCCAAGGACTTGACCTTCAGCACGTATACCCCGCCCACGCATCATGTCACCAAAGTCTTGACCGACTTCTGCAATGAAGTTGAAAAGGCCACCGGTGGACAGATCAAAATCGTTTTATACTCCGGGGGGACACTGACAAAGGCCGCACAAATCCTGGACGGCGTCATCAAAGGGCTTTCCGACTTCGGATATTCCATCAACGGATATAACTCGGGACGTTTGCCCCTAATGGAAGTGACCGATCTGCCGATACCCGTCGATTCGTCGGAAAAGATGAGCCAGGTGTGTTTGGCAACCTACAAAAAGTTCCAGCCCAAAGAGTTCAGCGAATTGAAGCTGCTGGGGTTTCTCAATATGGCGGGATCCGGAATCAGCAGCAACAAACCGATCAATAAGTTTGCCGACATGAACGGACAGCTGATCCGTTGCACCGGCGGCGATGTCGACCTGCTCAAGGCCTTGGGAGCGACACCGGTGGCCATGCCGATCAGTCAGGCCTATGAGGCGCTCCAGCGGGGCGTTGCCGACGGCAATCTGGGCGACTATGCTTCTTTAATGGGCTACAAGCTCGGAGAGGTGGTAAAGATTCATGTTGAGTATTTTTTCCGCAACACCACCGGCTGGTTCGGCATGAACCTCAACACCTATAACAGCCTGACCCCGGCACAGCAGAAAATCATTACGGATCTGGGTGAAAAATATACGACGATCCTCGGCCAAAGCCGGGACGAAGAAAACAAAAAGGCGCGTGATTATCTGACCGGCTTGGGAAACAAGTTCGTCAAACTCCCTGCTGCAGAAGAGCAGAAATGGGCAAATGCACTGGCGCCCTTGTATGACAAATATGTAACCGAAAAGACCGCGATGGGGCTTCCGGCCCGTGAAGTTTTGGATTTTGTGCGGCAAGCGGTGAAATAGCGATTCGGATATAACAATCCCCTTGGAGATTCAATGAAACTTCTCTGCAATCTGTCGGGGAGAAGAAGGGGATTTTTATACCCCGGCCGACCGATACCCGGTGTGAGTCGGTGACTTTAGAGGAGGTATGGTCCAATGATGTTTTCAATTGCAAAGCTGTACCTACGAACGGCAATCGGTTTTTTAATGAAGATTATCAACTGGATAGGGTATATATCCCTCACGGGAATGGTCTTGACTACCGCCGTAAATGTATTTGGACGTTACATCCTCAAAAAGCCTTTACTGGGAGAGGTCGACTTGGTTCAGCTCGGCATGGCCCTGTTCGGGGGAGTTGCCATGCTTATTGCCGCAAACAAGCGCCACCATGTCGGCGTCGATATACTGCTTGTCCGTCTGTCAAGGCCAAACCGGATACTGCTGCAAAGATTCTCCTCCTTGCTGGGATTCTTGACCTTGTCTGTTTTAACGGCCGGGGTTTTTTTAAATGGATTGGATACATTGAAATACGGCAGCACGACCGATACCCTTCGGGTCCCCCAGGGTCCCTTCGAGATTGTCTTCTCTGCTTTCATTTTTCTGTTTTGCCTGACATCCCTGGTACAGGCATTCCGCCCTGAAGAACTTGAAGTAAAGGGCGAAGGAGGGCCGCAGCATGAGTCCTGAAATGGTAGGGCTGATCGGAATGGTGGTGATGCTCATCCTGTTGTTTCTGGGAGTTCATATCGCCGTGTGCCTGACCCTGGTGGGAATAGTCGGCTACGCGGTGATCCAGGGTGTCGACAAGGCCTTCATCATGGCGGGGATGATGCCCTTTCACGTCATCTCGTCATACACCATGGCGTTGTTTCCGGTATATTTGCTACTGGGGGAACTGGCCGATATTTCTGGGATGATGCGGGATTCCTTCAAGGCTGCCAATGTCTGGGTGGGAAATCTGAGGGGCGGTCTGGCAATGGCCAGCATTGTCGGCGGAGGATTCTTTGCCGCCGTCAGCGGCTCAAGCACGGCCTGTTCCGCCCTTATCACCCGGCTTTCCCTGCCGAGCCTGCTGGAGCACAATTATCATCCCAAGCTGGCCACGGGTGCCCTTTCAGCCGCCGGGACGCTAAGCAACCTGATCCCGCCCTCCATCGGTCTGGTCGTATATGCCGTCATGACCGAAACGTCACTCGGCAAGCTTTTTCTGGCCGTTTTCATTCCGGGTATTCTACTGACCCTGATGTTCATGATTCAAATTCACATTCAGTGCCGGTTCAATCCAAAGCTGGGGCCCCCCGGCGGGGCCACCACGGCCAGGGAAAAGCTTCACGCTTTCAAAGACGCGGCGCCCACACTGATATTGTTCACCGTCGTGATGGGCGGGATCTGGTTCGGGGTTTACACCGCCAACGAAGCCGGGGCCATCGGTACCGTCGGCGCTTTTCTTTACGGTCTATATCGCCGCAGAATAAACGGCCAGAGCCTGAGCAGGGCATTTCGCAACACGCTCGGCATTGCCGGCATGATTTTTGCCGTCATTATCTCGGCGGAAATCTTCAGCAACTTTGTGGTGATTTCCGGGCTCTCCCAGGCGCTGGCCCAGTGGGTGGGCGGGCTAGACATGCCGCCGGTGGGGGTCATCATTTGCATCATGCTGGTTTACATTTTTGTGGGTACCGCCATGGATACCCTCACCATGATACTGGTCACCTTGCCCTTTTTCGTTCCATTACTGAATCATCTGGGCATCGACCTGATCTGGTTCGGAGTTCTTGTCGTCGTTCAAATGGAACTTTCCCAGATCACTCCGCCGGTCGGCCTGAATCTGTTTGTCGTCGCCGGCATGGTGAAGGAAAAAAATATTTCAATGGGCACCGTTTTCAGCGGAGCCTGGCCGTTCTGTTATACCATGGTCATATTCAACGCTTTGCTGATTGCATTTCCTCAGATTGCCATGTACCTGCCCGGTTTGATGAAGTAATGGATTCTTGGAACGCTTTTCACGGTGGATGCCTGAATATGCCTGGAATGGAAACGATTTTGCCATATAGAAGGGTTTGTGTTAGTAACGATATATGGTAACTAATAACACTATACGTGATCGAAATGCCATCCAGTCCCTAGCCCGGGGGCTCAACATCCTTGAATTATGCGCCAAGTCCCCCCGGCCCCTGACCCTGACGGAAATAGCAAATCGGGCGCAGTTGACCAAGACGACTGCGCAACGTTTTCTGAACACGCTGTGCGCGCTAGGATATTTGCGCCGGGAGGAGAACAAGAGCTACGTTCTGGCCGCCAGGGTTCTATCCTTGGCATACAGTTTCATGCACACCTCCAGTTTGGTCACAATGGCGAAGCCTTTTCTGGATGAACTCTCAGCCCAGCTCGACAAGACCGTTAATCTGGCTGTTTTGGAAGATGTCCACACACTCATTTTATACCGCAAGGAAGTCCGAAAATTCATGAAATACGATTTGGGACCCGGGTCTAAGCTTCCCTGCTACGCTGGCTCTTTGGGCAAGGCCATGTTAGCCGGATTAAACGATAAAGCGTTAAAGGCGCGATTGAATAAAATCGAATTCTATCCGATCACCCCGAAAACGGTTTCTTCAAAACAAGCGCTCTGGAACGAGATCAGAGAGATCCGTAAAAGAGGCTATAGCATCTGTGATCAGGAACTGTCGCTGGATATGTATTCCATCGGTGTCCCCCTGCTAGACAGGCAGGGACAGGTGGTGGCGGCGATTAATGCCTCCATGGAATTCAGTTTCAAGGACAATCCCAAACTGGAGGCCCTGATCGGCCAGTTACTGGAAAAAGGGAAAATGATTTCATACAACTTGGGTTATAACGGACCTTATCCCGTATATCCTTTATGATTGCGTTTTTGCTTTGACATATTATGAAAATCAAGAGTCTCAAAAGGAGGTAGGTAATGACGGATCTTTACACCGCGGTCTGTATGCAGATGAACAGGATCGGCATCGATAACCGCAAAGAGATCAGAAAAGCCAATTTGGACCGCTGCATCGAACTGTTTGGATACGGCGCCTTAAGGCTCAGTTTCCGCGAATATGCCCCGCTGAAGCTTGTTGTATTCCCCGAGGTGTTTATGCAGGGCTGGAACGACAATCCTGCGCCGTACGACAACATCTTTACAAAAGTGGCCAAAGACATGGCTATCCGGATCCCCGGCGAAGAAACCGACCTGCTGGCCGAGCAGGCCAGAAAATACAATACTTATATCGCCGGAAGCGCCCACGAGGTCATACCGGAAATCAGCACGGAATTCGCTCTGAACAGCGCATTTATTATCGATCCCAAGGGAGAGGTTATCTACAAACGCCACAAATATTGTCCCTACCTGCCTTACCGCGGGCGTGACGATGTCAGCCCGCACGATATCTGGGATAAATACATCGAGGTGATGGACGGCAAGTTTGGCCGTAAAAAAGGGGACGTTTTGAGCTGCATGTTCCCTGTTGTTGAGACCGACATCGGCAAGCTGGGGTATCTGATCTGCAATGAGGCTTTTTACCCGGAACATGCCCGCGCCCTGGCCCTTCAGGGGTGCGAGGTCATGATCCGCTCCAGCGGCATGGCCGAGCCGGACGGTTCTCCCCCCCAGCAGTTGTGGGAAATTTCCAACAGGGCCCATGCCGCGTTTAATATGATGTATGTGGTGGCCTGCGCTCCCGGGTATCTGTACGTCAAAGGGAATCCATTGAATTCCTACCCGGGCAATTCAATGATCGTGGACTTTCATGGCGCTTTATTGCAGGTGGTGCCCTATCCCGGCGAAACCGTTACCGCCGGCCAGATAAGCCTTGAGGCTCTGCGGCGGCGAAGGATCGACCCCCGGCAGAACTGGCTAACCCAGCTGAGAACGGAAGTATACAATGAAATCTACAAGAAGCCGATATATCCCATTAACATGTATCGGGACCGTCTGCCCACGGACCAGGCGCAAAGGTCTCAGGCACAACCGATAGACCGCTTTATCGAAGAGGGAATTTTTACTGCCCCGACAAAATGATATCGGACGGCAGTTACGCGCGGGAGTAAAATGATTAACCAATTATCCTCATCGCTCTGGTTGACTCAAAAGCGGCCGCCTCGGGGATCCAATTCGCAGTGCATGACTGTCTGAACGCATTAGGGTGCGTTGCGGGAAACCTGTTGAGATCGTTTCGGGTGTCACCCCGCCCTTTCAGGCATCTTTGAAAGCATAGCGCGGAATCGGTCCCTTCCGTGTGATGCAATCCTTGTGCGTGAGTCTCAACACGCGCGAAAGCGGAGGACGATTGCGGCTGAAGACCGACGTAGAGTTTTCTGGATAATCTTATTACTTAAAAGGAGAAACATCTGATGCGGATATGGGAGTTAAGGCTGGACGGCAAGACGGCCGTTGTAACCGGAGGCAGCCAGGGCATCGGCAAAGCCATCAGTCTGGGGCTGGCGCATTGCGGCGCCGACGTCTGCATCGCCGATCTCAACCCCGGCGCTGGCGAGGAGGTCGCCGCCCGCATAAAGGGCCTGGGTCGGAAAAGCCTGGTCCTGCCGGTCGATGTGACCGACGGCGGGCAGGTGGCCCGGATGGTCGAGAAAACACTGGCGGCTTTTGGCCGTATCGACATACTGGTCAACAATGCCGGTGGGGCGAGCGGAGCAAACTTCGGCATCGGCAGAGTCACTAGAATAAGCGAACGGGACTGGGACGACACCATCTCCGTAAACCTCAGGAGTGCTTTTTTGTGCAGCCGGGCCGCCGCCGAACCCATGCTCACGCAGAAAAGTGGCAGCATCATCAACATGGCGTCCATTACCGGCCAGTTTCCCTGGGCGGGAATGCCGGCCTATTCGGCCGCCAAGGCGGCAATTATCAATCTGACCCGGTCGCTGGCACTGGAATTTGCCCCCCATGTTCGGGTCAATGCAATTGCCCCCGGGCTGATCGAAACCCCGCGGACATCAAAGAACCGTCGCCCCGAACAGCTGGATCAGCTTCTGAGCAACGTCCCGCTCCAGCGGATGGGGTCGCCCGAGGAGGTTGCCGATATGGCGGTTTATCTCGCATCCGATGTGGCCGGCTGGATAACGGGAGCTGTGATGGATGTAAACGGCGGTCAGGTGTGGATGGCTGAAGGCGGCCGTCCGAATTTCAGAGATAAAGATATGAAAATCGAAAAGTAAAGACTGTCGACTCAAGAGAGGTTGATGAACGATGAAGCTTGAAGGGAAAGTAGCCTTGATAACAGGGGCGGCCACGGGGATCGGCCGGGCTGCCGCCGTCTTGTTTGCCAGTGAAGGCGCCAGGGTGGTCATTGCCGACATCAACGAAAAAGATGCCGGTATAACCGTGCAGACCATCAGGGATGCGCGGGGCGACGCCTTTTTTACTTATGCCGACTTGCAGAATATCGGCGAACTGGAAAAGATGGTCAAGACGACGGTGGATTTATTCGGCAGGCTGGACATTTTTTACCATAACGCCGGTGTCGCCGGACCCGGCCGCATCGAACGGACCACCGAAGAAGCGTACGACCAGATAATGGCCATAAACCTGAAGGCCGGCTTTTTCGGTGCGAAATTTGCCGCACCCGAAATTAAAAAGGCTGGAGGAGGGTCCATCCTGTTTACCGGGTCGGGGCTGGGGCTGCGGCCCTCGTCGCAATCCCCGGCCTACTCGGTTTCAAAGGCCGGCCTGTTGATGCTGACCCGGACCCTGGCGGTTGCCCTGGCTGCGGACGGCATCCGCGTGAACGCAGTCTGCCCGGGCCCGATCGCCACGACCCCTTTATGGCAGGGAGTCCTGGCACGCAACCCGGAAATCGATCCTGAAAAATATGCACAAATGAACATGCAGATACGGCCCATCAAGCGGCTCGGCACCCCTGAAGAAATGGCGCGGGCAGCCCTCTTTCTGGTGTCCCCGGAAGCCTCCTATATTACCGGCGTTGCCCTGCCGGTAGACGGCGGCGGTGCCATGAGTTGAAGGGGCCGGCGGAAATGATCTTTTGCCCTTGGAGGATGGATCGGCACCCCCGTCTGGTGCGCTGCTGCGGAATGGTTTTTGCCCTGATTTAAGTGAACGCCATAAATAGAGGAACCAACCTTGAGAATCGTAAATGAACTGGCCGTCGTGGACGAGCGAAAATGCAGCGGCTGCGGCATCTGCGTCAGGATTTGTCCGGTGGAGGCTATCCGCCTTAAAAAGTACGGAAAGAAACGACTTGCGGTCATCGATGCGTCCGCATGTCTTGATTGCAAGCTGTGCCTTACCCGCTGTCCGGAATATGCCATCGGCATGACGGGGCGGGATACGCCCCTGCAGGTGGGCGTGGACATGACCGGAATTTCCGAAGTGGAAGTGGCCGAAATCTGTGAAAGCGCGCATATGTACCCGAACCAGGTCGTCTGTTACTGCCATCGAGTCCTGGCCGGGGAACTTGCAGCGGCCATCATCCGTGGCGCCAGGACGCCCGAAGACCTTTCTCGGGCCACCGGCGCAAGAACCGGCTGCGGTACGCTCTGCATCACCGGCATGATCCGCTTGTTGAAAGCCGCCGGAATCGAACTCGCCGACGCCCCGGGCGACCAATGGTACGGGCTCAAGCTGTCCATCTGGGATATACCGCCGGAAGTACGGCGGAAATATCCCCAATATTTTGTAGATGAGGACCTGAAGGCCGTGGAAGCGGTGTTTCCCAAAGGAAAGCAATAATAACAAATAAATGGCGGCCGATGATTATGGATACGCACGTTGATATCCGCGAGGATATTTTTCGGAAGTGCCTCGACACCCAGATTACAGGCATTCTGACGGCTGAGGCGCCGGGGGTGCTTAGCGGGATCGAGCGCGCCCGCCTGCTGATGGCATCCCTGGGCCTGTCTTTCGAAACCAAAGCCGTGGACGGCGACACCTTGCAGGCCCAGCAGGAAATCGCCCGCGTAACCGGAAATCCCGTCCAGATCGCCCGGGCGGAAGAAAAACTCATCGGAACGCTTTCCAAATTCTCAGGAATCGCAACCGCTGCCAGGACCGCCCTGCAAAAGGCCGATGGAAATTTCGACGTCGTTTCAGGCGGCTGGAAAAAAATGCCCTTCGAACTGAAAGAACCCATCCGGCAGGCGGTCCGGGACGGTGGCCTGAAGGGACGGATATGTGATGCCCCTTTTATTTACCTTGATAAGAACTACGTACGGATCCTCGGAGGCGTCGGCAAAGCCGTTGAAACCGCATTGACTTTCAACAGGACGATTGTTGTTCAAATCAAAGCTGAAAATGGAACCGCCGACGACGAGGCCGTTGCCGCGGTTAAAGCGGGCGCAGCCGTCATCATGGTGGATACCGGCAATTACGAGCATCTAAAACAGGTCGGCCGGGTCTTGCGGGAAAGCGGGCTGAGATCCCGGGCGAGGCTGGCGTTTGCAGGCAACATCCGGCTCAGCGACCTGGAGGCCTTGTCCCGGTTTGATCTGGATCTGGTGGACGTCGGCTATGCCATCTTAGACGCCCCCTGCCTGCCTATGCGTTTTGACGTGACGGGAGCGGCCCGAGGCAGCAACAGATGACATACCGTCTATTCGAAAAGACCGAACTGTTTATCAGCCCGCTGCGACTGGCCGGCGCTGATCTCGGGAGCTGCGCGCAGGCGGCGGCGCGGGCGCTGGCGCTTCGGCCCGAAGACATTATGGTTACGGATGCCATCGGGGACCGACTGGTTCTCGATATTCTGGTCCCGGCCGTTGAACCGAAACAGATCCTGGCTAAAAAGAAACCGCTGCTGAGCGCCCTGGCTGCGATTCCGGGAGTCCACATAACAGACGAAACCGACGTACATTCGGACGGAATCCTCGGGCTCATCAGCCTGGATGAAAAAGCCGGCCGACAGCTGCTGCAAAGAAGCGACACCATCCGGTCTCAAGTCGCCGGGTATCTGAGAAAGCGGGCTATGATTTTCGCCACCGGTCAGGAGGTCCTCTCGGGCCAGATTCGCGACGCCAATACCCCCTTTCTGGCTGAAGCCCTGAAAGGCGAGGGATACCAGGTAGCGACCGGGCCCGTCTTAAAAGATCGTGCGGATATGATTGCCGGGGCCTTTTGCCGGGCCGTCGAAGAGGGCTACGGCATTCTCATCTCCACCGGCGGTATCGGGGCGGAGCAAAAAGACCAGACCCTGGAGGCGCTTGCCCGGGTGGATCGCCATGCGGTCATGCCCTATATTTTGAAATTTCAGATAGGCCAGGGGCGGCACCACAAAAACGGAGTGCGCATCGGCGTGGGCGTTCTGGAGCAGTCGCTGATCGTCTGCCTGCCGGGGCCCCACGACGAAGTCCGGCTGGCCTGGCCGGTGCTGAAGGAAGGGATAAAGAACAATACGGACAAAAATATGCTGGCGATGAATCTGGCCGGTGCGCTGCGAAACAAATTTATCGCCCGAAGCGCGGAACACCATTGCCATCTTCACGACTCCAAAACAGTCTGTCACCGTTAATGAAAGAAGCAACCATGAATACCTTGACATTGCCGCCGGTTAAGCCACGACCATCCAATTACAATATGAATCCCGAACTGCTGGAGATGCGCGCGGCCCATCTGCCGGGCATGCGTTCGGTCAGGGTTTCGGAGCTTTTTCCCGACTCGCCCCAACCGATCTCAGCGGGATCAGCGACAGAGGAACGCGCCGTGATTCGAAAACTGACCCTTCAGGCGCTGGCCAAAATCAATCTGGAAAAGGTCCAGCCCGGTGATTCCGTCAACATCCTGGCGTCGCATCACGGGTTCAGCATCTATGGCGGGGAATCCTATGCAGAGATGATCCGGGTTGTCCGGGATGAGATCGCCAGACGCTGTGGCACTCAAAAAATCTACCTGCGAGCCGGGGTGGGGCTGAGGTTTCGGGAAAGTGACGAGTATATCAAACGGTTCGAGCTGGACACCTATTTCCGGGGAAAAGCCGGAAGCATCGCACCGGTGGACCCCGGCGTGCCCATTGAAACCGAAATCGGCACCCTCTTCGGAATTCGCAAAGCCTACTCAACCCGCTGGATCATCCATACCCATAACAACGATATCCGCGAACTGCATTATCACCGAATGATCGGGCGGCTGTTTAAGCCCTTTGCCATGTCTTACGCCACCATTGAAACCCGCTCGGCCTATCATCAAAGCGTCGGCCCCAGGGCCGCCAATCTGATTCCCCGAATGATCTTTGAGTCCCCTTTTGTCCAGGACAAATTCGTCTGCTCCGTGATACTTCAGGTGGCGCCCCCCGGTGTTATCGGTGTCGATGCGAATAACGACCTGGTTGAACAGAACAAATATTTTACACGCCTAAACCTCGCCTGGTACGGCAAGATCATCACCCTGCTGGGCCGCATCGACAAGCTCATCCTGATCATCGATTATCCCGGCCCGATCCCTTATACCACGGCCGGCGGCATTCTGTTCGGCAATTTCCTGAATGCCAATGTGGATGAGTTCGACCTGAATATACCGTTTACGCCTTTTACCCGATATACGGACATGCTCTACCCCGGAACCCAGCCGCTGGTTGAAGGGATTCTACCGCCGCCTAATCCGGCCATAAAAATGCTGATCATCAACTACTGTTCCAAGGGCTACCCGGGAACGTTCTTTGCCCAGCAACTGCCGACGCTGGTGGTGGGCGGCCAAGCCGACTTCCTGCGTGGATGCGAGCAGAATACCCAATTTATGGATTACGCCCTCAAGGTGGACAGTCTCGCCAAGGCTATTGAGTTTACCAAGCGGGTAGCCGGGTCGGATAATATTCTGGCATTTGACGGGGCTGTGGGCGGGTTCAACGTAAGTGAGTCGCTGGCCAGGGAAATGTACCGGCTGGCCCCCGAAGTTGCCCGCCAGGTGGATACGGTCTTGATGCCGATGTGGCTGCAGCAGCGCGGCATCGACTAATGTCTGATCAAACAAAATGGAGTGCAGGAGAATGTACGAAATCAGGTTTCATGGAAGAGGCGGTCAAGGCGCCGTGGTTGCCTCGATCGTCCTGGCGTCGGCCTTCTTCAAAGAGGGGAAGTTTGTTCAGGCTTTCCCGTCTTTCGGGGCCGAGCGAAGAGGCGCGCCGGTTCTTGCATATACCCGGGCGGATGACAGTGAAATCCGCGAGCGGTTCGGGATCTACGCTCCCGACTGTCTGATCGTTCTGGATTCCAGCCTGACACGCCGTAAAGGGATTACCTCCGGGCTCAAGGAGGGGCACTGGATTGTCATCAACAGCGACAGCCGGCCCGTGGATTATCGTTTCCCGGGAGACTTTCGCGTGGCGACCTTGGACGCCAACTCCATTGCCCGCAAATACGGCTTGGGAAGCGCCTCGGTTCCGATCGTCAATACCACCATTCTCGGGGCCTTTTCCAGGGCGACGCAAACCGTCTCGATCGATTCAGTCATGGCGGCGGTCAAGGAATATGCGCCTTCCAAGCCCGAGGAAAACGCCAAGGCGGCCCTAGAGGCTTTCCAGGCGGTGCAGTTTTAACCATCATCAGAAGTCAGGGTGCGTTCGATGAAAAAAAAATACAGTTTGGAGTCTCTCGACATGTTGCCGATCACGGCGATTTCCTTTATCACCACCGAGGGGAACGAAACCGGGGAGTGGCGTTCCCAGAGGCCGGTTCTCGATCAGGAAAAATGCAATCGTTGCGGGCTGTGCTGGATGTACTGCCCGGACAACGCTGTACGACCGGCTGGAGATGTATTTGAGATCTCCTACACGTACTGTAAAGGGTGCGGCATCTGCGCGCAAGAGTGCCCCAAGGGGGCCATTTTGATCGTGAAGGAAGAAAGATGAAAAAAGTCATCTCTGCCAACCAGTCCGTTTCGTATGCGGTTCGAGCCGCAAAGGCCCAGGTCATTGCGGCCTACCCGATTACACCCCAGTCCTCCATCGTCGAGATGCTTTCCGGTTTCTGCGCTTCCGGGGAGCTTAACGCCAGGTTCATCAACGTGGAATCGGAACACTCGGCCATGGCCGCCTGTATGTCCGCTTCCGTTGCGGGTGCCAGGACCTTTACCGCAACCAGTTCCCAGGGCTTGGCGTTGATGCACGAGGTGCTGCATTACGCCTCGGGGCTGAGGCTTCCGATCGTCATGGCGAACGTCAACAGGGCGCTGGCCAGCCCCTTCAACCTGAAGGCCGACCTGAGCGACAGCCTTTCCCAGCGCGATACTGGCTGGCTCCAGTTTTACTGCGAAAGCGGGCAGGAGGTCTTTGATACGATCATCCAGTCCTATCGCATAGCCGAGCAGCTTCTTCTGCCGGTGATGGTCAACCTGGAGGGGTTCATTCTTTCCCATACCTACGAAATTGTCGACGTGCCGGAGCAACGCGATGTCGACCGCTTTCTGCCGCCGGCCCCGCCCCGGGAGTCTCTGGATGTGGACAATCCCGCCATGTTCGGATCGACCACCGATTACTACATTAATTTCCGTTATAAGATGCATGCGGATATGGAGCGGGCCAAGGTTTTATGCCGGGAATCCGATGCCGAATTTAAAGGCATGTTCGGCCGCGAGTATGGGTTGCTCTGTCCCTACCGCTGTGAGGACGCCGATCTGATCCTGATCACCGCCGGAACCATAGCCGGTTCCTGCCGCGTGGTTGCCGATCGATACCGGACAAAGGGTTTGAAGGTGGGGGTCTTGCGGATCAGGCTGTTTCGTCCGTTTCCGGCGGAACTGATCCGCGCGGCGCTGAGGGGGGCCCGAAAGGCCGCGGTCATCGATCGCGATTTTTCTCCGGGATGCGGGGGGATCTTTGCCCAGGAGATCAAGGCCGCCCTGCAGGGAAGTGGATCCGAGGTGCTTGTTTTTGAATTCATCGCCGGTTTGGGAGGCAAGGACGTGACCGATACGGATATCGGACAAATCATCGAACATACGATCAATATGTCGAAGCCAGGAGAAAGCGCATGGATGGGATTGCTCAGATAAAATTTCCCGTTGAACAGGAGGAGCTTGTTTGTCCGGGACATACGGCCTGCCCGGGTTGCGGCGCCGTTCTGGCGATGAAATATGTCTTGAAAGGCCTGGGGCCGAGAACCATGGCGGTGATCCCCCCCGCGTGCGCGGGCGTCATTTCGGGCGGATTTCCTTTCATGGCGCTCAAGATTCCTGTTCTGCGGATCCCTTTTGAATCAACGGCTATAACGGCCTCCGGCATTCGGGCCGCCCTCGACGCAATGGGCAAGAAGGACATCCATGTTCTGGCCTGGGCCGGCGATGGGGCCACGTTCGACATCGGCCTTCAGGCCCTGTCGGGTGCGGCCGAAAGAAATGACGACATCATCTATGTCTGTTACGACAATGAGGGCTACATGAACACGGGAATTCAGCGGAGTTCCGCCACCCCCGAAGGCGCCTGGACGACGACCACCCCCGCTCCATACGTCAAAGATACGCCTAAAAAGGATATCGTCCGCATCATGGCGGCCCACAAGATTCCTTATATCGCAACGGCCTCCATCGGGTATCCCGCCGACCTGATCAAAAAGGTGAACAAAGCCAAAGAGAAAAAGGGGACCCGCTTCATCCTGGTCTTTTCACCCTGTCCGACAGGGTGGCGCTATTCATCGGAAATGACGATCCGGATCGCCAGGCTGGCCGTCCAGACCGACCTCTTTCCCCTCTATGAGATTGAAGACGGGGAAAACTATACATTAAATCCCAGGCGCTCCGCAAAGCCCGTCAGGGATTACTTTAAGCTACAGGGTCGTTTCCGCAACCTCAAGGAAGATAACCTGAAGCGATTCGAAGAAATGCTTCGGAAGGAGCGCGATTATCTGAATCGCATGGCCGGCTAAACCCACATTTCCCCACGAAAACAGAAAATGATAACGTCACAGGCGAATAGCAAATTGGTCTTAAAAGCCAACTGGACAAAATTGAAGCGGGTTCAGGTCCGCAACGGCGTAACCCGGAGGGTATTCAGCGGCAAGAACAGCATGATGGTTTTAAATGAATTGATGCCGGGGGCTAAACCGGCACTGCACCGGCACCCCCATGAACAGTTGATTTACATTATTGAAGGAACCTGCCGATTGGTCATCGGGAATGAAGTGGTGGACATGGCTGCCGGAGATCTCATTCTGGTCCCGCCCGATATGCCCCACAGTCTGGAGGTTACCAGTGACAAACCGGTGCTGAACCTGGATGTTTTTGCGCCGATCCGCGAGGACTACCTTGCGATTGATTAAACGTTGGGGAGAAACCGACCCAGAGGACTTAATATTGAAGTCATTATTTGTAAAATTGAGGGAAGACCGCCGTCCCGTCTCTTTTGATTTGTTCCACCAGACCGACTTCCCAGTCAAGATATTCCGCCATCGCTTTTTCAGAAGCTTGCGCCTGTTCGTAAGGTTTATACCAGACGTCATTCACCGTCGAAAGGGCCTGAGTCATTCCTGTTTCGATTGGGAAACCGGCATCCTTCCAGGCCCTTGTCCCACCCGATAAAACCTTTACAACCGCATCCGGCCGGACGGCTTTCAGATCCTCCGCCGCCAGATGCGCCAGCCGGCCGTCCGGAGAAGCCAATACGATCTGTTTAACATCCGGCAGCACGGCCATGTCCAGCGCCATCCGCGCGCGCACCGCCCAATAGGCGCCGGGAATATGACCGTCTCGGAAGGTGCGGCTCGTATCCACGTCAATAACGGCAAGGGATTCGGCAGGCAGTTTCGCATTCAGCTCGTCCGGAGATATCCCCGGGGCCTCTTTACGCCCGGTTATCATGCGGGGATTATAGGGACCCTGCTCAAGCCCTTTTCCGCCGATTCCGCCTGATAGAACATAGACATCCTTCCATCCCATTTGATTCAGCCATGATGCCGTCATGGTCGCCCGGATTTCATTGTCATCAGTCAAAACAAGGCGTGCGTTCCTGACGGCGACGTATTCGTCGGTCGCCTGTACCAGCTGCCCGCCCGGGGCATTTCTGGAACCGGCCAGATGACCCTCGACATACTCTTGCGGGGAACGAACATCCAAAAGATACAGCGTGCGGTTTTCTCCCCTATTTTTCCAGGTCGCGAGTGTTGCTCGTTCTATATACTTAACCTTGAAGCGAGCCGCCACCCGGCGGGCACAGGTTTTTGCCTGCTCAATACCGGCAGGGGTCGGTAAAGGCGCGGATCGATCCTGCCCGTGCTCAAGCTCGAAACCGGACAGGCGCCAGCCCATGGTTCCGTTTTTCAGCGCCAGCACCCGATTGGGAACCCCCGCATTGATCAGCGATTGCGCGCCGATAATGCTGCGGGTCCTGCCGGCGCAGTTCACCACGACCAGGGTCCCGGGATCTTTTACAAAATCGAAAAACCGATAAACAAGCTCACCGCCGGGAACGTTGAAGGCGCCCGGAATATTCATACGCTGAAACTCCTCAGCCGGACGAGCGTCTAAAATGACAAACGCTTCAGACTGTCTGATCTTCTTCCAAAGCGCTTCCGCCGCAATTCTGTGTGTAGCATAAGTGGCCTCGATAAATTCACCAAACGCCTTGCTGAGGGTGTTGACACCGGAGAAAAGAATACATCCGGCCTGCCGCCATCCGTCAATACCCCCCGCTAAAACAGAAAGTTCGGCATAACCCCATTGGGAAAGCCGCTCAACTGCCCGCCGGGTGCGCCCATAGGGATCGGAAGGTTCATTGCCGATCAGGACCACCGGCGTGTCCAGCGCCGGAACCAGATCGGCAATGTGAAGCTCCATCCGGCTCAGCGGGATGCAGCTGGAAAGCAGCAGGTGGGATCCGGCGAACTCACCCTGTTCGCGAATATCGATAACGGCAATCTCTTTGCCGTCCCGGATCATTTTAAGAAGCCGGCGGGGCGTGATGGTCTTCATCGATTTCGTTTCAACCTCTAAATTCAGCAGTTGGATTCAGCAGGCAGGTCCGAAAACCGCACTTATTAGCACCTTAGCATTCGTTCGCTTGTAACGCCAGTGATAAACAAAACGGATCGCTTTTAACGATTATGCCCGTCACCGGAGCGCATTGAATTCTGCCGATTTTCAATTATCCGGTTGTTGACAAACATCACCCAATAATTTTATAAACTCATGCGGATTTCATTTTAGGAAACTGAGACCTTTGAAAAGCGCTCAATTTCGTTCAAGTTCAAGGAAGGCGATAATTTTAACCGCAGGAATACATTGAGTATTTCGCGGATTAATATTTGAGCCTGACGCCTATATTGAGCGAAAGGGGGCGTTTTGCAAAGGTCTCAACCTTCCGCCGAGCTGAAGGCCGGCTTGGTTTGAATATCGGATCTTTTTATCAAAGGAGGCCCATCCATGTTCACTTTTAAAAAGATTGAACTCGGGGATATACCGGCTGCGCTGGAGCGTGCGGAGCGCTATCGCCTGGTGGATGAACCATCGGCGGCTGAAAGCGTCTGTCACGACATACTGGCCGTTGATCCCAACAACCAGCCCGCCCTGGTCAACCTGTTGCTGGCGCTGGCCGCGCAGTTCAAGGAAGAGCTCTTTCCCGCTTATAACCGCGCCCTGGAGGTTCAAGCCCGGCTGGCAACCCCTTACCAAAAAGCCTTCTACCTGGGAATTATTTATGAAAGACGCGCCAAGGCGCATCTCAGAAAACGGGGGTTCAGCACCGGCCGGGTGGCTTATGAATGGTTTCAGAAGGCAATGGCCGCCTACGAGCAGGCCATCGCCATCCGTCCGGAAGGCAACCCGGACTCCATCCTTCGCTGGAATTCATGCGCCCGCATTTTGACGGAAGACAAGGAGGTGGAAAAACCCTCCGCCAAAACCTCCGAAAGCATGCTGGAATGAAGACCGATAGCTTAAGGTAGGCGGACGGTTTATATCAGTGGTCAATTTTGCATTCCGCCGCCCATTCCGGGCACACCGCTTTTACTTCTTTTTCATACTTCAGCATGCATTCGCTGCATTCCAATTCGATATTCGGCACGTTTCCGTATTTCTTTTTCATCTCTGCGGCGGAAAGAACCGTTAGTCCGCTGCAGCCGCATTGCGGGCAGGCGGTTTTAATGCGATAGTTTTTTTTGCTCATAGCCATCTCCTTCTGGTATGCCGCGGTATGGGCCCCTTGATTTTTAATACCTGAATATTGCATAAATACAGACAAAAGTTTATTTCAGTATGACAAATTTCAGCTTGAACGTCAAAATCGGAAAGGCTTGCCGCCATGCCGGACAAATTACTCATCAACCTGTTTGACTATGAAAATGCCGCCGCTGCAAAGCTGCCTCCCGCCGCCTACGATTATTATGCCAGCGGCGGTGGCGATGAAATCACCCTGCACGAAAACCACGCGGCCTATGAACGCATCAAGCTGAAACCGCGGGTTCTGAAGGACATCAGCAATACCGATCTGTCCAAAACCCTTTTCGGGCAAAGCATCTCCATGCCGGTCCTGGTCGCCCCCACGGCCTTTCATCGCATGGCGGATCCTGAAGGCGAAATGGCCACCGCCAGGGCGGCTGCCGCTGCCGGGGTCATCATGATCCTCAGCACCCTGTCCACCTGCTCGATCGAATCCGTGGCTGCAGTCACGGACGGACCGCTCTGGTTTCAGCTCTATTTTTACAAGGACCGCGAGGCGACCCTGTCCCTGGTCCAGCGGGCCGAGTCGGCGGGATGCAAGGCCATCGCCCTGACCGTCGACGCCCAGGTCTGGGGCCGCCGCGAACGCGATATCCGCAATCGCTTTCGCCTCCCCAAGGGTCTTTCCATGGAAAATATGGCCCGGACGGGAAAAGAAAACTTTCCCGAAGGCGAAGGGTCGGGCCTGGCCGGCTACGTCACTTGGCAGTTCGATCCCGCCCTGTCATGGAAGGATGTGGACTGGCTGTGTTCCAAAACCCGATTGCCCGTGCTGCTTAAAGGTGTGCTGCATCCCGAAGATGCCCAGGCGTCCCTGGACCACGGCGCCGCCGGGCTGATCGTCTCCAACCACGGCGGACGTCAGCTCGACACCGTTTCAGCCACCATCGAGGCCCTGCCGGCGATTGTGAATGCGGTCGGCGGCAGGCTTGAAGTCGTCATCGACGGCGGCATCCGCCGGGGGACCGACGTGCTCAAGGCCATCGCACTGGGCGCCGGCGCCGTGGGCGTCGGCCGCCCGATCATCTGGGGCCTTGCCGCCGACGGCGAAAAGGGTGCCTCGGAGGTCCTTAAAATCCTTCGCAGGGAATTCGAGCTGGCCATGCGCCTGAGCGGCTGCAGAACCATCGCCGACATCACAAAGGACATATTGGTTTCCTGAATAAAATAACCGGCCTTATTTTAAAAACACCTTGTCCAGGCACCATCGGGCGATCTCCGTGCCCGTCGCAAACCAGACGCCCTTGCGCCCTTTCATATGCCGGATCAATTCGGAAAGAATCTCGGCCCTTCCCGGCCGGCTGGACACATAGGGATGAAACTGAAACGGACAAAAGGCCGGACTTTCCCGGGACTCTTCATAGAGTTCGTCAAATAGAGACTTCCAGATCAGCAGGGCGTCCTGCGGGCTGCCTGAATCCCGGCGGCCGTAAATCCTGCCGTCGCCGAACGGCTGGCGGGGAAGCTCGATCATGCGCTGATTTCCGCCGGCCCATATAAACGGCATATCGAAAGAAAAGGAATTGCTGTTCCACAGGTATGCCTGTTCCATCAGAAGCGAAAGGGAGTTAGGACTTTGGGTGCAGGAGCGCCATCCGACCGGGCGTTTTCCCGCAACTTTTTGGATCATCTCGGTTGTCCGCCGGATGACCTTTCGCTCCTGGGCTTTCGTCAGGTCGCGGGCCACCTCATGGTGGTAGCCGTGGCCCGCGACTTCGTGCCCGTTTTGGACAATCGCCCGAAGCGCATCGGGATATCTTTCCGCAATTGCACCGCAGGTCAAAAATGTGGCCGGAACGCCCTGTTTTTTAAGCAGCCTTAATATCCGCCAGATGCCTGTCTGCGGTCCATACTCCGCCTGGCTGTAAGCTTCATGATCCACGCTGCCGTCTTTTAACGGGCGGGCCCCTTCCCCGCCCTGGAAGTCGAAAGACAACATCACGGCGATTCGAATCCCCTGCGGCCATGAAAATTCTTTGGTGAAATGATATTCCTGCATCTTCATCACAACCTCCCGACGGTTTCGGCATGTGAGTCGTTTAAGCGTATCGATCACACCAATTGATCAACCCTGCGCAACAGCCTGCTGTATAAGACGTGTTTGAAAATAAAGGCTTTTACTTGTCCCCTGGAATCCTTGACCCCTTGAACCCTTTGATAAGTCTGTACACCCGCACCGCAACGACGGCCGCCGCCAGCCGGGGAATCCACAGCCAGAAGGGATTGATAGCAAAAGCCATAAAAAGAATGGGATCGTCGATCATGGAATGATTGATGCCGATGGACAGGTGCAGCCGGACCAGTTCATCAGGGGTAAAATTCCCCTCGCGGGCCTCTTCAACGATCACGGCCGCGCCGTAAGACAGACCGAACAGGCAAGCGGTCAGCCAGATCAGGCCCACCCGTTCATTGAGTCCCAGCAGCGCCAGCAGCGGCCGCAGGGCGCCGGCAATCCGTTCGGCCAGATGAAAATCCTTCAGAATCTTTAGAATCACCATCAGGGCCATAATGATAAAGAATATTTTTACGCAGAGCCAGATCGTGTCCACCGTCCACTTTTTCAATAAAAACAAGAAGGGCTGCGCAGCGGCGGGACCGGCCGGGCCGTCGGCCGACGTCACTCCCTCGATACCCAGCAGTCTCGCCAGCAGCACGACCATAATGATCGCCGCCAGCAGGCGTGTCAGCGTTGCCGCAATAGGTTTCAGTCCGGACTTGCCCTGGACAATCCCTTCCTGTATAAGGTTGTGGGCGATCAGGGTAAACACGGCGATCAGGGTCATGTGGGGAACGCTGAACGACATGGCGGCCAGGGCGCCAAGGGTCCCATAGATCCCCGTCAGCAATCCCAACAGCAGCGGAATGACGGCCGACGGCGGCAGCCCCAGCAGGCCCATGACAGGGGTCAACACGAAATCAATCCAGTGGATAAAGCCGCCAGTGTCGATCAGAAACGTCAAAAACGATATGGGCACGATGATTTTGAGCATCCAGACATAGCCGTCCCAGCCCTTTTGTAAGCCGGCTTTAACACTTGATTTTAATGTTTGATATATCGGAGTCATCATCCCAATGAAATATCACCTTTCCGTCATCATTCCGGTGTTGAACGAGGCCTATATCATAAACGCGGCCCTCATACAGCTACAAAGTATGGAAGGTGATTTCAGGACTGAGATTATCATTGTGGACGGCGACCCTGACGGCGGCACCATCACAGCCGTAACGGCCCCTGACGCAACCAAAATCAGGGCCCCTAGGGGACGCGGCTGTCAGATGAACCGGGGCGCCCGGCTGGCCGCAGGTGAAATTCTTCTGTTTCTGCATGCGGACGTCGTCCTGGAAAGGAGCGCCCTGGTGCAGATTGTCGATGCCTGCCGACGCAAGGACATCGCCGGCGGCGCATTTTCCCTTGGGATCGATTCGGGCAAACCTGTTTTCCGCCTGATTGAGAAAGCGGCGGCGCTGCGATCGCGTCTGACGAAAATCCCATACGGCGATCAGGCCATTTTCCTGAAAAAAACAATTTATGACACATTGGGCGGATTCAGAGACATCCCCATAATGGAAGACGTGGATTTGATGCGACGCCTCAAAAAGGCCGGCGCCAGAATCATCATCCTGCCGGACAAGGCCCTGACCTCGCCCCGCCGCTGGGAAAAGGAAGGCGTCTTTTCCTGCACCCTGCGAAACTGGCTGTTGATCACGCTCTACTATCTGGGAATTGCGCCGGAACGCCTGGAGAAGTTTTACCGTTGACGGAACCTTCCCATCTAACCTGATAAAAACCCTCGAGGCCTCTTATCCGAAGGCCACATCCAGCCACATCATCACGGTAAATCCCAGCATGGTGCAGAGAGTCGCGAAATCAGTGTTCCCCCCCCGTTGTGATTCCGGAACCAGTTCCTCCACCACCACGAAAATCATGGCGCCGGCGGCAAACGCCAGGGCATATGGCAAAATGGGCTGTGCGATGATAACGGCGGCGGCACCGGTGATGCCCGCTATCGGCTCCACCACGCCTGAGAGCTGGCCGTACCAGAAACTTTTCCCCTGGGACATGCCTTCGCGTCTCAGGGGCATGGCGACCGCCATTCCCTCCGGAAAGTTTTGAATGCCGATCCCCAGGGCCAATACCACCGCGGCCGCCAGGGTGGCGGAAGCATGCCCCGCCGCCACGGCGCCGAAGGCGACGCCAACGGCCAGTCCCTCCGGAATGTTATGAAGGGTAATTGCCAGCACCAGCAGGATGCTCCGCCGCCAGCTGGTTGGAATTCCTTCGGCCGCTTCCATGGGCAGGCCCAAATGCAGGTGGGGCAGGACTTTATCAACCCCCCAGAGAAACAGGCCGCCGGCCATAAATCCGGTCACTGCCGGGAGCCAGGCCGGCAGCGACTTTCCTTCCGACATTTCGATGGCCGGCGCCAGCAGCGACCAGTAACTGGCGGCAATCATGACACCGGCGGCAAATCCCAGCATACCGTCCAGTATTTTCCGGCTCATGGTCTTGACCGTAAAAACAGTCGCCGCCCCCAGCGCGGTCAGCAGCCAGGTAAACAGGGTCCCGGCCAGCGCCTGCAGAATCGGATTGAACCCTTCAAATAATGCAACCATTCTGATCACCTATTTTTTTCATTTTGTGAAAAACTGCACCCCATGGATTCAACAATCAGATTCCTCAGTTTCTGATGCAGTACCGCGTAGGAATAATACCGTTTGGCCTTTTCATAATTGCCCTCGACCATTTCACGGCGATAAACCGGGTCTTCCAGAACTTTGCGGGTTTGTCGCACGGCCCTGTCGGTAACATAGCCGTCAATTTCGATCACATGAAACTTTTTGGGTTTGATATCCATCTCATAAATGGAATAGGTATTAACCACAATCGGCTTGCGAAAATAGATGGCCTCTAAAAAGGCATTGCCGAACCCCTCAAACGTCGATGGATAAGTCACCAGGTCCGCATGGGGGTAAACATCGGCCAGGGTATAAATCTTTCTGCCGTCGGCTGTCCGGCCCCTGCGTTCGTTAATGATTTTGCAGACGAAGTTGGTGTTAACGCCCATCAGTCTGGAATACTCCCTGACGCGGCGCTCGTAATCATGCCCTTCGTCATCGGAAGCGTGCGAAATTATCAGTTTGGCTTTGATTCCCAGCCGATGGACCAGCTCGATGGCATGCTCGATCCCTTTGCGTTTGACCACCCGGGTCGGCTGCAGGATCAGAAGCTCATCGGCATCCAGCCCCAGGCTTTGCCGGACGTCCGACGCATAGGCGTCTCCCAGCGGCGGCGGGTTGTCAAAGTCCATCACATTGGGGATGATGGTAGCGGATATGCCGGTGCGCAGACTCAGCTGGTTGTCGGCCGATGAATTGATGACTACGTGCTGAATGCTGGGCAGATGCGGCGGGAACGCCATGTTCAGATATTCCCAGACGGCATTTGTCATAAAATTCTGCCGTTCCCAGAAAAAGTCATGATGATGGGCGATTACGCGGATGCCGGTTTCGGAGATAAGTTCGGTAAGGGCGATCCCCAGCGGAATATTGAGGGGAATGGTCAAGGCGTTTTCCGGAACCAGCAGATCTATCCTGAACTTTCTGATGAACTTATAGAGATGGTTCTTCAACCTTTCTTTGGACGCATGAATTTGCCGCGTCATTGTGCGTTTGCGCGTTTGTACGCCGAAAACATTCTTATAAATATCCCTGATCGCAGGATGCTTGAAATGGGCCTCATTGACCAGATAGGAACTCCGGGGGGGCCGATCCAGTTCCCCGGCGAAATAAAAGCAATTGTAGCCTTCTCTTTTAAAAACAGCCGCCCATTTTTCCGTTTCCAGGGACACGCCGTCCGTGCCGGCTAACCGCGTGGATACGAATCCGACATTATGTCGCCTGCCGCAGGTTTTACAGGTGGTCATCAGGCCCTCCTCTTCTGTTCTCACGAAATTGATTTCCGAACGATATGTTCAATCGGCAACAGAGGGTCAGGGCAGCGGAATATCCGGTAAAACCACAAACGTACCGGTGGCATGACCGACAAGCTCCCCGCTGCCGTCATACAGGTGCATTTCGGCGATATCCTGCCGCTTGCCTTTTTTTATCAAATTCCCGACACTGCGCAGAGACGTTTTTTGAACCGCTTTCAGCAAATGCAGCGACATTTCCGATGTGGCCACCCAGCAGGAACGGTCATGAGCGGCCGCGGCCGTAAACCAGCCGGCGTTATCCAGCATGGTGGCATAGACCCCGCCATGGATGCCCCCCAGAGCATGGTCAAGATCGGGGTTGTAGGGCAGATCAATCACCGCATTGCCGGCCTTGGTATAGGACAGCTTCATGCCGAAAAACCGCGCAATCGGCGCCTTTTGGTTGAAAAAGGCCATCAGTTCCCGCTGACGTCGCATTTCGGGTTTGCGCTCCATACGGTTTCATCCTTTGTTTGCGGCTGACACGGAACCGGCGGCCCCCGACGCAGTGTTTTAACCGTCGGATAGTGTCGTATCCGGGAAATAACTTATAAAAGTCGCGACCCTGTTTTGGATCCGGCCGGCATGACGCTATTTTGTCCAGTTACGACCGGCAAATAGTAGTTTGAGTTATTCCTGGGACACGGTACTAGACCTGATCGTATCGGAAGCAACCCGCCACATGATCGTTCACCATGCCCACCGCCTGCATGAAGGCATAACAGATGGTCGGGCCCGTAAACCGGAATCCGCGCCGCTTCAGATCCCTGCTCATGGCCACGGACTCCGGCGATTGGGCCGGGATGGACGCTTCCGTTTTCCAGCAGTTGCGGATAGGGCTTCCCTCGACAAACCGCCAGATGTAGTGATCAAACCGGCCGAACTCTTTTTGAATTTCCAGAAAGGCCCGGGCGTTTTGAACGACCGCTTCGATTTTCAGCCGGTTGCGGACGATTCCCGGATCACGCAGCAGTGCCGCGATTTTATCCGAACGGTAAGCGGCAATTTCAGTGGCATCAAACTTGTCAAAAGCCCTGCGGTAGTTTTCCCTTTTTTTCAAAATGGTCAGCCAGCTCAAGCCGGCCTGGGCCCCCTCCAGCACCAGGAATTCAAACAAACGGGCATCCTCATGCAGGGGAACACCCCACTCGGTGTCATGATATTGGAGGTAAAGCGGATCGGTTCCGGCCCAGCTGCATCGAATCGGCATGGTTGTCTCGCCTTCATTATCTCAGGAGTCAGAAAGTTTTTCAAATATTGTCCGGTGCGCCCGGTAATAGCCCCGGGGGGAACGACGGCAAACAGTGAAGTGACAACGGCTCACTCCTTGGGCATTCGTAATGAAAATTTCCGACTCCTCAATTATCAAAATGATTGAATGGACCCAGTCAGCGCCCTAAAAAACAGGCATTTCAAATCAATGAACGTCCGCCCAGTTGTCTCCTGAGGCGATGTTGACCTTAAGGGGCACCTTCAGCTCCCAGATGGTTTCCATGACCGTTTTGACCAGCCGCTTTACGGTTTCCAGCTCCTGGGGCGGCACTTCAAAAACAAGCTCGTCATGAACCGAGAGCAGCATCCCGGCCTGAAGCTTTTTTTCCTTAAAGGCGGCGTCCACCTTGATCATGGCCATTTTGAGAAGGTCCGCCGCAGTCCCCTGAATCGGGGTGTTAACGGCCGTGCGCTCGGCAAACTGACGCACGTTCCGGTTGCTGCTGTTGATGTCCGGCAGCAGGCGTATCCGGTTCAGCAGCGTGCTGGTCATTCCGGTCTTTCGGGCGGTCTCGATGGTATCCTGCATGAACGCCTTGACGCCTTTATACCTGGCAAAATAATGCTTGATATAGGTATCCGCCATGGCCTGGCTGATGTTCAGCTGCTTGGAAAGACCGAAGGCGCTCATGCCGTAAATGATGCCGAAATTGATGGTCTTGGCCTGCCGCCGCAGATCTTCATTTACAAAGGACGGAAAGACCTGGAACACCTCCGACGCCGTTCGGGTATGGATGTCTTCATCTTCTTCAAAGGCCCGCAGCAGAATCTTGTCTTCGGAATAATGCGCAAGGATCCGCAGCTCGATCTGGGAATAGTCGGCCGAAACCAGGCGCCAGCCCGGTTGGGGGACAAAGGCGCTGCGGATTTCCCTGCCCTCCTCGGTCCGAATCGGAATGTTCTGAAGATTCGGGTCCGAACTGCTGAGCCGGCCGGTGGCCGTCACCGTCTGGTTAAAGGAGGTATGAATGCGGCCGGTCCGGGGATCGATCAGCTCCAGCAGCGCATCGGTGTAAGTCGATTTGAGCTTTGACAGGGTTCGATGCCGCAGCACCTGTGCCGGCAGTTCATGATGGGCGGCCAGGGTTGTGAGTACGTCCACATCGGTTGAATAGGCGGTCTTCTTTTGGGTCTTTTTCTGAACCGGCAGGTTCAGCTTTTCAAAAAGGATATGACCCAGCTGCTGGGATGAGTTGATGTTGAAAGCTTCGCCGGCAAGCCCATAGACGGCATCTTCGATCTTCTCCAGCTGATGCTGAAACGATTTTGAAAGCATCTTGAGCCGATCCTCATCCACGCATATGCCCCTCAGCTCCATCTCCATCAGGACAGGGACCAGCGGCATCTCCACCGTTTCCATCAACGCCGACAGGCCGACTTTCTCCAACTCGGGTCTTAACACCGTGTAGGCCGAAAAGGTGATGTCGGCATCTTCGCAGGCATAGTTTGCCGCCGTTTCCAGGGGGACTTCGGCAAACCCGGAAACATTTTGTGCCTTGCCGACGAGGTCTTTGAATTTGATTTTGCGATAATTCAGAAAATCCAGAGCGATCTGATCCAGATTGTGAGCCCGCTTGGATGGGTTCAACAGATAAGATGCCAGCATGGTGTCAAAGGCGACGCCGGCCAGGTCGACGCCGTGGCGTTTGAGCACCATCCAGTCATATTTTATATTCTGACCGATTTTGAGGATGGCGCCGTCGGCCAGCACCGGCTGCAGCTGCTGCAGCGTTTCGGCAAGTCCAAGCTGGTCGGGCGCCCCCGGATAGCAGTGGGCGCAGGGGATGTAAAAGGCTTCGTCCTCACGCACCGCAAAGGAGAGCCCCACCAACTGCGCCCGCATGGGATTTTCTGAGGTGGTTTCGGTATCCAGGGCGAACCGGTCGGCGGTCTGCAGGCGGTTTAGCAGTTCGGTCAACTCATCCTTATTCAGGACCGGATGGTAATTTTTTCGGCGCTGATCGCCTGCCGGCGACACCGCTTGCTGCAGCTGCCGGAACTCAAGTTCCTGGTACAGGTTCGCCAGCCTGGCGGCATCCACATCTTTGACTTTCAATTCATCGGCGTTAAAGGAAACCGGCGCATGCGTATCGATGGTGGCGAGACGGCGGCTCAAAAAGGCCTGATCTCGATACTGGATCAGATTTTCCCGCTGTTTCTTTTTGCGGATCGTTTCCAGCTTTTCATATAATGCTTCCATGCTTCCGTAGGTTTTGATCAATTCCAGGGCGGTCTTGGGCCCGATGCCGGGAACCCCGGGAATATTATCCGATGAATCCCCCGAAAGGCCCATCACTTCAACAATTTGATCGGGCCGGACGCCCTTATCCTCCCGGATCTTTTTCACATCGACGGTTTCATCCTTCATGGGATCCCAGATAACGGCCCGCTCCGTGACCAGCTGCATGAAATCCTTGTCGCCGGTGACCATCACAACCCGGAAGCCTTTTTCCCCGGCCTCCCGTGCAAACGTCCCGATAAGATCATCGGCTTCGTATCCGGGCACTTCATATACGATCAGATTGAAGGCTGCTGTAATGTCTTTGATGTAGGGAATCTGAACGGCCAGATCTTCCGGCATCGGCGGCCGGTTGGCCTTGTAGTCCTTGAAAAAATCATGACGAAAGGTCGGTCCCCTGGCGTCAAAACACATGCCCACATATTCGGGGGCACGATCCTGCATCAGCTTCAACAGCATGCGTGTAAAGCCGAAAACGGCATTGGTCGGAAATCCTTTTGAATTCGACAGTGAGCGGATCGCGTGATACGCCCTGTGAATATAGGCACTGCCGTCGATGAGGTATATGGTTTTTTCTGCTCCCATGAAAAACGTGTTTCTTGAAAATGATTAAAAAGTCGAAAGGGTCGTCGTCTGTCCGACAAGGCTCCGACACGCGGGCCCTCCGATGTCAAGCCCCGCACCGGCCTTATGGAATCATCCTGAGACCGACATATTTGACAACCGGAACGCCTTGCATTAGTTTTAAAAAAATTCGTTACTGCCTGCCGAATTTCGTAAGGTAGCTTTATTTCGGACCTATTTGCAAAACAACAGACGTTCGCGCAAGCTGGCGCGCTGATTGCCTTTGTCTGAAGTTCGTATGGTTGTATTTAAGTTTCAATTATGAATTCGACATGTTGCCTTTATCACGGATCAATAAAAACTACAAGACAGGCCTGAGATACGAATATGAAACCTGGAAACATCATCACTGCGGACCGTGATCTCACGGAAATATTTCAGCACTTGAAAACAGTCGCCGTCGTGGGATTAAGCCCCAAACCTGAAAGGGATTCTTTCAAAGTCGCCAGCTATCTGCAGCGGCAGGGATTTACGATCATTCCGATCCGTCCGGGCCAGAAAGCGATCCTGAACGCAAAGGCGTATGCTTCACTGGACGACGTTCACCAACCAGTGGATATTGTAGATGTCTTCAGGAGCAGCGACAAAGTGCTCGCGCACGCCCATGAAGCGTTGCGCCTGAGGCCCAAGGTTTTCTGGATGCAGCTCAATATCGAAAACCTTGAAACGGCCCAGCTGCTGACAAACGCCGGTATCGATGTGGTCATGAACCGTTGTATAAAAATTGAACATGAAAGGCTTATCAATCGAAGCGCCCAATAGAAAAGAAAAAAGACGCCCCAAAATCTATCATTGCGTCTGCTGCGCAGGCATATTCCCATTTTGCTGGACGTGCCGCTGCGGTTTTCAAATCTGTCAGAAATGCATGCAGGATAACTTCTGGGGAATGTCCTGCAACGGCATCACCTGGCAGTGTCCGGACTGCGGCCAATGGAACGGCTTCGGCAATCAATAAGTTGCCGATACGGATGTCCCTGAACCGTATTCCGGTTTTTTCATTTGACAAGCCGTTCATGAATCTGCTTTAACCCGGAAGGCTTCTTTGGCGCATCCAAAAGCTTCCGCAGCGGCCCTGCGGAAAACAACATCCGCAAGGCGTTTACCTTTGCTCTGTATCGGATAACCGTCTGCTTACACGCACAACCGAGGATAGAGGTCACAACATATAGTGGGCATTAAAACTTGACACACAATATTTATTGATATAAGGTCGATTAAAAACCGGTACTGTATACATCCTTTACAATGAAAGATTCTAACCACATAAAAAACGCTGCCGCCGGCAGGCGTGCGATACTGCCTTTTCTGAGCAGGGCGGCGAGTTGGTTCGTGGCGCTGATTATCCTTCAGAATATCTTTATATTTCCACTCGATAAAGGCCAGAAGTATGCCTATGTCATCTTTCGGAAGCCGGTCAGCACGATCATCACAATACCGGAGGATTTGCTGAATGGTGAGCTCTCGGCCAAATCCGGCCAATCGCTGCCGGCCGTGCCGAATCTCTGGCTGACAAAAGACGAACACCTTTTCCATCCCATCATTGTCAAGGTCGCCAATGAGCACGAAATTGACCCGGCGCTCATTAAAGCTATTATTATGGCGGAATCCGGGTATAATCCCAAGGCCATATCCAAAAGAGGCGCCATGGGCCTGATGCAGCTGATGCCCGGGACGGCTGAAGCGCTGGGCATCGATGATATATTTAATCCCGAACTCAATATCAACGCCGGCGTCCTGTATTTCAAACGCCTGGTAGACTTTTTTGAGGGCGATGTCAAACTCGCACTGGCGGCTTATAACGCCGGTATCAATAAAGTCAAAATGTACCAGGGAATCCCGCCTTTCAAAGCCACCCGCTATTACATAAAAAAAGTTTTTAAATATTACGAGCATTACCGCCAGCAGATGACGTCGGACCTGAAGCAGGCGTAAGATCACACCCTTTCCAACACCCTTCATTCATTCGCGTTTCCGTTCACGCTTGCGGATTGACCATACCATCTGTCCAGACAGACAATCGAAGCGAATACGAGTTGGCTCCGGCTGGTATAAACTTTATTTGTTTTGCAGTGAGAGAGGTTTCGAGGCCTTTGAAAAATGTTCAATTTCGTTCAAGCTCAAGGAAGGTGAACATTTTAACTGCGGAAATACCTTTCACAGGCTGTTAGTATTTCGAGGAATACAAATTGAGCCCGACGCTGAAATCGGGAGAAAAGGGCGGGTTCAATCTACGATTCGATGTGAAAAAAGATTTTATCAATGAAAGGATTGGGCTGCCGGTTTTCGCAACAGCCGCTACATCCGCATCAGTTTCGATATTTTCATTATTGAATCGTTCATCGTGTCCAGTCGGTTGATCAACAGTTCAATAAAATAATTTTTTGTTTTATCCTTGATAACCGGATTGATCTTCTGAAAAAAATCATCGTCCATTCGGATCACGATGACATCCTCGTTTGCAGAGACATCGCTGTTTCGCGCTTTTTTTGAAAAAAAAGACATTTCGCCGAATATTTCTCCGGGTCCCAGTTTGGCGATGCGTATTTTGGCATTGTCGCGGGTTTTTGTAACCAGGACGGACCCCTTGATGATCAAATACAAAGCGGTTGAACTTTCTCCCTCTTTGGTCAGAATATCACCCTGTTTATAACTCATAATCGAGTGATCCATTACAGCAAACTGTTTAACTTCACTGTCGGAAAAACTACTGAACATCGGCATATCTTTTATCATTTCATAAATAGACATGGTCTGTTCCTTTCGCAAAAGCACTGCTAATATGAGTGGGTACGCTTCAAGAGGTGAAATTGATGAGAACAAAAGGTTCTAATCAATTTTCATACCGGTTTCGGATGTTACTTTTAAACCAATGCCTTATGAAAAGTCAAGTCAAACCACACGGCCTGCCCGGCAGTTCGTTTTACGGCCGGGAAAGGCGGCTGCCGCCGCCGCTTGTATATTAAGATCCCCGGCAGATAAGCCGGATTTGGATAACGGAAGGGTGCCTGCGCAACGGACTTGCTATTTATGGTCACATACATTATAAAATTACGACCTGATAATCCGACAGAAGACGTGTTCACTCCAGCCCGCTGGAAATTTTCCGCTGGAGCGCGTGAGACTGTTTAAGGAACTTGGCCCCGCCAGGAAAGCTGCGGGGCGACCAGGTAATCAGGGTGCGGAGTTTTCATGAAATCGTTTAAGAAAAATATTGAAATGGCGAAAGAACGGATCATTATTTTCTTCATCGCCTTGTTGATGGCGTCGCCGGCCGCTGCCGAAAATTACATTTTAAACGGCGACCAGGCGTCTAAAATAAATTTCCAAATCCTGCAAACCATCGACCCGATGCCCGACACCGCCCAGCTCATCCTGAGCTTTGTCGTACCGGTATCTTTTTCTTCTCCCACATATACCCAAAAGGTTACCCGTGTGGATTTTGCGTTTGAGCCTTCTCCTTGGAAGCAAACGGAAAAAAGCGACCGACGCGGCAATAAGATTGTCGAGGCCGTCTGGCAGAACCCTACCGTCCCGATACGCACGGCGGTGCGGCTGCAGGCCGAGAATGACGTTTCCCTTAGAAACCTGAAAACCATGGCCCCGTTCCCGATGCCCAAACAGGACCACCTGGATCCCGACTATCTAGGCGCCACCCCGCTGGTGGCGGCAGACGACACGGGTATCCGCCGCAAGGCCGCTCTGCTGACCCGTTCGTCCACAACCCTGTTTGATGCCGTTCAGCAAATCCTGACATGGCTGGTCGATCACATGCACTACGTGGTCGATCCGACAAATTTCAGCGCAACCTATTCCTTCCAGAACGGCAGCGGCAACTGCCAGAATTACTCTCACCTGGCGGCTGCCATGATGCGTTCCGTGGGGATTCCGGTCCGAATCGTCAACGGCATTACCCTGTCAGAACCCTATGATATCGTTGTGGGCCCTACCATTTTGACTTCCCGGATGGCGTTGGGGCGGCATGCCTGGATCGAGGTCTATTTTCCCGATCTCGGCTGGGTGCCGTTTGATCCTTCCGGGACCGAGATGTTCGTCAGCAACCGTTTTATCCGGGTGGAAGTCGGCGTGGACAACGCTGAAACCAAGCAGGACGGCTTAATCCGATGGATCAGCCGGGCCGGCACCTCCAACAGGCCTCAGTTCAAGGAAAATATCGAATCCGCGTTCTCCTCAGACCGCGTTCGCCTGCAGGCCAGAAAGGAATCCTATGGCCCGCGCAAATTGCTGCTCTGCCCGAGCGTTGATGCCGTTTTTTCCAAGGTGGCGGTGGAGCCCCCGACGTCGAAGATCACGCCCCATGTGTCGGAAGCGGATTTAAAGCAGCTTCGTTACGTCGATCCTCTTGTTTTCGGCAACCTGGAATTCCCGCAGAATATTGATTTTCTCTCCGCCCGGGGACCCGCACGCCAAAGCGATGCCGGCGCCATGGAAATGCGAAAAAATTTTATTGTTGAAACCGCTGAATATGTGACCACCCAGGGCCGGCAGTACGCCCAGACTTTTATTCTGGACAAGCCCATACAGCTTCAAGCCGTCGCCCTGGCCCTGCATAAGTTCGGCGGACAGGGACAAATCTGGTTGGAATTGTTCAAGGACCATGAAGGCAAACCGGGAGAGCAGGTCGCCGCCAGCGACATTCTGGACCTGGACCAGATCCCCTATATCTCCGGCTACAGCTGGGTGGATTTTTCTTTTGAGCGAACGCCGACGCGTTTGGCCCCCGGCCGCTACTGGGTGGCGCTGGGATTTACCGGCAGCCCGGTCGTAAACTGGTTTTTCTCTTACGGCAAACCCATCGGCCCGCAGGACGGCACCCGTTATAAAACCATATTCGATGCCGACTGGAGCCGCAGCCTGGCCTTTGAATTCAATTACAAGGTGACGGGCCTTACCCCGCGATAAGCATCGCCTGCAGTTCTTTCAGACTCCGGATATGATGGGCGGCATTAAGAGAGGGATTGTTATAGGCCACCAGGGGAATTCCCGCCCTGCCGGCGGCTATTTCATCCAGTTCCGAATCCCCGACGTAAAGCGCCTCGTGCGGCGCGATCCTGAAATGCGCCAGAATTTTTTGCAGCGGCTCCGGGTCCGGTTTAGGAGACCGAACGTCAAGGGCGCTGACCACCAGATCAAAAAGTTTTTCCAGACCGTGATCGCTGAGCACCCATCCGATGCTGTCGGTCCGGTTGGTGGCAATGGCCGTTTTATATCGGGGCCGCAATGTCTGCAGCAACGGTTTGAGATTGGGTTCAATCTCCATCTCCCTGACAAAGGGCCGGTAGCTCAGACCCCTGCGATAGGCCAGGGCGGCATCCAGCATTTCAGAACCGCTAAACAGATAGGTCAGCACTTTTTCCGACGTATGCATGTTGGCGTAGACAAACTGCTGCGGTGTCATGACCGGCAGACCGAAATGCGTTAGGATATGGTTATAGTAAGCCGTATTTGCTTTAACCGAATCGAACATGACGCCGTCGCAGTCAAAGGCGACAACCTTGGTCTCGCTCATTTTCCCGGCACCTCTGCCTGGGCGGCATCAGCTATGTCTCCAAACACCTGGATCGAAATTTCCGGCCGGATCCGGCTGTCCGTTTTAAGCATGATTGTATCGGCATAGCGCCCTCTTTCCGTCTGTAAATTTTCAACCGTCAACACATAGCCCCTCGGATCGGAATTTTGAATCTCCTCATACTTTACACGAATTTTACTCCCAAACCTGGCCGTGGCCGCAGTTATCTTAAAGGGATATTTTTCTTTGGGCATGATGGTCACCTCGCCTTTAAGGGGCTGCCCGGCAGTGCCGCGCAGCACGACCCTCTTGGGACTGATGCTGGCAAACTCTGCGACCGGTCCTGAGATGATCAGGGTCAGTCGGGGGTTGGCCGGATCGTCCGTATGGACTACGGCGGTCTTTCTCAGCCGGGAGCCGCCATAACCGTCGGTGTCCACCTTGATCGTAATTTTTCCCTCCCCACCGGGAGGAATCAGCCGCGTAAAAGAAACGGCTGTGCAGCCTCAGGCGGTTTCAACTTTCTGAACATTCAAAGGCCCCGTCCCCCTGTTCAATATGATAAATTCATGGACGACTTCACTCCCTTCCACGACTTCCGGAAAACTGAAGGTGGTTGCCGGTAAAAAAGCGGCCGGAGGCTGCGGGGCGGACGCCGTGTCTGCCGGGACCCCCGTCGCCGCCAGGAAAACACTCGTGATCGCGATCAGAAACGCTTTAAACTTCATTGACAACTCCTTTACGATCGTCTGAAATATTACGGTTAGCCATATGGCGCTAAAGACCGGCCCGAGATTTTCTCGATACCCGCATTAATTATTTCAAGGGCCGGAGAGTTTTTCAAATATTCTCGTGTCCCCCCCGGGGGGACCGCCGACAAACACTGAAGTGTCAACGACTCACCTCACAGGCATTCGTAATGAAACTCCCCGATCACCGGATTATTTAAATAATTTTTTAAGATTCTGCAACCCGAAATAAGGGGCCTGTCTTCATACCGGCTGAAAATTCCCGCTGCAGCGCGTGAAACGGTCACATCATGAAAAACGGATCGACATCGACCTGCACCTTGACCTCGTGCTGATTAAACAGCGCCCCCCGGTCCTGCATCAGCTGCCGCACGAACTGGTGAAGCGTTCCGGCCCGCTTGCCTTTTATCAGGATCTGCCAGCGGTGTTCCTGGGCGATCCGGGCAAGGGGTGCCGGAACCGGCCCCAGCACTTCGAGATTGCGGCCAAAGGATGACTTCCCTTGCCGCAGCGCATGGCAGGCCTCCCCCAGCACCTTTGCGACCTGTCCGGTTCTGTCCTTATGTTTTCCCGCAATCCTGAGTTGAATAATCCTGGAAAACGGCGGATAGATCAGTGATCTGCGAAATGCGATTTCATGGGCGTAAAACCGCTTGGCATCCTGATCCTTGGCAGCCAATATGCTGAAGTGCTGCGGATTATAGGTCTGCAGCACCACCTGGCCGGGAATGTTCCCCCGGCCGGCCCTTCCGGCCACCTGGGCCAGAAGCTGAAAGGTGCGCTCGCCGGCCCGAAAATCGGGAAAGCTGAGGGAAAGATCCGCACAGATAACGCCGACCAGGGTGATGTTCGGAAAATCATGCCCTTTGGCGATCATCTGGGTTCCCACCAGCACGTCAATCGTCCGGTTTTTGAGCCCCTTTAAAAGATTTACGATCGATCCACGCCGCGCAGTGGTATCCCGGTCCATCCTGGCAACCCGGGCCTCCGGAAAAAGCGCGACAACCGCCGCTTCCACCTTCTCCGTCCCCAGTCCCAACAGCTTGATTTTGGGCGATCCGCAGGCTTCGCACGTCAGGGAATACGCTCTGGAAAATCCGCAATAGTGGCATTTATAGAGATTCGCCTGCTGGTGCAGCGTCAGTGAAATGTCACAGTTTTTACAGCGGACGGCTGCGCCGCACGCCGAACATACCGGCAGGCCGGCGAATCCGCGCCGGTTTAAAAAAAGGAGCACCTGTTCATGGCGCGCCAGCGCCGCTGTCATTGCATCGTGAAGCTCAGGGGTAATAAACCGTCGGACGCCGCGCGCATCCCGGTTCTCTCCAAGATCAACCACCCGGATTTCCGGGAGGGGCTGCTTTTCAACGCGGTTTTTCAGGGTCAACTCGATAAATTTGCGGGTGACCGCGTTATAAGCCGACTGTATCGAGGGTGTAGCCGAACCCAGCAGGGCGATGCAGCGGTGCTCTTTCGCCCTGACCACGGCAAGGTCGCGGGCGTTGTAGCGCAGGCCGCTTTCCTGTTTATAGGAAGTGTCATGTTCCTCGTCCACGACAATCAGCCCGACCTTGTCTAAAGGCGCGAAAATGGCGGACCGGGCACCGATCACGATGGGCGCTTCGCCGTTGAGGATGCGGACCCATTGATCATAGCGCTCACCCGGGGAAAGACCGCTGTGCAGAACCGCGATGCGCTCGCCGAAACGGGACCGGAAGCGCCTTTCCATTTGAGAAATCAATGCGATCTCCGGCACCAGCACCAGTGTTGTCAGACCCTTGGCCAAGACGGCGTCGGCCAGCTGCAGGTATACTTCCGTTTTTCCGCTGCCGGTGACCCCGGCAAGCAGGAAGGTCGCAAACCCTCGTTCCAGTGATGACAAGATCGCGCCGACGACTTTCGCCTGCTCTTCCGTCAGCGCCGGCGCCTGATCCGGTAATACGGATTCACCGAATGGATCTCGAAACACCTGTTTGTAGCGCGTTTGAACGTATCCCGCTTTTTGCAGGCCCTGAATCAGACGGGGTGCGTTCGGCGCGAGCGTTTTAAGACTTTTGACCGGTACTTCGCCATTTGCCGAAAGGATCGAAAGGATGTCTCGTCTCTGATCCGAAACATTTTCAGGCGACGGATACGGATGCTGCAACGAGACAAAGCGCTCCAACCGGGGCCGTGTTCGGGCACCCCTGAGCTCGGCTTTCTGAACGATCCAACCTTTGCCTTCCAGCTCCGCCATAAGGGCTTCGGAAACTTTTTTTCCGAAGACGCGGTCAAGTTCCTTCAGCCGGGCGGGGCCTGTCTTCAGCGGCGCTAAAACCTCTTGTTCGCGTTCTCCGCAGACCGCTCCCTGCAACGCACGCTCGCCCGCTTCGGTCAGTGCGAAAACCGTATATTCATAGAGATTCAAGCCGCCGGGCAGTGCCCCCTTGATGACCTCTCCGATGGGATGCAGATAGTAGGCAGATATCCATCTGAAAAACGGAATGAGGACTGCCGGAAAAAGCGGCCGGCGGTCCAGCACCGCCTGTACCTGCTTGATTTCCTTTAGGTCGCTGCTTTTACCCGGTCCCAGAACGTAACCGGTTACCCGGCGGCGGCCGAATGGCACCAGCACCCGCTTGCCCACCGAAGCATCCTTCTGCAGATCTTCCGGGACCCCGTAGGTAAAGGTGCCGAACACCGGTAAGGCGACGGCCACTTCTATGTAGCTGCCGGAATTCACCATATTCAAAAAACAATCCGCGTGCGGTTCTGGTTTGCCGCAGAGAGGAGCCGCGCGGCGCCGCACGAAATATCTATAACGCCAATCTCAAAACGATTCAAGCCCGGCCCGACAGATAAAAATGAATCCGCCCACATTGCCGACACGTTTTATCGCCTTCACCCCAAAAGGTTCTTTTTTTCTTGTAACCCAATTAACTATTGAAATTTATATAGAAATATACTATTAAGGGGTTACCGTGACATGGAACATATGTCCAATGCAGGCGAATTGCCCCACCGGATGTGGATCGGTATGATACAAGAGGGGTCGCATTCTAAAGGAGGGTTTTATGCATAAACACCTGAAACAGTCGATTGTCTTTCTTACCATTGCCGCGCTGATTCTAATCCCTTTCGCTACGGAATCCCTGGCGCAGGACAAATCCGCCCAGGCGGAATATAGCGCGGAAAAAATGATGGCCGACGCCCTGCTGGTCCGGCCGGTGGGTCTTTTAGCGACCATTTTCGGCAGTGCCGTTTTTGTGGTCGCTTTGCCTTTTTCTCTCCTGGGCGGCAATACCGATGCGACCTATCAGAATCTGATTGTCGCGCCGGCCAAATACACTTTTAAAAGACCCCTCGGCGATATATAATTTGTTTCAGCACCCGGTATGCTGAGGGAAAAGGCGGTCTCAGCATTTATGCAAGGACCGCTATTCCCGCCGGGAATTCGCCGTTATCGCAAGACTGTTTTTTTACCTCCACAGCCGGCTGCCGCTCGACAGCCGGCTCTATAACCTTTCGACATTCAGATTGACTTTTATAAATCGAACCGTAATCATCCGTCTCAGGGTCGGATGACCCGGAGACCGGGGTCCGTTCCGGGTGAAGATTACCGCAGCCGTACCGACGTTTCGATTTATACGGCCGGGCGATAGGATTTACCCATAAAAACTTTTCATTCACATTTAACAATTGATTTAAACAGACGCCTTTGGAATCCGCCTTTTGTTTAAACCGGCACTCGGCAAGCAAACGGAATCCAAGGCTTCGAGGAGGCAAATGTGACCGTTCATGTCGTCGCGCACCCGTTGATCCGTCATAAACTGGGACTCATGCGGGAACATAACGTATCCACCAAGGATTTCAGAGACCTGGCTTCCGAACTGGCCAGCCTGCTGACCTATGAAGCCACCAAGGACCTCCCCACCGCCCCTGAAAGCATTCAGGGCTGGGCCGGACCGGTAACGGTTGAAAAAATCAAGGGGAAAAAGATTACGGTGGTGCCGATTTTACGGGCGGGCCTGGGAATGATGAACGGGGTACTCAACCTGATCCCCTCCGCCAAGGTAAGCGTGGTAGGGATGTATCGAAATGAAGAAACCCTGGAGCCCGTAAAGTATTATGAAAAAATGACCAGTAATATTGAAGAGCGGATATCCTTGATCCTGGACCCCATGCTGGCAACCGGCGGCACCCTCGTGGCGGTCATCGATCTGTTGAAGGCGGCCGGCTGCAAACAGATTAAAGGACTCTTTATCGTGGCCGCACCGGAAGGGCTCCGGCGCTTAGAGAAGATGCATCCCGACGTTGAAATTTATACCGCCGCAATCGACGAGAAACTGAACGACATCGGTTATATTCTGCCGGGTCTGGGTGATGCTGGTGATAAAATTTTCGGAACTAAGTAAGGAGGCTTTTTATGGCGCAGAACACAGTTTCCTCTAATTACCATTTCAGGCTCAAAGACTCTCTCGTGGGGGCCCAGATGCTCTTTGTGGCATTTGGCGCCCTGGTGCTGGTGCCGCTGCTAACCGGGCTGGATCCCAATGTCGCCCTTTTTACAGCCGGAGCCGGAACCCTCATTTTTCAGGCCGTCACCAAAAAAAGGGTCCCGATTTTTCTGGCATCGTCCTTTGCGTTCATCGCCCCGATTATTTACGGCGTTAAGGCCTGGGGGATTCCCGCAACCCTTTGCGGGCTGACGGCCGCCGGCGGCGTATATATCATCCTGAGCCTCCTGATCAGCTGGCGCGGCAGCGACATCATTCTGAAAATTTTGCCGCCGGTAGTTACCGGACCGGTCATCATGGTGATCGGACTCATCCTGTCTCCGGTTGCCGTTCACATGGCAATGGGCAGGACCGGCGACGGCGCCGCCGTTCTGGTTCCTGAAAAGACAGCTCTGCTGGTGTCCATGATTTCACTGGCAACCACCATCCTGGTGTCGCTCCTCGGTCGCGGTTTTCTCCGGCTGATCCCCATCCTGTGCGGTATCTTCGCGGGATATCTTGTCTCCCTCCCCCTCGGACTGGTTGATTTTTCACCGGTATTGAAGGCGCCCTGGGTGGCAATGCCCAATTTCGTTTTTCCGCAATGGAACTGGCAGGCCGTTTTTTTCATTGTTCCGGTGGCCATTGCCCCCGCCATTGAACATTTCGGCGACATTCTCGCCATCGGTTCCATCACCGGCAATAACTATATCAAGGACCCCGGCATCCATCGCACCATACTGGGCGACGGCATCGCGACCTCCTTTGCCTCGTTCCTGGGCGGCCCACCCAACACGACGTATTCAGAAGTCACCGGCGCGGTTGCCCTCATCAAGGTATTTAACCCGGCCATCATGACCTGGGCGGCAATTTTCGCGGTTCTATTGGCCTTCATCGGAAAAATCGGCGCACTTCTGCAGACCATCCCGACGCCCGTGATGGGAGGCATCATGCTTCTGCTTTTCGGCGCCATAATGGTCGTGGGCTTGAACAGCCTGGTTAAAGCCGGCGAAGACCTGATGCAGCCCCGCAACCTGTCGATTGTGGCATTGATACTGGTCTTTGGAATCGGCGGGATGGCTTTTTCAGCCGGCGAGTTTTCGATTAAAGGGATCGGGCTTGCCGGGATCCTGGGGGTTCTGCTGAATCTGCTGCTGCCCGGCAATTCGCAACCGAAATCATAGCGCCCGTCGGCTGCTGATGCGGCTGAACCGCCGGACAGTGTCATGCTCCCGAAACATGATCGCGATTTATAATTTATATCACCATAAAGGCTGCCCGCCTTCAAGGCGTTAAGGGGCGAAGCCTGAGCTTACTGCTGCAAGCCTTTTGCAATGCAGAAGACGGGCAGCCTTGACTTTCCCAAGGGAAAACAAAACGGAGAGATTTTTTCAATGCTATCTCATTTCCAAATGAATTATGCGATCAGATAACTATTGTCGAAAAAGTAACTATATTAAAACGTTAATACGGTTCTCCGTTTTGTTTACGCGCATTTAGGGTATCAGTTCTTTCCGGGCCCCCCCCTATCGCTCATCCATCGGTATGTAATGCGTTTCATTCGGCCCCACATAAATCTGGCGGGGCCGGTTGAGCTTCCACATCGGATCGTCCATGCTCTCTTTCCACTGTGCGATCCAGCCGGGCAGCCGGCCGATGGCAAACATGACCGGAAACATGTTGGTGGGAATGCCGATTGCCCTTAAAACAATGCCGCTGTAATAATCGACGTTGGGGTAGAGGTCTTTCTCCACGAAATAGTCATCCTTCAGGGCGGCAGCCTCCAATTCCTTTGCCAGGTCCAGCAGGGGGTCGTACGTTTTAAGTTTTTCTAGAATCTTGTCGCACATTTCCTTCATGATTTTTGCGCGGGGATCATAGGTCTTGTAGACCCGATGGCCGAACCCCATCAGCCGGAACGGATTGTCCTTATCTTTGGCCTTTTCGATAATCCGGCCCACCGATCCGCCGTTCAGGCGGATATCCTCCAGCATTTCAATCACGGCTTGGTTGGCGCCGCCGTGAAGCGGTCCCCACAGGGCCGCAATCCCCGCTGAAATGGCGGCATACAGGTTCACCCGCCCGCTGCCGACGATGCGGACGGCGGAGGTCGAGCAGTTCTGCTCATGGTCGGCATGCAGGATCCAGTAGGTATTCAGCGCCTTGACGATGTCCTCGTCGATGCGATACGGGCGGACCGGGCTGTCAAACATCATGTTCAGAAAATTGGCGCAGTAAGACAGGTCCGGACGGGGGTAAACCACCTTGTGGCCCCTGGATATTTTATACGACATGGCCGCCAGTGTCCGCACTTTGGAAAGAAGCCGCGTAACCGTGATATTGATCTCCTCCTCGGTGGTCTGCAGTTCCGGATAAAAACTGCGCAGGGCGGTCACCATGGAGGACAGGATGCCCATGGGGTGCGACCCGCGGGGAAAACTTTGAAAAAAATTGCGCATGTCCTCGTGCACCAGCGAGTGGTCGTTGAGCAGCATGGACATGCGGTTCAGCTGGGACCGGGTCGGCAGCTTGCCGTTTATCAGAAGATAAACCGTCTCTCTGAAACTGGAATACTCGGCCAGTTGCTCGATGGGAATGCCGCGATATCGAAGGATTCCCCGTTCCCCGTCCATGAAGGTGATGGCGCTGACGCAGCTGCCGGTATTGGCATAGCCGGGGTCCAGGGTTATCATGCCGGTCATCTGTCTCAGGTTCGTGATATCAATGGCCTTCTCGCCTTCTGAACCCACTATCACGTTTAATTCATAAGTTCTGTCTTCGATCACCAGTTTTACTTTTTCCATTATAACGCTTCCTTTAAAATTAAAAAAATTCTTTTCAGTCTCTAAAATACAGCCCGATACGTGGTCGCAGGGATGTTATCAGGGGCATCATGAAAATACGGAGGGCGACTGGTACAGATCAGAAACCTTTAAAAAAGGCTCCATATATGAATTGAATGTGAAAGTCAAACAGATATCGGCCGTTGACCGTCAGGTGCCGGCGAATTACGAGGATAACTTAAAATCTCCATATTTACTTGATGTTAGGGCTGTGATAAGGTTTCAGCGGCAAGCATGCAAAGGAGACTCCGTGTCCTTTAAGGAAAATTTTCTCAAAAAAATCGAAATCGACCGGCTGGCGGAAAATGTGCAGCTGTCTTTAAAACGGCAGGAAAACGGTCCCCGGGTCGACAAGGCCTCCATGCAGCGCCTCCTGGAAATCGCAGCTTACCGGTATGAGCGCCAGCGGGATCTGGACCTCTATGTCAAGGAAAATCCTGCCGGTACGCTGCGGATTCTGGTGCTGGACAACGAATTGGCCGTATACGCCACCACGGTCGCGGATGTGGTCCTGCGTAAAAGCCCCACCATCAAGGAAATGCTCAATATCCGCAACGCCATTAAAATTCTCAACGACACCGATGTGGTGGTGTCTAAAAAAGCCGATTCAGTTGCGATTGTTCAACAGGAATGCGCAGCCGCGCTGGACCTTTCCATGAACCGCTCTGACCTGGAAGCCCTTGCGGCAGACGGCCGCATCGCTCTGGAAATCCAAGATTTCGAGGGGGTCCGCGAATCCCTGGCGATTTTCCGCAAACTGCTCGAGTTCAGCCCGCCGCCCCGGAATTTCTCCATCGGTCCTCTGGAGGTTGCCGGCAGGCTGACGACAAAGGAAAACGGGGAGCTTCAGTTTGGTCCGGCAGTGATCTATAGATCTGCCGACAACAGTCTAATATTTATAGAAGAAACCGTCTGCGTCCCGGGCGGGCAGCGAACCGATTTTTTTCTCCGGGCGGCAGCCGGCAAAGTGAAGACAGCGGCGGAAGGGGCCGCTGTCTTCCAGCAGCTTAAAGATATTGCCATCCATATTTTTTTTTGACATATATGTACCCTGCGTCAAAAGATATGCTGGCCCAAAACGGTATTGCCATTAAGCGTATGAGGAAAAGGGAAAAAAATGTTTCTGGCAAAATGGTGGGAGCGGTTAACCCGGGGATTTTTTAAATACGACGATACCAGTGCCTCGCCGGACCGCTATATCGCCCTGCGCCGCAACATCGTCATTCTGATGATGGTGGTTACCATCGTTCCCCTCACCTTCATGGCGGCCATCAATCACCACTTGTATCAGGCCAGCCTGAAAAATGAAATCCTCAACCCGGTCGAGGTGCTGGTCAGCAAGACCAAGCACTCCTTTGAGCTGTTTCTGGAGGAACGTCTCTCGACGCTCCGCTTTATTGCCTCCACCTATTCGTTTGCGGAATTGTCCGATGCCAAAACCATCGCTCGCATCTTTCGAACGCTGAAAACCGAATTCGGCGGTTTTATCGACCTGGGGCTCTTTGACAGCAACGGTATCCAGGTTAGTTATTCCGGTCCCTATGCCCATTTTCTGGGCAAAGATTATTCCAAACAGGGCTGGTTTGAGGAATCGCGGGTGCGCGGCACCTATATCAGTGAAGTGTTTATGGGCTACCGTGAACTCCCGCACATCGCCATAGCCGTCCAGCATATGCCCGAAGAGGGCCCCAACTGGATTCTGCGGGCAACCATCGATACCGACAAATTCGACATGCTGATCGCTTCCATGGGTTTGGACTCGGAAAGCGATGCCTTTCTGGTTAACCGGGACGGCATTTTCCAGACCCATTCCAAATTCTACGGTAAAATCCTCGATCGCTGTCCTTTTCCGATTCCCCGGGGGATATCCCTGACCGTCGTGGAGGAGGCCGTAGACCATCGCGGAAACGAAATTATTCTGGCCTATGCCCAGCTCAGCAAACCCGACTATACCCTGGTGTTGGTCAAACCGCGTTCGGTCGTCTTGAAAACCTGGTTTACCCTCAAAAGCGAGATGTTCTTTATCTATATTACCAGCGTGGTGGTGATCATTCTGGTGGTTCTGAAGCTTTCGGGGGTTTTGGTAAAAAGTATTCGGGAGGCGGATGAAAAACGGGAATCCGCCTTTCGCGAACTGGAGCACGGTCAGAAGCTGTCTTCCATCGGCAGGCTTGCGGCCGGTGTGGCGCATGAAATCAACAACCCCCTGGCAATTATCAATGAAAAGGCCGGGTTGATCAAGGATATGGTCGAACATGTGAAAGACTGCAATACCGCCAGGGACAAGTTCCTGGAGCTGACCAATTCCATTGTACAGACCGTTCAGAGATGCCGAACCATTACCCACCGGCTCCTGGGATTCGCCAAACGCCTGGATGTCAAGTTCGAGGAACTGAGCTTAAACGATATTATCACCGAGGTTCTGGGGTTTCTTGAAAAGGAAGCCCTGTATCGAAAAGTCAAAATTCAGCTTAATTTAGCGCCGGCGCTCCCTAAAATTTCCTCGGACCGGGGTCAGCTTCAGCAGGTCTTTCTCAATATTCTCAATAACGCTTTTGCCGCCGTGGACAGCGGCGGCCAGGTCACCATCACCACCCGGGAAGAAAACAGCGAAACCCTGGCGGTGTCGATTCAGGACAACGGCTGCGGCATGTCCGAAGAAACCCTTAAGCATATTTTCGAACCCTTTTTCACCACCAAAAAAGAATACGGCACCGGCCTGGGCCTCCCCATTACTTACGGCATCGTCAAGAAGCTGGGAGGCGATTTTAAAGTTCAGAGCAAAGAAGGCCAGGGCACGAATTTTACGGTTTTTCTGAGCCGGCATCCCAAAACGTGACGGGGGCAAAGAAATGAAGGGCTGGAAGGTGCTGCTGATCGACGATGAAGAAGACTTTGTCATGACCCTGGCGGAAAGGCTCCAGCTAAGGGGGCTTTGCACCATGGCCGCGACAGACGGTGAAAGCGGCTTGAAACTGTTGCCGAATGAATCTTTTGATGCCGTTATTCTGGACGTCATGATGCCGAGGCTCGGCGGACTGGAAGTACTGGAGCGCATCAAAGCTTTCAATCCGCAAATCCCGGTTATTATCCTGACCGGCCGCGGCCGATCGGAAGACGGTCCCCGCGGGATGCAGCTGGGGGCTTTCGACTATCTGATCAAGCCCTTTGATATCGACGAATTAACCCAAAAAATCAACGACGCAATCACCCGCAAGGTGACCGAGGTATCCCCATGACACTACCCCAGCAAACCGAAATCGCTTTCTTCGGCAGGATCACCGCCGGGGTCACGCATGAATTAAAAAATGTGCTGGCGATCATCAATGAGTCTTCCGGCCTGATGCAGGACCTGATGGCTCTTGCAAAAGAAACCCCGGCCTATCACGATCGGTTTCAAAAGGCCTTGACGAGTATCAGGGGCCAGGTCCAGCGCGGCCAGAATTTGATCGCCAGGTTGAATCAGTTTGCCCATACGCCGGATATCAGCGTCCGGGCGGTGGATCTTTTAGAGGCCGCCGGCCATCTGGTGGCGCTGTCCCAGCGGTTCGCCACGCTTAAAAATGTCTCCCTGAAAGTTGTTCCGCCCCCTCCGGCGGAACAACCGATCCAGGCGACCCTTAACCTGGTTCAATTTCAAATGGCGCTGTTTGCCGCCATCGAATGCTGGCTGAGCCTGGCGGCGCCCGGAAACGAACTCACCATCAGTCTTGCGCGCAAAGAACACGCCTGCGAGGTATCTCTGGCCTGTGAAAAAAGTTTCCCGGCCGGCGACCTGGCCGCCGCTGAAAAATGGCCGCTGCTCCAGGGAATCGCTGCGTCCCTGGGGGGCGCGGCTGAAATCGATGCGCGCAAACCCGGCATTCTGATGATATTACCGACTAAACCGCCGCTGGGCGTTTCGAATGAATGATTATTGATCGGGCTGAATGATGACGAAAATAAACATCCTGCTCGTGGATGACGAAGAGGAATTTATCACCACCCTGGCTGAACGCCTGCAGCTGCGCAACCTTCCTTCTCGGTATGCCCTCAACGGCGACCAGGCTCTGCAGCTAACGGCGGCCGCCCCTCCCGACGTCATGGTTCTGGATTTGAAAATGCCCGGAATCGACGGCATGGAGGTACTGAAACGCGTCAAAAAAGATTACCCCCAGGTAGAGGTCATCATTTTAACCGGCCACGGCGCCGCCAAGGATGAAGATGAGGCCCGCAGTCTGGGGGCTTTTGAATACCTGAAAAAACCTGTTGACATTGATGAGCTAACCCAACATATTCAAAGGGCTTTTCAGCATAAAATTTCAATGAGTTAGTTTGTGTCATGGGCATTTGCCGCCGATCCGAAAACCGGCGCCGGCCGCATTTCGGATCGGGAAACTGTTTGAATGAATTACAGTGATTGATCGTAACAACAAAGGGGGGTACGGTTATGAAAATCAGGGTGCTGCTGGTTGATGATGAAAAAGAGTTCGTCGAATCCCTGTCGGAACGCCTTGAGCTGCGACTTTTTGACGTTCAGACATCCTACAATGGCGACGACGCCATCGGCCTTATTCAGCAGAAAGACGTGGATGTCATCATCTTGGACGTGTTGATGCCGGGAAAAGACGGCATTGCGACCCTTACGGAAATCAAAAAGCTCAAACCCCTTACCCAGGTCATCATGCTGACCGGCAATGCCACGGTGGAAACGGCCATCAACGGAATGAAACTGGGCGCCTACGACTACCTGATGAAACCGACGGAGACGGAAGACCTCGTTAATAAAATCAACAACGCCGCCAAGCTCAAGCGGGAGCACGAAGAACGCATTCAACAGGCCGAAATTCAGTCTATTATCAAGAAGCGCGGCTGGTAATACGGCAGATAGAACAATTTTAATGAATTTAATTTTGGGGGAGGTTTGAGGAGGACCTTATGAAATCCCGTACTGTCAGTGAGGTGATGGTGCCCTTGGCAAAATACGCCACGGTACCCGAAACCGCAACCATGTTTGACGCGGTTATGGCTTTGGAAAAAGCCCAGCAGGAATTCGACCAGACCCGTTATCGTCACCGGGCCGTACTGGTATACGACAAAAACAAGCAGATTGTGGGAAAAGTCAGTCAGCTGGATATATTAAAGGCGCTGGAGCCGAAATATGAACAGATCGAGGATACCAAATCGATATCCCGGCTGGGCTACAGCCGTCAGTTTCTTAAAAAAATGATGGATCAATTCAATCTGTGGAACAAGCCCCTTGACGATATCTGTAAAAAGGCCGGTTCCCTGAAGGTTAAAGATTTCATGTATACCCCGACAGAGGGCGAATATATCGAGGAAAGCGCCACGCTGGACCAGGGCATCCATCAGCTGATCGTCGGACATCACCAGTCTCTGCTGGTTACAAGGGAAAAGGAAATTGTCGGAATCCTGAGAGTGACCGACGTCTTTAAAGAAATCTGCAATATTATCAAATCCTGTGAAATATAGAGGAGATGCAACATATGACCCGCGATCTGACCCCCCCCGATGCGCAGCTGAAAGAGAATCGCAGAAAATTCCTGTTCCTCTTCATCGGTATCCTGTTATTTGTCGTCGTTTATTACGCGCCGCCCTGGGCCGATGCGGTGGATCCGGCCGGCAAACACTTTGTCCTGACCCGCGAAGGCAAGGGCGCCCTGGCGGTTTTCCTGCTGGCCGGCACCTGGTGGGTGTTTGAAGTCCTGCCCATCGGCATCACCAGCATCACCATCGGCGTGCTCCAGGCCCTTTTTATGATCCGTCCGGCCAAAACCGTTTTCCAGAACTTCATGGATCCATCGGTCATGTTTATCTTCGCCTCCATCATGATCGGTCTGGTCTTTACCAAAACCGGCCTGACCCGGCGACTGGCCTACAAGATGCTGGTCATCGTCGGGGAAAAAACCAGCATGATTTATCTTGGCTGCTTTGCCGTCACCGCGGTCCTGACCCTGGTGATGGCTCATACCGCGGTTGCCGCCACGATCTATCCCCTGCTGTTGTCGGTATACAGCCTGTATGGCGAAGGCAGCAAACCGACGCGCTTCGGCAAGGGGCTTTTTATGGGAATGGCCTATGTCGCCGGGGCCGGCAGTATCGTCACCCTTTTGGGGGCGGCCCGCGGGGCCGTCGCCATCGGATTTTTCCACGACATTGTCGGCAAAACCGTCTCTTTTTTTGAATTCTCTTATTATCTGCTTCCGGTCGGGTGGCTGATGGTTATTATTTTATGGGGCTTCTTTCTGGTGGTGTGCAAGCCCGAAAAGAAAACCATCCCCGGCTTACGAGAAAAGTCCCGGCAGCTCCATGCCGAACTGGGGCCCCTGACCAGAAAAGAGATCATTGCCGGCCTGATCGTTTTGACCTGCGTGTTGACCCTGTCGCTGCGGTCTTTTATCCCCTGGCTGGCGCCCCTGGATAAAACCGCCATCATACTGCTTTCCTCGATCCTGTTTTTTATTACCAGAATCCTGGACATCGACGATCTGGAAGAGATCCCCTGGAATATCATTCTGCTTTTCGGCGGCGCCATGAGCATCGGTTTCTGCCTATGGGAAACGGGGGCCGCCCAGTGGATGGCTATCAACTGGCTGGTCATCTTCAAAAAAGCCAACTGGTTTGTGTTTGTGATGGGGATCGCCTTTTTTGTGATGATCATGACCAACTTTATCATGAACGTGGCGGCCATTGCGATATCGCTGCCGGTGGCGCTGGTGATCGCCCCTTATCTGGGAGTGGCGCCCGAGGTGATCTTTTACGCCTCGCTGGTAACGGCCGGCATGCCCTTTATGCTGCTGGTGGGCGCGGCGCCCAATGCCATCGCCTATGACTCCAAGCAGTTTACCAGCGGAGAATTTTTCACCTACGGCATCCTGGCCAGCTTCATCCTGATGCTGGTCGTGGCCTTTGCCATGACGGTGATCTGGCCGCTGCTGGGGATGCCCGTAACGATAGCAAGATAAACCGGCGCGGGACCCGTGCCAATACACAGCCCGGAAACATTACAGGCATCGGTCCAAGGAAACGGAATGGTCCGGCGGTGCGATGAAACGGTATCTTGACAACCCCGGACGCCCCTAACTATCGACAACCTTCATCGAACAGGACCGGCGACATGTGGAGCCGAATGAGTCTGCGCAGCCGGATTTATGCCCTCCTGACTGCGCTGGTGTTGATTACATTGATGGGCGGTTTTTTTTCGATGTGGTATTCCTACCGGATGGAGCGGGTGTTCGCCGCCATCATTGAAAAAAACTTTGTCGCCTTTCAGTCCGCCCAGGCGCTGGAGACCGCCCTGGTCAATCAGAAGGGCTTCGTCTCCTATTATTTTATGGACGGCGATCCCGCCTGGCTGCGCCGCCTGGGTGAATACCGCCAGATTTTCACGGAGCAGCTCGCCCATGCCCAACAGCTTGCTGAAAACCAGAAACAAAAAGACGCCCTCGAACAGATCGAACGCAGGTATACGGATTACATTACCGCCAAGGACCGGGTCATTGAATTATACAAGGCAAAAGAGCGCAGCGCCGGAGCGCAGCTTCATCGCGATGTCCGCAATCAGTTTTTTGAGGTTTTCGCGCTGTGCGAAGCCTACAAAGAGATTCATCTGAACCGGATCAACGCGGCCCGACTCAGCAGCGCCGATCAGGCGCATAAGCTTCGAATTATTGCGGCAGCCGTCATTCTCGGGGTGACCCTGCTGGCGGCTGTGCTCTTTTTTGTCATGGCCGAACATGTTCTGGGGCCGATCCGACGGCTGTCCTCCGAGGCCAGCCGCGAAGGCGCCACCCAGAAAACCACCAATGAAATAAAGGCCCTGAGCCATTCTGTTCACGGCCTGATTGAGGATTTCGATAAAACCCACAGTGAGCTGGAAAAAAGCCGCGAGCACCTGCTGCAGACCGAGAAGCTGGCCCTGGTGGGAAAGCTGGCCGCCGGTATGGCCCACAGCATCCGCAATCCGTTCACCTCGGTCAAAATGCGATTGTTTTCCCTGGCCCGTTCGCTGCAGCTCACCGACACGCAGAAAGACGACCTGGCGGTGATATCCGAGGAAATCCGTCATATCGATACCATTGTCCAGAACTTTCTCGAATTTTCACGCCCCCCCAAACTCAAGATGCAACCCATCAGTCCCTCCAGCGTCGTCGATTCCGCCATCCAGCTGCTGGAGCATCGCTTAAAGTCATACGACGTGGCCATTGAAGTGATGCGGGAGTTCCCCCTGCCGGATATCCAGGCAGATCCCGAACAGCTCAAGGAAGTCATTGCCAACCTGATCGTCAATGCCTGCGAAGCCATGGAAAAGGGAGGCGCCATCGTTATCCGCGAGGAAGAAAGGTTGGATGCGTCCCTGGGCCAGGCCGCCGTGATTCATATCAGCGATAACGGCCCGGGCATCTCCGAAGACATCCGGGAAAAAGTCCTGCAGCCCTTTTTTACCACAAAAGCGGAAGGGACCGGCCTTGGGCTGAGCATCGCCGCGCGCATTGTGGAAGAGCATCACGGCCGCCTTGAATTCACATCGGAACCGGGCAAAGGGACCACGTTTTCAATTGCACTGCCCCTTCCTGCAGTTGCATAAAAACATGACACCGTATAGAATATAACTGTTCCCCTTAGCAGACGGTGCTGGAATAAATGTCTCAGGCAAAGGAGCGTGAATGCCGAACACCATCTACATCATCGACGACGACGACCAGCTGCGTAGAAGTTTTCACAAGCTGTTAACCGAAGAAGGCTATCGGGTGGAAAGCGCGGCATCCGGCGAGGCCGGCCTGAAACTGGTCCGGCAATCCCTCCCCGACGTCGTCATTATCGACATTCGCCTTCCCGGCATGAACGGCCTTGAAACCTTCAAGGCCATCCACACCCTCGAGCCCAAGCTGCCGGTCATCATGATGACCGCCTATGGAACCACCGAAACCGCCATTGAAGCGACCAAAATGGGCGCTTTTGATTATATCCTGAAACCCTTTGAAATCCCGGACATGCTCCGGGTCATCGTCAAGGCCATCGAAGCGGGACGGTTCATGCGCTCTCCCGTGGAAATGGACATTACCCCTGAAAAAGCCTCCAGGGAAGCCATCATTGGACGCAGCGGGGCCATGCAGGAGGTGTATAAGGCCATCGGCCGGGTTTCTTCCACGGACGCCACCGTTCTCATCCGCGGCGAATCCGGCACCGGCAAGGAACTGGTGGCCCGCGCCATCTATCAGCACAGTCTGCGTGAAAAGAAACCGTTTCTGGTGATCAACTGCGTCGCCATTCCCGAAACCCTGCTGGAAAGCGAGCTGTTCGGGTATGAAAAAGGGACCTTTACCGGCGCGACCCATCGTCGGGTCGGGAAAATCGAACAGGCCCACGGCGGAACGGTTTTTCTGGACGAAATCGGGGACATGCCCTTCGGCCTGCAGTCCAAGATCCTGCGGCTGCTGCAGGAAAAAAGCATCGAACGTCTGGGGGGACGCGAAACCATCCCGGTGGATGTCCGCATCATCGCCGCCACCAACCGTGACCTGGAATCCGCCCTGGATCACAACCGCTTTCGCGAAGACCTGTATTACCGTCTCAAGGTCATCACGATCTGGCTGCCGTCCCTGAGGGAGAGAAAAAGCGACATCCCCCTGTTGGCCGATTATTTTCTTTCAAGATACGCGGCGGAAGTCGGCATCGACAACCCGGGAATCACGGATGCCGCCAAAGAGATTTTAAACAGCTACGCCTGGCCCGGCAATGTCCGCGAACTGGCCAATGTCATTCACAAGGCCCTGATCTTTAACCGCGGGGCTCCCCTGGGCGCCGAAGAAATCTCCCAGACCCTCCGCGAAAAAAGCGCCGTTCGCAGCGCGGATGAATCCGGCGGAGACGGGCTCTTGCAGGAGTGGATCCGGGACCGGTTGACCGCCCGGTCCGGCGGTCCCCTGTTTGATGACTGCATCGACCGCTTTGCCAGCATCCTCATCAGTGAAGCGCTCCATTTGACCGCCGGCAACCGTTCCAGCGCAGCCAAACTCCTGGGGCTTTCCCGGCCCACATTGCACTCGAAGATTGAAAAATACCGGCTTAAAATTGAAACATCGGTCAAGGAGGACCGATCCTGATAGTTTTCATAATGCGGCTTTTTACATAGTTAATTTTGAATAGCATGCAGCTGCCGTGGCAATTCGTTCCAAAGCGTATAGCTGTCTGATCGCATCAGGGTGCGTTGGATGGTATCGCTTTGAGATCGTCCGGCGCATCCCGTATTCTTGATTCATCCCCGCAGGCAGGTTGCGGGTTCGGTCCGGTTCCGTCTTGCGCACCCTGCGGCGTGAGTTTCGCCCGCGCAGCATCGGATGATCATGGCGGATACGCACCTTGCCGGGGATATCCGGATAACCTGTATTTCATAATTGAAAGGAGGTGCAATGATGTTGGTGAAAGATTGGATGAGCAAACCGGTCATTACGATTGACGCAAATGATTCCATGCAGACCGCCATGAAGCTGTTAAAGCAGCATGGCATCCGGATGCTGCCGGTCCTGAAAAACGGTAAGCTGGCCGGAATTCTGACGGATCGCGACCTGAAGCGTACATCGGCCTCGGATGCCACCACCCTGGAAGTTCACGAACTGCTCTATCTTATTTCCACGCTGAAGGTCGAAAAAATCATGACCCCGAACCCCATTACGGTCCCCTTCGACTACACCGTGGAAGAGACGGCCGAGGTCCTCTTGAAGCATAAGATTTCAGGGGCCCCGGTTCTGGACACCAAGGGCATCCTGGTGGGTGTCATCACCCAGACGGACCTTTTCAGGGTTATCATCTCGCTGACCGGCATCGGCAAAAAAGGGATTCAATTCGGATTCCTGCTGGAAGACCGCCCGGGATCGATAAAAGAGGTGGCCGATATCATTCGCGAGTTCGGCGGGCGCATGGCGAGCATTCTGACATCTTATGAAAAAGCGCCGGAAGGCTTCCGCTGGGGATATATCCGCATGTACGGCATCGACCGCGACAGCGTCTCGAAGCTCAAGACCCGGCTGCAGGAAAAAGCCAAGCTGCTCTATATGGTCGATCATCGTGAAAACAAGAGAGAGATCTATTCGTAGGCGTGATAACCGGGAACAACACGGCGGGGATAGCGGCCGCTTGATGAACACCTGTTGGCGGGAAGCTTGTACTCACCATCCGCCGGTGATCAGGATCACTCCGCCGGCGACCATCAGGGCTGCTGCCACACGCTGTCGCCAAGGCCGCTCCCCTAAAACAAGCGTAGCGATGATGGCGGCGATGATCACGCTCGATTCCCGCAGGGCGGAAACAGCGGCCATGGGGGCAAACGCCACCGCAAAAATCACCAGCGCGTATGCAAAAACCGAACTGATCCCCGTCCCCACGTAAGACATCCATTCGCGCTTCAGTCCCGAGAGGAGCCGCCCCCGGCGCCGGTAACAGACAAACGCGACGACCGGAAATTCAAACACAAACAGCCAGGCGATGTACCCGAAGGGGCTGCCGGACAAGCGTACCCCGATCCCGTCCGCCACGGTATAACCGGCGATGATGACCCCGGTGCCCCCCGCAAAAAAAAGGGCCGCCCGGTTGCCCCTTAACGACGATTTCTGAAAGAACGCGATGCTGGCAATACCCGTGGAGGCCATCAATACCCCGAAAACCGCCGGCAGCGCCGGTATTTCCTCCGCGAATATCGCGGCTCCCACCGCCACCAGCACCGGCGCAACCCCCCGGGCGAGGGGATATACCTGGCTCAGGTCCCCGAACCGGTAGGCCTGGGTCAGGAAAACGTAATAACCGTAATGAAACAGCGCCGAAACGCCGATGGCGGCCCAGCAGGCCGGGTCCGGCGCCGGTACGAAAGCGATGGCAGCCGCCCCTGCCGCGAATTGGCCCAGGGCCACCGATGAAATCACCAGCAGCCGGTCCGATGCCGTTTTTACCATCGCGTTCCAGCCGGCGTGCAGGCATGCGGCCAGCAGAACGAGCAGCGCAATGTGACTATCCATACGGCAAGATCCTGGGATGGATGGGAGGGTTTTATAACCGCCCGGTATTTCGGCGATTAAAACGGATGTGTTCTGGCGGCTGGAATATTTACCGGAGCATTCCGGCTAACAATGCCGCGTGATGCTGACGCTGTCGGGGTAACCCCCCGGGAAGGACGTTCCTTCCCGGGGGGCGACAAACCTCAGATCGTTATTTCTTCTTTGGGGCGGCTTTCTTGGCCGCGGGCTTGGCCGCGGGCTTGACAGCGGCCGGTTTTTTGGCCGCCGCAGCGGCTTTGGCCTTGGCGTCGGTGATGCCCTGTTCGATTTTGGCAAACTGATCTTTTAACTGGGCGCCCTTATCCGCAGCTTCTTTGAATTTTTCAGCGGCAACCATGCCGTCGAGTTCACCGGCTCCGGCTTCCGCGGCAGCCAGCTGTTCCTGGATGGGTTTGAGCAGATCCGCCGGCAGCTTCATTTTTGCGGCTTCGGCCACAAGTCCCTTGGCCTTTTCCAGTCCCTGTTTGACTTCGGCGGCACCGGCGGTTGCCGCTTCCTTTGCCTTGGCTTTTTCGGCCTCGGCGGCGGCCTTGGCCTTATCCGCGGCATCTTTCATCTCAACCGCGGTTTGCTTGGCGGCCTTGTAATCCTTCTTTTCCATCTCGCCGTTCAGTTTGGCGGAAAGGTCCTGGGCGGCTTTCAATTCGGCGGCGGCATATTGCTCTGCGCCTGCGGCTACGGCCGCCTGCAAAGCGGCGTTGGCGGCATCGACTTCCTGTTTCGGCGGCTGGGAGCAGCCGGCAAGCATGGCAATCACCGTGACGCAAAAGAACAAAACGACAACTGATTTAATCGGATTTTTCATTTTCATCGTATTCTCCTCTAACATTTTGATTTATTGTGTTTTATTTATTATTATACTGCTGACAATCAGCGGGTTGAGCGATTAACATACCGGGGGGGGTCTTTCCTGCATGTTGACAGGATGGGTTACGAGCTTCGAGAATGGATATAAGGCAATGCGTAGCGTAGGCTACTCTCTATTTCTAACTGATTTAATTAAAAATAATCACTTCGAAAAAAAATCTTTTTTTTTCGAGGAGAGCATAATTAGAATATAGCAGCAGTTTTGTCAATATAAATAAATGGCTCTATTTAAAAACATTTCAGGAGGTTATCGGCCGAGCGGATTCATGTAGGAAGATAATTGCGGGGGCATCCCCTGTTTATCGTTTTTAGCAATGTTATCAGAGAGATCCGAACCTGCCTGCACATAAATACGCTTGAACAAACGGGTGACTTGACTGCCTTTTTGGAAAGGTCGAACCGTCGGCATTCCGTTTCCAACGGCTCACGACACCGGCCGGAACCGGACATCCAAACGGCCGTTGATGTTGCGGAGGTAGAAATTGCCTCTGTAGGATGAGTTATCGGTATGGGGGTAATCGCTGCGATAATGCGCGCCGCGGCTTTCCTTTCGACGGCCGGCCCCAAGCGCGATCAGGCGGGCGGTGGCCAGCATGCTTTTGAGTTCGTAAAAAGAAACCAGGTCATACACCGATTCAATCCTTGCACGGTCCAGAGATGCCGAAATATCGTCGATTTCCCTTACGGCCTTGTCGATGGAGCGTTGATCGCGAATGATGGAGATGCATTTCCAGGTCGCCAGAGCCAGGGCGCGTCTTAACTCCGCAACCGAGAGTTCGCCCCGCCGGAAGGGCTCAGGCGTGAATCCCTGATGTTCCGGAACACCGGCGGCCTTTGCAAGAAGCGCCGCCTGATTGCCGGCGATCATGCCGAATACGTATGTTTCCGACAGGGCGTTTCCGGCCAGGCGGTTTGCGCCGTGCAGGCCGCCCACTGCCTCTCCGCAGGCCAGCAGGCCCGGCACCGTGGTTTCACAGCGCCGGTTGACGGCGATGCCGCCCATAAAGAAATGCGTCGTCGGGGAGATGGGTATCAGATCCCTTGACGGATCGATCCGGACCCTTGCGAGCAGACGCAGAAACTCCGCGTATTTTTGGGCCAGAACGTTTTTCGGAAGATGCCGGCAGTCCACGAACACATTGCCGGAGCTGCCCCTTCCTTCCGCGATTTCATTGAACATGGCGCGGGTCATCACATCCCGGGTAGCCATATCCCCGGCCCTGTCATATTTCGCCATAAAGCGTTCCCCCCGCGCGTTCAGTAAAAAAGCGCCTTCTCCGAAAATCGCATTGGATATATTGAACTTGATGCAGGCGGACACCCGGGTCGGATAGAATTGAACAAACTCCATGTCCCGCAGCATCGCGCCGGCTTCATACCCGAGAGCATAAGAGTCGCCCGTGACATCACAGGTGTTGTTGTTCCGGGCATAGACCATCCCGCCGCCGCCCGCAGCCATGACAACCGCAGGACTCTGAAACATCAGCACCTTCTGCTCCTTTTTGTCGACGGCCGCCGCTCCGGCAATGCGTCTCTCCGATAAGAGCAGCGCCACGACCGGCGCATAATCGATAATCCGGACGCCCCGCTGCCGGGCGGTCCTCAGCTGCGGCAGGGTCAGGGACAGCCCCTTCGTCAGGTACGGATAATTGCGAATGTCCGTATAAAAGGATCGTGCCGTGGAATGCCCGGGCGTATGCTTGATCATGTACCGGTCGTCCCGCCTGCTGAGCACAACGCCCCACTGGGCAAACTTGTCGATGATTTTCCGCGTCCCGGCCACATGCAGGTCGATCATCTCCCGGTCGTTGATCTCTTTGCCGGAGCGCAGGATATCGTTTCTGAAAATTTCGGGGGCATCCTTCGAGTCGGGGTCGGGCGCCAGGATCGCCATGCCGGTGCCGGCGATGATGGTATTGCCGCTCTTTCCGACCCTGCTTTTTGATATGATGGTGACGTCGGCGCCCCGCTCTTTCGCTTCCAGGGCGGCGGTTAATCCCGCAGCCCCGCCGCCGATCACGAGGACTTCCGTTTTGATCTTTTCAATGGACAACTGTTTCATAACACCCGGTTCCTGTGATGATAAAAGTTTTTGCAGCCTGTTGGACAACGCCGCACAGGCGAATAGCAGCCGCGGGGCCTAAGCGTTCTTAGGCCCTGCGCCGAACTCCCTAATCAGAAGCCATCTCAAAACAACGATATGCCGAATAAGAAGAGGTCGGAAATTTTTATTACATATGCCTATGGAGCGATTCGTTACCCCTTCACCGTCTGCCGGCGGTCCTGCCGGGGATAGCCCCCGTGGGTGCCGTAACCAAAGCTACTGAGCCCTGTACACGCCCCGGACCTTTGCGCTGATCCGGAACAGGCAGGGACGATCATCGTCGCCGTGGAAATCAGCCGGTGGGGCTGGCTCAATGGACCTTGAGCGGAATCGCTGCCGTGCGGTCTTGCTTCGATAAGATGGTTGCGGTTCCCACGGGGGCTATCCCCGGCAGGACCGGAGAAAAAGTAAGATGCGCTCCAGCGCATGTAATAATTATATATGAGACAGCTTCGATAACATTGCGTCATTATATTTACCAAACTGAGTCTTTAGGCAAGGTTTTTTTACAAGGCGGAAAGCGGCGGGCGTTCGATCCGGCCGGGGACGGGAGCTGCGCTTTCAGGTTTTTTTATTCCCCAGAATTTGATCCAGCAGGGTCTGGCTGTCGCTGGTCGAGCCGGTACAGGCGCCGCCGCGGCATACGTGCGCAACCGCCCTGTCGGCGACCACCTGCAGCCCGTCAGTGTAGCCGGCAAACCTGGCCAGGCGCCCGGCGTTCTGCTCCGACTTGACCACGGTCACCTGGGAGGGAGCGTAATGAAGGTTCAGCGCCGCCAGGAGTTCCCGGGTATCCGCAGCCTCGGGACTGCCGGAAACAACGACCTCCTGGCCGGGGCGCAGCGCGGAATCAAGGCCGCACAAAAAAAAGGTAAAAGCGGTGGGCTGCGCCTTTACCGTTCCGGCAAAAGCCCGGACCAGTTCGTGGGCCTTGTCCTCCCAGGTTGCATCCCCCGTCAGCCGGCTCAATACCAGCAGATTATTCAGCGCCGCCGAGTTGGCCGAAGGCAGCGCGCCGTCGTAGAGCTCTTTGGGACGTACGGGCAGTTCGTCAGCACCCTGCCGGGTGGAGAAAAAGCCCCCGTCCTTTTCATCCCAGAAGTCCCTGATCATATCCCGCTGCAAGGCCCGGGCCTCCTCGGCGAAAGCGATGTCGAAGGTGGCCCCGTAAAGGTTGAGCAGCCCGTGTATCAAAAAGGCATAGTCGGCGGCCTGGGCTTCAACGGCCAGTTCGCCGTCCCTGAAACGATGATACAGCCGGCCCTTTTCGTCCCGCATATGCGACAATACGAACCGGGCGGCCCTGCGGGCCGCCTCCGCATAGTCCGGCCGGTTCAACACCCGGGCGGCCTGTGACAGCGCCGCGATCATCAGACCGTTCCAGTCGGTCAGGATCTTGTCGTCTTTTAGCGGAAAGGCCCGCTCCCTGCGCGCCTGGAACAGCTTTTCCCGGACCCGCTCCCATTCTTCGGCCAGCCGGTCCCGGGGCAAGCCCAGCTTGTCCGCCCATTTGTTCAGGGAAACCGTAAGATGCAGGATATTGGCGCCGGTCCTGCGGTGCGAGGCTTCGTCCTGAAAGTTGCCTTCGGGGCTCACGCGCAGAATCGCAGCCCAGCGTTTCGTGTCCTCATCCGCCAGGACCCGCTTGAATGCTTCAGCCGTCCAGACGTAGAACCTGCCCTCCTTGCCCTCGCTGTCGGCGTCTTCGGCCGAGTAAAAAGCGCCATCCGGCGAGGTCATGTCCCGCAGGACATAGGTGAAAATTTCTTCGGCGGTTTGCGCCGGCAAGGGGTCTCTGGTGGCTTGAAAGGTTTCCAGGCAGGCGGCGGCGATCAGGGCCTGATCATAGAGCATTTTTTCAAAATGCGGCAAGAGCCAGTTCGCATCGGTGGAATAGCGGTGAAAGCCGAACCCGACATGGTCCCAGATCCCGCCCATGCGCATGGCCGTAAGCGTTCGGGTGACCATGTCCAGTGCGTCCTGGTCGCCGCTGCGATGAAAAGCGCGCAGCAGAAAGAGCAGCCGGTGCGGGGTGGGAAACTTGGGAGCGGACTCGAAACCGCCGCGCTGAGGATCAAAGGCCCGCTTGATCTGCTGCAGGGCCCGGTCCAGCAGGGATTCATCGGGCGCGTCCGCGCCGGAAAAGGCAAAGGCCCGGGACAGGTGGGATGCGATCTCTTGGGCCGAGGCGTCCAGCTTATCCTTGCGGTTTTTCCAGAGCTCGCGCACCTGGCGGCAGATGTCGATAAGCCCCGGGCGTCCGAAACGGCCCGTTTTGGGAATGTAGGTGGCCGCGAAAAACGGCTTTTTATCCGGCGTCATGAAAATGCTCAGGGGCCATCCGCCGCTGCCGGTCATCATCTGGCAGGCGGCCATGTATACCGCGTCGATGTCCGGTCGCTCTTCGCGGTCGACTTTGATGCAGACAAAGGTGTCGTTCAGGTAGCGCGCCGCCTCTTCATCCTCGAACGACTCCTTTTCCATGACGTGGCACCAGTGGCAGGTGGCATACCCGATGGAAACAAAAACCGGCCGGTTCTCGGCCCTGGCCCGCTCAAAGGCATCCCGGGACCAGGGCTGCCAGTCCACGGGATTATGGGCGTGCTGAAGCAGATAGGGACTTTTTTCATGAATGAGCCGGTTGCGGGCCATCTTACCCCCTCAGTTTCCCAAACGGTTGGAAAAGACTTACAGTGAAATAGTAGTCACGATTACCTCAAAGCGCAACGTCGGAAGCGACCGGTTTCTCGTAAGGGAGGCAAGGGAAATAAATCCGGAAGGCTGGTGTACCCGTGCGTTCATAAGCTGATGGTCTTTGACGTAAGCGGGGATATGCGATCAGATTTTTTCGGGCGTATGGCCCTGATACCTGAAGATTACACGCCCGGGGTCGCTGGTCATGACATATGATCCAAAACGTTTCGGATGGTTCTGGCAAGCTCGCTTCTGAAAAAGGGTTTCATGACAAACGCCTTGATGCCGATCCGGGCAGCGCTTTCCTGCGACATGTTTTTACTGTATCCCGTACACAGGATGACCGGAATATCCGGCCTGATTTTTTTCAGTTCATGCGCCAGCTGTTCGCCGGTCATATTCGGCATGGTCATATCGGTCAGAACAAGATCAAAATCATCCGGCCGGTTTCTGAAAAGCTCCAGGGACTCAACGCTGCTGGTCCGGGTGGTGACGCTGTACCCGAGCCCGGCAAGAATTTGCCGGCACATGTTAACGATTGCGGCCTCATCATCCACCAGCAGGATTCTTTCCTTTCCGGCCGGAACCACATCAGCTCTTTCCGGTTCGAGCGCGAGCTTCTTTTCAAGCAGCGGCAGATAGACTGTAAAAGTCGATCCCCTGCCGGGCGCACTGGCAACCGTTACTTCACCTTTTAGATCTTTAATGATGCCCTGAACGACGGACAGGCCCAGGCCGGTGCCCTCACCGGGTTCTTTTGTGGTGAAATAGGGTTCGAAGATCGATCCGATAATATCCGGATCAATTCCCTTGCCGGTGTCGGAAACGGTCAGTTTAAGATAATTGCCGGGCGTAAGGTCCGTAAACTGAGAAGTAAAGGATTCATCGAGACTGACATCGCTTAAATCAATTTGCAAGGTCCCCCCGGACGCTTCCATGGCATGGACCGCATTGGTGCACAGGTTCATCAACACCTGATGAATCCGGGTCTGGTCCCCCATTATCAGGGAATCGCTGGCGATGTTCTGTCTTACATCGATCGTCGTGGGGGTTGCCGATCGCAGCAGCTTGATCGCTTCCTTTATTACCAGGCTGGGCATGATCGGCTTGAGCTCCTGGACGCCCTGGCGGCTGAAGGCAAGAATCTGCCGGACCAGGTCGGTCGCTCGCTTCCCGGCCCTGATAACCTCCTTGATATGCTCTTCCAGCTGTGATCCTTTTTCGGCATGAATTAGCGACAGGTCCGCATAACCGATGATTGATGTCAGTATGTTGTTGAAATCATGGGCGATACCGCCAGCCAGCGTGCCGATGGCCTCCATTTTCTGGGACTGCTGCAGCTTGGCCTCAAGCCGCTCCTTTTCCTCTTGATCGATCCGCCGGCTGGTAACATCCCTAACGACCCCGCGAAATCCGATGGGCCGGTCCTGGGAATTTCTGATCAGGGAGGTGGAAATTTCCAGGTAGCGCTTGCTCCCGTCGAGCCGGATGGTTTCCCATTCAATGTTATGTGATGGTTTTCCCTTTCGGTAAACCTTATTGAATACTTCATATACATTCCTGGCCGTCTCAGGCGTCATAAACTGTCGATAATTCATTCCGACAAATTTATCCCTGGAGCATCCGCTGATTTTGCACATGGTATCGTTGCAGAAGGTATAGTTTCCGGAAAGGTCGGTCTCGTAATATCCCTCTTCGATATTTTCGAGAATGTTTCTGTATTTTTCCTCGCTTGCCCGCAGGGCCTCGCCGGCCTGCCTGCGTTCAACCGCCTCCTTGGAAAGCCGCTCGGCCAGGTTTTTGATTTGAATGGTCCGCCGGATATTGGTGGTAAAATACACGGCCAGCAGGGCGGTGAACAGCAATCCGCCTGCAACGACGCCGCTTGATACCGACATGGGGATATAGCCTGCGAATTCGGGCGTGAATTCACATATCACCTCCCACTGCCGGTCCGCAACCTCCAAGGAATGTGAAATCTTTATGCTGTCTTCATGGACGGTTCGATTTGAACCGCTGCCTTTTCGCGCGGGAAAGGCGGCAAGGAAGCTTTCACTTTCGGGACCCGACCGGTCATAAATATAGCTAACAAGTCCTTCTGAATGTTTAAAGGCGTTCTCCACGATCCTGCCGACCTGATACGCCCCCAAGACAAAGCCGATCAGGTGCTCTCGACGCGCCTCAATCGTATCAAGGGAGGCCTGCATTGCATAAACCGGCAATACCACCAGAAAACCGAACTGATTGCCGGTTTCCTGAACCAGCGTGATTCGGGCCGTCACCGCCATTTGCCCGCTGTCCCGGGCCTTTTCCAGGGCGGCCCAGCGCACCGGGTTTGAAGCCAGGTCATAGCCCAAGACGATTTCATTGCCTTTGTGCGGCGCCACATAATAAACCGGATAATATTCACTTCGTTCCCCGGCCCGTACGATTTCGCCCGTATCCCGTCGTTCAGTGATCGTGAAATCCTTAAACCCTTCTATCCTGGCGAAGCGTTCATAATAGCCCCGCTGGTTGTGCTCAACACGCGGAATCCATTCAATCGCCTGAAAACTGGCGTTGCGTGTCAGCATGTCTTTGGTCAGAGCATGAAATTCTTCCCTGGTAATGTTTCTTGTACTGTTGAAAAATGACCCCACGGACCGGAGGGCTTCAAAATTGATTTCCAGTGCCCGCTTCAACATATCCACATGTTCCTGGGCATGCAGGTGAAATTCGGTTTCCAATTTTAGCGATTCGACCCTTCGTACCACGAAATACGCGGATAACGTCAGAAGGAGCCCCAGGCATATCACGCCGATGATCATGGCATAAGTCCGGTACCACCGTTTGGGTTCATCCTTTCCGGTTAATATCTCGCTTTCGGGTAATGCCATCTGCAGCACCTCGGTTTGGAATCGGTTTGAATCGACAGAAGCCGCCGCTTTCGTAGATAGGAGGTTAAGATGGATCTTATTCGAAATCGACACTCCGAGACCTTGCCGGTCCCGGTGGATTACTTAACGCTTATCTTTGCACAAAACCGGCCGATTAAAGAGCACATTAAACTATTTAAGGAAATCAATCAATATGTTACTCTTTAATCGGCGCCCGGGACCATCGCCGGATCCGTCATCGCTGATTTTGTCCCGGTGTTTTCCGCTCCCTTTTCAAAGCGCATGATTATGCGGCACCAAGTTTTGCCGGGAGCTTTTTCCTTCGGCTTTTCATCGCGGGGGTTCCCGATGCGGTGAGCGCCTTTAGCCCGGATATTTCACGTTATGCATTCGTTCATTTGCAAGGCACTCCGGGGTGCAGCTGTACTTTGCGTACTGCAAACCCCGGATAACGCAGCAAATGGGCGAATGCATTTCGCCCACCGGGTGAAAATTTTTCAGGCATTTGCCTGATGCAATTGAGATAACAAAGAGTACCGCTTGTTTCTGCCTTAATTCTGAATCTAACCGTGTATTATCAGGATCTTTTTAAAACTTGCTGAACAATTTTCATGAAATATCCGGGTTAGGGGGGGCAGTGCGGCCGCAAGCAATTTCGGATCAGTTTCCGCCGGGTCCGCAAGCGCCGGCCCGGCGAAGGTTTTGACGGTGCTGCTCCGGTCGTTCAGGCAATCGAGCAAAATGACCGCGCGCTGCGCTTCAAATAGGGATGGGATAATGCCTGGCTGTGTAACTAAAAAGGGGGAGTAGGCGCGTAACAGGAGTCGGGACATCCGTAAAATAGCTGACCGCTTTTGCATTCATCGCATGAACCCGGTCATGGATGTCCCGACTCTTCTGATGGAAGGTTGTTTAAACCGATACGAACGCGCCCGACAAGGATGCAAACGTTCGCCCGATGGATTTTAAGCGGATTTTGTTTCCAGCTTCAATACCTCGCATTCCCTCGATTCCGGTGCCGGCCCGAACAATTTTTCATCGAGAGAAAATTTTCCGGGACCGATAAAAATCAGTGATATAAAGAGAATGGCACTTTCCAGGGCATGGGAATATTTTACGAAACCATCGCCCTTATTGAGATGAAAGGTAAGCGCAACCAGCATGGTAAAAGCCATGACAACGGTTACCGGTCGAAACAATACCCCGAAGATCAGCGCAATCCCGCCGAAAAACTCCGCCATCGCGGCCAGATAAGCAGCGGCAATGCCCCCGGGTATGCCGGCTGCCGCAAGTCCTTTCGCCAGCCCTGCCGCCCCGCCCAAAAACAGTTTGGGATAACCGTGCAAAACAAAGGCAATCCCAATGCCGATTCTGAGCACCAGCAAACCTACGTCAACGTAATTTTTAGAATATATTAATTTTTTCAACATAAATTTTCTCCCTGTTATATGATTATTCCAGCCCGCGCAAGAAGCCCCGGCCACGATTCTCTGTAAAACGCCAGTCTCTCGACGCCAATAGTCTTTATGCTCAAACAATAATACATTGTGGTATTCTGTCAAGCGTCGGCCGCCGTGCCCAATCGCCATTTCGCTGCACGCTGGATCGAGATGGAAGCAAGGCTGCCAACCGAAAAGAGAGATGCGCTCCGGCAGGCCGGGGAACGCACACGCGGCAGCGGTTCGCTGCCCGTGGCATCGCCCGGATTATACCGAAACCGTGATAATGTTCATGACGAAAACGGCATGGATGTTAGGGCCGGCGCTAAAGAAATTATTAGAAGCTATCTCAAAAATAGTAGATCACGTTCAAGGGCAAGGCGCAAACCGACGAAAAAGCGCAGCATACATTGCGTATGTGAGCATTTTAAGGAGATTTGCAACGCAGCCGTTGAGCGTTAGATGCATTTTTGCGCTGGCTTCTAGAAGACGTGCGGACCAATGGAGAGAATCCGGCGGCTATCTACTCATTGGCGGGCTTGCATCGATCGACCTTGCGAATCTCACACCGAAAGCGCCGGTTGGGCGTTGCGCCCGAGATCGGGCAGCGGGGCTGGTCGCCGGTCAGGATATTCACGTTGTCTCCACCATCCCAGGAGTTCCCCCAGCCGAAATCAACGATCACCAGTCCGGGACCGATTTCATCCGTGACGAGCGCCGTTGCCCGGATCACCCCCTCGGGCGATTCGACCGTCGCCGGATCTTTGTCAGCGATCTTTCTGGCTTCGGCGTCCCGGGGGTGGATCCGCACCAGCGGGCCGGGCTGAAACTTGTTCAGGCGGGCCACATCCCGGAACCGGGTGTGAACAAAGCAGCCGGGCCTCCGGGTCGTTCCGACCAGCGGGTATTTGTTTTTAAGATCGGGACCTTCCTGAAAGGGTCGAAAGGCGGGCAGCGGGTCCTGGCCCGCGTCCGCCAGTCTTTGGGAATACAGCTCAACCTTGCCCGAAGGGGTTTTGAAACCGCCCGTGCGGTACTTTTGATGGATGACGCCGGGCCCGACATAGACGATGTGTTCCTTCAGCAACTGCTCAAAGGTTACGCCCATCGGCCCCAGCTTATAATCGACCCACTCTTCATTGGTTTTCCAGGGAAACCGGTCCTGCAGCTCCAGCCGGGTCGCCAGTTCATACTCGACCTCAAACACGTTGCGGGACTCGCCCAGCGGCTCGATCACCTTGCGCTGCAGCGCCACAAATCCGCCCTGGAAACTTGGCCAGGCGCCGTAGCCGTGGCGTTCAAAATCCGAGGCGGCCGGCAAAACGACGTGGGCCATTTCGGCCGTGGCGCTCGGCAGAATATCGTACGCCACGATCAGGTCCAGCTCGCTCAGCGCCTGGCGCAGCTTCTTGTAGTTGGCGTTGATCAGCAGCGGGTTGGCGTGGTGCGTGATCAGGGCCCTGGGCTTGTACGGTTTGCCGGTCAGGAGGGCGTCGATAAAGAACGGAACGGTAACGCGCGGGAAAAGGGGAATGGCGTCGGCCGCCAAGTGCCTGCTTTTGGGTTTGATCGTGGGATACGGCGCTGCCTTTGGTTTCGGCGCGATCACATTGCCGCCGGGCACGTCAAGGTTGCCGGTTATCGCCAACAGCATGCTGATCGCCCGCAGGGTCTGGACCACCTGGGGATGTTGATCCAACCCGTTGCCGTCTAAAATCGCGGCCGGCCTGGTTGTGGCATAGACCCGGGCGATCCGCCGGATGGACTCGGCGGAAATCCCGGTGATCCCGGCGGCCCATTCCGGTGTGGATTCCCGGACATGGCGGCTTAAACGCTCAAAGCCGACGGTATGGCTTTCCACAAAATGCCGGTCGTAAAGTTTCTCTTCAATGACCACATTCAGCAGGGCCAGCGCTAACGCCAGGTCCGTTCCTACCGCAATGTTCACCCATTCATCCGCTGAAGCCGCCAGCCTGGTCCGCCGGGGGTCGATCACGATTATCTTGGCGCCCCTTTTTTGAGCATCCGGGATGGCCGAGTCAAAACGATTCAGGGAGAGCGGTTCTCCGTAATTTCTGGAATCATACGGGTTGGCTCCCCATATCACGATACAGCCGGCTCTTTCAAAATCCGGCACCGTTCGCGCGCCCAGGACCAGTTGCTGGCCAAGCCTTCTGGGGGTTGAACAAAGATGCGAGGGGCCGGTGGCGTTCGGTGAGCCATAGGCGGCCATCAGCTGGACAAACCCGTCCCGCACTTCCTCGGTCATCGGGGCGCCCCTGATCTGCATCACGCTCTCCGGTCCGTGCCGGCCCTTGATGTCTTGCAGTTTTTCCGCGATCAAGTCCAGGGCCCGTTCCCACGGGACCTTTTCAAACCCGTTCGCGGTCCGCACCAGCGGGTGCTGGAGCCGGTAGGGGGAATAAACGACTTCCACCGCCGCAGCGCCCTTCGGACACAACCGCCCCCTGTTGCCTGGAAAATCCGGATCGCCCTTGACCTTTTCCATGCGGCCGTCCCTGACCAGGACCTCCATCCCGCAGTTCGCGTGGCAGTAACCGCAAAATGTTTTCAGCCATCTCTGATCCGTTGCCATCCCGCAATCCTTTCCTGCCGATGATCCTTATTATTGTCTACCGGCCGCCTGAAGCGTTTTGCGGCCGACAGGCGGGCCTCTTGGAAAAATTTGGAAACGCTTTACGCCTGATATTTCGCGTTAGGTATTTTGCCGCCCGGATTCCGGTGCTTCATGAAAGCAGCTTTTTAACAAAGCCTGAGCGTTCCGGGAATCCGCCTTCCATGATATCTTCCATAATAAGAACGCTGTCGGCCTGGACGCCGAACCTGTAATAAATTTGGCTGCCGTCCTGGATCTGGCACGACCACCTGACGGTGCCGTGAACGGCATAATCATCGATGTAATTAATCGTGATATCGACCTTGGTGCCGGCGGAAAACTCCTGCTCTGAAATCAGGCCGATCCCGCCCTCGCTGATGTCGATCAGGGTCGCGGGGATCTCTTCGCCATTCTTGTGGATCGTGACGCGCATCTCGGTTTCATGCCGCGGATAGCGTCTGTGTTCGTCATTTTCCATGTGACAGTTCCTTTAATCCGTTTTTATTGTCCGGCATGTCAGGCGGGCCGTTTCCCATTTTAATTTTCTATCTGCCTGATGCAAGATCGATCCGCGCTATCTCGATAAGCCTCATTTTAGCCGGATCAATCACCGAAGAATCCTTCAGATGGACCTCGTTTAAAGCGTCGACGATGTAGCTGAATGATTTGGGTGGCGATTGTTCGCCAAGACTGAAATTTTCAAGCGCTGAAAGCAGGAGGTCGGCAGCGCCTTTCAGATCTCCGGAAGCCATTAGATCTCTGGCTTTAAAATAATGGCCCCAGTATGACGCCGAAGGGTTATTGCCGGTAATGCCGATCAGCTTTTCAGCGGCCGACAACAGTTCTCTTGCATTGCGCGCGTCCACTGCGGCGGCAAGCTTCAGCTCCATTACCTGGGAATAGATGGAGCTGGGTTCCTGTTGGAAAAATTGTCGGAGCTTCAGCAGTTGGGGAAAAGGCGTGCTTGGCTCCGCCGGCAGATGCGACTGATAAATTTCGATCAGCTGAAGTGCCGGCTTGGACTGCCCGCTGTATATGAGATAGAGGATATATTTCTCCATGATGGACCATTCCTGGGCCCAAGACTGTCTCAGTACCGGCCAGACTTCGCTTATCCAATCCTCGGCGTCCCAGGGCAAGGGGAAAAAATCGTCGCTGAGAAAATAAGGTTCGTTCATTTTAAGCCGGTCGATGCCGAAAGACTGTGACAGCTGGTAGCGGTCGTAATCCTTCCAGTAATTTCCCCGGCTCTCGTAATAATCGCTGATATGCGCCTTCTGCCACTGCTGGTAAATCCAGCTGTAGCGGCCGAACTGCGCATATGCGGCCGTAAATTTTTCCTTCTCCGCTTTCGGCACGACAACGCTCATCAAGAAACTCCCTTTCATCCAGTCCCGCTGAAAACTCCAGTACGGCTTGTCATCCCAGCGATTTGATTTGGCCGTATCGTAGGTAAAAAACATTTCCATGCGGGCATCATACCCGTACAAGGTGTACACATGCCCGGGGACAAATACGAGTACGGGATAACCCGCTTCCAGAAGAGAGATCAGCGTCTCCTTGTTCTGCCAGAAAGTTGTATGCAGATCATAGCCGTTTTTTGCCAGGAAGGTCTCGGCTTTCCAGATGAAAGCGCCTGTGGCGAAGCTCTCCTTGATTGCATAGCTCAGGCTTCTGGTGCTGACCGGCTGCTTTTCGTAAAAGCTGAGGATCACCGAAAGCGAATTGGGAAAGCATGATGCGGCTTGCTCGAAGGTTTGATGCTTGACGACAAGTATTTTTCTGCCAAGCTCTGTTTTGGTTTTGTTTTTTTCGTAGGCGGCCATGTACATGCGCGCCTTCCTGAAGGCTTCGTAGCCCTCACAGTAATCGGCAAGCACCTTCTTGAAGCTGGCGGCGGCCGATTCATAATCCTGATTCAACACATGCAGGACGCCCTGCCGGTGATGAAGGGATGCGAGCAGGTTGTCGTACCGGATGTGGGGGATTGCCTTGGCATAATGCGCTTTGGCGGAGGCAATCGCCCCCCTGTCCTCCAGAAAAGAGGCAATGGTCAGGTTGATCGTAACGGAGTATGCAGACACCACGATAACATGAACCAAAATAAGGGGGATGCCGACACATAACATAACACCGGCCTTCAGCGCCCCCAGGTGATTGGCGGCCTGTAACAGGTAGATGGCGGAAAGGGCTATGGCAATAAAAAACAACAGGTAAAACAAAAACTCGCCCGACTGGGGAAAATACGACACCGGCGATAGCCGCTGGAGCGGGTAAATGATTAATGCCAGAACCAGGCCGTTGAACAGGATGATAAAAAGCAGGACGAATACCACCGCCCGGACGGCTGAAACAATGTCCCGGTTAAAATAGTCATTTGATTTCCGTATTCCGTAAAAAAACCCGTATATCAGTCCGACCAGCATCCAGAACTTGAATATGTTTGCCTGGGCGGAAAAGTATACGGAAAGTTGCTCGCCGAAAATCCAGTAATAAGCGGCCTGGACGACGTTGTTTACCCCGGAGAACAACACCGCCATGACGATCATCCACGCGCATGCCCTCGAAAATGAATATTCCTGTTTCGGGCCCGGCGTTCGAATTTTGGACTTGGCGTCAAGCCCCCAGCAATAAAAGAATGCCAGCCCGAATAGTGATAGGATGGCTGTCAAATAGATGATGCGGATAACAAACGGGCTGATTGTGAAATTATATGCCAGCGCAGCGCAAAGGCCCATTGCCAGGAGGGAAAGCCAGGCAAAATACCTGGCGGCGGGATAAACATTGCGAGTCTCCCGGAAATATCGGACAAGGAAAAACGGCCCCAGGAACAGCGTGTACGCCAGCATCATCCAGCCTTTGATTCTTCTGACTTCAATCATCATAATCCCTCCTGCGCGGGAAAAAAATGGCGTTCATCCAGCGGCCTGTTAAAATACTTGTTCAGCAAGTGGGCGGCCAGGCTGTCGTGGCTGTCTTTCTCCAGCCCCCTTTCCAGCCGTTTCAGGGCTCCCTGCCGGTTTCCGTTGCGCATATCGGCCAGGGTTCGATAGTAGAGGTCTAAATCAGGTTTATGATCGGGCGGCGAGTAGAAAGGGGCTGACGGCTTTTTCAGTTTTTCTCCGGCGATATGATACCACAGCTCGTACTCGGAATCGAAAGGATGCCGCAGAAAAGCAAGCTCCAGATAGCCGTAGGCCTTTTCATGAAACCCCAACAGGAAGAGCTTGCGGCCGATCCTGAAAGCTTCCCGGCAGTCGATCAGGTCGCTTGAAATCGGTGTTTTGCCTGTCAGCTTGACAAACAAATCCGGCGCCCCGTTCACGTGGTTATTTTCAACCAGAAGGGCGGCGATATCAAACCGGTCACAGTCTCTTAAAGGCTCCATCTGACTGAGAAGCGTTTCGATCAACTTCAGACGGTTGAGCCCTTTAAAACCATCCGGCGCAGCCCCTTGGGTAAAAAAGAGGTTCTGTCTATAAGGCGCCGGCGTCAGCATTTCTTTTATGATGGCCACGAAACGCAGGTAATCGGCATAGCCGGATATCCGGGTTCCGGCAACAATCATACCCCCCAACAGCACCGGGGATGCTGCGAAGTTAACGGCCCGCTGCATCTCTGCAAGATCATTTGCGGCAAACAGGCCGGGCAGGGCCTGCGCGAGACCCGACCGGGTGAAAACCACAACCGCACCGGAATAATGGTCAAGAACTTCGCGCAGATAATCAAGGGAGATGGGTACCAGCAACCGCGAGAGGATTTCATCCCTGAAAGCTCCTGACTTGTTGGAATCGAAAAGGACCTGAATCGATTTTTCCATCTCCTGATGGGTTTCGATGCGAAACCAGGCGATGCCGGTTTGACGGTCGACATGGAAAAGCGCCGCCCAGTAATTTTTTCCGGCAAGCCGCAGATAAATCACGGGGCAGAAGCTGTTTGCAGCCAGTTTCTCCAGAAGCTCATAGCGCGGCGGAATGAAGTCGACGCAGGTGGCCGTGGCCAGGGAGACATAACGGGCCTTGCTCGGCGTGTTGATGGCAGGCAGGTTGCCCTGCGAGGTTTTCGGCAGCTTCGCTTTAAAATCCGCGATGAAATTGTTGAGCCCTGCATTTGAAATCAGGCCCTGCATCAGCAGCGCAGTGAGCATTACGTCCCATTCCGAATGGACGGGCCTGAAAATCGGAACCTTTTCGAGCGCCGGGGAGGCGGCATGCATTTCCTTGCGGTTTACCAGGTCCGCCAGGCGGCAAATGTCCGCATCAGGGGGAAAGATGGATTCTTTATTTTTATCGAAAAGACCGGCGACTTGTTGCAACTCGCCTGCCTTGGAGCTGTTAAGCGCCCGGGCATAGAGAGCCCTGACTTTGTGAGATGCATCATGGGCACTTTTAAAACGGTCGCGGCTGGAGAAAACCAGATGCTTTTGAAAGTCCTCCATCACAGGCGGCCTTGCTTCCTTGAAATAATAAGCGGAGAGGTCGGAAGCGGCCTTCTGGGGGAGTCCTAAAAAGCAGAGCCACAGTAAAACAAAATAGACGGCCTTCGTGCTTGTCAGAAAGAAAATGCGCCGCATATACTGTCCGAAGGTCTCCGCATCCCAGTAGTCCAACGCCAGGACTGCGCCGATTAAAACAATAATGAGCTGGGCTCCGAAACCGCCCTGAACCTTCAGCCAGTCGAAAACAAACAGCAGGACTGCCGAGAGCAGGGCAACAATGACGCTGAAACAGGCATAAAGGATAAATGCCCGGTTGATGGAAACCGGCTTCTCGGTATTGGTGATGTATCCAGCCAGGAGCAACACCAGGCCCGCTACCAGGATCAGCAAGTCCTGCCAGTACGGCAGATCCAGAAACCAGGCCTTATAAATCATCATTTGCGTCCGGTCCAGTTCAATCAGGTCAAGATAGGGCAGGACGCTCATCACCGTGAACATTCCGACCAGAAACAGAAAGAACGGCAAATGGGTCGACGTGACGGAGCTGATGTCAAAATTTTTATAATTTTCCTTTGAAGAAAGATTGGCAAACAGGACGATTAAACCGGATAAGATGGGAAGCAGCATCCACAGGCGGCCGAATCCGGGAAATTTCAATTGAAAATATCCCGCTGCTAATAGAACGAAGGCCAACAGGAATGTTACGATAAGATGCAGAACACTTTTGCCGAAGCGGAAGTCCTTGATCCGCAGGAGGGTGAAATGGGCCGGCGCCGGGAAAAGAATAACGTTTAACAAGAACCAGGGCCATGTCCCCCTGAGCTGCCGGCGGTCCTGCATATCACTTGCCTGAGCGTTTGTTTCTTCAGCCATTGCTTGACCTCGTCTTTATCATCAGGTGAATTCTGGTTATTTTTTCATAGAAATATAAATGCCCTTTCCTAAATTCGTTTGATTTGTTTTCGATGCGCTTCAGGAATCTTATTAATTGGAAAACACTTCCGGGGGCCAGACCCGCTCAACTTCCGTATGAAACCTGAAATTCGGCAATGTCCACTTGCCTGCGGAGTTCTGAAACAATATGAAACGGCCGAACAGCGGCCCTTTTTCCAGATTGATAATGACGAATACGATTTTATTTTTTGGACCCAGTTTTTTGGTGGATACGTATTCATGGGAATGGTACTTGCCGTAATAAGTTCCAATCTGCCCGAACTGGGCGGCCTGGGCCATCAGCTCTTTACTGTCTTCGAGCGGCCCGCCTTTGGACCATGCCTTCCAGGCGGCTTCCACGCCCCCCTCTTTAAAGGCTTTAAAACCTTCTTCAATGATGGGTTCGCTCGCCAGAGCGCCGCCCGTCGAGACAACTAAAAGCAGCAGCAGCAGCAAAAGTTTTTTCATCGCAGCCTTCTCCTTTCTTTACGTAATCCCATTGAACGCACCGGATGCCGGATTCGGAGCGCTGATTCAGCATGTTCGTGCCGGACCGCTATTTGAACATGGCCGTAAGGTAAGGGCGTCCGTCTTTTTACTCGTGCCCCGCGAGTAAGTCGGGCTTGAACGTGAACTCGCATTTACAGGCCTGGCACTCGGCATTCTTGTCTTTTTCCTCTTCGCACAGCTTGACCTTGACGCTGAAGCATTTGGGGCATTTCAGGTTCATCATCATTTGCTGCAACTTGCAGATCTGTTCACATGAAAGCTTCATAACCATCTCCTTCTGAATTGATTAGGGATTATATCGTCTCCCCGAAGCTCGTTAACGATCCATCCACCCCGAAGTGACTTTCATGCCCACGCCGCCACGGGCTTCGAACCAGTTGTCCGGCATGAAGAAGCGGTAAACCAGCCTGAACTCCTGAAGTTTCCTGCTCCTGCCTTTGTCCTTGCCCCCCTCCCCTGTGTCTACAAAGTAAAGCATATTACCCTTGAATAGATGGTTCCCCGAATACGCCTTCTGCCACCCCCCGAGAACTGTGGGGCATGATCCGTTGGCGTTGCACAGCTTATTGATGTGCTCGGCAGCTTCGAGGATTTCTGTTTTTCCGCCAAAATAGAATTTCACAAAGTCGTGCCCGACAAAAAAGTAAAATATCAGAAAAATTGACCCGACAATCAGGGTATTCACTACGGTTTTCTTTTTCATAGTGCCCCACTCCAGATAACGCTCTGCGTCAGTCGCAAGCAAAGCGAGTCGGACTGAACGCAGTGGATAATATTATTCTTGTGTTTGTGTCTCTGGTGCCTCTTTTGCCGGTAAAAATGTTAAAAAGATTAGACCCCAAATACTTGTAAAGAAACAAACAATACTCCAAGTATTTGCATCACAATTTTTCTTTTTAGAAACACTGAACCCTATGAATGCTGAAATGGCATTAAAGACAATTATTCCTAAGACAATGAGAATTTTATTAACTGGGTTTTTAGTGAAATCTAATACAGTGCCTTGCAAGTTGATAAGTTTCTGGTCGAAATGAAAAGCGCGCATAAGGATGTTCATTAAAATAAATACACCAATAATTACCAAAGCTGTTTTTAGTGCTGCTTTCAATTCTGGTTTCACTTTGAATATCCAAAACGGGCTGGCTGAGGGGTGCGGCGCTTTTTGTCGCATCCCTCTCCAGCCAGAGGTTAGCAGAAGGTTTAATCATAGGCTCTCATCATTTCTCTAAGAGATGCTGCGAGGCCATCAATCCCAGGAATCAGCGAATAGGCTCGAACATTGCATCTAGAGATGAACCTAAATAGCTCACTATGAGCTGACCGAGGCATGATAAATTTCCAGATACTGTGTCTTCTTTCAGTTTTGATACGATGGACTGACCTATAAATAGTAGGTTTTTTCCTAAAGTCTGTATCGAATTTTGCAGCAATCTGACTTTCAAGAGAAGCGTTAATTGAACCTGGCACGAAAAACTTTCCACTTTGGGCCTGCAATCGCATATTTAGACGATTGGGGCTACCAATTTTCAGATCAAGTGGATGATTGCATTGAAATAATGTGTCAAAATTTGGATATTCTTTTTCTGTAACATTTGCTTCTTGAAAAGCCCAAATTGCAGCATCTCTTTTTGGATGTGAATCACATAATGCGAAATATGTTGCAACGAGATAAGAGCTTGAAACATCCAACATTCTTGATGGACCGCCATAATGGCGTATCAAAGAAAACCATTCAAATTCAGTCGTCGGGGCTGTAAATTCTGATGTATATAGATGAGCTCTTTCTTTAAAGAGAGTTAGCATTGTCTGCTCGCGCTCCCACAATGCTTCACGGGGGACACCAAAGTTATTTGCATCACGCTCAAGGGAAGACTCTAATCTCCACTTATCGCAACCATGACCCCGAAACCAAGGATTATATAAAGATTCACCAGCAGTTACCAATTCATTAGGTGTTGATATGCGAACAATTGCTATATTTTTTGTCATATGATTCTCAGCTAACGGCCAGTTGAGCGGAAACCCGCAGCGGCCGTCAAGAGAACAAAGCTTCAAGGCAGGTTTGTTCTCTTGACATCCGAGCCGCAAGGGCGGAAGCCCTGCGGAGCAGGGTTTTCCGTCTCGAACGCCATGTTCGCCCACAAGCGGCGACGGACATGAAGTTCGAGATTAACGGGCAACTGGCCGTTCCTCCCGCCGCGAATGCGGCGGGAGGAACGGCATGGCTAACAGGCTTGCTGAAAGCGCGCGAAGAGCTCTTTCACCAAGTCCTATGTTGAGCCATTTGTTATGCATTTTCTCCAGTGTTGCTATAGTTAATTACCATTTCTCTAATTTGATTGATCTCATCCGTTTTCATGAAGACATGGAAAAAGAATAGTCCCATTAATAACAAAGCCATATTGGTACCATTAAGAACCTCGATAATTGCACCCATATCATAATTCGATATGACCTCGTTGTTATCAAAACGATTTGATATTTGGCGAACACCTGAATGCGTATAATCGTTCATAGCTGACCAAGAATTATTTTTTATTTCCTGCCAGAAATTGCCTGTACCATAAGCGCTGTCAATTTCCTCTACCATGCATTTCATTTTTGGAAAGACATCCTTTCCTTCGACTATCTTTTCAATTTGATCATCTGTTGCGCAACCATGTACCCAGTGGGCTCGATACAAAGGTTCATACAATGCCCGAACAAGGGCGAAAGCCGAACCATTTAGCTTGTTCTCAATTAATAAATGTATCGAGGTGTGGTGTTCAACCATTATGCTATGATACCCCAATAGGAGTTGATTTTTATTCCCATGGGGATATTCATGTTTCTTTACCATTTCTCCAATTTCTTTTTTAAGTTTTCTACCCTTATCAATTATGGATTTCATTACAGATTCCATTTGTTACCTCTTTAACCGATTTATAGTATTGCATAATGCGCCGGTCAGGGGCAGCCAGGGCTTCCACTGACTGGGCAAATATATGATAAATTTCAAGATGGTACTGACGTCCAATCACGCCCGGCTCTGGCTGTCACCTGGACTGGGATGTTATACAGAGCACATATTCAAATTGAACATAAATGGTAAGGCTGGTGAAGATTATTTACGGGCGATAATTCGTTCCATTACATTTTGGACAAGGTGGTAATGTGTCTGTATTATCATCAAGTACAACCTGTTGGCCACAACTTGTGCACGTATAAATTCCTTTCCCAGGTTTTTCGCCAGTAGTAGACATAGTTGGCTCCTTTCAATTGGATTTTGAATTGATCATACTTTACATTCACTCAGCCTTACCCTTTATAACTATTCTATTCTCTTCAGTGTATAACGAAAAACTCACCAGCGCGCGGAAAGAACAGGGCGCAGCTTCGAAATTTACGGAATAGTGCCACGCTTCTTCGCGTCTGGTGAAGTGTGAGGTTATACGATCGCTTTGTTATGAATCCTTCAATTAACATAATACTGTGAGTTTAAAAAATCCATGTATCTGGTTTTACACCATATTCATGCAAATAATTATTATAAGCGGTCATTGATATAATACCGAATGCAAAACCATTAATAATGAGAAGGAGGAATAGAAACCATTCCTTCTTGTTAAACCCTTTCATTATGTTGAAAGCCATAAATAAATTCTTTACAGGAAGTTTTTGTCTAATCATGGAATATATGAGAAGCACATTGCATCCGATTAGAAAGAAAATTACCGACAACGCTTCTGAAATATTGATGAATAAAAGCTCTGTACTCATAAATCCTTTCGTATAACGGCCAGTTGAGCGGAAACCCGCAGCGGCCGGCAAGAGCACAAAGCTGCAAGGCAGGTTTGTGCTCTTGACATCCGAGCCGCAAGGGCTGAAGCCCTGCGGAGCAGGGTTTTCAGTCTCGAACGTCATGTTCGCCCGCCAGCTGCGGCGGACATGAGGTTCGAGATTGACGGGCAACTGGCCGTTCCTCCCGCCGCGAATGCGGCGGGAGGAACACCAAACTCACCAGCGCACGGAAGGAACCGGGCGCGACCTCGCAATCTCCGATATAGTGTTGGGCTACTTCGCGTCTATTGAAGTGAAAGGTTATGCTTTTATTTAGCCATTCATTCCCTGTCATCAATTAAAACAATTGTTTTATAGTCATATATAAAAAATGCTATTAGGATGAACACAGCCATTAATAGCTTGTAACTAAAAGATAACGGTACCAAAAAAACTAAATTAAAAATTATCAGGAATATAAGGTAGGGGAAAAAATATTTAACTCCCATTTTCCTTCGGTTGGGGCATCCACAAAATTTGCATTTTAGCAAGAATATCGCTGATACTTTAATGATCCCGTACCAGGGTAAAGGCTTATTGCATTTTACGCATTTCAACATACTTATCCCAGCATAACATTATATATTATAAAGAATTCTATTTTTTGATAATTTGCAGCGCAAAACCAGACTGTAATGGGCCAGATGGCCGATAAATTCCAGTCAACATCCCATTTTTAATTTAAATATATAGAATTCTATTTAAGTTCAGAATATTGATATTTATGGCAAGAGCAGTTGAGCTTTAAGTGGAGCAATTTGCGGCAATACCCGGTTCTCAAAGATCCGGGACCGCCGCGATCAATCATTCTTCCCGGCCCCATGCTTCTGAAAGAAGGCGCTGAAGGCCATGTCGACTTTTAAGATGTGATTCTCGACCCAGTCGCGAAGGTATTTTAATGTGGTTTCAGAGACGCCTTCCTCCTTGTCCATGACGGCCAGGCAGAATTCGACCGTCTTGTTGCGGAAGTCCTGATGCGATTTGATGTGCGCTTCGCGGTCCGGATAATCGTATTGCGCCATCAATTCCTCTTCCAGCGCAAAATGCTCCCTGACGTATTGCGTCATTTGGATCAGCAGTCCCGATTCCGTGGCGGCCTGGGGACTGCTGATCAGCAGATTGATCTTCTCAATGAATACCTTGTGCTGCTCATCAATCTGCTGGATGCCGACGTTGAAGTCCTGATTCCAAACAATCTCCTTCAGGCCCTTTATCCTGCCGGATCTTACAGGCAAAGCAGCCTTCATGATATCGTCCGTATTGAGAATCCGCTCGGCCTCGATACCGATCCGGTGGTACATTTTGCCTGCATGCTGGACCTGATAAACCCACCGGACGGTGCCGCGAACGGCGTAATCGTCTAAGTTGTCGATCATGATATCGAGCCGGGCGCCGGGCGACACCCCTTTTTCGGAAAGGAGCGCAAAGCCGCTCTTGCTGATGTCGATCAGGGTTGCGACGACCCGTTCATCGCCTTTATAGGCCGTTACCGCAATATCGGTTTCCTGCCGCGGATAGCGTCTTCGCTCTTCGGTGGTCATGATTTCACCCCTTTCGCATCCAGCAGGCGCAGTTTTTCAACAGCCTGTCTATAGGATATCTTCCGTAGCCAGTATCCGCTCGGCGGCAACGCCGATGCGGTACAATAAATTTTCAGGGCCGATATCAACGCACTGCGTCCATTTGACAATGCCGCGGATGGAATAGTCTTCGATATAGTTTACGGTTATATTGACCTCGGTGCCGGGGAACATCCCCCTTTCGCAAATGAGGGCAACCCCGCCTTCACTCATATCGACCAGGGTCGCGGGGAACTTTTCGCCGTTTTTGTGGACGGTAACTCTGATTTCAGCCTGTTGCCGGGGGTGGATCCGTCGTTCCGGTGTAATCGTCATGAAATTCTCTTATTGCAGGTCGATGATCCTGCCGCTTTTATCCATGCGCCCTTTTTTCTCCAGCATCAATGCGCACTCGATGTCGTACTCGCTCACCAGCCTCATTTCCTTTAAGATGCCGCCGATTTTCTTGTTTCTTTCCTTCAGCGCCCAGCGAAGATCCCCTTCCGTGATAAACCCCAGTTCAATCAGGATCTCGCCGATCATTTTGTTTTTCTTTTTCTGCATCGAAAGGGCAAGATCCCGCTGTTCAGGGGTAATGCGGCCGGCCTGCACCAGGATATCGCTGAGTTTGACCTTCTGCTTTTCCAGGGCGCAGCGAAGGTCTTCCTCGGAAATAAGTCCGAGCGACTTCATGATTTCGCCCATTTTCGGCCGGTATACCCGCCAGTTCTGTATTTTGACATAGAGGGCGTCAATCAGGCTGGTGAGTCCGAACGCAGCCACAAGTGAAAACAGCATCAACAGAACAAACTCCGTACCGCCGTTTGCAGAATTTTCCAGCAACGTCCACGGCACCTCGCCCGGATTATAAAATTCATAGGCTATCGGCATGACCATATAGAGAATCAGGCACAGGGAAAATATGAAAATAAACACGTATGTCTTTGAAGTGGCACTCACGGTATTCTCGCTTTCTTTTTTTGAAAGGTTTTTACCAGCCTGAGCATCACCGGGTTAATCCTGAACGCCTCCGGCTTGCCATATTTCACGCATAAATTTCACCTGGATACCGGATCCCCGGTACCGCTCGAGTGAGTATTCCATCGCGCCCTCCCGCAAAGCTTCACGGCCCGCGTCAGGGGGTAACTAAATTAGAAATACAAAACTTATGCCAGAATTATGGATAACCGTTTATAACGCCTGAATTTTTGGCGTTTTCATATAACGATCTTATATCACTGGAAATTATTTTACTGGGCCGGATTTCAGCGCTGGTGGGACGGAATGAGACATGCGGCTGAGGGGCAGGTCATGCACAGAAAATTGTGCACGCGTGCACAGAAAATTGTGCATGGATGAAACTGGAAATTCCGGGTGGAGTTGATTGCAACGGCATTTTTCAGACAACCGGCAGCAGGTATGTTATCGGTGTTCCGTCATCGACCTCCTTTTTGAAAGGCTGTTAAACTCGTCCTTCGTCTCTCGTCCTCTCAAGCGGCTTCCGGACGAGACCTTTGAAAAATGTTCAATTTCGCTCAAGTTCAAGGAAGGCGAAAATTTTAACCACGGGAATACTGGGAGTATTTCGAGGATTAAAATTTGAGCCTGACGCCGAATTTGGGCGAAAGGGGACGTTTTTCAAGGGTCTCGGGGCAGCCAGTACTGCCGCATGATCTCATGGGACCACGCCGGCTGGCGAACCTCCTGGCGCGGCAGAAACTCCGCCATCACGGGCTTGATGTCGAGCACAGGGGTTCCGTTGATGGCGTCGAGTTCGGCGACAAAGAGCCGGCTGCTCTCGACCCGGATCAGGCGGCAGATGGTGCTGCCGATGCGGTTGGGCCGGTTCTTGCCGCGCTGGGCAAAGATGCCGACGGCCGGCCAGGCGCTGTTGTTGCGGGGATGGCGCGCGCCCGTAACAATCTTGGCCGGCGCGACTTCATGAAAGAGGAACAGCACCTCGACGTGCGAAAAGTCGGCCAGACCCTGGAGCGCTTCGGCGCCGAAGGGTTCGGCGAGCGTAATGCACGCTTCTTCTCCGCCCCAGAAGTCGTCTTCGGCGTGCGGGCGAAGCGCCTCGACAAAACCAATGGCCTGGACCTGCTCGATCACGGCAAAGCCTCCTGATGGAACACTGTACAATCAGTCATATCAGACAGCGGGTGCCCGCTCAGATTGTGGAAAAGGGATGGGTGTATATGAACCATTTTCGGCCGATGCTGTCAACTGATTTATCTCGCCGTCCATTCGCTACGCGCATTCGAGGCGCAGGAACCACGGAGAAACCTTTCCTTTTGCCCATTGAGTCTTGGTTCTGTCTCAATCTCAACCTCAGCCTCAACCTGCCTTGCCCTTTCCCTGTCTACTGCTTACTGCCTACTGCCTACTGCTTGCTGCCTGCCCTCCTCCTTCCTTTTCCACCCGGCACAGCAGGGCCGTGTGCGGCCAGCCGCCGATTTCGGGGCTGCAGAACTCGGCGCCATCGGGACAGAGGATGTTGGCGTTGGATTCAAAAACGCCGAAAAGCTCCGGCTCGGATTCCCTGCGCTCCGGAAACCACCAGCCGTGTTCGGCGTCGGCCATGCGCCGGTCGATTGCATCGGAAAGATGCAGCTTCATGCGGACGCTTCCCAGGGGAGTGTTGAGCCGCACCCACTCGCCTTGCGCAAGGCCGAGCGCGGCGGCGGTCTCCGGATGAAGGGTCACCAGCGGGTCCGGCCGCTTTTCCCTGGCCGCCTTGATCTGGCGCTGCTCGGAATGATACATGGGCATGAAGCGGCTGCCGGAAATCAGCACCAGGGGGTAGGCTTCCGCAACTTCAGGGTCGCCCTGGGGGCTGTGGGGCATCTCCCGATACACCGGCAGCGGCTCGCAGCCCAGTTCCTCGAAGATGCTTGAGCGCAGTTCCACTTTTCCGGAAGGGGTCCCGAAGCCGTAGGCTTCATAGCGCTTGTACTCGCGCCGGCCGAACAGGCCGTTCTGTTCCAGCAGCGTTTTAAAGTTGAGGCCCACGGGTTCCAGGCAGTAGTCCCAGACCTCGTCCACCGTCTCCCACGGCCAGTGCGCCCCCTGCCCGAGCCTCAGCGCCAGCCCCCGCCAGAAATCATAGGTGTTGCGGCGTTCGTAAAGGGGCTCGATTCCCCGGGGACAGGCCACGCAGAATTCCGCCGACTGCCACAGCTCGGTGGTCTCCACGGTGGAGCAGATCGGAAAAACATAGTCCGCCAGGGCCGCCGAAGGGGTGAGATAAAATTCTCCCACAACGTAGAGGTCCAGGGATTTCAGGGCCGCGTAGGTTTGCCGGACATTGGCCAGGGACAGCAGGGGGTTGCTCGCCACCGAGATGGCCGCCCTGACCGGATAGGGCGTGCGGGTCAGCATGGCCCCGAAGACCGCACGCGCGTGGGCCACGCAGGTCTGGTCGGCCGTGGGCGGATGCATGTACCCCCGGGGCAGCCTGCGGTTGGCGGCCTCGTTGCGCTCCCAGCCGGGAAACCCGAAAAAGGGATACACGTCCGCTCCCAGCTGCTTGGCGCGCTGCCGGGCCGGAAGGGCCGCATTGAGTTCCAGGTGGTCGTGCGAAATGATCCGGCCGATGGGGTCCGCCCAGCCCAGGGGCTCGCCCCCCGGGACATCCAGGTTTCCGGTAACGGCCCGCAGGATCGAGCGGGCGCGGGCGGCCTGGGTGGCGTTCAGCCCCTGTTTATCGATGCCGAAGCCCCAGGTGATCATGGCCGGCCGGGTGGTCGCGTACATGCGGGCCGACGCCGTCACCTGATCGGGCGTCAGCCAGGTGATCTGCGCCACCTTCTCGGGGGTGTAATCGGCCACGGCCCCCTTGAGGTCCTCGAAGCCCACCGTCCAGCGGTCGACGAAATCGCGGTCATACAGGTTCTCGCCGATGATCACCCGCAGCCAGCCCAGCATCAGGGCCGCGTCGGTCCCGGGACGGATGGGGAGCCAGATGTCCGCCATCTCGGCCTCCTGGATGCGGCGCGGGTCCACCACGATGAGCCGGGCCCCGCTCTTTTTGGCCCGCACAATGGCGCCGAAAAGGCCGGGATTGGATTGCGAGGGCCCCTGGCCCCACAAAACGATGCAGCGGGTCTGGCGCACGTCCCCCCAGGAAAAACCGCCGCAGGTGGCGTACTCCACCGCCTGGCTCGGGCACATGCAGACATTGTTGGCCCCGCAGATGTTGGGCGAACCGAACAGGTTGAAAAAGCGCCGCTCGTCCCAGTGCAGGGTGCGCTTGGTGCCGTGGGTAAAAGCCAGGGTCTCCGGGCCGTATTCGCGGCCGAGGGCTTCGAGCTTCCGGGCCACCTCGTCCAGGGCCTGGTCCCAGCCGATCCGCCGCCACTGCCCGGCCCCGCGCTCGCCGGCGCGCTTGAGGGGGTGGTTGAGCCGCTGGGGATGATAGAGATGATCGAGCATTAAACGCCCGCGGCCGCAGATCATCCCCCGGGTGACCGGGTGATCCGGGTCGCCCTTGACGCCGACGGCCCGGCCGTTCTCGATCTCCATCAGCAGCCCGCAGCGCGGATGGCACAGGCCGCAGTAGGTTCGTCGGATCTCGCTCATGGCGGCATCTCCCTTTCTATTTAAAAAATATAAGGTTCTTCTCCCAGTTGGTTTGGAAAAAGTGGGCAGGTTTCGGGGACCAGGGATCAGGACCTAACGATCTGTCCTTTCCCGGCACCCGACACCTGACACCCGATCCCCCGCCCCTGATCCCCGATCATTCCGTACCCTTGCTCAACAGCTCATCAGCTCAACAGTTTTTCCCCTGATCCCTTAAACCCTCTCCAAATTATCAACTCAAGACGGCCTAAAAGTTTACGTGTTACGCCGGGGGGCCGCGCCGGGCAGATGCACCACAAACAGCGTGCCCAGCCCCTCTTCGCTTTCGACGATGATCCGGCCGCCGTGCTGCTGGACGACCTCCTTGACCAGGGCCAGCCCCAAGCCGGTCCCGTGTTCATCCATGACGCGGGCGTTTTCGGCCCGGAAAAATTCGGAAAAGAGCTGCGAGCGATCCGCCGCCGGAATCCCGATGCCCGTATCGCTGACCTGTATTGTGACCGATCCGTCGGCGGCGGCGGAAAATTCCACCCGGACCTTCCCGCCGGCGGGGGTGTACTTGACGGCGTTGGAAACCAGATTTTCCAGCGCCTGTTCGATCATGTCGCCGTCGCCCTGGATGACGGGCAGGGCTTCCGGAGCCTGCATCTCAAAAACCAGATCCTTCTTTCGGGCATCGTCCTGAAAGGTTCGCTGGATCCGGCCGGCCAGCACATTCAGGTCCACCGGTTTATGTTCCACCTTGCGGCGCTGTTCCCGGCTTCTTGCCAGGGTCAACAGTTCGTTGATCATCATCAGCATGCTGCGAATGCGCCGGTCCACCCGCCGCAGGTACTCGCCCTGGTCCGCGTTGAGTCCGCCCAGGTACCCGCCCCGGACCACGTCCAGGATGCTGATGACCGCGGCCAGCGGCGAGCGCAGGTTGTGGGCCACCCGCATCATGAATCTCGTGCGCTCCTGGATCAGCCTTTCGATGGACTCGTAGGCCTGGGCATTTTCAATGGCCACCGCCACCAGGCCGGCCGCCTGGCGGAAGAAATCGACTTCTTCGGGCGTGAACCGCTCGGGATGCTTGCAATAGGCCCCCAGGATCCCGATCACCTTTTCTTCCGCAACCAGGGGGACGAACAAGACCGACTGGATCTGGGCGGCGGCCAGGTCCTCGCCGAACTGGAACATCTCCCGCCGGGTGACGTGCCCGGTCACAAAGGGTTTGCCCTCGATGATCTCCCGGTTCAGGGGACTTTTTTCCACCTCCACCACCTTGCTTTTAAATACGTCGGCCACCAGCCCGTCGGCGGCAACAAAGTGGAGGAATTTGCGGTCCTCGCTGAGCAGCTTTACGGAAATGCCCACCACTCCCATGACCTGGCCCAGTTCGGATGTAACGATTTTCAGCACCTGGTCAAACTTGCGAATCGACCCGATGGCCTGGGTCATGGCATACAAGGCGTTCAGCCTCTGATTCAGACGCTTGACCGCTTCGGACAGCTCCACCAGGTTGGAGATCCGCTTGCGGACCATGGTCATGATGGAGGAGGTGAAAAAGGCCGTGGTGAAAACCGACGCGCTGAAAAACGCCAGAATGATCATTGCGTGAAAGGGCAGTTCGATCAGGTTGAACGATTTTCCGGAAAGCGCGAGCGGGTAGTGCGTCAGCCAGCCGGCATACTCGGCCGCGGTAATGGCGACCATGCCGGCCACGACCATGGCGGCAAAACCGTAGCTCGACCGTGCCGGCAGCAGGATCGAGGCGAAAATGATGTGGAAGATGAAAAAGAAGATCAGGGGGCTGGCAATGCCGCCGGTCACGTGAATCAGGACAAACATCGCGCAGTAATCCAGTCCGAACTGCCAGCGGGTCAGGCTGCGGATATACTCCCGCTGCCGGACGATGTTCTCTATCCGGGTGCGGCTCATGAAATGGAAGATCGTATTGTATGCGAATATAAAGGTTGCGACGATAAACAGGGGGCCCAGCGAAAGTTCGAAGCCGGTGCGTTCGGCTACCACGGCCCCCGCCGCAATGCTGGGGGATACAAACCAGCGCAGCTGGATGAACCAGAGCGTCCGTTCCTTTAATTCCTTGAAGATGATGCGTTTCTGTTCATCAATCTCTTCAGGCAGATCCCGTATTTCCTGATTCACATGCTCCTGTGCCATGGGGCGACTCCAGAAAAAAGGGTTCAAGGGTTCAAGGATCCGAGGGGTCGAGGGCCTGGTCTCAAATGGATTCTTACCCGCCGCCAGGTGGTTGTCTCTGTCACTTGCGATGGCGCTTCACTTGAATCCTTGAATCCAGAGCCCCTTGAATCCTTTTTTTTAATCAACATATTCTCGGCAGCTGCTCGCCGGTCAGCATGTCCACGATGCGCATGCCGCCGACGCGGGTCTTTAAACAGACCATGCCGGGATTTTCGGGGACCACCTCGCCGATAATGCGCGCCTCCCGGCCGTTGGGATCCGCCCGCATCGCTGCCAGGACCTGTTGCGCATGGGCCGGCCCCACAAACGCCAGCAGCTTGCCTTCATTGGCGATATAGAGGGGATCGAACCCCATCAGTTCGCACATCCCCAGGACCTCTTTTTTGACCGGTATACTGTCCTCATGGATGACGATGCCCACCCGGGAACTGCCGGCGATCTCGTTCAGGGCGGTCCCGACGCCGCCGCGGGTGGGGTCCCGCAGGACATGGATATCCCTGCTGGCGTCCAGCATCCTTTCCACCAGGCGGTTCAGCGGCGCCGTGTCGCTTTGGATGTCGGCGTCGAAGGTCATCCCTTCGCGCCGGGTCATGATCACCATGCCGTGCTCCGCGATGCTGCCGCTCAGGATGATCGCATCCCCGACGCGGGCATGCCGGCTGCCCACGACCACGCCTTCCGGAATGACGCCGATGCCCGAGGTGTTGATGAAAATCCCGTCCGCCGCCCCTTTGGGGACCACCTTGGTGTCCCCGGTCACAACCGCCACCCCGGCCCGGGCCGCCGCCCGGCTCATCTCCCCGAGAATCTTTTCAAGGTCCGCAACGGCGAATCCTTCTTCGATCAGCAATCCCACGCTGATATAGCGCGGGACGGCGCCGCACATGGCAATATCGTTGACGGTCCCGTTGATCGCCAGATCGCCGATGCAGCCGCCGGGGAAAAAAATGGGGTCCACCGTGAAGGTGTCGGTTGAAAAGGCCAGCCGCCGCCCCCCCAGCTCCAGGACGGCGCCGTCGTCCAGCTGCGCCAGGATCGGATTGTCAAACAGGGGCAGCAGCATGTCGGATATGAGGCGGTGGGAGACTTTCCCGCCGCTGCCGTGGTCCAGAAGAATCTTGTCAGGTTTCATCATTACATCCTGCAATACTTGAATATTAGGCACCTGATCCAAGGAATCGATATTAAGGGTTCAAGTGTCGGTGTATGATCATTCACTTGAACCCCGGACCCCTGGACCCCTTGAATCCTCATTGGAAGCAGCTGCTTTGATATTGTCAAACGGCACAATTTCTTTGTGCCCGGGTTTCAAATCCGCTGATAGCGATAATACGCCGCACAGGTCCCCTCGCCCGAAACCATGCACGGGCCCACCGGCGCCATGGGCGTACAGACGGTCCGGTACAGCGGGCATTCCGGCGGCGTCATCCGGCCGGTAAGAACCTCGCCGCAGCGGCAGCCCCTGGGTTCGGTCGATTCCGGCACCTCCACCGCCAGCACTTTTTCGGCGTCCAGGCCGGCGAAGGCTTCCCGGAGCTTGAGCCCGCTTGCCGGGATGACCCCGATTCCGCGCCAGGCGGCATCCCGGACCTCAAAAACGTCCTGCATGATCCGGCGGGCCCTGGCATTGCCGTCGGCCGCAACCACCCGGCGATACTCGTTGGCAAGTTCGGGGGTCCCGCTTTCAATCTGCCGGACCAGGCTGTAAACGGCCTGGAGGATATCGACCGGTTCAAAACCGGCCACCGCGCAGGGGGTCTGGTATTTCTGAAAAAAGGGGAGATACCCCCGGGTGCCGATGATCACGGACACATGGCCCGGCAGGATGAACCCGTCGATGCGGACACCGGGGGATTGCATCAGCGCAAACAGGGCCGGCGGAACGCATTTGTGCGCCGAAAAAACAAAAAAATTGCCTATCCGCATTTCCCGCGCCGCCAGCAGGGTGGCGGCAATGGTGGGCGCGGTGGTTTCAAAGCCCACCCCTAAAAATACCACTTTCCTGCGGGGGTTGTCCCCGGCGATCTTGAGGGCGTCCCCCGCAGCATAGACCATGCGGATGTCACGGCCTTCGGCGCGCTCTTTCTGCAGGGAGGACAACGTTCCCGGAACCCGCATCAGGTCCCCGAAGGTTGCGATGATGACGTCATCCATTCCGGCCATCCGGATGAAGGCGTCGATCTCCTGCTGGGTCGTCACGCACACCGGGCAGCCCGGCCCCGACAGCAGGGTAATGGTCCGGGGGAGCAGGCCGCGGATGCCGTTTCTGAAAATGGAAACGGTATGGGTGCCGCACACTTCCATCAGGCGGACCGGTCGTTTGCTGGTGCGCCTGATTTTTTCGGCGATGGCCCCGGCAATTTCCGGATCCCGGTACTCCTGCATGTATTTGATGCCCATCGGCAGTTTGACTCCCTCACCGGCAGCGAGCCGGACAGATACGCTTTACCTTTAAGGATACGTTATTCACATACCAAAGCACAAGCGCCAAATTCCAAACACCCTCCAGTCGTTCAACATTTAATCAACAAAACATGACGACCGCAGTTGTAGAGAGGATCCTTACCTGTTTTCGAGCAGTTATCAATATAAACAACGCGGGCCGCTTACCCCCCCGCGGCGGCGGCGATCACGGCCTGCCCCAGCGAAATGCCCCCGTCGTTGGCCGGCACCTGGCGATGGCTGTAAACCTCAAAGCCCTTGTCGCCAAGGGCCTTTTCCAGGCCGGCCAGCAGGATCGCGTTCTGGAAGACCCCGCCGCTCAGGGCCACCCGGCTCAAGCCGCTGTCGGCCCTGACGGCCCCGCAAAGATCGCTGAACAGCCGGATCAGCGTTGAATGGAACCGGGCGCTGATCTCCGCAAGGTCCGCCCCCGCCGCCACATCCCGCACAACGGCCCGGACAAGGGGCGCGGGCAGCACCTTATAGATACCGTCCGATATCCACTCAAAGTCATAAAATTTCCGGGAGGTTTTGTCGGCGGCCATCTCCAGCTCCATGGCCGCCTGGCCTTCAAAACCAACATGGGTGCGCAGCCCCGCGATGGCGGCAATGCCGTCGAAGAGGCGCCCCAGGCTTGAAGTGGCGGGCGCATTGATTTTTTTGACGGTCATTTCCACGATCCGCGCAATCCTGTCCGCATCAACAGCTTTAAACAGCGGAAGGTCCAGGTTCCACAAGCCCTCGCCGTAGGCGTCATACAGATAACCGACCGCCATTTTCCAGGGTTCTTTAATGGCGGAAGCGCCGGTCGGCATGGGGACCGGCCACAGGGTCGCCGCCCGCCTGAATCCTGCCGGCCCGGCGATCAGGACTTCCCCGCCCCAGATGCTCCCGTCGGTGCCATAACCGGTTCCGTCGAATGCCAGGCCGATCACCTCGCCTTCCAGTCCGTTCTCGGCCATGCAGCTCACGATGTGGGCATGGTGGTGCTGAACCTGAATCTTTCGGCCGGTTTCCTGCTCCGCCACATAGCGGGTGCTCAGGTAATCCGGGTGAAGGTCGCAGGCCAGGATCTGCGGCTGAATATCCAGGATGCGCTGCATGTGCGCAATGGTCATTTTAAAGAACTCATAGGCGGGCAGGTTCTCCAGGTCGCCGATATGCTGGCTCAAAAACGCCTGGTTTCCCCGGGTGAGGCAGACCGTATTTTTCTGTTCGGCGCCGCAGGCCAGCACCGGCGGGATCCGCTCCTTTAAAAAAACCGGCGCCGGCACATACCCCCTGGAGCGACGGACAAGGCGGGCGGCGCCCGCGGTGTGCCTGACGATGGAATCGTCGCTGCGCAGGTAGATGTCCCTGTCGTGGGTTAAAAAATAATCGGCGATATCCGCAAGGCGCGCAAAGGCGTCGTCATTGTCGATGGCGATGGGTTCCTCGCTGCGGTTCCCGCTGGTCATCACCAGAGCCGTAAAGCCGCAGCTCAAGATCAGGTAGTGCAGCGGGGTATAGGGGAGCATGACCCCGAAATAGCGGTTGCGCGGAGCGACCTGCCGGGCCAGGGGATTGGGGATGCGCTTCGGCAGCAAAACGATCGGACGCTGGGGCGATCGCAGCAGGATCTCCTCCCCGGCCTCGATGCGGGCGTAAATTGCGATGTCCGACAGGTCGCGGGACATCAGCGCCAGCGGTTTCTCTTCCCGTAGCTTGCGCTGCCGCAGGCGGACGACGGCCGCGCTGTTTTCGGCATCGGCCGCGATGTGAAACCCTCCCAGTCCCTTGACGGCCAGAAGATACCCCGCTTTGAGCAGCGCCGCGGCCTGTTCAACGGGTTCGGCGCCCTCCACCCTCTTCCTGAAGCGGTCATACAGGGCGACCCGGGGGCCGCACGCGGCGCAGGCGTTCGGCTGGGCGTGGAACCGCCGGTTGTTGGGGTCGTCGTACTCGGCCTGGCAGCCGGGGCACATCCTGAATTTGCGCATGGAGGTGTTGGGACGGTCATAGGGAATATGATCGACAATCGTATAGCGCGGTCCGCAGTTGGTGCAGTTGATGAAGGGGTAGCGATAGCGCCGGTCCGCCGGGTCGAACAGCTCCCTCAGGCAGTCGGCGCAGATGGAAACATCCGGGGAAATCAGGGTCTCAGCGGTTTTCTGCTCCCGGCTCGCGGCGATGCTAAAATCCCGGAAATTCCGCAGCGGCCCGTCGCTGCTCACCAGGTCGGTGATGCGGGCCAGGGGCGGGCAGTTCGCCACCAGGTCCCGGCCGAAGGAGGCGATGTCCGCGGGAACGCCCTCCACGTGGAGGCAAACCCCGGACGAGGTGTTGGCGATCTCGCCCTTGAGCCGGTACCGGTTTGCCAGCCCGTAAACAAAGGGGCGAAAGCCGACCCCCTGGACGATGCCGTTTACCCTGAAGGTCCTTGCGATGCATTCCGGCTCAATGCCTTTGGCGGCCATAAATCACCCATCAAACCCCATCGCCGCGCCTTCCCGCAATATTTTCAGCGATTCCAGCGCTTCGGCCTCGTCGATTTTGCGGATGGCGAAGCCGGCGTGGACGATCACATAATCGCCGACCCTGGCATCTTCTATCAACACCAGGTTCGTCTCCCGGGTCACCCCTTCGACGTCGATGACACCCAGCTGGTTTTCAATCTTTACGATTTTGGAAGGTACTGCCAGACACATACGCTTTTTCCTGAGGCCCCTGCAAAACATTTCGCGCTTGACTTCAGCGCTGATAGGACCAGATGCCCAAACGGCAACGCATCAGGGTGTGGTTAAGGTTAAGATTCTTTTTCAACCTCAGCCTGAGCCTCAACCTGTTTTTTTTCCTGACCCTCGACACCTGGTTCCCCGACACCCGACACCTGGTACCTGGCGCCCGCCCCCGGCCCCTGACAGGGCAGCCAGACCGTGAAGGTGGTTCCTTTATCGAGTTCGCTTTGGACCGCAATGCGGCCGTGATAAAAGTCGACGATGCGCTTGACGATGCTCAGTCCGAGCCCGGTGCCGGTAATGAGGCTGGTCGCCCCGCTCTTTTCGCGAAAAAATTCCGAGAACAGGCGGCTTTGGCCCTCCCGGCTGATACCGATGCCGGTGTCCGCGACCGCGATCTTCACGTAGGGGCCGTCGGGCTCGGCCCAGATGCTTACCCGCCCTCCCTGCCGGTTGTACTTGACGGCATTGCTCACCAGGTTGCCGAAGATCCGCATGCATTCTTCCCGGTCCGCCGGCACAGGGGGAAGATCGTCGGGGGCCGCGACTTCAAGGCGGACCCCGCTGCGGTCGGCGAGGGGCCGCATGAGTTCCGCGACCTCTTTGAAAACCTCCCCCAGGTGCTGCGGGGTGATCTCCCGGCGGACGGTCCCCTCCTCCATCCGCGCCATCTCAAGCAGGTCGCCCACCAGGTCCACCAGGGCTTGAATCCGCCCCTTTGAGCGCTGGATGATTTCATGCTGTTTCCGGTCATCCCGGACAAACCCGCCGTCGATCACCGCCAGGTACCCGTCCACGGCCGCCAGCGGAGCGCGCAGCTCATGGGCCACCATATTCATGAACTGGGCCTTGACCTGCGCTATGCGTTTGATCTCGGAAATGTCCCGGAGGACCGTGACGGTGCCCAGGAACCGGCCCGAAGAAAGATCGATCACCGGGGCCACATTCGCCAGAACCCAGCTGGGCGCCCCTTCGGAGTCGAGCCGGATTTCGTTCGACAACCGTTTATTCCCGGTGGAGGCGCCGGCAATCATCGTGATCAGGTCCTGACACGCCAGCACCGCTTCCGCCTTCAGCGGCGTCCGCAGGGAGTGAAGGCCGGCAAACATCTTCTGGGCCGCCGGGTTGTATAACACCAGCGTTTGATCCGCGTTGCATACTATCACTCCGTCGGTCATGCAGTCAATGACGGTGCGAAACTGGCTCTTTTCCGTTACGAGCTCCAGCATGCGCCGGCGGCGTTCGGCTTCCAGCCGGTTGCGCTCGCGGATCAGGCGCACCCGTTCCAGTGCCCGATTCGTCAAGCGCAGCAGATCGTCCGGCGTAAAGGGCTTGGCGATAAAATCGTAGGCCCCGCGCTTGGTGGCTTCCACCGCGGATTCAATGGTGGCATAGGCCGTTATCATGACAAAAATGGTTTCCGGGACCAGCGCCTGCCCCTGGAGCAGGAAGTCAAAGCCGCTGATGCCCGGCATGCGCAGGTCCACCAGGACCAGATCGATGTCGGGCTGCTGCCGGAGCAGTTCCAGTCCTTTTTCCCCGCTTTCGGCCAGCAGGACGCTGTGGCCCTGGGAACGCAGGACCCGTTCGCACCCGCGCCGGATGCCGGGCTCGTCATCCACAACCAGGATTTTATGGACGCCTTCTGCCTGGATCACTTTACCCTCTTCATTGCATTACTCTTGTCCTACTGTGCTGAAATCCCAAATTCGAAATCGGTCTCGGTTCAAGGCGCAGCCGCCAATACGAAACATATCCAAATGACCGAAATCCCAGAGCTCCAACCCTATCGGTCGCATATACTGACTTTGAGCCTCGCGTTTAGACCATGCGGTCATTCCGATTTCGAACTTGCTTCGAGTTTCGATATTCGCAGTTCGAATTTGGAAGCCGGCGCCGCTTAACCGTTTTTGCCGTCGGCCCGGCCTGGGATAGGCCCCTCGGCCCCCCGAGCACCGGAACCATCCTATCGAATCATTAGCGCCCGGCAGCGATCCCGCTCAAGTTCCATAGAATCAGCCCCCTTGGGCTGATTCCCCCGGCGGCAATGCTCCTGTCTGCCTGTTGCGGCGCAGTGCAAAAGTTAGGGGGCATGTACGGAGATCCGTAATCTTTGGTTCCGGCGCTCAGGGGGCCGAGGGGCCTATCCCAGGCCGGGCCGGAGAACATTTAAAATACTCCCCGACTCCTGATTTTTTTGAGATAGTTTCAAATCTCCTAAGTTTTCTCCGTTGGCGGATCCCTCCGCTCTTCGGCCTCACCGGCCTGCACCCCTGCCAGGGCGTCCGGCAGCGGCAATTCAAAAACCATGTCCAGCCATTCATGGTAGCTGCTTTGGGCATGAATGGCGCCGCCGTGGCGCCGGATGATTTCACGGGTGATAAACAGCCCCAGACCGGTCCCCCTGTCCGGCTGAACTTTTGCAGCGGTCTGCAGGCGCGCAAATTTCCTGAAGAGACGATCGATCTGATCGGGAGCCACCCCCGGGCCGTCATTCCAGACGTGCAATTCAGCCAGAGCGTCCCGGCGTTTTCCCCACAACTTCACGCAGCCGCCCTCCCGGCCGTAGCGAACGGCGTTGCCGAGCAGGTTTTCGTAGACGATCTCCAGCAGCGCCGGATCGGCCTGGACAAACAGGTCTTCCGGAAATTCCACCTCGACCCGCATCCCCTTGGACTCCATCCGTCCCCGGAAATTGCTCAGGACCGGACGGATCACGTCCGATTCCACGTGCACGGGCCGCGCCCGCACCTGCAATTCGCCTTTTTCGATTCGCGACAGGTTGAGATAATTCAAGATCATCTCTTCGGCCCGGTTGATGGCCTTGACGACATCGCTGAGGGCCTCTTTCTGCTCCTGGCTGACGCTTCCGATGTATCCGTCATGCACGGCCAGCAGGTTGATTTTCATCGCCGCGATCTGGTTCTTGAGCTCGTGGGTGATAAACTCCAGGGCGTCCAGATAATTCTGGACCCATTCCTTGAGCTCGGTTGCCGTCTGCTGCAGATCATCGCGGCTGCGCTGCAGCTGCCGGTCGCGCTCCTGCAGGGAGCTGACCATCTGATTGAAGGCGCTGGTCAGGCGGTAGATCTCGTCTCTTTTGGCTTCGCTGGAATAATACAGCTGATAATTGAGATTGCCGCGCGCGACCTCGTCGGCCCCTGCGGTCAGCTGGGTAATGGGGCGGGCCTGCCGGGCGCTCAGCCAGAGCGAAAGGAAAACGGCGCATAAAAACACGAGGACGGCGACCACGCTGAACAGGGTCATCGCCTGCCGGCGCATATCGTCATAACGCTTTTTCAGAACCCCCACGTACAGCATCCCGACGATTTCCTGGTTCAGGTTCCGCAGGGGTTCGTAAGCCGAAATGTACCAGCTGTCCACCACAAAGGCCGGGCCGGTCCACATCCGGCCCCGGGTCAGAACCCTGTCATAGACCTCGGCGGAAACGCGCGTGCCGATGGCGCGCTTTCCGTCCGGGCCGACGACATTGGTGGTGATGCGGACATCACCCTGAAAGATCGTCACCGTTCCCATGTTCTTCCCGCCGTAAGTGGCGGCGGTAAAGACATTTTCACGCACAAAGTCCACAAAATCGAAGTTCTGGTTGATGACGGTTCCCAGCCGGACTATGCCGGTCAGTTCCCGTCGGCTGTCCAGAATGGGAGCGGCGGCTTCCAGTACCATGGCCGAGGTGATCTCCTGCGGACCCCCGGGCCGGGCGTGCGGCGTGGGCAGCACCCGGATCCGGGTGCGGGCGGCCAGGGCGTCGTTCTTGACGGTCAACGCCTCCAGGGGGAGCAGCGAAATGCCGGCGGCTGATTTTCGGGTTTGCAGGACTCGGGCAATGACGGGGCTGGCAGACGCCCGGGTGCCCATGTTGTCACCGGAGGCGCTGGCCAGGATCGTTCCGCGGCTGTCCAGTATATGCAGGAAATCATACTCGAGCTTGATGCGCAGCCCGTCCAGGGTGTGCGGGTCGACCGCCCGGGGGGAGGATAGCCTTTCGGCGATATCGCCTTCGGCCATTACCAGCGCGGCCTTGAGCGCCTCATCGAGGCGTCGCTCCCACATGGCCCGGGCCGTCTTCAACCCCAATACCACCCGGCGCTCGGCCTCGGATATGACCATCCGCTTGATCAGAAAACTGCCGGCCAGAATGGTCAGGGCGCCTGAAAGAACGACAACCCCCACAAAGGCGCCCAACAGTCTCACCCGCAACGGCAGGTCCATCATCTACTCCTAAGTTGAGCGATCTTTGTTCGAACTGATGACGGCGAGCCGGAGCGTCGCACTACCCTTTTTTCTCCGCGAGCAGCTGCTCGATTGCGGCGATCAGCTTTTCCGGCTGGATCGGCTTTTCGAAAAACATCGTGACCGGCCATCCCTCTCCCAGTATGTGCTGAAAGCTCTCCGGCCCCTGTTCGGCCATTTTCTGCGGGAATGAGGTCAGCATCAGTATGGGGATTTCCTTGTATTGCGGGCTGCGTTGAAGCTTATAGGCGAAGTCGAATCCTTCCGTATCGGTGGACATCATCACATCCAGAACAATAAGGTCCGGAACTTTCCGCTCCATTTCCGCATACCCTTCCCTGCCGTTATATGCGGCCCGGACCTCGTAAGCCTTGCTTTCAAGGATAATGCGCATCGAATCCACCAAATCCCTGTCATCGTCGATGATAAGGATGTCTGCTGCGTTTCCCATGATTTGCTCCTTGTATTCTATAGATTGACTTTCCGCTCACCTGCTGGTGAGTTTTTCGCGGCCCGGAACGCGTCCATCGCCGGCGCTCTCACGCTGTCCATTATAGTCTCTCTGGACCGGCAGATAAAGCCTGAAATTTCCCTGCACACCCGATCGGCTGTCCGCACGACCTCCGGGCTGAAGCCCTCGCCGAACCCGAAATCGCTCCCGTTTATTGAAACCAGCCAGGCTGAAGGGGCGCGGCCGTATAGTGTTTCTATCAGCCCCAGCAGAAAGGCCGGATCCACATGGTGCGTGAGATAGGGCAGGGTCCGCATTTGCGGGTAGAGCCGGCGCCATCTCCGGCCGCCCGCCGGGGTCTCAACGGTTGCATCCACAAACACGAACCGCTCGGCCGCCCGCAGATCTTCCGCCAGATCGGCCCTGAGCTGGGGCAGCGCCAGCAGGTGCACCCCCTGGCGGTGCGCCGCCTCCCCCTTGAGCCTTTCCACGACATAGGGACCGATGCCGTCGTCCCGGCGCGCCCGGTTTCCAAAACCGACAATCCAGCATGGCCGTGTTTCAGATGTCGACACGTCTACTCCCTTCGCAGCTCCCGGAGGATTTCGCCGTCATGCCTGAAAATCTGAATTTTCAGCGCCATCTGGCCCAGGGCATGGGTCGCGCACGACAGGCACGGATCGTAGCAGCGGATTGCCCCCTCCACGCGGTTCAGGAGCCCTTCGCGCACCTCGCCCTTGTGAATATATTCCTTGGCCACCAGTTCCACCGACCGGTTCATGGCGATATTGTTATGGCCGGTGGCCACGATCAGGTTGGCCTTCTCGATGGCCCCATAACCGTTTACCCAGTAATGATGGATCAGGATTCCCCGGGGCGCTTCAATAACACCGACGCCTTCGGAATTAGACGGATTCGTCGTAATCCGGATGTCGGTCCCGCAGATGCTTTCGTCTTTCAGGATCGCCTCGGCCCTTTCCAGAGAATTCAGCAGCTCGATCATGCGGGTGTAATGATACAGCAGGGTGCATCCCCATAGTCCGTCCTTGGTCAGGGCCAGATAATTACGGAACTCCTTGTCCGCCCGGGGGGTGCTCATACCGTCTGCGGCGTTGAGCCTTGCCAGCGGCCCCACCCGGTAAATGCCCTGGGGATATCCCTGGCTTTTGTAATAGGGAAACTTCATATAAGACCAGGGTTCCACATGCTCCCCGATAAACTTCAGATAATCCCTCGGTTCGAATTCGGCAAGGACCTGCCGGTCGGGATCCGCCAGCCGGATCTTGCCTTCATACATGTTGGGGCAGCCGTTTGCATCCATCAGTCCCGCATAGTTGGATCTGAAATTGGCAAAGCGCTTGACTTCTGCCAGATTTTTTTCGCTCCAGCTCTTGATGATCCCCAGGGCCGCTTCACAGGTGCCGTAGGCATCGGCAAAACCGCCTAAAAGCCGGTCGCGGTCCTCGGGAGCCAGGATATTGGTAACCCCACCGGGAATGGCGAATGCCGGATGGACTTTTTTGCCCCCCAGGGCTTTGATGATTTCCTGGCCGAACTTTCTCAGTTGGATCCCTTTTACGGCAATTTCCGGGAATTTCGCCACCACCCCCACCACGTTGCGCTCGGCCGGATCCGAATCCCAGCCCAAAAGCAGATCCGGGCTTGCCAGATGGAAGAAATGCAGGGCGTGCGACTGGATATACTGACCCATGTGCATCAATTCTCTGAGGAGTTTGCCGGTCGCAGGGATCTCGACCCCCAGGATGGCGTCGCAGGCCTTGGCCGATGCCAGCTGGTGGCTGACCGGGCAGATGCCGCAGATCCGCTGGGTGATGATGGGCATCTCTTCAAAAGGCCGGCCCTCGCAGAACTTTTCGTATCCTCTGAACTGGGTTACATGAAAATGGGCATCCTGCACCTCGCCGGCGGCATCGAGGTTGATGGTCACTTTTCCATGGCCCTCCAGCCGGCTGATGGGATTGATGGTAATCTTTCTTGAAGTCTTCATATCTTTCGTCTCCTCAATCAAAGTGGATCAGCTCTTTGGGAAGAACAGGCAACCTCCCCTGAAGGATTTCGGACAAACTATGGGCAATCGCTTCCGGCGAGGGCGGGCACCCCGGCACAAAGACATCCACAGGAACCACCTCGTTGACCGGTAAAACCTTGTCCAGCAGAGCAGGAAGCTCCTCATGGATAGGCAGTACGCCGTTCACCGTGCTTTCAGTCTCAAGATAACCGCGTTTGAGAATCTCTTCCTTAGGAATCCAGTTCCGCATCGTGTTGACTCCGCCGAATACCGCGCAGTCTCCCCAGGCCACCAGAATCTTGCACTTCTTTCGGAGGTGATGGGCAATTTCCACTTGCTCCTGATTTCCGATCCCCCCTTCGATGATGCCGACCGTTAAATCCGGAAAATCATAATCTTTAAAATCCGTAATGGGCGTCAGCGTTAACTCGATCTTGCCCAGGATATCCACCAGGCTTTCATCCAGATCCAGAAAGGACATATGACAGCCGGCACATCCCTCCAGCCACACGGTTGCTACCTTGGGTTTTGCCATGAACGACCTCCATTGTTAACAGTTCAAAACTGTTCTTTTAAACAATTGCTATTTTTTAATTTCGTGTTCGGCCTTTTTGGACAGGTCCTTCCATGATCGATAACCCGGTTTGAAGCCGACCCGTTCAGCCAGTTTTTTGAATATCTCCCATGAATCCATCACACCTGCCGGGGCCCGCAGAGATTTTTGCTTATAAGCGGTTTCATGGCCGTCAACGGAAGTGAATGTTCCCTCCTCCTCCAACCATGCGGGCTTGGGAATCAGCGCGTCGACCTTGTCGGACAGGGATTCAGGAAAATAAGGGCTGATGGCGGCAATAAAGCCGCCTCCTTTGAGTCCTTCCAAAGCCGCAAGATAAGAATCGTCCGGTTCACCGAGAAGGACCAGTCCGGCCTTCCATTTGCTTTTGCCGGATATTTTTTTCGAAGATGAAATTCCCAGTTTCCAGGCGCCGGCGCTGTTGCCGCGGGGTTTTAGGATGATCAGGCGCGAGCTTTTATCGGGGCAAAGGCCCTTTTGTTTCGCCAGGCTCACGATATCGGCCAGAAATGCGGGGTCCTCAAGGCCGGCAAGTTTTTCGCCCACGATGAACAAGGGGTTGGCCGATTCGGAAAAGGCTTTGACGATTTCATGAAAAACCCTGACGGCATCCGCATCCAGGCGCGCTTTTGCAGGGAGTTTTCCCCCGTCGCCCGACCCTTTTAAACCGGTCTTCAGGGCTCCAACCAGCAGGGGCAGCGCGCTGTCCACCACCGGCAAATAATACGGAGTATAGGGCGGAACCGGATCCGTCTTCCCTAAAACAGCCACTTTTTGGCCGCGTTCCAGGAAACCCTTGCCCAGGAGGGTTGAAATCATCGGCTGGCTTTGGGAGGCGTCTTCGCCCAGCAGAATGACCATATCGGCTTCCGGAATCATCTTCCAGGAGGCTTCCCTGAAAGCTTCCTTCCCTTCCTTGGCGGCGTCGGATACGGCCCTGAAATGGGTCCCGTCGAAAGTATCCACATATGCGGCCGAGCATCCCTGCGTCATGAAATCTCTGAACAATACCAGCTCTTCATTGGACAGGGCGCTTGAGGCAAGCCCGAAGATGGCCTCGCCCCCCTCCTTCTTTTTAACGTCATTCAGCTTTCCGGAAACGAGTTTAAGGATGTCGTCCCAGGTCGCCGTCTTCCAGGTTCCGCTTCCGGAACGCACCATCGGGCTGTCCAGTCGGATTCCCGCATTTTTCAATGCCTCGAACCGGCCTTTGCGGCAGAGCTGGCCGCGATCCGGCCGGCCGTTTGTCCTCGTCAGCCTGCCTTCAATTTTAATCAGGTTGTTGTCCTTGACAAAGTTAACGGTCGGACACAGCAGCCCGCATTGGGAGCAAACGGTTTCGAGCGGCTGCCAGTCCTTGGAATGCCCCTTGACCGCATAGTGGCTGCGGTAGCGGTTCACCATCGCCCCGGTCGGGCAGACCTGCATGCAGACGCCGTCGCCATGGCAGGTCGACTGTTCGCGGCTCTGGTTTAAATCCATACCGATGAGGTTTTTAGGCCCGCGGTTCTGGAAATTAAGCACCGACGCGCCGACAATCTCCTTGCAGGCGCGCACGCACCGTCCGCACAGAATGCAGCGATTGTGGTCGATGACCATATATTCATTCGTCACATCCGTTGGGAACTTATTAAAGGAAAATGTAACCGTCAGGTGGTCCATCTGCAATTCATAGGCAAGGTTCTGAAGTTCACAATCGCCGCTCTGGGGACAGAACATGCAATAGTGGTTCCTTTCGGCAAAGATGAACTCCAACATGGTCCGGCGGCATTCCAGGATATAATCATTCGTGGTAACCACCCCCATGCCGTTTCGCACCGGCATCACGCAGCTGGCGACCAGCTTGGGAGAGCCGTCCACTTCAACCACGCACATCCGGCATCCGCCCCAGTTTGAAAGCGCCTCATGCTGGCAGAGCGTCGGAATTTTTATGCCGTTTTGCCGGGCCGCTTCAAGGATGGTCACGCCCTCATCCACCAAGACCTCTTTACCGTCTATCGTCAGTTTTACCTTATTGACCTTTGTTTCCATGGTATGTTCTCTCCATTTAAAATATCATATCGTCGTCATGAATATCCGTCTGGTGGCCCGCTTATTCGATCTGGATATCGCAACGCAGACAGCGGCTCGCCTCCGCCAGTGCCGCTTCCTTCGACAACCCCAGCTCCACTTCCCTGAAGTCCTTGATTCTTTCCAGACACGCCACTTCGGGAATGCAGACGCGCGCAATCTCCTGGGTTTCTTCATCCACGACCATGGGAATGGCGATTTCCTCTTCCACGGGAACGTAAGGCGCTTCTCCATTTCGCAGGCGAATGGCCGCATCAATTTCGGCGGCGGCATGATGCCCGGCTGCCACGGCGCCGACCACCGTATCGGGTCCCGTGACCACATCGCCGCCTGCAAAAACCATCGCAGCGGCGGTTGCGGTCTTAGACCCCTTTACGACCTCAATGAGTTTTCGCCTGGTCACGCCGATTCCCGCCCGACCGGCATCAAACGGGAAGATTGCTTCCTGGCCGATGGCCAGGATCACCTGGTCCACATCCAGGCTGAATTCGCTGTCGATGAGGGGTACGGGTTTCTTGCGACCGCTTGCGTCAAATTCACCCAGGGCCATCCGCTGGCAGACAGCGCTTTGCAGCCGGCCGTCCGCGCCCTGGAATCGAACCGGCGCCGCCAGATATTCGATCTTGATGCCTTCGGCTTCAGCAGCGTGGATTTCATCATCCTGGGCCGGCATGTCCTCCCGCAAGCGGCGATATACGATGGTCACCGTTTCGGCGCCGAGCCTCAGGGCCGACCGGGCGGCATCGATGGCGGAATTCCCGCCCCCGACGACGGCGACGCGTTTTCCCACTTTGGGCTTTCTTCCCAGGTTGACTTCCCGCAGGAACTCAATCGCCCCGTCAACGCCTTTGAGTCCATCGCCCTCAACCCCCGAGCGCGCACTGCGCTGCGCGCCGATGGCAAGATAGACGGCCGTGTAGGCCACCCGCAGCTCTTCCCAGGCGACGTCCACGCCCACCTTGGTATTGTTGCGAAACTCGATGCCGAGCGCCAGAATATCGGAAATCTCCTGATCGAGAATCTCCCGCGGCAGCCGGTAGGCGGGGATGCCCCATCGCAACATCCCGCCGGCTTCCGGAAACTGGTCAAAGAGCGTCACCGCATAGCCCCGCAACGCAAGATCTCTTGCCGCCGTCAAACCCGATGGACCGGCGCCGATGACCGCGATCTTTTCCTTGCGGGTCAGCTGCGCTTTTTCCAGACGCGGCCGGGCGGCATTATCGGTAATGTACCGTTTCAGGTGCTTGATGCCGACGGCTTCATCCACTGTGGACCGGCGGCACTTGGTTTCACACTTATGGTTGCACACCCTGCCGCAAATCGATGGGAACGGATTGGTTTTTAAAAGGACCTTATAGGCATCTTCCAGGCGATCGGCCTTGATCAAGGCCAGATAGCTGGGGATGTCCATGTTGATCGGGCAGGCGTGCATGCAGGGGGTTTTGAAAAAGGCCGAGCAGACCACCGCCGGGCAGCGCTTTTCCCGGATGTGGGCCTCGTACTCATCACGGAAGTAGCGCAGGGTGGAGAGCACCGGGTTCGGCGCGGTTTGGCCCAGGCCGCAAAGCGCCGTGTTTTTAATGACATTCGCCCATTTTTCCAGTTTTTCGATGTCCCCTTCCTTACCCTTGCCGTTGCAGATATTGGTCAGAATCTCCAGCATCTTCTGTGTCCCCGCACGGCAGGGCGTGCACTTGCCGCAGGACTCGTCCTTGCAGAAGTCCATGAAGAACCGGGCCATGTCCACGGCGCAGGAATCTTCGTTCATGACGATGAGCCCGCCGGAACCCATGATGGCCCCGAGCTCGGCGACCTTTTCGTAATCGACGGGCGCATTCAGGTGCTGAATGGGAATCATCCCGCCGGAGGGTCCGCCCAGCTGGGCGGCCTTGAATTTCTTGCCCTTGGCGATCCCGCCGCCGATGTCATAGACGATCGTGCCCAGGGGGGTGCCCATGGGCACTTCCACAAGGCCGATGTTATTCACATCGCCGGTAAGGGCGAATACCTTCGTCCCTTTGCTCTTGGTCGTGCCCACGCCGGCATACCAGGCGGCGCCGCGAAGGATAATCTGTCCGACGTTGGCAAGGGTCTCGACATTGTTCAGGATGGACGGACGCTGCCACAGGCCCGCGATGGCGGGAAAGGGGGGACGCGGTCTCGGCATGCCCCGTTTTCCCTCGATGGAAGTCATGAGAGCCGTTTCTTCGCCGCAGACAAATGCCCCGGCGCCCTGATAAATTTCCAGGTCGAAATCAAAACCTGTACCCAGGATGTCACTGCCCAGCAGGCCCGCCTCCTTGGCCTGGTCGATGGCGATATTGAGACGGTGGATGGCGAGCGGGTATTCGGCGCGGCAGTAGATGTAGCCCTGATGGGAGCCGATAGCCTTGGCGGCGATGACCATGCCTTCCAGGACAGCATGCGGGTCGGCCTCCAAGACGCTCCGGTCCATGAAGGCGCCGGGGTCCCCTTCGTCGGCGTTGCACAGGACATACTTGATGTCTCCGGGCGACTGCGAGGCGAATCTCCATTTAAGCCCCGTTGGAAACCCTGCGCCGCCGCGCCCGCGCAGACCGGAGTCCATGACCTCCTTGATGATCGCATCGGGCGTCATTTCGGTCAGGGCCTTGGCCATGCCGGCGTAACCGTCGCGGGCGATGTATTCCTCGATTTTTTCCGGATCGATGATGCCCCGATTGCGGAGAACGCGGAGATCCTGGAGGGCGAAAAACGGAATCTCCTGCATCGTGGGAATGGCCTCGCCGGTTAAGGGCTCCTTGTAAAGGAGACGTTTCAGCACGCGGCCCTTGACGAAATGTTCTTCGACGAGTTCCGGAATATCCCCTGCCTGGACCATCATATACATGACGCCCTCGGGATAAACGACCATGACCGGCCCCATGGCGCAGAAGCCGTTGCAACCGGTCTCGACGACCTTGATCTCGCCGGCCAGCCCTCTCTTGTCCAGTTCCGCGAGGAGGGCCTTCTTGGCTTCGAGACTGCCCGAGGCATGGCAGCCCGTTCCTCCGCAAATCAGTATATGTGAGCGAAACACCTTCATGATGTTTTTCCTCCTGTATCTTCGAGAATATGGCGTATCGATGCCGGTGCGGCCCAAACCGCCCCCGGGCTATTTTACGATCTCGGTTCCCCGGGCAAGCACAAACGGGGCCTGGACCTCACCTTCCAGAACGTGCCGTTTGAAGATTTGCCGCATCTTGTTGGGATTTACACATTCGTATTTGATGGGCTCCTGCCCGATGATCTCAACCGTAACGAGTGGTTCCCGGCTGCACAACCCCATGCATCCCGACGTTGTAACGACCACATCGGATACGCCGGCCTCTTCGATCGCGCCCAGCAGTGCGCCCATAACCTCGCGCGCTCCCGAGGCGATTCCACAGGTTCCCATGTGGACGGTCACCCGCGCGCGGCGATCCCCAAGACGCAGGGCCGTTTCCGCGTGCACCTTGTCCTTGATCTTTTTCAAGTCCGCAATTGTCAGTTTTGCCATCGCTCCCACTCCTTAAATGGATTAAATGTAAGGGTCCAGGATGTCCTTGATCTTGGCCGGTTTGACCCGGCCGTGGACGTCGTTGTTCACCACCATCGCCGGACCCAGTCCGCACGCGCCCAGGCAGCGCACCGTCTCGAAAGTAAACCGTCGGTCCGGTGTCGTTTCGCCTTCCTTGATGCCAAAAGTCTGTGATATGGTTTCCGCGATGCGCTTGCCGCCTCGGACGTAGCAGGCCGTTCCCAGACAGGTCCGTATGGTATGGCGGCCCCGGGGTTTTATGGTAAAAAATGAATAGAAGGTAACGACGCCATAGACCTCGCTGAAAGGAATTCTTAGGCCGAGGGCGACCCTGCGCTGGATGCTTTTGGGAAGATATCCGATCGTTTCCTGAATCTTCTCCAGAACAGGAATCAAGGAGCCCGGCTTAAACTTGTGACTTTCAATAATGGCATCCACGGCCGCCAATTGTTCGGGACTGAATTCCTTCAATTCATCTTGCTCTTGCGCGACTGAGCTCTTCGCTGACATGGGAATCTCCTCTTGGTTGTTCATATTTAATTAACATTTCCAGGGTCCAAAAACATGACCGTAACCTAATGCGTTTATTTCCAAAAGCTGCTACGGCGTCTGCTCCTGCCGGTCGACCCGCAACCGTTGCAATTTCCCGGTTGTGAGAAACCTTTGGCGTTCACTTACCAACGGCATTCAAAAACCATGCCCGTTTCCCCAATCTTGAAAATCCGGCCGTCTTTACGAAAAAACCATTTGAAATTTTTATATTTTCAACCGTTCACCCATCGCCCCCCCGGGCCCCGCGCCCGAAGGCGCTTGTCCTCTATCCGGTTACAGTCCAAGCCCAAATATCTGACAGCCGGCTTTCATTCATAATAAGCCGCAGCCCCGACCGGGCCCCGGTAAATGGCAATCCCCTGGCTTTACATTTTGTAAAGAAACCCGACACAACCGGTTGCAATCCGCGTCCGGGCGCACCCATTTATAAATATTTATTATTTATTTCCAAATAGTTACAAAATAAACACCCCCCCCGGCAGTCTGGCATAAACCTTGCTGAGTGCAGTTACAAATACCTTGCCCGGAGGTCTCTGAAAAAATTTACTGGAAAGCCTCTCTAGGACTTGCTGTGGAACGAAAATTTACCATCCTGATTGCGGATCGAAACCCGCATGTGCGTGAATTCCTAAGACGTGAAATGACGGCGGCGGGATATCGGATTCTATTGGCGGACAAGGGCCGGGACGTTGTCAACCGGGTGTATCAACACGAACCCCTGGACCTGCTGATACTGGACCCGGATCTGCCGGATGTGGAGGAGTCCGCCGTTCTGAAAAAAATACGCAACCGCGTCCCGCCCCTGCCGGTGGTCGTGCATACCTATGTTTCTGAATATGAAACCCACCAGGACCTCGTTAACGCGACCGCCTTTGTTGAAAAGAGAGGAAGCAGCATCGAAAATCTCCGGCAGGTCGTTTCCGATATCCTTCAGGGATGCGGCGTTCAATCGACGAGTTCCCCAAACCGGAAAAAAAATGCAACGGATGCCCAGAATGAATCCAAATAGCAACTCGCACAATTCCTATTACCGGTCCTTAGCGCGCAAAATGCTGCTGGTGGTCATTATTGTTTCCCTGACCCCCATGATTCTGGTTACCGGCATCATCCTGGAAGAATTTCAAGCTTCCTATCAGGACAAGGTCCGGGCGCACCTCAAGGAACTGGTTTTGAAGCACAAACAGAACATTGACGGCTTCCTGAATGAAAAATTGAGCGATCTGCTTTTTATTTCAAAATCCTTCAGTCTTGAAGAGCTGAGCAATGAACCTTTTTTATGGGGAAAATTGACCGACCTGAAAAAAGAATACAACGCCGTCTTTGAAGATATCGGCGTGATCAACGCGGACGGTTTTCAGGTGGCGTATGCCGGGCCGTTTGAACTGGCCCATGCCATTTATTCCCAATCCGACTGGTTCAAAAAAGCCATCAAAAGCGATTTTTACATCAGCGATGTCTTCCTGGGCCTGCGGGAGCTCCCCCATTTTATCATAGCGATTAAACAGAAGCGGCCGGCAGGCGACTGGATCCTGAGAGCCACCATCGATTTCAAGTCCTTCAACTCCCTGGTGGAAAACATCCGGATCGGTAAAACCGGCTCGGCGTTTATTTTAAACAAAGCCGGCGAATTTCAGACCACGCCACAGGTCGATGCCGTTGCCGACAAGGAAACCTACCTGTACTTTCTCAACAACGTGGCTAAAAGCAGAGACGGAATCGACATGTTAGAAAAGGTGAACGAGTCCGGCCGTAAAAGCATTATTGTGGCGGCCTCCCTCAAACACGGGGACTGGCTGCTGGTATACCGGCAGGACGCCACCGACGCTTACGCCGATTTCAACCGCACGCGAAAAATCGCCGTGGTCATTATTCTGCTGGGGAGTCTGGCCATCATCACCATGGCCCTGGTGGTATCGAAACGCATGGTCAGCCGCATCGCCAGTGCGGACCGTGAAAAGGAGATGATGAACCAGCAGGTCATCGAAACCGGCAAGCTGGCCTCCATCGGCGAACTGGCCGCCGGCATCGCCCATGAAATCAATAACCCGGTGGCCATCATGGTGGAGGAAGCCGGCTGGATCCAGGACCTGCTGTCGGAAGAAGAATTCGCTCAAAGTCAAAATCTGGAAGAATTGAATCGGGCCCTCAAACAGATCAATACCCAGGGCAGGCGCTGCAAGGAAATCACCCATAAGCTCTTGAGTTTCGCGCGCAAAACCGACCCGCGGGTGCACGATGTCCAGATCAACAGCCTGATCCAGGAGGTCGTGGGAATTTCCGACCAGCGCGCCAGGTACAGCAATGTCGTCATCCATACCGAGCTTGCCCCGGACCTGCCGTTCACCGAAGTGTCGCCCGCTGAATTTCAGCAGGTGTTTCTGAACCTGATCAATAACGCCCTGGACGCCATGGAAAAAAAGGGAGGCAAGCTGAATATCAACAGCCGCCGGGAGGATGATCGCGTGGTGGTCAGTGTGTCCGACAATGGGCCGGGCATTCCCAAAGAGTATCTGGCCAGGATATTCGACCCCTTTTTCACCACCAAGCCGGTGGGCAAAGGGACCGGCCTGGGGTTGTCCATATGCTACGGAATCGTAAAAAAAATCGGGGGGGAAATCTCCGTTCGCAGCGTCCTGGACGAAGGCACGACCTTTGAAGTCAAGCTTCCGATTTCCAAAGGGGCGGCGGCAAAAGGCGCCCGAACGGATTAAGGCGGCGGATTTGTTTTGAAAAGACCTTTTTTACCTATGGCAGAATATGTTTCAGAAATGTTTGTCATGCCGGACTCGAGAAGCCTGCCCCGCGAAGTGATGCAGGGGCATCCGGCGTTTTTCCGGATTCCGGCTTTCACCGGAATGACCTTATGTGCAATCAATTATGACGCTGCGAATATTTTATGCAGAACGAAAGGAGTGCGTTATGCCAATTGCCCACATACTGCTGGTGGATGATGAAGTTCCCTTTGTTGAGACCATGACCAAACGTCTCAACCGGCGGGATCTCGAAGTGGTTGCGGCCTTTAGCGGAAAGGAGGCCCTGCAAAAACTCAAGGAATCTCCCGAGATTGAAGTGGTTATTCTGGATGTTAAAATGCCGGAAATGG
>JBFLWU010000011.1:0-108899 GCA_040757625.1 Thermodesulfobacteriota bacterium | reverse complement strand
TGATAAAGATATAGCCTTCCTTGCCGAACCGGATTCGGCTGATGGCCGGAAGCAGGTCTGCCTTGATTTGCGCCTCGACATCGTCAACATATAAGCCGGTTCCGATAAACCAGTCGTAGGGCTCGAACCGCTTGACAAAGGATATTTTTTTAAATTCATTCCCCGCTGATCCCGGTTTGGTCCACTGGTATTCATAAAAACCTTCACCGGATTGCTGCGTGATTTTAATCATGTCTTTGATGACATATTGACCGCGCGTATCCTGCATATGGAGCAGGTTCAATCCTTCCATTTCAGGCTTGTCGGCAAAAAGAATCTCAACGCCGTCCAGACGGGTGGCAAAGTAATAACCGCTTCCGTTTTCAAATCTGACGGGCCTTAACGCGTCCAGGATCATTTTCTGAATTTCGGCCTTGTTTTTTTTTAAGGCACTGTTCCGTTGATAGATATGTTGAGCGACAGCATAGGCCTCATAAACCCGCGATTTAATTTTTGTCTTCGTCAATTTCTCGCTTTGAGATTTTTCATAAGAAATGAGATCAACCACGCGGTAAACTTCCTGTTTAACTGACTCTTTCTGATGGGCTATGTAATCTGCGCGCATTTGAGCGGCGCGGGCATTGAAATACCGATAGGAGCCGATGACGTCGATAGCGATAATGCAGAGACCAAATCCTATCAGGAAGGTGATGCCCCAGAATTTAATCAGTTTGATAAAATTGGTTCTTTTTTTCATAATTTTCCCCGCCGGTCGACTTGTCGGCAAAGTTCACCGGATTCTATGGAATAAAATTTTCAATCTCCAGGATATCAAACCTGGATGTTTGACCTGAAACTTTGTTCATTCCATCCCGTATGCGGCCAATTTTCTTCTAAGCGTGTTCAAACCGATGCCGAGCGCTTTTGCCGTCTGAGATTTATTCCCGGCGGCAAGGTGATAAGCCTTCAGGATATGCGCTTTTTCGATCTCCGCCAGGGGGGCGACCGATCCGGCTTCTGAAGGGGCAGGCGTCTGAGATTTAGGGGAAAGTCTTTTTAAATGCTCCGGAAGAACACGGTCCGTAATGGCGCGGCCCCGGGAAAGATTCACGGCTGAACGAATAATGGATTTGAGTTCCCGGATGTTGCCGGGATAATGATAATGCATCAACAGGGCCAGGGCGTCTTCCTGCACACCTGGGGCGTCGGGCGGATTGGCGTATTCCTTGAGAAAGGTCTCTATCAGCAGGGGGATGTCTTCTTTTCGCTCCCGCAGCGGCGGCAGGTGCAGCCAGCCGCCCCTTATGCGAAAATATAAATCTTTGCGAAACCTGCGGGCGGCCATCATTTTCTCAAGATCTTCGTTGGTTGCCGCGATAAAGCGGACATCGGCGTACTGCTTCTGGCTGGTTCCCAGCCGGGTGTATTCGCCATCCTGCAGCACCCGCAGCAGTTTTCCCTGGAGCTCGATGGGCAGGTTTCCGATTTCATCTAAAAACAGGGTTCCCCGATTGCTGTATTCCAGATATCCGGCCCGATCTTTCTCGGCGCCTGTAAATGCGCCTTTCGCATGCCCGAAAAACTCGGCCTCGAACAGGCTGCCGGTCAATGATGCCATATTCACCGGGGTGAAGGGAAAGGCCGAACGGGGACTGATGGTGTGGATGGCCCGGGCCAGAAGCTCCTTGCCGGTTCCGCTTTCGCCGAAAATCAGGATGGGCACATCGCTGGCGGCATGAAGTTCGGCTTCCTTCAAGATTCGCAATACCCCCGGGGATCGTGTGACAATCGGGCGAAAGGCTTCCTTATAGACCAGTTCCGGCAGTTTTTTGCTTTTGCCGATATCCAGGATGTCCAGCAGCCGTCGGCGTTCCAGGGCGCGGTTTAAAACCGGCAGCAGGTTTTCCGGGGCAATCGGCTTGACGAGATAATCGTAAGCGCCTTTTTTCAGGCACGCCACCGCAACCCGGGCCTCATTGACCGCCGTTACCATGACGCATTCGGTTCCCGGGCTGTTGCGCTTGATAACCTCCAGCACATCAAGCCCGCCTATGTCCGGCATGGTCATATCGATAAGGGCTACATCAAAAACCTCGCCGTTTTCGACGACCGCAACCGCTTTCAATGGATCAACTTCGATCGTCACATTTTTAAAACCGAAGCTTCTCAATGACTTGCCGATAACTTCAATAAAATCCGGATCATCATCGATAACGATAATTTTGTGATCCATCACGATAATCCTTTATCAGTCTCAAAGGTTATCTCAAATTGCCGGCACTGTATATCAATACACAATAACCGCTATAATATCAAACAGTGACAAAATAATGAACGGTTTGGGGCCTTCCGCCGCTGCCGGTTCAAATGCGATCCCAAAACAGAACGGTCCAAAATGGAACAGTCAGGGCTTGTGCCTTTGATTGATTAGAAGTCATTTCAAAACCCATCTGAGGCCTAATAGCTGCGTTGCAGGCCTCTTCAAAATGCTCACAACCTCCAATGGTTGCTGCGCTTTTTTCATCGGCCTGCGCCTTGCTTTTAGACCTGATCCGGGATTTTGAAATGACTTCTATACAAGCATGCGCGCCTGTTCCAAATTGGGATATTTCCCCAAGGCCCGTTAAAAAGTCTGAAACGGCCGCATGAATCTTAAACTGCCGATATTACATTATTTATTAAACGATCCCGCCTCCTTTCTGCTTCAGGCATAATTGTTGCTCTATTATGTGGCAAAGATGATTGATTGCAAGGAGAAACCGTTGAAACAAATCAGCCTGTCCATTGATGGTAGAATAGTTGATTGCACCCCGGGGACCAGCCTGCTGAAGGCTGCCGAAACCAACGGCATAAAAATCCCCAGGTTGTGCGATCATCCGGAGCTGAAACCGGCAGGGGCCTGTCGCCTCTGCCTGGTGGAAGACCAAAGGACCGGGCGCATCATGGCGTCCTGCGTTACGCCAGCCGCCCAGGATATGGTCGTTCGCACCGATTCCGAGCGGGTCAGAAATCACCGGCGCAACATTGTTCGCCTGATGATGGCCGAGCATCCGGAATCCTGCCTGGTATGCAATAAAGGCAACCGCTGCCGCCTGCGACAGGTTGCGGCGGAATTGGGGATCGGTGAAACCCGTCTTTACGCCATGCCCAATGCCGGTTCGTTTGAGCAGGCCAATCCTTTTATCATAAGGGATTTGAGCAAGTGCATCCTGTGCGGCAAATGCATCCGTGCGGATCACGAATTGGTGGTGGTGGGGGCAATTGACTATAACCACAGGGGCTTTAAATCCCGGCCGGCCACCGTTCACGAGCTGCCGCTGGAAAATTCGTCCTGCACCTTCTGCGGCACCTGCGTGTCAATATGCCCCACCGGCGCCTTGTCCCCCAATGCGCCCGGGGGAGACCGTCCCTATGTGGGAACACCGGAGCAAGAAGTTCAGTCAATCTGCGGTTTTTGCGGGGTGGGCTGTTCGCTGGAAATGGGGATTGCGGGCGGTCGGATTGTTGAAGTTAACCCGTCGCATTTGCCGGGAACGGTCAATAAATCCACTCTTTGCGTAAGGGGCCATTTTGCTCATGATTTTTTAAATGCGCCCGACCGTCTGACGCACCCTGTTATTGTCAAAGACGGCCAGCCGGCTTCCGCGCAGTGGGGGGAGACCCTGGAATGGATTGCCGGCCGCTTGTTGGAAATCAAAAAAGCCCATGGTCCTCAAAGCGTGGCCTTTCTGGGGTCCTCAAAATGCAGCAACGAAGAAAATTACCTTTTCCAGAAAATTGCCCGGGTGTTGATCGGGACCAACCATGTGGACACTGTCGCAAACTTCTTCGGGCAGTCCCGGGCGAGAAGAATGGATGAACAGACCGGTGGAAAATGCCGGATCAACCGGCTGGATCACCTTGATCAGGCGGAAGCCATTCTGGTTCTGGGGGCTGATCCCACCCATTCCACCCCGGTGGTGGGATATTATCTCAAACGGGCCGCCAGAGCGGGGATTCCGCTGGTTGTGGCGGATCCCAGAGAAATTGAATTGGTCCATTCAGCCGCCCTTTGGCTGCGGATCACCCCCCAAAGCGACCTTGAGCTGATCAACGCGCTTGCTGCCATGCTCTATACCCGAAAAGGGTACGACCCTGTGTTCATCGAGCGGCACACCACCGGTTTCGACACCCTGAAAGACGGTCTGGGGCTGCTGGATCTTGAAAGGGCCTGCCGCATCACCGGGCTGGACATCGGCGCGCTGGAAAAAACGGTTGAATTGCTGAGGGGGAAAAAAACGGCCGTCGTTGTGGGCAATGGAATTTTGCAGCAAAAATACGGCATGCAGTCAGCGGCGGCGATCGCCAATCTGCTGTTAATGACCGGCAGCCTGGGCGTTGCCGGTGCCGGGATCTATATCCTGGCCAAGGAAAACAATCAAACCGGGGCCATGGATATGGGCCTGGCGCCTGATTTGCTCCCCGGGCGGCAGCCTCTGGCGGATGCCGGGGTGCGGCGCGCCTGGGAGCAGCGCTGGAATACCAGGCTGTCTTCAAAACCCGGCCTGGGGGTTGCCGGCATGATCGAAGCTGCAGAAAAGGGCACACTGAAAGCCATGTACATCATGGGAGAAAACCCGCTGCGGTCACTGCCGCAGCCCAGGCGGATTCAAGCTGCCCTGCAGTTACTTGATTTTCTTGTGGTTCAAGACATTGTCAGCACGGAAACCGCCCGGATAGCAGACGTCATTCTTCCCGGGGCGGCTTTCAGTGAAAAAAGGGGTTCTTTTACAAACCTGGAAGGTAGAATTCAAGCGTTTACAGAGGCGGTTTCCCCGCCTGGGGGCGCCCGGCCGGACTGGGAGATTCTCGATTGGCTGGCGCTAAAGCTGGGACAGCAGGAATCATATGGATCCCCTGAAGAGATCCGGGCGGAAATCCGCGGGTTCGTGCCGATATACAGGGACATGCCGGACGGTGGGCAGGCATGGATTAGTGAAATACGCCCGGAAACCGGCGCTGTCGGCCGGGTACCATTTTCGGAAATGGTATTCACTGACGATCAGCCGTCCCATGCGGATTATCCTTTTACGGCCATTCTGGGAACGCTGCGTTTTCATTTGGGCAGCGGCACCCGCAGCATTCGCTCCCAGAGAATGATCCACTTTGGATTAAAGGGCGAAATCGAAATCTCTCCTGAAGACGGCGCTGCCCTCGGCCTGCGGAACGGGGACGCGGCTGCGGTCGCTTCGCCGTACGGGAACTTTACAAGAGAAATTCGAATAGAAGCGGGTGTCGGCCGGGGCCTGATTTATGTTCCGCTGGCGGTCAACGGAAACGACGCCATACAGCTGATGGGCCTGACGGACCTTGCGGCCCCGGATTCTTCGGGTTTGAAAACATGCCGGGTCAGGCTGGCCAAAGTTTAGCCCGGATATTTCATGAAAATTTTTCAGCAAGTTTTAAAAAGATCTTGATACTACACGGTCAGATTCAGAATTAAGGCAGAAACAAGCGGTACTCTTTGTTATCTCAATTGCATCAGGCAAATGCCTGAAAAATTTTCACCCGGTGGGCGAAATGCATTCGCCCATTTGCTGCGTTATCCGGGGTTTGCGGTACGCAAAGTACAGCTGCACCCCGGAGTGCCTTGCAAATGAACGAATGCATAACGTGAAATATCCGGGTTAGCAGGCTGTTAGAAGTCATCTCAAAAAAAATGATACCCAAAAGGAAGGGAAGCACATGAAACCGCCGGAAATCGACTGGGACAAACTGAAGGGCATTATCGACCGGCACAGAGGGGAAAAGTGGGGGCTGATTCCCCTGCTCCAGGAAATTCAGGAAAATTTCGGCTACATTCCGCCGGCGGCCATCGAGCCGGTTGCCAAAGCCTTAAACCTGTTTCCCTCTCAGGTTCAAGGGGTCATTACCTTTTATGCCGGTTTTGCGCTGAAACCCAAGGGAAAATATGTGCTCAAGGTCTGCCGGGGAACGGCCTGCCATGTCAAAGGCAGCCGCAGCATCATCCGGCTGATGCAGAAAGAACTGAATCTCAAAGAAGGCGAAACCAGCCCGGATTATCAATTTACCCTGGAAACCGTTGCCTGCCTCGGGGCCTGCTTTTTGGCTCCGACCATGCTGGTCAACCGCAACTATTTCGGCAGGCTTGCGCCGGTCCGGGTGACCAGTCTTCTGGATCATTACCGCAAGAGCAAAGAGGATAAAACACCATAATGGAAAAGCTGCAATCCATCGGCCAGCTGGAATGGCTGCGCAATAAAATTCTGGCCCGCTCCAAAACCGCCGGAACGGTGGTACACGTCTGCATGACCGGCTGCCGGGCCTATGGCGCCGCCGCCGTGAAAGAAGCGCTGCAAGAGGAAGTCAATCGACAGGGGCTCTCCGGCCGGGTTGAAGTGCGGGGAACGGGCTGCCACGGGTTTTGCGCCAAGGCGCCGGTCATCGCCATCGACCCCCTGGGAATCCAGTATCAGGAAGTCAGTCCCGAGGACGCGGCGGCGATTGTGGGTGACACGCTGAAACGAAACCGTCTGATCGACCGCCTGGCCTACCGAGACCCCGGCTCCCATCAACCGGTGTTTTACCTCAACCAGATCCCCTTCTACAAAAAACAGATCAAAAGGGTCTTGACGCGCTGCGGGCGGATTGACCCCACCCGGATCGAGCATTATCTCGCGGCCGGCGGCTATGGGGCCTTTGCCAAGACGCTTACGAAGCTGACCCCCGAGGAAGTGATCGCCGAAATCACGGCGTCCAAGCTCAGGGGGAGAGGCGGGGCCGGGTTCCCGACGGGTCAGAAATGGAAATTTACGCGCGAAGCTGGCGGACACCCCAAGTACATCGTCTGCAATGCGGATGAGGGTGACCCCGGCGCATTCATGGACCGCGCCGTCCTGGAAGGCGATCCCCATGTGGTTCTGGAAGGAATGGCCATTGGAGCCTATGCCATCGGGGCGGATCACGGCTATATCTATGTTCGCGAAGAGTACCCCATCGCCATCGAGCATTTGACCGTCGCGCTGGCGCAGTCCAAGGAACTGGGCCTGCTGGGGGAGAACATCCTGGGGTCCGGTTTTAACTTTGATATATCCCTGAAAAAGGGCTCCGGCGCTTTCGTGTGCGGCGAAGAAACCGCACTGATGGCTTCCATTGAAGGCAAGCGCGGCATGCCCAGAGCCCGCCCGCCTTTCCCGGCCCAGTCCGGCATCGATCGGAAACCCACCAACATCAACAACGTAGAGACCTGGGCCAACGTTCCCATGATCATCAGCAACGGCGCCGGCTGGTACGGCCAGGTGGGCACAACCAACAGCAAGGGGACCAAAATATTTTCCCTGGCGGGCAAGGTCAACAACACCGGCCTGGTTGAAGTGCCCATCGGGGCAACCATCAAGGACGTGGTGTTTGAGGTCGGCGGCGGAATCCCCATGGGGCGTTCTTTCAAGGCGGTCCAGATGGGCGGGCCGTCGGGCGGATGCGTTCCCAGAGAGTATCTGGACATGCCCATCGATTACGACACCCTGCAACGGATCGGCGCCATCATGGGCTCGGGTGGAATGGTGGTCATGGATGAAAACAACTGCATGGTGGAAATCGCCCGGTTCTTCCTAAACTTTACCCAGTCCGAATCCTGCGGAAAATGTGCGCCGTGCCGGCTGGGGACAACCCAGCTGTATGAAATCCTGACCCGCCTGACTCTGGGCCGTGGTAAGCTGCAGGACCTCGAGACCATCAAGGAGCTGGGACAGACCATTACCGAGACGTCGCTTTGCGGTCTGGGTCAAACCTGCCCCAAACCGGCGCTGTCCACTTTGAAATATTTTGCCAGGGAATATGAAGATCATATTCTGGAACATCGCTGCGCCGGGGCCACCTGCGACACCATGGTTATCTCCGCCTGCCAGCATGCCTGTCCAGCGGGCATCGACGTTCCCAATTACGTGGCGGCGATTGCAGAAGGCGATTATGGAAAAGCCGTCGGTATTATCCGGGAAAGAAACCCTTTCCCGGCCGTTTGCGGCCGGATCTGCATCCATCCCTGCGAATTCAAATGCCGGCGCGGAGAGCTGGATGCCCCCGTCGCCATCCGTTCCCTGAAGCGATTTGCCTCGGAGTGGTTTTTCAAAAATATCGGACCCAAACGCAAACCGTATCCCGTTACCAAAAAAGAAAAGGTGGCTGTGGTGGGGGCAGGGCCGGCCGGTTTGACCTGTGCCTATTTTCTGTCAAAAATGGGGTACCAGACAAGGGTCTTTGAAGCCCAGGCGATCGGCGGCGGCATGCTCGGCATTGCGGTGCCCGAGTTTCGCCTGCCGCGCAAAGTGATCGAGGACGAGATCGAATATATCAAAAACTGCGGCGTTGACATTGTTTATAATGCCCCCATCGATGTCAATCACACAGTCAATGATCTTCTGGGCGAAGGCTACGGGGCGGTGTTTATCGCACCGGGCGCCCAGGCCAGCATCCGAACCGGCATTCCCGGCGAGGATGAAAAACTGACGGGATTATATTACGGCCTCAGGTTTTTAACCGAGGTCCGAACCGGAAGAGACATCCGGCTGGCCGGAAAAGTACTGGTGGTGGGAGGCGGCAATGTCGCCATCGACGCGGCCCGAACCGCGCTGCGGGTGGGCGCCGCCGACGTGCAGATTTTTTACCGCCGGACGCGGGAAGAAATGCCGGCCTGGCAGAAAGATGTCGAAGAAGCATTGGAAGAAGGGATCGTTTTAAACCTGCACTGGGCCCCCAAGCAGATCCTACAGAATGACCGCAAAATCATCGGGATGGAATTTGTCCGCAGCCGAACCGTCTATGACGACGACGGCCGGGCGCGTCTCAGCGTCGACCCGGAATCGCTCCAGACGGTGGCGGCCGATGCCGTGATTATCGCCATCGGCCAGGCCCCGGACGCGTCCTTTCTTTCCCGAGACAGCCAGATTGAACGGTCGCTGTGGGGCAGCCTCGAGGTAGATAGAAACAAGCTGGCCACCAACATCCCCGGCATATTTTCCGGCGGCGATTTTATTACCGGCCCCACCACGGCCATTCAGGCGATTGCCTCGGGCCGGCGGGCCGCCATCGCCATCGACAAGTATTTGCTGGGTGATAAAAGCCGGGTTGAAATCATTGATGAAAAAACCGGACGTCCCTCCAGCGCCGGCCTGGCGCTGGAAGATGAATCCGCCAAAGACCAGCAACGGATAGATGTCGGCATTGAAGATCCCCATGACCGGATTAAGGATTTTCGCGAAGTTGAAAAAGGCTATGCTTCCGACAGGGAGGCCGCCCGGGAGGCCAAACGGTGCCTGCGATGCGATCTGGAAAGGGAGAGGAGATAAGAAATGATTCGATCGATTACCCAAAAGAAACCCGAAGACGAGATCGAACGCCTGCTGCAGGGAAACAGCCGTATTTTCATCATCGGCTGCGGAACCTGCGTGACATTGACGCGAACCGGCGGTGAACCCGAAGTTCAGGCCATGAAAAAAAGCCTGTCGGGCAAAGGCAAGATCGTTACCGGGCAGCGCGTGGTTCCCGTGGCGTGCGACAATTTAACTTATGATTTTTTATCTGAATTCGGCAGTGCGATCGACCAGGCCGATTCTCTGCTGATCCTGACCTGTGCGTACGGAGTTCAGTCGATTGCCCGCCAGTTGAAAAAAATGGTCGTTCCGGCCCTCGACACCTTATTTATCGGCAAGGAGACGGCCCTGGGTCAATTTGATGAGGTCTGTTCCCAGTGCGGGACCTGCATCATCGGTGAAACCGGCGGGCTCTGCCCGGTTACCAGTTGTCATAAGGGGCTGGTCAATGGGCCCTGCGGCGGAACGAATCACGGCAAGTGCGAAATCGACAGTAATAAAGACTGCGCCTGGACATTGATCTACTACCGGCTCAAGGAGCTGGGACGAATCGAGGCCATGAGAAAATACCAGCAGCCGCGGAACTATCAGAAAGAGCCAAAGCCCGGGAAAGTCTTACTGCAGGAGATGTCCTGAATAGGCAGTTACACAAATAAGTAAATACGGTTATCTAGAAAGCTTCGGTAGGGTGCGCCGCCGTAATAACCCGCTTCTGCGCTTGTGAAGCTCACGCATAAGCGTGCGTCGCACTGAACCGGATCGAACCCGCGGCATGCTTTCAGAGATGGATCAAATAAGGGCGACACGCGGAGCGATCTCCTTGCGGTTCCATGTGACGAACGCCAACGCGTTCAGACAGTCACATGCTCCAAACCGGATCATCATGGCGGCTAGGCCTGAGTCGATCTGTGCTTTTTAGATAGCTGCTTAAGGTAAAAGTCGATCGTTGCACATATAATGAAAGGATTCATCCGATGACATCAAGGTTTAAACAAGCGCTTGATTCCGGCAGGTTTGTAGTCACCAGCGAGATCGCCCCCCCCAAAGGGACCAATCTTGAGAAAATGAAGCATCATATCGAACTTCTGAAAGACAAGGTGGATGCCATGAATGTCACCGATCATCAGAGTTCGATCATGCGGTATCCTTCCCTGGGGGGCTGTCTTCTGGTTAAAGAGATGGGAGGTGAGGTCATTCTGCAGATGACTTGTAGAGACCGCAATCGCCTGGCGCTGCAGGCGGACCTTCTCTTTGCCGCATCCCGGGGGATTCAAAATGTGCTTTGTCTTACGGGAGACTCCATCATTCTGGGGGACCACAAACAGGCTAAAAGCGTTTTTGATCTGGATTCCAACCAGCTCCTGGAGACCGTCCGGCAGCTTGAAAAAGGCAAGGATCTTGGCGGGAACGATCTCGACGGAGGCGTCAGCTTTTGCGCCGGCGCTATCGTTACGCCCGAAGCCGACCCGATTGAACCGCAGCTGGTCAAGTTTGAAAAAAAGATCGAAGCCGGCGCTGAATTCATCCAGACCCAGGCGGTCTACGACCTGGATAAATTTAAAGAATTTATGGTTTATGCACGGCGCTTTCACATCAAAATTCTGGCCGGCATCATCCTGCTGACTTCCGCCCCCATGGCCCGCTTTATGAATAAAAACATAGCCGGCGTCAGCGTTCCCCAGGAATTGATCGATGAAATGGCCGGTGCTCCCAAGGGGCAGGCCTTGAAAAAAGGGATCGAGATCGCCGGGAGGATGATTCAGCGTATTCAAGCGGAAAAGATGTGCGACGGCGTCCATATCATGGCCATCGGCAAAGAGGAAGTGGTGCCGGATATCATGATGGCGGCGGGCTTGCTTTAACAGACTGCTCAATAACGTCATCGTGGAAATCAGCCTGTTGGGGCCGGTTCCCTGGAACGTGAGCGGGAGTGCTGCCGTACGGGCATGATTCGATAAGATGGTTACAGCTCTTACGGGGGTGGACCGTCGGCAAACGGTGAAGTGACAATGATTCACCCCATGGACATCCGTAAAATAACTCCCCGCCATCTCAAGTGCTTATGCCTTGTGTTGATAACCGGATAAAAAAATTCCAGGGAAATTTTTTAAAAGGAGGAAAGCGATGAATGCCAAAAAACGAATTCTGATTGTGGAAGACGAGCCGGATTACGCTTCCATCGTTCAGGGATACCTTGAAAAGGAAGGGTATGACGTGGACATCGCCTTTAACGGCGTTGAGGGGCTGGAAAAAGTTGCCGCCAGTCCGCCGGATGCCGTTCTGCTGGATGTGATGATGCCTGAAAAGGACGGGTACAAACTGTGCCGGGAACTCAAAAGAGATCCGCGCTATGCCGGCATCGCGGTCATCCTGCTCACGGCGGTGGCCGATCATGTAACGACCACGCGATATTCTCACTATGACGGTATGAGCACGGAAGCCGATGATTATATTGAAAAACCAGCCTCCGCAGAGAGAATCATTGAAAGCCTGAGACGGCTTCTCACATCATAGGAAGACCAGAGCCCTCCTTTATGAAAGTCTTCTGCATCATCAGCGACGAGCGCGCGTTCCATTCAAGGTCGCCCGTCCTGTTTTCAGCCATTCTGAACCGTGTCGGCATCAAAGGGGCGTATGTGCCGTTTAAGGTGAATCCGGCAAATATCGGCCAGGCGGTTCATAGCCTGAGAATCTTAAACATAGACGGCGCCAATGTCACCGTGCCGTATAAGGAAGCCGTTATTCCCTACCTGGACATCCTGTCCGAAGGCGCCAGAATTATCGGCGCGGTCAACACGATCGTCCGTAAAGGCGAGATATTGAAAGGATACAACACCAATGCCATCGGGTTCATGGATGCATTATCCATGGGCGGGTTTAACGTTGACGGAAAATCGGCGATCGTTTTTGGGACGGGCGGGGCGGCAAAGGCGGTTGTTTTCATATTAAGCTGGCTGCGGGCCGGGTCGATTATTGTGGTCGGCCGCAACGAAGCGGAAACGAAACGGGTCGCCGTAAATTCGGGCGGAGAAGCGGTATCGCTGTATTCTCTGATGGAGCAGACCCTGTCGGCAAACCTGATCGTTAATGCCACATCCGTTTCAAGTAACGAAGAGTCCCCGGAGCTGGGCAATCTGGTAGGCAGCCTGAAATTGTCGGGCTGTGAATTGTTGATGGACCTTAACTATGGCCGGCCGCAGAACTTCTGGCAGGTGCTGGCGGTGAAAAACGGCATTCCTTTCATGGACGGGCGTTCGGCCCTGGCGCATCAGGCCAGAAGAAGCTTCGCTTTGTGGACAGGGCTGCAGGTTCCGCCGGAAGAGTTCTTGAAAGTGCTCCAAAATGAGGTCATTTGAATTCTGCTCAAAAGAAGTAGTTGAAGAGCAGGCAAATTATTCCCGCAAAGGGCATGAAAACCCTGTGTCCAAGTGACCGAAAGTCAGATAAGATCTTAGGATGAGTTTGTTTCCGGGAACATCCCCAGCTTACGTGAGTTGCCTTGGTTTGAATATAAATCCGATCTGTTTCTGAATCCAACAATATTCAAATTGCTACTTCTGTGTCGGCAGCAACACCGTGAACGTGCTCCCCTTGCCCGGTGTGCTTTCCACTTCGATAAATCCTCCCAGGGACGCAACCAGTTCTTTAACAATTGAAAGGCCCAGGCCCGTGCCGGTGATGTATCGGGTCTTTTCATTCTTGATGCGATAAAATTTATCAAAAATTTTTTCCAAATACCGTGCTTCAATTCCAAAGCCGTTATCAGAGACCCTGACACGAATATTGCCCCCCACCAGGTCCGCCTGGACACCAATCCGGCCGCCTTCCTGGGTGTAGATGATGGCATTGGTAATCAGGTTGCCGAAGATGCTTTCCAGCGCTACCGGATCGGCCGACAGCATGGGCAGCGATTCAGTGGATACTTCAAGGGAGAGAGACTGATTCTTTTCCGCCGCTCTGGTCCTGAGAAAGTCCGTAACATTTGTTAAGATATCCTCAAGGCGCACCGGTTTGGGTTCATGACAGATAGCGCCGGACTCAATCCGCGAAAGATCAAGCAAGTCTCCGATGAGGGAAATCAACCCCCTGGTTTTCTCTTTGGCCCGTGACAGAACATGATGGTCGGACTCAATTGCGCCAGCCATCATGTTCTGAATGACTAGGGCCAGCTGTTCATGGATTGTGGCCAGCGGGGATCGAAGTTCATGGGAAACTTTTGCCACGAATTCGGTTTTGAGTCGATCCAGTACCTTCATGGCGGTAATATCCATGAAATTGATTACCGCTCCCAGGCATTCATTTTTTTCGCTGAGGACGGGCTGGCCCCGGGCCAGCAGATATTTTTTGTCTGACAGAGCGAATTCATATGTGGGGATATCCTCAAAATCCACATGCTTACCACGTGAAATTTCTATAATAAGGTTGCATAGATTGGTATCGGGGATATAGTCTTCAATCTGCTTGCCGGGCTGACTGTCGGGAGTCAGGGCCAGATGCTTCAGGAAAGCCGGATTCAATAATACCACCTGGCCCTGGGCGTTAGTGACGACAACGCCGTTGGGCAGGGATTGCAAAATGGTATGGATGCGGCTTTTTTCGGTGTGAAGATCTGAAAGCGTTCGCCGTCTTTCATCCGCCAGCTTTTCAGCCTCCCGGACGAGGCGAATTTTTTCCTGAGCCCGACGGACCACCATTCGAAGCTGGTCGGGTTCAAACGGTTTGGGGATAAAATCATAAGCCCCCTGCTTCATGGCTTCAATTGCGGTCTGGACCGTGGCATAACCGGTAATGACAATGACCAGGATTGCCGGATTCAGCGTTCGGATTCGTGCCAGGACTTCCATTCCGTCCATCCCCGGCATTTTTAAGTCCAGCAGGACTATGGAAATTTTATTTTGGGCTATTATTTCAAGCGCTTCGCTTCCTCTTGAAGCCTTGAGCACCTGAAATCCGGCCGGATTCAGCGTTCGTTCAGATCCGTCGCGTATGTTTTCTTCATCATCCACCACGAGTACGTGAATCGGTTCAAGGCTGTTTTCCACTCTCATCTCCTTTGTATTCGGCGTGAGTAATGGGGAGTTCTATGATGAAGGTCGCCCCGTTGTTAATTTTGCTGGTTGCTCGGATTGCTCCGCCGTGGTTTTGCACAATTCCATACACCAGGCTCAAGCCCAGGCCGGTTCCTTCCCCCTCTTGTTTGGTGGTGAAGAAGGGTTCGAAAATATGCGGCATATTTTTTTCTGGAATCCCGGGACCGGTATCGGTTATGTCAATACCGATCCGTTTATGGTCCGGCAGCAGATAGGTTCTGATGATCAGCTTTCCGTTTCCCTCCATTGCCTGGGCGGCATTGAAAAAGATATTCATGAACATGTGGTTTAACTGTTGAATATCAACGGATACCTGCGGCAGCGAAGCGGCAAAGTTTTTTATAATTTCTATATTTTGAAATATCGTGTGGTTTTCAAGAAGAAACAAGGTCCTCGAAATGGCCTGGTTGATATCATGGGGCTGCATCAAATGGCGCGTCTGGCGCGTAAATTCCAGCAGTTCCCTGACTGTTTCCTGGCACCGTTTGGCATCTTTCAGGATTCTTTCTAAATCCTCGCGGACTTTTTCGCCCAGTTGATATTCTTCCAAAACAAGCTTGGTATAAAGGATGATTCCCCCCAGGGGGTTATTCAATTGGTGGGCGACACCGGCGGCCAGTTTTCCCAGAGAGGTCATTTTTTCAGCCTGAAGCAGTTGAATCTGAGTTTTTTCCAATTCCCGCTTTATCCGCAAGCTTTCACGCAGGTCATGAAAAAAACCGATGGTGGCGATCTCCTGATCTTCTTCATAAACGATGGCGGCGTTCAGGCTGATGGGAATAATTTCACCGTCTTTCTTGAGAACATTCACCTGGCAGGATTTTAATTTGCCTTTTCCGCCGTACGCCTCGCTTCTTAACTTTCGCATGACCTCGCGCGCGCCGTCGCCCGGGTAAACATCGCGAATATTCATTCGGTTAAGGGCCTCGTCAGCCGAATAGCCGCTGATCTCCTCGGCCGCATGATTGAAAATGAGAATTTTTCCGGTTTTGTCGGCTGCGATAACGCCGTCCACCGAGCTTAGGATCAGATTTTTTAAAAACGCATTGGATTGTTTTGAAGTTTCATTCTCGTTATCGGCAATCATATCAATATCCTTTTAAATGAAAGCAATGCCGTGATTTTTTATCAGGGCCGCATACGGTCACGGGGGAGAATGAAAACTGAAAAGAAAATGGAAAAATTTAAAGGAACCAGCAAGCCGAACGAAGCAACCCAATTTTATCGTCGCAATGATTCACATTCGTATGAGCCGGGATCGGGCAATCAATAGGTTCAAGTGACTCAGCTTTTTGATGGTCATTATAAATAATCATAAAAATTAATGCAAGGCAACTCGTTGCCTTGCAAAAACCTGTTCGCTGAGGCGTAAGGATGCTCCGGATTTTTTGACAACTCTAGAAGTCATCTCAAAAAAATTGGACTCTATGAGTGAGCGGTCGGGGAGTTTTATGACAAATGTCTGTGGAGCGGGCCGACGTCACTTCACCGTCTGCCTGCTGTCCCGGACCGGGCCGGAGAACATGTAAATACCCCCCCGCCTCCTGAAACAGTCATGTTTTTTTGAGATAGCGTCTAAATGCTTATCCGGCCGCAGGCTGCTTTTTGATAAACTCCTGCCAGAAGGGCGACAGCTGCCGCAGCCGCGCAATGATGGGCGGCAGGTGTTCAATGACGTAGTCGATCTCTTCCTCCGTGTTGTAAATGCTCAGGCTGAAGCGAATCGAGCCGTGCGCCGCGGTAAAGGGAACCCCCATCGCCCTTAAGACATGGGAGGGTTCCAGGGAGCCGGACGTGCAGGCCGAGCCGGAGGAGGCGCAAATACCCAGCGCATCCATCATCAGCAGGATGGCTTCGCCTTCCACGTATTCAAAACCGATGCTGGTGGTATTCGGAAGGCGATGGTCCCTGTCGCCGTTGACGATTGCATGGGGGATCCGGTTTAAAAGCGCTGACTCAAGTCTGTCTCTTAATCCTTTGACGCGGGTATTTTCTTCTTCGATATGTTCGGCCGCCAGTTCACAGGCCCTTCCCAGACCGATGACGGCGGGGACGTTTTCCGTCCCGCCCCGGCGACCGCTTTCCTGGTGGCCGCCGATCAGGAAAGGTGAAAATTTGGTTCCCCTGCGTATATAGAGCACCCCGATCCCCTTGGGGGCGTGAATTTTATGGCCGGACAGCGACAGCATGTCAACGCCGGTGCTGCCGACGTTGATGGGAATTTTGCCCGCCGCCTGCACGGCATCGGTATGGAAAACGATATTTCTGTCTTTGACGGCCCGTGAAATTTCTTCGATGGGAAAGATAACGCCGGATTCGTTATTGGCCCACATAACGCTGACAACGGCCGTGTCGTCGGAAAGGTTTTTATATAGATAATCGGTGTCCAGGCGCCCGTCGCAATCCACCGGCACCACGGTCAGCCGGTAGCCGTTTTTGGCAAGGTGCTCGCACAGGTTTTTTATGGCGGGATGTTCAACGCGGGTGGTGATGATGTGCCGCTTGTCGGGATTGGAGCGGATGGCGGCCGTAATGGCGGTGCTGTCGCTTTCGGTTCCACAACTGGTAAAGACAACCTCATCGGGACCGGCGCCGATCAGATCGGCAACCGCGCTGCGCGCCAGCCTTATTTTTTTGGCGACATTGCCGCCGAAGCTGTGCATGCTGGAGGGATTGCCGTAGTCTTCAGAAAAGTAGGGAAGCATGGCTTCCAGCACCTGGGGGGCCACCCGGGTGGTGGCGTTGTTGTCGACATAGACCGTTTTCATCCTATACCTCCTCAACCACGATCTCAGGGGTTACGAGTTCCCTGAGTTTTGATTCGACGGTGTGTTTAAGGGTGACCTGGGAGGCGCTGCACGCGGCGCAGGTTCCCCGAAGCTTTACCACGACCTGATTTCCATTCACGTCGATCAACTCGATATCGCCGCCGTCTTTTTTCAGGGCCGGCCTTATTTCCCGCTCAAGGGTTTCTTCGATCAGCTTGATTTTTTGAATATTGGTTAGCCTGCCCGGTTTTTGCGGTTTGGGATGCGCCTGCCCCATCACGGCGTCAATAATTTCCTGGATGTTGTCGTGGCAGTTGCCGCACCCGCCTCCGGCCTTTACATAGGCGGTGACATCTTCAATGGTTTTCAAATTGTTTTCCCGGATCGCCCGTTCAATTTCAAGATCCGTAACCCCAAAGCATTCACAGACAATGCGGCCTTCGGGCTTTTGGGCTTTCTGGCCGCGAAAGTCGGCGATGGCAAGCTCCAAAGCATCGCGCCCCATAACCGAGCAGTGCATTTTTTCCTTTGGCAGTCCCCCCAGGTATCTGGCGATATCTTCATTGGAGATTCTGGCGGCTTCCTCCAGGGTGAGTCCCTTTATCATCTCGGTCAGGGCCGAAGAAGAGGCGATGGCGCTGGCGCAGCCGAAGGTCTGAAACTTCACTTCGGAAATGCGCTGGTTTTCATCCAGCTTGAAATACAGCTTCAGGGCATCTCCGCAGGCCAGTGAGCCGACCTGGCCGACGCCGTCGGGATGTTCGATTTCGCCCACATTACGGGGGTTTAAAAAATGGTCTTTGACTTTATCGGTGTAGTCCCACATGGCGCCCTCTCCTTTCCTAAAATTTCTTAGCGCGTCCGTAAAAAGTTTTTACTTTCATGATCTGGCCATAAGCTAATCATTAAGTTGTAAAAAAAAAGCGGTTCATTCTGGTTTGTCCGCCCGGGGGCTGTTTCCTCGTCCCTGCGGGGGTGTAACCAAAGGTTACTGGCTCTGTACACGTCCCCTGACCGTTGCGCCAAACCGAAACCGGCAGAGACGATCATCGTCGTCGTGGGAATCAACCTTTTGTGACCCGTTCAATCGAACTTGAGCGGGATCGTTCCGGGCGGTCATGCTTCGATAAGATGGCTACGGTCCCCGCAGGGGCGAGGGAACAGTCCCCGGGCGGACTCCCGACAAACGGTGAGGTGAAAACGGCTCACCCCATAAGCATTTGTAATGAAACTCCCCGATGTCGCTTCCCCGTCAAAACTTTGTCCGGGTTTTATTGCCGCGGCTGTAAGTTCACCAGTTTTTCCTTGAATTCAGCCGGTACCGGGACGGATTTGTTCAGGCTGAAGTCATAACAGACCTGGACGGACACGCCGGTTGCAAAGACGACGGAATCATCTTTGCGGTCGGCCAGTTTGTAATTGAACGAAAAACTTTTGTTTTTTATGGAACCGACGGTAATGTAGAGTTTAAGGCGGTCGGTCAGCTTGATCGGCTTCAGGTAGTCGCAACTGATGTGGGCGATGATAAGACCAAAGCCGGCGGGGCTGGAAATCTCAAAATGGTTTTGGAAAAAAATTTTACGGCCCTCTTCAAAATAGGTAAAAAAAACCGCATGGTTTACATGCCCGAGGGCATCCATGTCTCTGAAGCGGACATCAATGTTCGTGCTGAATGTGCGGGATTTATTCATGCGCATCACCTTGCGGGCAGCGCCGCGGTTTTTCCTGGAAGTCATGCTAAAACCCCGTCTGGAACCAAGGGTTTGCAACAAGCTTTAAAGATGCGTGCGATCTCCTAAAGCCGATTGGTAACACACCCGGCCGCTAGCGGCAAGGAACTTCATATACAAAAACATGTTGAACTTTCTGCCCGGTATATGGCAGATTAATACTGTTTTTAACAATACGCTTACATGTCAACCGGCATTTCAGATCGACAATAGCATAAGAAAATACAGACGCTAAAGTGTTTTTATAATCAGCCCGTTATTTTTAAAGGAGGTGAGAGCCGTGAAAGCTAGGAAAGCGATGTTTGCCGGCAGCTGGTATCCGGACAGCGCGGCTGCCTGCGAGCGGGAAATAACGTCGTTTATTAAAAAGGCGAAGACGCCGGCCGCCGATGACAAACAGCTTGTGGGCGGTATTGTTCCTCATGCCGGCTGGTATTTTTCCGGAAAGATTGCCTGCAGCGTCATCCATCGTCTCCGGCAGGAAGCACAGCCGGACGTGATCGTGGTTTTTGGGATGCATCTTCATCCCGCCTCCCCCCGCTACATCATGACGGAAGGGTTCTGGGAAACGCCTTTTGGTGATTTGCCGATTGCCAGCGGCCTGGCCCGTGAGCTGGCGACGCGCTTTGAATTCAAGATTGAAACAGCCGGTCATTACAGCAGGGACAACACCATTGAACTGCAGCTCCCTTTTATCAAGTACTTTTTTGAAAACACCGCCATTGTTCCCATGGGCATGCCGCCGGCGAAAGAATCCCTTGACGTCGCCAGGGCGGTGGTGGAGATAGCCCGGGGGATAGGGCTCCGGTTGAAAGTTCTGGGTTCCACCGATTTGACCCATTACGGCCTGAACTACGGCTTTGCCCCTAAAGGGGTGGGTGCTTCGGCAGTGGACTGGGTGCGGAACGAAAACGACAGGCGCATTCTGGATGCCATGATCGCAATGGATCCCAAGCGCGTTATCCTGGAGGCTTTGGAAAGCCAGAACGCCTGCTGCGCCGGAGCGGCGGCAGCGGCAATTGCAGCCGCCAAAGAGATGGGGGCCGCAACGGCCGAAACCGTCGCATATGCTACCAGTTTTGATAAAAGTCCCGGGGACAGTTTTGTGGGGTATGCCGGGGTGGTTTTTTAGGACCGATCTCAAAAAAGTCTTTTTGTCCCATTTCGGCGTTGAAGCCGCGCATCAAGTCCTCGAAATACGCGAGTATTCCTGCGGGTTGATACTTGGCTTCGCCTTGATCTGAAACAAAAATCTTTTTTTTGAGATAGGTTCTAATTACTTCTGTTTTTGCTCGATTTTAGCCCAGGTGTCGCGCAGGGACACGGTCCGGTTGAATACGGGGTGTTGCTCGGAAGCGTCAACCGGATCGACGCAAAAATATCCCATTCGTTCAAACTGATACCGGCTGCCCGGAGCGGCGCCCGCCAGGCCGGGCTCAATTTGGCAATCCATCAACACTTCAAGAGAATTCGGATTCAGCGAGGCCTTGAAATCCGGACTTTCTTTTTTGTCGGCGGGATTTTCATTCAGAAACAGACGGTCGTACAGGCGCACTTCCGCGGTGAGCGCATGAGCGGCCGATACCCAGTGCAGGGTTGCCTTGACTTTGCGGCCGTCGGGAGCATCGCCGCCCTTGGTGGCAGGGTCGTAGGTGCAATGCAGCTCGACAATCCGTCCGGTTTTATCGTCTTTTACCACCCCTGTGCAGGTAATAAAGTAGGCATACCGCAGCCGCACTTCCCGGCCGGGCGCCAGGCGAAAGTATTTTTTGGGCGGATCTTCCCGAAAATCCTCCTGTTCGATGTACAAGACCCGGGAAAACGGCAGCATACGGGTGCCCATGCCGGCGTCTTCCGGATTGTTGACGGCTTCGAGCATTTCCTCCTGACCTTCCGGATAGTTATCAATGACGACTTTCAGGGGCCGCAAAACCGCCATGACCCGCGGGGCCCGCTTATTTAAATCTTCGCGGATGCTGTGCTCCAGAAGGGCCACATCCACCATGCTGTCGCGTTTGGCGACCCCGATGCGTTCGCAGAAGTTGCGGATGGACTCCGGGGTATAGCCGCGACGGCGCAGGCCGGACAGGGTCGGCATACGGGGATCGTCCCACCCGCTGACATGTCCCTCTTCCACCAGTTGCACCAGCTTGCGTTTGCTTAAAACGGTGTAGCTGAGATTCAGCCGCGCAAATTCAATCTGCTGCGGGTGACAGGCAGCTTTCAGCTCATCCAGCACCCAGTCATACAGGGGTCGATTGTTTTCAAACTCCAGGGTGCAGATGGAATGGGTGATTCCCTCAATGGAATCTGAAAGGCAGTGGGTGAAGTCGTACATCGGATAGATGCACCAGGTGCCGCCGGTGCGGTAGTGCGGGGTGTGCCGGATGCGGTAAAGGGTCGGGTCCCGCATCAGCAGGTTGGGCGAGGCCATATCGATTTTTGCCCGCAAGACATGGGCCCCGTCCTTAAACTCGCCGGCCCGCATGCGTCCGAACAAATCCAGGTTTTCCGCTACGCTGCGGGACCGATAAGGGCTGTTTTGGCCCGGTTCGGTCAAGGTCCCCCGGTGGGCCCTGATTTCATCGGCGCTTAAACTGTCGACGTAGGCCTTGCCCGCCTTGACCAGTTCAACGGCGTATTGATAGAGCTTTTCAAAATAGTCGGACGCAAAGAAAAGATTATCGCCCCAGCTGAATCCCAGCCAGCGGACATCGGTCTTGATGGACTCGACATATTCCATGGACTCTTTGCTCGGATCGGTGTCGTCAAAGCGCAGGTGACACCGGCCGCTGTATTCAGAGGCCAGGCCAAAATTGAGACAGATGGATTTAGCGTGGCCGATATGCAGGTAACCGTTGGGTTCCGGCGGAAAGCGGGTAACCACCCGGCTGTTGTTTTTGTTTGCCTTGATATCCTCATCGATGATGTTGCGGATAAAATTGGGTGTCGGGGTTGATTCTACGGTGTTCATTTAATAATTCCTTAAAAATAGGATCTTCTAATCGGTTGTTTGAAAATCATCCTTACACTGTTTCAGGCAGGTCTTGCATTTTTGAGCATCCATGGCTTCGGTTTTACAATAATTCGTAAACGAGGCGATCCAATCCGGGCCGGTGCGGGGGCAGTTGTTGAGATAGTCGATAAACTGCACCAGCCGGTCAATGGCGATCCGGTCGATGGCGTGCTCGATACGGCAGGCATTGGCCTCGGCATTTTCAGCTTCAAGCTGCAGCACATTGCCAAGAAAATCTTTAATCACGGCATGGCGTCTGGTAACTTCTTGAGCCAGTTTTTTCCCCTTGGGAGTCAGCGTTATAAAGCTGTACGGCTCATAGTTTATTAACCCTTTTGAAGACAAGGTCTTCAAGGCGCTTGTCACCGATCCCTGTAAAACACCCATGGCCTCAGCGATTTCTTTGACCCTGGCCACTTTGTTGCTGCTTTCCAGGGCAAGAATTTTTTCGAGGTAATCCTGCAGGCTTTCTGAAAGTTGCATCATATTTTCAGCCGGTTATCCTCCTTTAACAAATGTCTCTGTATATACAGCAACTTTATCCCGCCTGTCAACAGCATTAACAAACATTATAAAACAAAATAAAGTTGTTGACATAAATATAAGTTTGGTATATCAAACTTTCGCCAGTGATCATTCATCGGCTCACTTTTACCTATAAGGAGGAAATTATGTTGCCCAGTTTTATTATAACCTTTCGCGAAGCGCTTGAAGCGGCTTTGATCGTTGGGATCGTATTAAGTTATCTTGCCCGAATCCACCAGACCAAATATTATAATCTGGTTTATCTGGCGATCGCTTCGGGAATTGTCGCCAGTGTAATAGGCGCTTTGGTGTTTACGCATATTGCAGGAGGATTCAGCGGCAGGGCTGAAGAGATTTTTGAAGGGTTCGTCATGCTCATCGGAGCCGTTCTGCTGACCACCATGATCCTGTGGATGATGAAGCAGAAACATGTTGCCAGGGAGCTTGAAGAGAAGGTCGCCGCCGAGGTCGGCAGCGCTCATCGATTCGGTTTGTTTTCACTGATATTTATTGCAATCTTAAGAGAGGGGATTGAAACGGTCATTTTCCTGGGTGCTTCCGGTTTTGCCTCGGGACACAATTCGTTCATCGGTTCGGTCCTGGGAATCCTGATGGCTGTTTTGCTGGGTTATGTTATGTTTGTGGGGTCACTGAAGATCAATTTGAAAAGATTTTTTAACGTAACGAGCATTCTTCTGATTCTGTTTGCAGCCGGCCTGGTCGCTCACGGCATCCATGAGTTGCAGGAGGCCGGGATCGTCCCGGTGGTTATTGAACATGTTTGGGATATGAATCCCGCCGTATATCCGGATGGAAGTTATCCCCTTTTTCATGAAAAGGGATTTGTCGGCGGCATCCTGGTCGGCCTGTTCGGTTATAACGGGAATCCGTCGCTCTTGGAGGTGCTGAGTTATTTGAGTTATCTGGTTGTGGTTTTCGGTTTATGGCGAAATGTGGAACATCGTCACGATATGAAGCGGAGTTCAAATTTCATGCCGAACCTTATTTAAATCGCTGATCAGCTTTGCGCCAAAGTTCAGGTGTGAATGATAAATAGAAAGGGTTGCAGATTGATCTCTGCAACCCTTTGTTTTTTGGCTGAGGGACTAGGATTCGAACCTAGGTTAACGGGGCCAGAACCCGTCGTCCTGCCGCTAGACGATCCCTCAAAATTGAAAAGGTTGACCGTTACATAAAAAAAAGAGCGAGGGGTGTCAAGTTAAAAGAGAGAACCCTTTGCAAAACACCCCTTTTCACTCAGTTTCAATGCCGGTCTCGAAATATAATTCTTAAAATGCGCCAGGTCTTCCGATGGTTAATAATCCGGCCGCTGGCATGAGAGCGGCTCTCTTGAACCTGAACGAGATTGACCATTTTTCAAAGGTCTCAGGGTTTAGAAACGTAGCAAACGGCGGCTACGTTTGTTTTTCCTGATTCCGGATAAACACGGTCGCTTTTTTTAAACGGGACACAACCCGATCCCTGCCCAGCAGCTCGATAATCTCGAAAATGCCGGGGCTGGCGGTTTTACCGGTCAGGGCCACCCGAACCGGTTGGGCGATTTTGCCGAGCTTTAAACCGGTTTTATCCATCACGCTCAAAAATGCGCTTTCAAGCGCTTTTTCGTCAAAGCGGTCCAGCTGCACCAGTCTATCGATCAACAGGTTCAACGGCTCAAGGGCAGACGGAATTAGAAATTTCCGGGCGGCGTTTTCTTCATAGCGGATGTCGTCTACAAAATAAAAGGCAGCGCCTTCAGCCATATCAGAGAGGGTTTTGCTTCTTTCACGCAGGGTGCTGATGACACCTTCAATAAAAGGGCCGTCTTGAACGGTGTAGCCGCGGGCGTTTAAAAACGGTGTCAGATGTGAAACCAGTTTCTCCGGCGCCGTTGCCTTGATGTGGTCGGCATTGAGGGCTTGGAGTTTTTCAAGGTCAAACACGCCGGGCGAGCGCCCGATGTTTTCAAGGGTAAATTTTTCTATCAGCTCGTCCCGGGTAAAGAACTCCTGATCTCCGCAAGACCATCCCAGCCGGACCAAATAATTGATAAAGGCGTCCGGGAGGTACCCCATATCCCGGTAAGCCGTCACCGACATGGCGCCGTGCCGCTTGCTCAGGCGGCTCCTGTCGTTCCCCAGTACCATGGGGACGTGGCCGAAGGTCGGCAGGGGGCACCCCAGGGCGTTATACAGCTGAATCTGCTTGGGGGTGTTCATCACATGGTCGTCGCCGCGAATGACGGTGTTTATTCCCATGGTCAGATCGTCGACAACCACACAGAAATTATAGGTCGGGGTGCCGTCGCTGCGGGCGATGATAAAATCGTCCATCTCCGAGTTTTGAAAAACAATGTTTCCCTTAATGACGTCCGAAAGCACGGTGGTGCCGGCCAGCGGGGCCTTAAACCTGACGACGGCAGTTTCTGATTTTGACAGGCCCTTTTCCCGGCAGGTCCCGTCATATTTGGGTTTGCCGCCCTCAGCCATCCCTTTTTGGCGCATGGCTTCCAGTTCCTGCGGCGAACAGGTGCAGTAATAGGCCTCGCCTTTATCCAGAAGCCGATGGATGTACTCCCGGTAGATATCCAGCCGCCTGGACTGATAATAAGGGCCGTCATCCCAGTCGATCCGGAGCCATTCCAGGCCTTCAAATATGGCATCAACAGAAGCCTGGGTTGACCGCGCCGTGTCGGTATCTTCGATCCGCAGGACAAACTTTCCCTTCATGTGACGCGCATAGAGCCAGTTAAACAGGGCTGTACGGGCACCGCCCACATGAAGGAACCCGGTCGGGCTGGGTGGGAAACGAGTGACGATAGGGTCCATTTTTTCCGCCATTGTTAGCAATAGTTAAAATGTAGCTTTTTTAACAATTTAAAATTATTGTATATAATAAAATCCGTTCTTTGAAGTAAGCATTTTAATTAGTAATAAATCCATTTTCCCGAAAACACTTTAGCCGGGAAAAACGGTAGAAACCGCATCGCTGCAAAAAACAAGCAAACAGCGTAAAGGGACAAATTTGCCTTGAACCCGGAAGGGGCTCAGTAAAAATAATTATTATAATCAGTGAGATACATACTTATCAGTTAAAATCAGGATCATTTTTGAATGCCTCCATAGCATACTTGCCGGTCGGGTACAAGTGATCAAAACAAAAAAACGTGAAACTTCTTGACATTCAAAATGATTTTGATTACTAGAAGGACTTCTGAAAATTTTGGAGCGATTATTGTTTATTTATGTTTAAAATCAAATAGTTAGGAGATTACTCATGGCAAACCCAAAGCACAGAACATCTAAGTCAAAACGCGACATGCGGCGTTCCCACGACAAAAAATCCGGTCCGAATGTTTCCACCTGTCCGCAGTGCGGAGAGACCAAACTGCCGCATCATGCCTGCCCGAATTGTGGATCCTACAAAGGTAGAACCGTAATCGAAACCAAAGACGAATAAGCATTATAAGGAGTGATATTGATGTCTTCATCACAGACCGAGGCCGGCGCAAATTTATTGGGGCTGGACCCTGATTCAAGAAAGATGGTCCTTGATACTGTTAAGGATCTGCGCAGGCGCCTTTTGACCAAAGAAAGGATTCTCGAGTTCGACAAAAAAGACATATTTCCCGAAGCCGACATCCGCAAGATGCTGGACCCGGAGATCGGTCTCCAGCTTCTTTTTATTCCGGAAGCATATGGCGGCATCGGCGGCGGCGCCAGGGACAGCTGTGCGATTACAAGAGAAATGGGCCGCATCTGTCTGGGGGTTGCAACTGCTTTTTTTGCCATCCAACTGGGGGCAGACCCCCTGCTGGTGGGCGCAACCGAGGAACAGAAAAAGAAATGGCTGGGGAAGATTGCCGAGGGCAAATCGCTGGTGGCTTATGCCGTTACGGAACCGGATGCCGGCAGCAATCTGGCGGCATTGACCACGACGGCCGATCCGGTAAAGGATGATTCGGGTAAAATTATCGGTTATAACGTCAACGGCAACAAGCAGTTCATTTCCACCGGGGGGTATGCCGACTTTATCACGCTTCTGGCCAAGACACCTGAAGGCCCCACCTTTTTTGTGGTTGAGAAGGGAACCAAGGGCTTCGTTCAGGGCAAGGGTGAAGAAAAGCACGGCATCCGGGCCTCCAACACCTCCCCGCTTTCGTTCAGCGATGTTTTTGTGCCGATTGAAAACCTGATCGGCGGGATTCCCGGGGTCGGTTTAAAACAGGCCAACGAGGTGTTTGGCTATACGCGCCTGATGGTGGCAGCGATGGCGCTGGGTGCCGGTGAGTCGGCGCTTGGTATTGTCATCCCCTATGCCAAAGAACGCATACAGTTCGGATCGCCTTTGTCTGAAAAGCAGGGCTATACGCATAAGCTGGTGGTGCCCAATGCCGTTCGCCTGGAAGCAGCGGCCGCCTATCTGGATGAGGTTGCGCTGCGGTTTGATTCGGGCGAGCAGGATCTGCAGGTGGAAGGCTCCATTGCCAAGTTCTTCGCAACGGAATCCGCCAATAAAACCGCCGATGACGCCATGCAGGCCCTGGGCGGGTATGGATACATCGCCGAGTTCGAGGTTGAAAAAATCAAACGGGATGTGAAAATTACCTGTATTTATGAAGGGACCAGCGAAATTCAACAGAATATCATCAGCACGTTCCGCTGGAAGAAAAGCCGCAAAACAAAAGGCGAGTACTACGGGGCCATTGCGGCTGAAATGAAAAAACTGGATGAGACCCTCGCAGATGCCGGTTGCCGGTATTACGGACTGGCTGCGGCCGCTTTGAACAGCGCCATCGATTTGGTTCATGACAGCCGCCTGACCAAAGAGCAGTATGTCATGTTTCTGCTGGCCGATATGATGACCTATGTGGAAGTCGGCGCCAGCCTGGCGCGCAAGGCAAAACGCCTGGCGGCATCCAAAGCCAGGGACGCGGAAAAGCTCAAGGTGATGTCCAGGGTGTTTGCCACCGAGGCGTCCCAGCTGGTTGCCCACCATACCCTAAAGATCGTGAAGGGGACCGGCGCGTTTGATGAAAAGAAGGCCGCGGATTTTATGAAAACGATTGCTTATGATCAGTTGATCTGCGGCCATGAGAACGTCATCAGAGACATGGACAAGGTGGCGGATATTTTATTCGGGAGGTAGGAATGCCGGAAGCGAATAAGCGTACGATTGTGGTGACGGGAGGGTCCCGGGGGATCGGACGGTCGATATGTCTGGCAATGGCGCAGCCGGGCAGCCGGATTTATTTTAATTTTTATCCGGAAGACCCTGCTGCCGCAGATACCGAAAAACAGATTGCCGCGCTCGGAGGCGAAGCCAAAAGCGCGTGTGTCAATGTGGCTTCGGAACAGGAAGTTACGGAATTTCTGGACGGCATCATCAGTGAAACCGGTAGGATTGACGTGCTGGTCAACAATGCCGGCATTACCCGGGACAGTCTGTTGGTGCGAATGAAGGAATCGGACTGGGATGCGGTTTTGAACGTTAACCTGAAAGGCGCATTTCACTGCACCCGCATAGCCGGCAAACAGATGATGAAACAGCGCTCCGGCTGCATTATCAATATTGCATCCATCGTCGGCGTTACCGGCAATCCCGGCCAGGCGAACTATGTGGCCTCCAAAGCCGGGATCATCGGGCTGACGAAGACGGCGGCAAAGGAGCTGGCGCCGCGGGGAATTACGGTCAATGCGCTTGCCCCCGGGTTTATTGAAACCGACATGACGCAGGCGCTGCCGGAAAGCATCAGAAACGCCATGCTCGGCCAGATTCCACTGGGTCGTGCTGGGAAACCGGAGGATGTGGCCAATATGGTTGCATTTCTGGCGTCGGAACAAGCGGCCTATATCACGGGCCAGGTCATTCATATTAGTGGCGGGATGTACATCTGAAAGGAGGAAAATTTCATGTCTGTAGAAGATAAGGTAAGAAAGATAATCGCAGAAAAGCTCAGTGTTGAACTGGAAGAGGTGGTTCCGGAAGCATCTTTTGTGGACGATCTGGGGGCGGATTCTCTGGATCTGGTGGAACTGATCATGTCGATGGAAGAAGAATTCGATATCGATATCTCCGACGAGGATGCCGAGAAGCTGGTAACGGTTAAAGATGCCATTGACTACATTAATGCACATTAATGCGGCAGCTTTTATCGATGGTGTTTGAGAAGGCTTGAAAACCGGCGGGCGGGGTCAGGCCGCGCCGGTTCCTTTGGTTCGGGGCGATTTTGGTTTTTCAGCACCGAACCGTCGCAATCAATATGGCGATAAAGGAGGATTTTTTGGAAAGACGGGTAGTCATAACAGGTCTGGGGCTGGTAACCCCTCTGGGGATCGGCGTTAATGAGACGTGGTCGGCGCTCTGCGCCGGCAAATCAGGTATCGGTGAAATTACCCGGTTTGATACATCCCAGTTTGAAACGAAAATTGCCGGAGAGATAAAAAATTTTAATCCGGAAGATTATTTGCCGAAAAAAGAAGCCAAACGCATGCAGCCCTTTATTTCCTATTCCATCGCTGCGACGCGGATGGCGCTGGATGATTCCGGTCTCGTGATCGACAGCCGCAATGCAGACAAGGTCGGTGTGATTACCGGATGCGGCCTGGGCGGCCTTTCCTGGCTTGAAGAACACAGCGTTCTGATCCATGAAAAAGGGCCGAAAAGAGTCAGCCCGTTTTTTATCCCCCTGATGATCGGCAATATGGCGCCGGGCATGATTTCCATCCAGTTCGGTGCCAAGGGTCCCAATATTTCCATCGCCACGGCCTGTGCGGCCGGTGCGCACGCCGTGGGCGATGCCTTCAGCGTTATTAAAAGGGGCCAAGCTGAAGCAATGATCGCCGGCGGGGTGGAATCCGTGATTACACCCACCTGCATTGCCGGGTTCAATGCCATGAAGGCCCTGTCGACCCGCAACGGGGACCCCCAAAAAGCCTCCCGTCCCTTTGATCGGGACCGGGATGGTTTTGTGGTGGGCGAAGGCTGCGGCATTGTGATTCTGGAGACCCTTGAAGGCGCGCTGGAAAGAGGCGCCCATATCTATGCCGAGTTGATCGGCTATGGTATGAGCGGAGACGGGCATCACATCACGGCGCCGTCGCCGGACGGCGAGGGTGCGGCCCGGTGTATGCAGGCGGCCCTTCACAGTGCCGGGATCGGTTATGACCAGATCGAGTATATCAACGCGCACGGCACCTCGACTCCGCTCAACGATCTATATGAAACCCGGGCGGTTAAGACCGTGTTCAAGGAAAAAGCCAGGTCCATCCCGATCAGCTCCACCAAATCGATGACCGGTCATCTGCTGGGGGGCGCCGGCGGAGTGGAAACCGTTTTCACCGCCCTGGTCATTCATGAGGGGGTGATTCCGCCGACCATAAATCTGGATAACCCCGGCGAAGAATGCGATTTGGATTATGTTCCCCACACCGCCCGAAAACAGGAAGTCAAAGTCGCCATGACCAATTCTTTTGGTTTCGGCGGTACCAACGCGTCGCTGATTCTAAGCAAGTATTCGCAATAACCCTGGAAGGTTGTTGATATATTGCGACTTTAATAGGGCGGGTTTCCCGGACGGTGAAACCCGCCTTTGTTATGAAAACAGCATTGCCAGATGCCACTTTCGCCCGATTGCGTTTTCCTTCCAAAAAACTATATCATCTCGGCAGAGATCAATTTTTTTCTTGCGGAACTTATCGTACAAAGTTAAAAGATAATGTTGTTATTTAAAATACAACATCAAGATGTTGTATGAAATTCGGAAAGTTTCCCGCGCTTTTCATGTGGAATCCGCGCGCTTGCAGGCGTGGCCTTGGTATTGTATACAGGGCCGGAAATTTTAACGGGGGGGCATCTATATGAGTGAAAATATCACGCCGATCATTATCGGGTGCGATCATGCGGCCTATGCTCTTAAAGAAACAGTCAAAACGTTTATAGCGGCAAAGGGGTATCCGGTAGAGGATGTCGGTACCCATGGCGAGGCATCTGTGGATTATCCGGACTTTGCTGTTCAGGTTGCCGGAAAGGTTTCAGCCGGGAAGTTCAAGCGGGGCATCCTGATTTGCGGAACCGGCATCGGAATGTCCATGGTCGCCAACCGATTCCCCTATGTGCGGGCGGCCCTTTGCAACGATCTTTTTTCCGCCATCATGAGCCGGCGCCACAATGACTCAAATATCCTGGCCATGGGCGGACGGGTTATCGGCGAGGCTCTGGCGCTGGAAGTGGTGAAGGCGTGGCTGGAAACGCCGTTTGAAGGCGGACGGCATCAGTTACGTTTAAAAAAGTTTGACAGGCCGGATGATGTAATCGGCTCCTGTTCGGCAAGCTAACGGTCTGATATTTGTAATTTGTTACAGACAAGTGAAATTCCGATAAAGCAAATCCTCATTGGGATCGGATATTCAATCAATTCTTATAACAGTACGAAGGTAGTTACGTGGTTTCTCAATCAATTCAAAAAACGGATCCGGAGATTGCAGCGGTTATTCAAAAAGAGTTTGACCGTCAGCAGCAGACGCTTGAACTCATCGCTTCGGAGAATATTGCCAGCGCCGCCGTCATGGCGGTCCAGGGTACGGTTTTAACCAACAAATATGCCGAGGGATATCCGGATCGGCGATATTACGGCGGCTGCGGTCATGTCGATACGGCTGAAAAACTGGCGATTGAACGGGTCAGGTCGCTGTTCGGTGCGGACTATGCCAATGTTCAGCCCCATTCAGGGTCCCAGGCCAATATGGCCGTGTATTTTGCCATGCTGGCGTTGGGCGATACGGTTCTGGGAATGGACTTGGCCCATGGGGGGCATTTAACCCATGGTAGTCCCGTCAGCTTTTCAGGGAGATTTTTCAACTTTGTTCATTACGGTGTCAGGGAAGATACCGGCCTGCTCGATTATGACGACATCGCCGCCAAAGCAAAGAAGTTTAAGCCGAAGATGATCGTTGCCGGCGCCAGCGCTTATCCGCGGTTCATCGATTTTGAAAGGTTTGCAGCCATCGCCCGTTCGGTCAACGCCGTTTTGATGGTCGATATGGCGCATATTGCCGGTCTGGTGGCGGCCGGGGTCCATCCGTCCCCCGTTCCGCATGCCGATGTGGTGACATCGACGACTCACAAGACCCTGCGGGGACCCCGCGGCGGATTGATACTGGCCGGAAAAGCATACGGCGACCGCCTGAACAAGGAAATTTTTCCGGGGATTCAGGGAGGACCGCTGATGCATGTGATTGCCGCAAAAGCGGTGGCATTTAAAGAGGCGTTTTCCGAACCGTTTAAGGCCTATCAGCAGCATATTGTTGCCAATGCAAAAGTGCTTTCCGGGCATTTAATGAACGGCGGATTAAAACTTATATCCGGCGGGACCGATAACCACATGATGCTGGTGGATTTAAGAAACCTGGGTATTACCGGAAAAGAGGCCGAGGCCGTCTTGGAAGGAGTCGGAATCACCGTTAATAAAAATACGATACCCTTTGACCCCAAGGGGCCGTTTGTGACAAGCGGTATTCGCATCGGCACGCCGACGGTGACGACCCGGGGAATGAAAGCGCCCGAGATGCAGGCGATTGCAGAAATGATTGTCGATGTGCTGCGGCATTCCCGGGACGGTGCCGTTATGGAGCGGGCCCGCAAAACCGTACAGGCGCTTTGCGCCGCTTTTCCCATTCGTTTCGACGCGAACGGGTAGAAAGGTTAAACGAAAGATGTCGGTTGAAGATAAGCGTCCTTCCTGGGAAAATTATTTTATGGGGATTACTGAGCTGGTGGCCAAGCGGTCCACCTGCCGCCGGCGGTCGGTGGGCGCTGTTATCGTCAAGGACAAACGGATACTGACGACCGGCTATAACGGTGCGCCCAGCGGCATCAGACACTGCATCGAGGTAGGCTGCCTGCGGGAGCAGCTCAACGTGGCCTCCGGTGAAAGACATGAACTGTGCCGCGGCATCCATGCTGAGCAGAACGCGATTATCCAGGCCGCCTTGCACGGTGTTTCCATCAAGGATGCGACCCTGTTTTGCACCAACCTGCCCTGTTCCATCTGTGCGAAAATGATCATCAATGCCGGCATAACAAAAATTTATTATCTGTCGGGATATGCGGATGCCATTTCTGAAGATATGTTGCGGGAGGCGTCCATAGAATTAATTAAAGTGGCGGAAATTTAGGAGGTGACCGGGCCGGTGAAAGCGGCGGCATTTCAGTATCCGGCGCTTTCGCAAGGGAATAAGGCCCCGGCGCATTCGGTTCAGGCGGTCGCGTATAGGGGATGATACAGCAACAGGCTTTTTATCGCTAGGCAGGAGGAAATTCATGAAATGTCCATATTGTGCAGAGGTTGATAACAAGGTCATTGATTCAAGGATGAGCAAGGACGGAAGCGTCATCCGGCGGCGCCGGGAATGCCTGCTGTGCAGCAGGCGGTTCACAACATATGAGCATATCGAAGAAATTCCCATCATGATTGTTAAGAAAGACGGGCGCCGGGAGGTGTTCAACCGCGACAAGGTCCGGTCGGGGATGAATAAAGCCTGCGAAAAGCGGAACATCAGCATCAATGTGATCGAGGAGTTTATCGACGAACTGGAACGCGACCTGAAAGAAACCGGTGAAAAGGAAATTCCCGCCCGTGAAATCGGCAATCGCATTATGAAAAAGCTTCATGAAATCGATGATGTCGCTTATGTCCGCTTTGCGTCTGTCTATAGAGAATTCAAGGACGTGAACGATTTTATGTCCGAGCTGAAAAACCTGCTCAGCAAGCAGGACTGACGGTTTTTTTGAGTGGACATGACGCGAGAACCCAGGCGACCGATAATTTCCATGAATGACGAAACGATCATGAAATTGGCGCTGGCGCTTGCCGAAAAAGGAATCGGGTTTACATCGCCCAATCCGATGGTCGGCGCCGTCCTGGTTAAAGACGGCAGGATCGTCGGCAGGGGATATCACCAGGCCGCCGGTAAAGCCCATGCCGAAGTCAACGCCATTGAGGATGCCGGGCCGCTGGCAAAAGGGGCCGTGCTTTATGTGACCCTGGAGCCGTGCAATCATGTCGGACGAACGCCCCCGTGCACGGAAAAGATCCTGGCATCCGGTATCCGGGAGGTGGTGGCGGCCATGCGCGACCCCAATCCCAGCGTTGCGGGCGGCGGCATCGACTATCTGCGGGAGCGGGGCATCCCGGTCCGATGGGGGGTCTGTGAGGCCGAAGCCAGAAAACTAAACGAAAGTTTCATCAAATACGTTACGACCCGCCGTCCGTTTGTGATTATCAAGTGCGCGGCGACGCTGGACGGCCGGATTGCGACCCGGACCGGGGATTCAAAATGGGTGACCGGCGAAGAAGCAAGAGCGTTTGTTCACCGGTTGCGGCATGCCGCCGATGCCATCATGGTGGGGATACATACAATCCATAAGGATGACCCCAGTTTGACGACCCGGACGGACGGTATAAAGGGAAAGGATCCTGTCCGAATCATTCTGGATACCCGCCTGACCATCGCGGAAGACGCGAATGTGTTGCGGCTACAGTCCGATTCTGCTACAATCCTTGTCTGCGCGGCACCCGATTCCAGCGAGAAGGAAAAGAAAAAGATCCGTCTGGAACAAAAGGGTGTGCGGATTGTTGAAGCCCCGTTGAAAGGGGGCCGGATCGATCTTGACAAGCTGATGAACCGGTTGGGAGCCGACGGCATTACCAGCCTGCTGATTGAAGGGGGAGGGGCGGTCATCGCGTCCGCCCTGGCCGGCGGCATTGTGGATAAGATCTTCTTTTTCTACGCGCCGAAAATATCGGGCGGCGATGACGGCGTGCCCATCTGCAGCGGCAGGGGGCCGGAGCGGATGGACGGGTGCATTCGCGTCAGGGATATGGATGTCCGTCGCTTTGGAAGCGATGTCCTGGTTGAAGGATATATTGATAAATCATAATTGATGCATATGTTTACAGGCATTATCGAAGGACTTGGGACCGTCGTAAAGCTGAGATCTTCCGGTCGGGGCAAGCGGCTGGTGGTTACGGCCGATTTTGAGCTCACCGGGATGAAGATCGGAGACAGCGTTGCGGTCAACGGCGCCTGTTTGACGGCGGTCATGATCAACGCCAATCGTTTTGAGGCGGACCTTTCGCCGGAAACCCTCTCCCGAACGACCTTTCATAAGGTTAGAACAGGGGAGCGGGTCAATATAGAACGGGCGCTGCGCTTATCAGACCGTCTGGACGGCCACCTGGTCTCCGGCCACATTGACGGGATCGGAACGGTGTCCGGCCGGGAAAGCGATGACAATGCCGTAATCGTCACCATTGACGTTCCGGCGGCGCTTTCACATTATATGATACCCAAAGGTTCGGTTGCGCTGGACGGCATCAGCCTGACCATCAATCACTGCAGCCATGGGCGGTTTAGCGTCAGCATCATTCCGCATACGGCCAAGCTGACAACCCTGGGGTTTAAAAGGAAGGGCGATGCTGTCAACATCGAAACGGACATGATCGGAAAGTATGTCGAGCGGTTTGTTCGTTCCGGCGATGACGGTCAAAAAAAAGAATCAGGCAAAAAAGCCGCTGTTGATATGGATCTTCTGGCAAAATCAGGGTTTCTATAGACAGCGGCCGCACGTTATTTTGAGTAAAGGAGAAACATAAAAACATGTCATTGCTGACGACTGAAGAAGCCATTAAGGAAGTTCGCAACGGTCGCATGGTGATTCTGGTGGATGATGAAGACCGTGAAAACGAGGGCGACTTAATGATCGCCGCTGAATTCATCACGCCCGAAGCCGTCAACTTCATGGCGAAATACGGCCGGGGATTGATCTGTCTTTCCATGACCGGAGAAAAAATCGATTCTCTTGATCTTCCCCTGATGGTTGACAACAACACTTCGAAATTCGGTACGGGGTTTACGGTTTCGATTGAAGCCCGCTGCGGCGTCACGACCGGGATCTCGGCGGCAGACCGCGCCACCACCATCCTGACGGCAATTGCCGACGGCACCAAGCCGACCGACCTGGTCCGGCCCGGTCATGTATTCCCTTTGAGGGCCAAGAAGGGCGGGGTGATAGTCCGTGCCGGACAGACCGAAGGGTCCGTTGACCTGTCCCGGCTGGCAGGATTAAAACCGGCCGGCGTCATCTGCGAAATTATGGACGAAGATGGCTCTATGGCCAGAATGCCGGCGCTTGAAAAGTTCAGTAAAACCCACGGAGTCGGCATCTGTACGATCAGGGATTTGATCGAGTATCGCATGCGAACCGAATCTTTTGTCCGCAGGGCCGCCGAAACCGTCATACCGACGGCCTTTGCCGGTGAGTTCAAAGCCGTTGTTTTTGAAAATGACGTTGATGACCTGCTGCACATCGCCATGGTCAAGGGTGAAATCGAATCCGAACGGCCGACCTTGGTCCGGGTGCATTCGGAATGTTTAACGGGCGACATTTTCGGCTCGCTGCGCTGCGACTGCGGCGATCAGCTGCACAAGGCCATGGAGATGATCAACGCCGAAGGCAGCGGGGTGCTGTTGTATATCCGCCAGGAGGGCCGGGGGATCGGACTGGTCAACAAATTAAAAGCCTATGCTTTGCAGGACCAGGGGCTGGACACGGTTCAGGCCAACACCGAGCTTGGGTTCAAACCGGACCAGCGCAACTACGGCATCGGCGCACAGATCCTGGCCAACCTGGGCGTAAAGAATATGCGCCTGATGACCAATAATCCCAAAAAGATGGTGGGACTTGAAGGCTATGGCCTGCGGATAACCGAACAGGTTCCGATTGAGATCAAGCCCAACGAATTCAATCGCTGCTATCTGGAATGCAAAAAGATAAAAATGGGGCATTTGCTGAACATCGATGCCGCCCCCTGAGATTCATGGCGTCATTCGGGCTGTTAACAATTCGAAAGGTTGCCGCATCCCTGCCATTGCATGAAACCATGAGGAGATTCGGACGGAAAGCATCATGATTTTGTCAACAACAGGGTATAACGGTGAACCGAAAGGAGCATAGATGCCGAAAACTTTTGAAGGAAATCTTATTGTCAAAGGCAAGAAATTTGTTCTGGTGGCCAGCCGCTTTAACGATTTCATTACCGACCGGCTGGTGGGCGGCGCCATGGATGCATTGCTGCGCTGCGGGGCTAAAGACGCCGATATCGATCTGGTAAAGGTTCCGGGCGCGTTTGAAATTCCGCTGATCGCCAAAAAAATGGCGGCTAAAAAGAAGTACCATGCGGTCATATGCCTGGGGGCGGTGATCCGGGGGGCAACCCCCCATTTTGACTATGTCAGTGCGGAAGTCTCCAAGGGGATTGCCCTCGTCAGCATGGAATCAGGTGTGCCGGTGATTTTCGGAATTATCACGGCAGATACCATCGAGCAGGCCATCGAACGGGCCGGCACCAAGGCGGGCAACAAGGGGTGGAGCGCCGCTATGTCCGCCGTCGAAATGGTAAATTTGATTGAAGCAGTTGATCAGAAGTAAATATGGGAAATCGTCGTCGGGCAAGAGAACTTGCCATGCAGGCTCTTTTTTATATGGATATGCGCCAGAAGAGTTCACCGGAGATGTTGGAACTCTACTGCCAGTATTTCGTTCCGTCCCCGAAGAACGTTCCTTTTTTTATGGAACTGGTCAGGGGGGTGATGGATCATAAACCGCAAATCGATTCCATCATCGAACGTTTTTCCAACAACTGGAAACTCAGTCGGATGTCCTGTGTCGACAGAAATATCATGCGGATTGCCGTGTATGAAATGCTGTTTTGCCGCGATATCCCGCCAAAGGTTTCCATCAATGAGGCCATTGATGTGGGCAAAAAGTTCGGCACGGAAGAATCCGGCGCTTTCATTAACGGGATTCTGGACAGCATCCGTGCGGCCCTGGACAACAATGCCGTTGATGTCAATCAGATCGAACAGTCAGATCGAATGAATTCGCTGTAAGGAGGAGGAAATTATGGAGGTCAGAAAAGTAATTTTAACCGAGGATGAAATGCCGCGCCAATGGTACAATATTCTTGCGGACATTAAGATGAACCCCCCACTGGGACCGGACGGCAAGCCGATCGGCCCGGAAATGCTGGCACCGGTTTTTCCCATGAACCTGATTGAGCAGGAAGTCAGCACGGAGAGGTGGATTGATATACCGGAAGAAGTCATCAAGGTTCTGCATATCTGGCGTCCATCCCCCCTGGTTCGAGCGCTGACCCTCGAAAAAGCGCTCGGCACACCCGCCAGAATTTATTTTAAAAATGAAAGCGTCAGCCCGCCGGGCAGCCACAAACCGAATACGGCCGTTCCCCAAGCCTATTATAACAAGGTCTTCGGCATCAAACGTATGACCACCGAAACCGGGGCCGGCCAATGGGGCAGCGCTTTGGCTTTTGCGTGCTCCCAGTTCGGGATCGAATGTAAAATTTATATGGTCCGCATCAGTTTTGACCAGAAACCCTATCGAAAGTCCATGATGGAAGCCTGGGGCGGCAAATGCGTGGCCAGCCCCAGCACCGAAACCAAAGCCGGGCGGGACATTCTGGCCAAAACGCCCGATTCCCCCGGCAGCCTGGGGATCGCCATCAGCGAAGCCATTGAGGCGGCCGTGAGCGACCAGAGCGGCAAGACGCGTTATTCACTGGGGAGCGTGTTGAACCATGTGATGCTGCACCAGACCATTATCGGGCTGGAGGCCAAAAAGCAGATGGAAAAAATCGGGGAATATCCCGATATCATCATCGGATGTGCAGGGGGCGGGAGCAATTTCGCCGGCCTGTCGTTTCCTTTCGTCTATGACAAGATCAACGGGAAGGAAATCGAAATCTACCCGGTTGAACCGGCGGCCTGCCCCACCATGACAAAGGCGCCGTTTGTTTATGACCATGGCGATACCGCCGGGTACACCCCGCTGCTGCCCATGCACAGCCTCGGACACACCTTCATGCCGCCGCCGATTCATGCCGGCGGATTGCGGTATCACGGCATGGCGCCCACCGTCAGCCAGCTGGTCAACGAGGGGATCATTACTCCCAAAGCAGTCGCCCAAACCCCGGCTTATGAGGCTGGCGTTACCTTTGCGAGGACCGAAGGGATTATTCCCGCCCCGGAAACCACCCATGCCCTGGCCTGCGTCATCGAAGAAGCCAAAAAAGCCAAGGAAGAGGGAAAGGAAAAGGTCATTCTGTTCAACTGGAGCGGCCACGGCCTGCTGGACCTAGGCGCATATGACAAATATTTTGCCTGCGAACTTGAAGATTGCGTTCTGTCGGAAGAGGAAATGACAAAATCCAAGAGAGTGTTTGAAAAGTTTCCCAAGCCGCAGAAACTGATCAGCCGCATCCGCTAAAGGGAAGTTTAAACCGGCACGTAGTGACCATTTCCGGCCCTGTAAAGGGCCGGAAATGGTTTTTGATGCGCAAATCGTTCATATTTAAAATCCTTAGCCACCATAATCATCCGATTCCTCATATGTGAAACTCACGCATAAGTGTGCGTAGCAAGGAACCGGATCGAACCCGCAATTTTGATGACGAATGAAGGATGAGCGCTTTGATCTGCTGGAACGGCGCTGCCCCCGATTGGGGGGGCCGGTGACGTTCGCTTATTGTAAAGGGTGCGGCGACCAGAGCCGACCCTGCTGGAAGACCATCGACTGCTGGTGGGAGCACTTTGATGTCGTGACATACCTGTGGGAAAACCTGCCGGCGGAAACCGTTCAGCAGCTTATGGACGCCCGGCCAAAGCCCAAAGTTGCCAGCCTGGTTGAATTGATCGAGCAGGCCAAAAAGCGGACAGGCTGAGTCAGGATACGGACGCTTTGAGCAGTATCAGACAACAATAGTCTCTGCGGGAAATACCGGCGGAGCAGGTTAGGAGGTAGTTTTGATTATCAAAGATTTGGTTGTCGGACCGATCATGGCAAACTGTTTTATCGTGGGCTGCGAAGAGACCCGGGAAGCGGTGGTGATCGACCCGGGCGCGGACGCAGACAAAATTCTCATGGCGCTGGCCCAGTTAAAACTCACCGTAAAGCACATTCTCAATACCCATGGCCATTTTGATCATGTCGGCGCAAACAGGCGCATGAAAAGCGTCACCGGCGCCGACATTCTGATTCACGGGCTGGATGCGCCCATGCTCAGCCGCCTTTCGGCCAGCGCGGCCGCCTGGGGGATGTCGGCCGAGGACTCCCCGGCACCGGATCGGATCCTGGCGGACGGCGATACGGTTTCTTTCGGCAACATTACTTTCAAGGTGATCCACACCCCCGGGCATACCCCCGGCGGCATTTCCTTCAAGACCGACGGATACGTGTTTGTGGGCGACACCCTGTTTGCCGGCTCCATCGGGCGCACCGATTTTCCGGGCGGCAATTATCAAACCCTGATCGCCAGCATCCAGAAAAAGCTTTTCTTGCTGGATGACGACGTGCAGGTACTCACGGGACACGGTCCCGAAACCACTATCGGCCAGGAGAAGCGCTTCAATCCCTTTGCCGCCCTGCGATAGTATTCTCGTATCAAAGGGCTGGAGCTATCTGCAATCTATAGCTGATATCGCATGAATCTTGGTGATGATTTGAACCGCCACTTCTAACCCTTGCTAAAGAAGGTTTGGCATTTCATCCAGGCAAGCTATCATGCAGTTGGGAGCGGACAAATTTTTGATGACGCTGATAACACATCAATCCATTAATCGAAAAGTCCAAAAGCTGATTTAAGGTTTAATCGTTAGGTAAATTCCAATTACAAAAGATATCAGCGACCAAATATTAAGAGTAGCGCTTTAGTTGCTTTTGAATGATCATCCCCGGAATCGTCAAATACCGCCATGGCAAAGCTATAGCGTTTTTTGGGATTAAATATCACGTCATCTTCATGCCCGGTGTTCAATTTTCTATGCAGCAAAACGTTCCAATACCCATCTTGGTGGCGACTTTCAGCCTTCACATCAAAGCGTGAACCATCCGGTTTTACCGGCAATCTGAAAGGGATCACCGCACCCGGCTTAAACATCGAATAATCCTTAATCTTTATCGCATCTTCATACAGCAGAAATTCAGGCGCAACAGGTTTTCGTTCCGGATCCTGCATATACAGGGGCCGCAATCCGTCTTCAGTCTGATTCATAATGTCGCCACCGGTTCCCGCGTCTTTTCTTCGACCGGTTTCACGATATGATCCTGAAGGGTTACCGGCTACGGTTAACCAGCCATCGTCGGCATATTTATAAGGATCGGAACGTGCCGCAGTCCAGTGCCACAAATCGCCCTTTTCAGATGCCCTGCGTGTGGCAAGCTTCCATTGTTCTTTTGAGAGATCGGCCGGACTATGGCATGCTGCGGCGCAACCTCTTGAGGCAAACTTATTGATGCGGGTAATTTCAAAAAGCAGCGCGATGCGATCCTCATTCCCAGGCATGTGAAACCACCTTTTTCCGTCAAACTGCCAGGATTGCTTGATAATACTTTGCGTAGGGTCTTTCCATTGCAAATGGAAAAAGATGCTGTCGTCCGTATAGACGGCCCGGGTGTTAACAAATTCTCCTTCGCGGTCCAATTCTCCGCGTCCTTTAACCGGAACTTGGACGGGACGTATTTGATTCCAGATCATGTCATCCAGACCCTTTGGGGTCTTTGCGGTATGCACCGCGCTGATAGTCAGGACGTCACCTTCAGCCGACAACTCGCCCGGTTTAATCGGCAGGATAAAAACAGCCATTACAATAATCAATAAAGGGAAGACTATCCTTTGAGCCATCCAGCACCTCTTTGATTTTTTTATTTTCCCGCTGACACAAAATGCTCAATATACCCCATTAATGAAAGCCCTGTCATACCGGACACGATCACAGCGGCTATGACCATCACGATGATGCGCCGGCCAGGGTCACGTTCGGCTGATCTGTCTAAAAACGGCAGGGCAGCCAATAGTCCGAAAAGCCCGCCGGGGATAACCACCGTTCCCATTATGGAAAACGGCCCTTTAAAAATCGCCACAAGCTGATTGAGAAACAGAACCCACCATTCCGGCTTGGGAATATAAGTAGAATCCGTCGGATCCGCAGGATCACCCAATGGCGCTGTCCAGTAATGCGAAACAAGACCTAAGACAATCGTGACAATTAAAAATAATATCAGCCAGCGGTTCAAAAAGTCGGGGAAGAAAGATATCCGACAAATAGTTTTTTCGTTCCCAAACAAGGGTTCGGACAAGCCCCTATAACGTATAAGATGCAAATGAACGCCAACCGCCAATAATAGCAAGCCCGGCAAAAAAAGAGTATGAAGAACATAAAACCGGGTTAACGCAACAATTCCTGTCAACGGCCCCCCCTGTATAAATCGAACAGTAAAATCACCGATGAAGGGAATGGAGTGAATGATGCTGAGCCTTACCCGGGTGGACCAATACCCTTTTTGATCCCAGGGCAGCAGGTCACCGGTAATAATAAACATCGGCACAACAGTCAAAATTATTACACCCGAAATCCAGACCAGTTGTCGGGGGGGTTTGTAAGCCCCCGCGACAAACCCACGCATAAGATGCAACCCCATCATGACAAGAAGTATATTCCACGAATAGTGATGGACGCCTTTGATTATACCGCCGAAGGGAAGGTTAAACAGCGCAAAGTCGACGCTGTCATATGCGGTTCCGGGAATGGGTGAATAGTAAAACGCCATGACACTTCCTGAAAGAAAAAGCAAAACCAAAAAGACAATGTTCAAAGCCCCGAAAAAGCGATGCCAGGAAATCGCATCGGTGCGAATCTCAAATTCCAAAAGATTTGCAACAACCCGTTCTATGCCGAGGCTCTCAATCAGCAGACCTGAAATATTTTTTTTGCTTTTTTGATCCGTCGCTGCCATGTCAGCTCACTTTAACACTTACCGCGAAAATTCAAGGGAAATCGTTTCGGAATCATAAGAGTTTTCATCACCGGAATCATCGAATAGCGCCATGGCAAAGTTATAGCTCTTCTTCGGATTGAAAGCCACGTCATCATCATTCCCGGTATCCAGCTTGCGCGACAGCAATACGGTCCATTGACCGTTTACCCACCGGCTTACCGCTTTGATGTCGGCCCTTGACCCTTCAGGCATGTTCGGCATGCGATAAGTGATGATGTCACCTGCTTTAAAAACCGAGTAATTCGAAATTTCAACAGCATGAGATGCCAGTAAAATATTGTTCTTTGCCAGTTCTTTGCCAGGGGCCAGCATATACTTGGGCTTGGCCTTGTCATCGGTCATATTGCTTTTATCGCCGCCTTTGCCGTTGTCGTTTTTCCGACCGCTGTTTTTCAAATCGGTTTTGGTTAGCCAGGTATCATCCGCAAAGCCGGCTGGATCCGAACGCGCCGCCTTCCAATGCCACAGGTCGCCCTTTTCTGCTTCCGAGGAGGTCCCGAATTTTCCATCTTTGGCACTTGGCGCTCCTTGAGGCACGTGGCAGGTCACCGCACAGCCTTTGGTGGCAAAATTGTTAATTCTATTGATTTCAAACAGCAATGAAATACGGTCTTCATTACCTTGCAAATGCGACCATTTAAGACCGTCGTATTTCCAGGCTTCTTTGGTTACACTCAACGTCGGGTCCGCCCATTGAAAAAGAAAAAAGATGCTGTCGCCTGTATACACGGCCTTGGTTATGACACTTGCCTTTTTCCCGGCGAACTGTTCTTTGCCCTCAAACGGCACTTCTATCCCTTTGGCAGTAGACCAGACCTGATCGTCTATGCCGGCAGGCGCCGACTTGGCGTTTGCAGCTGTCAATGTCTGTTTAGCCGCAGCAATTCCTTCCGGAACGTTGAAAAGCGATACACTCAGAATAAACAGAAAAAACCCCACCAAGTACATGCTAAGATTTTTTTTCATGCTACCTCCTTAAGGTTTAATCGAACGGTTCATCGTTATTAAAAGCTCAGATATACTAATAGGTTTCCATCCTCAATTTTATGCTCCAAAGATAGCAGCGGCTTTGTGGGAGGACCGGCGATGGGTCGGCCGGAGGAATCGAACCGGCCGGAATGACACGGGCATTCGAATATCTGCGCATCCTCTCGCCAGATGACATTGCAGGCCAAATGGGTACAAGTGGAAGAAAAAACGTTAACCTTGCCGCGAGGGTTTTTATGCGCCCAAACAAACCCACGCTGTGGCAACACCTGCCAGCCGTCCTTTACCATAAATTCATAAGACAGCATGCTATAGGTATTTTCTTTTAATTCCTCCATGGGTCCGAATCCTACCCATTTGCCGGTAGCTTTCTTCATGGCCGGAGCAATCATGTAAGAGATCATGGGTATCCCGGCCAAAATTGCCATACCACTGGTCAAGGCGCTTGTCTGAAGGAATCCACGGCGGCTTACTTTCGTAATTTCGCGTTTGTCGGTATTCATATGAATGATATCCATAAATTCATATCCGGTGCACGCACACGAGGGGGGTTGAAAACATAAAACTCATCCGGTCATTTTACTGTCAGTAAATTAACGAGTGTTTACCTTCTTAATAAAGGATGGAATGTGAAAAAAAGGTGAAATCGGTGTAAAAAAAAGGTGAAATCGGTGTAAAAAAAAGGTGAAATCGAAAAAAAAGTGGCTGGAAATTTAGGTTGGAAGGAATTGTTACATCAGGCGTTTTCCCTGGGGGAAAAAACCAAGGTTGCCCTGGTCCCTTTTCCCAATTCACTCTCAATATCAAAATGCCAACCAAACCGCTTACTTAATCGGCTCACAATTGCCAGTCCCAAACCGAATCCCTGGCTGTCATTTCCGCGGGAATGAGGCTGCATCACCGAGGCCAATCTGTTTTCTTCAATTCCTTTGCCGGTATCTGAAATCGTGATCCGGTCCTTATCGGTCAGAACGGTTATGTTGCCGGCAGCGGTATATTGAAAGGCATTTTGCACGAGATTAATGATGGCTACTTTCAATACCGAGGCTGAAACAGGCAGGATCGGCTCTGCCCGAACAATGAATTCTATCTCGATGGGTTTTTGGGAAAAAAGATGCTGATTCTGCTCGATGGCTTCCTTTACGATCGGCACTACCGCTGTTTCCTGGCCAGGAGCCAGGGCAGACCCTTCACGAGCCATCCACAGGAATGTCGTGATGATGTCTTCCATATCTTTGACCGATCGTTCAATGCGATCCAATGGTTTTTGAAAGGCTGCTTCTTCGCACCCTCGCTGTTTCAACAACTCCACGGCTCCCTTAATTACAGTTACGGGTGTCCGCAATTCGTGACTGGCATCACGGGCAAATTGTTGTTCGCGCTTGATGAAGCTGTCCACCCTTTTCATAGACATTTCAAGTGCTTGAGCAAGCACACCGATTTCATCGCTATAAAATTCCTGTGATAAATTTTTCGGCAAACTTTCCGGCTCTGACTGATTCACCTGCTGTGCCAGATATATCACCGGTGCGATAATTTTTCGCGATGTCATCAGTCCGATCCACAAGCCGAGTCCGACAACCAGTAGGACGCTGGTCAAAAGTATGGTTCCTATCAACAACTTTCGACTCTCGGTGAATTCCAGAGCGCTGACATCATAAATTACATAGAGTGGTTCTTCAGGGTCCGTTAGGTTTTTTATTAGAACATGATATTCGACCTTATTGATATACTTCTCGTGAAATCCTTCTCCCAGGCCCTGAACCATTTGTTTGACCGAAGGCGCCATGGTATCCATGCCAAGGTAGGCTTTCATGTGATCGGAAGAAGGCGTCGGCATGTTGCCGCCCATATGAAGAAGCTGGGTCAAATATTCAGCTTCTTTTGATAGGCGATGATTGATGAGATTATCGTCAATAAAATCCAGCGAAATATAAACGATAGCGGCAAACACCGTACCGAGCACCGCGCCGAAAATACAATACGAGATCACAATTCGCGTTCTTAGGCTATGACGAAATTTCATTGGGATCCACCAGGCGATAACCCAGTCCGTGAACGGTTTGAATTAAGGATGTTTCAAACGGTTTGTCGACGGCATGGCGAAGGGTGTAGATATGGCTCCGCAAGGCATCGCTGCCCGGCGGTATATCCCCCCACAAGGCCTGCTCAAGATCGGTTCGTTTGACTATATTCGGAGAAGCCTGCAACAGAATTTGAAGGATTTTGAGACACACTCGGTTGAGCTTTATTTCCATCCCCCGCCGGAACACCTTCATCTTTCCCATATCAAACACTAAATCAGCCGCACATAATTGTTGGGTGGTCATCTCAAATCGTCGCGCAAGTGCGCTTAAACGGGCAGCTAATTCCTCAAGCGCAAAGGGTTTAATCAAATAATCATCCGCCCCGGCATCAAATCCTTCCAACTTGTCGTCAAGCGTGTCGCGTGCTGTAAGCATCAGAACCGGCGTCTGTTTTCCCCCTTCTTTTCTTAGCTTCCGGCAAAAAGTCAAACCATCCATTCCCGGCAACATAATATCAAGGACAATCGCATCATAATCCTGGGTTAGCGCCAAGTGCAGCCCGCCGATGCCATCCATTGCAAAATCAAGAATATGTCCCATAGCTTCCAAATAATCGGCTATATTTTCTGCTATATCAACATGATCTTCAACAACCAGTATTCTCAAGCCATATTTTTGTTTAAAATGAGTCATATTTCAAAAAAGAATTATGGGAAAATGTTTAAAATCAATTTTTTTAATTACTACCATAACTTGAACAATGTGTTCAATCGTTATTAATTAAGACCGATGTTATCCGGATAACATGCAATTTAAGGTTTCTGACCTAAGTTAATTTGTTTCTATCCAATCTATCTGATTCTTTTTTCATGCATTTATACATAAAAAAAATTATATCTTTGAAGGGATGGGAACCAAATCATTCGAATAGTTTTATTCACGATATCCGCCTTTGACGGACACCTTATATGATTCAGAAATAATTGAAGATCTGTTCAGCCTGTCGCAAGTTCCTTATATATCCCCCTCCATCCAACGGATATCAGCCGGACTCAAAACCGGTGATTTGTCTGACCTAAGCGGGCGATAGGGAAAGCACAGGACGTTGTGATGAATAATTGAAGTGTTTAAGACCCTCAGGCGGCAGGATGAGCCGGTAGCAACAGCGGGGCCGTGTCGGTGCGGTATTCGATCCCCTGGTGCCGCAGAATATCATAGTAAATCATGATCTGTTTGACATATTCAATCGGTTCAGTGCCGCGGCAGTAGCCGTATTCAGCCTTCTGATAATATTTCTGGTAGCTGAGAAGCGGCAGTGTTTTGGTCAACGCGGACCACTTGTCGGGATCAAGTTTCATTTGCAGGGCCAGTTTGCGCGCATCCTGAATATGTCCCAGGCCGATGTTGTAAGCGGCCAGGGCCATGAACAGGCGATCGGACCCGGCGGCTTTATCAAACAGGTCATACATGTTTCGCAGATGCTGCACCCCGGCGTGGATGTTTTGCCTCGAAGCCAGAATGTTTTGTACCCCCAGGCTGTTAGCCGTTGAACGCGTGAGCTGCATCAGGCCATAAGCGCCGGAATGGCTTCTGGCCCCGGGGTCAAATTGGGATTCCTGATACATCTGCGCCGCGATCATGCGCCAGTCAAAACCGTGTTTCTGCGCCGCTTCCTTAATGACGGGGCGGTACCTGGGAAGCCGGGTTTTCAGGCGCCGGTGAAACGTCCGCAGATCGACAAAGTCAAAGTCGTCCACATTGGCATAATAGCGGTTGTAGATTCTCTGAAACGTTCCGTTTTCCTTAATTTCCTTAAAGAAAGAATTGATTTTGTTAAGGAGCCTGGTTGAATTCGGATGGACCGCCCAACCCAGCTGTTCATCCGGGCCGATGGCGCCGGAGACAACGATCTTGGGGTAATAACGACGGCTACGCAAGGCAATATTGCTGTCGGCGATGGTGACGTCGATTTTTTCTTCTTCAACCTGCTGGATAAACTCTTCGGTAGGAATATCGTCGTGCAGCTCAACCTTAAAATCGTAGCCCTCGGCGATGAGCTGTTCAAGGCGTTCCTGGTATGAAGTTCCCCGCCGGACATGGATGGTTTTACCCGCCAGATCGGCCGCGGTTTTTAGGTTCTGGTTTTTCCGGTGAACGATGATGTGCTGCTGAATGGTCAGATAGCCCTTGGAAAAAGCGACCTGCTGCTGCCGCCTGGGCGTATTTGTGAAGCTGGCGGCGATAAAAGCGCCGCTGCCGTTTTTCAGGGCCGGAATCATCCCTTCCCACTTTTCTGCGATTTTAACCTCCAGATTGACGTCCAGATAATCCGCAAAAGCCCGGGCAAGATCATATTCGAACCCCATGGCCTGATCCCGGTAAAGATAATAGCAGTGAGAGTTGTTGCGGGTAATAACCGTGATTTCGCCTTTGGCGAGAATGTTTTCAAGGGTTGCATGGTTTCCGGGCGCTTCGCATCCGGCCAGGAATAGAGCAAGGATGAAAATGAAACGACAAAAAAAAGGGGGTGCGCGATCCGGAGAGAGATGGTTCATTCGCTGGGCCGCCGGCAAGCTCAACTAGAACGCTCCCAGCTGGCACGGTTTAATCTTTATCTTCATGGCTTCACAGGTACTGCTGACCGTCATCTTGGAAACACCCAGGCGGGAAGCGATTTCCCAGGCATTCCGGCACGGCAATCTGCCGCCGACAAGGCCGCTGCGGACCGCAGCCGACAACTGGGGGTCGATATCCGCTGCAGGCTCGACAATCTTGTTTTTGGATGGGTACCCAAACAGACCCAGCTGGCACTTTGCCAGTTTGATATTCATCAGATCGGCGGTCTGACCGATCCGATCCGGCGTTACCTTCAGCAGCTTGGCGATGTCAAATGCAACGGCACAGGCGAGGGCATTGTCTTTCATGTGCGACTGGATCTCTTTTTGAATGGCCTTATCCGGTTTTTGATCAGATCCATGTTTTTCGGAAAAAGATTTTTTGGCTGAACGGGACATGGCGCAGTCTCCTTTGAAGACATGTTAAGGATGGCAATAAGGCAGAATCGGCACTGAATATAAATCAATTTTTTCTGAAAAACAATTCATATGTGTAGGGATCTATTTTGCTTGAACTAATATAAGGGGTTTGATACACTGAAAAAAACTTGAGAGCTGAGCAACATACCCCCCTTTGCTCAATTTCGGCACTAGGCGCGACGGGTAAAACTGTATTCACGCCGGGATGTTCTTATTTTTTTAGCAGGTGAAGCGAACCGCAGCATCGGTTTCTTTTCTTTCAGATCGTACGTGTGAATGTTGGAATCCCCTTAGATGTCTTTTCCCATAAAACGAAGAAAAACGCGTCAGATAACCGTCGGAAACGTCAAGATCGGCGGGCGGGCACCCATCGCTGTCCAGTCCATGACGAACACCATGACCCAGGATGTTGCCGCTACGGTTGGACAGATCCGGGGACTGGCGGCGGCCGGATGCGACATCGTCCGGGTGGCCGTGCCGGACATGGACGCCGCCGAAGCAATTGCCGCAATTAAAAAAGAGATTGCCGTCCCGCTGATTGCCGATATTCATTTCGATTATCGCCTGGCCATCGCCGCAGCACGGGCCGGGGCCGACGGATTAAGGCTGAATCCGGGCAATATCGGCGGCCTTAAAAAGATCAAAGCCGTGGTTGACATGGCCCGGGCATGTAATATTCCCATCCGTATCGGAGTGAATTCCGGCTCGCTGGAAAAAGATATAATGAAAAAACACCAGGGGGCAAGCCCTGCCGCCATGGTTGAAAGCGCCCTGCGGCATATCGAAATGCTGCGGTCCTGTGATTTTCACCAGGTCAAGGTCTCTATAAAGGCGTCGGATGTATACCGGACAGTGGCGGCTTACCGGCTCCTGGCCGAGAAAACCGATCTGCCGCTCCATGTGGGCGTCACCGAGGCGGGAGCGCTTTACCCGGGGATCGTTAAATCATCCATCGGCATCGGCATGTTGCTGGCCGAAGGCATCGGTGATACCCTCCGGGTTTCGCTGACACGGGACCCGGTGGAGGAGGTGCGGGTGGGATTTGAGATTCTCAAAGCGCTCGACATCCGCCAGCATGGCCCTGATATTATTTCCTGTCCGACTTGCGGGCGCTGCAACATCGGCCTGTTTGAGATCGTGGAACAGGTGGAAAAAGCGCTGTTGACCCGGCCGGTTCCAGTCAAAATCGCTATCATGGGATGTGTTGTCAACGGCCCCGGTGAGGCCAAGGAGGCGGATATCGGCATTGCCGGCGGCGACGGGGTCGGGATTCTCTTTAAAAAGGGGAAGGTCGTCAAAAAGGTGCCTCAGGAGCATCTGGTGAAAGCTTTACTGGAAGAGGTGGAGAAATTAAATAAATGAGAGGTCGGGGAGTTTTCCAAACGTTGTCCAGCCCGCCCCGGGCGGACTTTCGACAAACGGTGAACTGATTATGATTCACTCCATAGGCGGTCGTTATGAAGTTCCCCGATCCCTCAAATAAATAGGAAATTTCAAAAAGGATTTAAATGGAAAGGAATCAAATGGAACAACCGGCAAAAACGGCGATTTCGCCCACCCGGGCGGAAGATTATACGGAATGGTATCAGCAGGTGGTCAAGGCTTCGGACATGGCCGATCGGTCGCCGGTCAGGGGATGCATGGTGATCAAGCCCTGGGGATACGCCCTTTGGGAAAATATCATGCGCATTCTGGATGGGATGTTCAAGGAGACAGGTGTTAAAAACGCCTATTTCCCGCTGTTTATCCCGCTGAGTTTTCTGGAAAAGGAAGCCGAACATGTTGAAGGCTTTGCAAAGGAATGCGCGGTGGTGACCCATCACCGGCTTGAGAAGGGAGAGGGGGGGCTAAAACCGGCGGGGCGCCTGACGGAACCTCTGGTGGTAAGGCCCACTTCCGAAACCATTATCGGTGATGCCTTCGCTAGCTGGGTCAGCAGCTATCGCGACCTGCCGCTGTTGATCAACCAGTGGGCCAACGTGGTGCGATGGGAGATGCGGACCCGGGTATTTTTAAGGACCAGCGAGTTTCTCTGGCAGGAAGGTCATACTGCGCATGCGAACAGAGAGGAAGCCCTGGAGCGCACACAGCAGATGCTGGAAGTGTATGCCCGACTGGCGGAGGAATTTCTGGCGATGCCGGTGATAAAGGGACGCAAAACTCCTTCTGAAAGGTTTCCCGGCGCAGTGGATACCCTGTGCATTGAAGCCATGATGCAGGACCGAAAAGCCCTTCAGGCCGGCACGTCGCATTTTCTGGGTCAGAATTTTGCCAGGGCTTCCCAGATAAAATTCCAGAGCCCGGAGGAAAAAGAGGACTATGCCTGGACAACATCGTGGGGCGCTTCAACCCGGCTGATCGGCGGCCTGATTATGACCCACGGCGACGATGACGGTATTATTCTGCCGCCCAAAGCGGCCTCGGCCCATATCGTGCTTCTGCCGATCTTTAGAAAAGAATCCGACCGGACTTCCGTCATGGAATATGTTGAAGCCCTGAAACGGGAGCTCGGGGACCTGATATATGCCGGCCGCCGGCTCGAGGTGGAAGTGGATACACGGGACATCGGCGGCGCCAGAGGGTGGGATTGGATTAAAAAAGGGATTCCGGTACGCGTGGAGATCGGTCCCAGGGATATTGCGGAGAATTCCGTTTTTGTGGGCAGAAGGGATAAAACCCACAAGGACAAGGCGGCAATGAAAAGGGATGTTTTCGTAAGTGAAATCAGAAACATCTTAGACGACATCCAGCGCACCCTTTTTGCAAGGGCCTTGTCTTTTCGGCAGGCCAATACCGTGAGCATTGACGCCAAAAAGGAATTCTATGAATTTTTTACACCGGCAAATCCGGAAAAGCCGGAAATTCACGGCGGTTTTGTCCTGTCGGGCTGGTGCGGCGCCGAAGCCTGCGAGGCCAGAATAAAAGAGGATTTAAGCGTCACCATCCGTTGCGTTCCCTTTGACAGCGATGCGGCCGGAAGCCGTCCCTGTATCTGCTGCGGCCGAACCGACGGGCGCCAGGTGGTGTATGCAAAAGCATATTAGAACCCTAACTGGGCGGAAACAAATTTCGCTCAATCGGGGTCAAATCGAAAAACCATGATTCGTATCACCGATATCATCGACAGGGTTCTGTCTTACCATCCTGATGCCGATGTGGGCATGATCGATCGCTCCTATATCTATTCGGCCAGGGTTCATGAAGGCCAGGTCCGGCTTTCCGGGGAGCCCTATCTGTCGCATCCGCTGGAAGTGGCCGGGATTCTGTCGGAAATGAAACTGGATGTGATCAGTATTGCCGCGGGCCTGCTGCATGACGTTATCGAGGACACCCATGTAACCCCGGAAGCCCTGAAAGAAATGTTCGGCATCGAGGTTTACCGGATTGTCTCCGGGGTAACCAAGCTGAGCAAACTCTCCTTTAACACCTCCCAGGAAAGACAGGCCGAAAGCATCCGCAAAATGATCCTGGCCATGGCCGATGATATCCGCGTCATTTTGATCAAGCTGGCGGACCGGCTCCATAATATGCGGACCCTTCAGTATCACAGCAATCACAAAAAAGTCGAAATCGCCCAGGAAACCCAGGATATCTATGCCCCTATCGCCGGGCGGCTGGGAATATACTGGATCAAGAAAGAGCTGGAAGACAATGCTTTTATGTATCTTAAGCCGGAGGAATACGAACGGATAAAAAGCCTTGTCAGCAAGGACCGGGAGGAGCGCGAAAAGTATATCGAAACCGTCCGGAACTATATTATTCAGAAAATGAGTGCGGCCAACCTGAAATGCGAAGTGCTGGGCCGGTACAAATATTTTTACAGCATCTATAATAAAATGGTGACCCAGAACCTGGCCTTTGAGGAGGTATACGATATCATCGCCTTCAGGCTCATTCTGGATACGATTCCCCAGTGTTATGAAGCCCTGGGCCTGATACATTCCCTGTGGAAACCCATCGACATCAAATTCAAAGATTATATCGCCCGCCCCAAACAGAATATGTACCAGTCTCTTCACACTACGGTTATCGGGCCATTTGGCGAGCGGGTTGAAATACAAATCCGGACCCATGAGATGGATCAGGTCGCCAAGTCCGGGATTGCAGCGCACTGGAGCTACAAAGAGGGGAGTCAGTTCGACGAGAATGTCCGTAAAACCTTTGCCTGGATTCAGAATCTCGTTGAAAATCAGGAGAATTTCCGGGATCCGGAAGAGTTTATGGAAAATGTACGCATTGACCTTTTTCCGGATGAGGTCTACGTTTTTACTCCCCGGGGCGATGTGAAGTCGTTGCCGAAGGGGGCGACGCCGGTGGATTTTGCCTATCTGATTCATTCCGAGGTGGGGAATCAGTGCACCGGCGCCAAGGTCAACGGCCAGATGGTTCCGTTGCGATATGAGCTGAAAACCGGTGATATCGTTGAGGTTGTTACCTCAAAAAATCACCATCCCAGCAAGGATTGGCTCAATTTCGTCAAAACGGTCAAGGCCCGTTCAAGAATCAGACAATGGATCAAGACCCAGGACCAGGAACGCAGTATTTCGCTGGGGCGGGAGCTGTGTGAAAAAACCTTCCGGAAAAATCGGCTTAATTTCAACAGCCTGCTGAAATCGGACGATATGCAGGAAGTGGTGTCGCATTTCGGCTTTAAAACCATTGATGACCTGATCGCCAGCGTCGGATACGGCAAGATTACCCCGCTGCAGATCGTTCGGAAATTTATGAAGGAACCGGAGGAGGATCCCCAGGCGTCCATTCTTGACAAGTTAATCGGTCGCGTCCGCAAGAAGAAACAGCAGTCGGGGGTCACCGTTAAAGGAGTCGATGATATCCTTATTCGATTCGGCAAATGTTGCCAGCCCGTTCCCGGCGATCGGATTATCGGTTATATTACCCAGGGCTACGGCGTAACCATCCATCGCGCGCAGTGCGTCAATGCGCTGAAGATGAACCCGGAAAGAAAAATTGATGTGGAATGGAACCAGGATACGTCGGTGTTGTACCCGGTTAAAATCCGGATACGATCCTATGATCGGGTCGGTTTGCTGGCAGACATAGCGGCAACGATCAGTAAAAGCGGCGCCAACATCATTAAGGCAAATACAGAAACACGTGAAAATAAGAATGTCGACAGTTTCTTTACCATCACCGTTGAAGACACGGACCACTTAAACCGGGTGCTGTCCGTTATCAAAAAGGTCAAGTTCGTTCAGGATGTGAAAAGGATCGACGATTAAGGGGCCTTGACGACGGATCCGGCCTTGATACAGTTGGTGCAGACGATCATTTTTTTGACTTTGCCGTTATAGATCGTTCGAACCCGTTGCAGGTTGGGGTTAAAGCGACGCTTGGTGACATTATGGGCGTGGCTGACGTGGCTTCCGACCATCGGCTTTTTTCCGCATATCTCACACATTTTGGACATTATCTTCATTCTCCCTGATTGAAAAAGTCTCTATAAAAATTTAAAAAGTATTCTTTACACCAGAATACAAGGGATGTAAACAATTTTTTTTCGATTCAATGGTTGAAAATTTCAGTCCCGGCGGGTCTCAAAACGGGAGTTATGGTTTGCTCTGTTTATTGGCGGCAGCCTCCGCCCTTGCAAGGTATTGCAGTGCCTGGTAATGCAGCCCGACATCGGGGTATTTATTCAAAACCGTCTCAAATCTTTTCAGGGCCGCTTTGTAATGCTTGCTTTTAAAATAAAAGAGGCCCACATAAAATTCATGGCCGGCAAGGACTTTTATACATTTTTTGATGTGATCCCTTGCCTTTCCGGCATAAGGATCCTCGGGGAATTGTTTGATTAACCGGTTAAACGTGTCAAGTGCTTTCTGGCTTGATGTCTGATCGCGATCGATCGTGTCGATTTGAACAAAATAGCAGCGCCCGATCTGATAAATGACATAGGGGATTGCCTCATTGCGCGGATGAAGGTTTTCAAATTCTTCATAGGCAAAAATAGCTTCTTCGTAAGCATTTAGATTGAAATGGGCATCCGCAATTTTAAGTTCGGCCAGAATCGCATATTTACTAAAGGGATACCAGTCTTTAATTTTTTGAAAGGATTCGATGGCCTTGTCATAATCGCCTTTCTTGAAGGCCTCCATACCGTCACTGGCAAGTTCCTGGGCGGGCTTCTCTTCCTTGGCTTGAAACCAGGTGCATCCCGACAGGAAAAACAACAAGATGAGGCAGCCGATAATTGTTTGTTTCATTTTGGCAAAACTGTAATGCGCGGTGGCTGATATGAACCCCGCTGGATTTGAACGCCGGATAAAAACAGAATTATTAACAAACTGTTAAAGAATTTTATTGATGGTTTCTTCGAGCTTTGACTTGGCAACCATGCCGGTAATTTGATCCACAACGTTTCCTCCCTTAAAGAAGATCAGCGTTGGAATGGCTTTAATTCCGAATTTTCCGGGTGTTACCGGATTGTCATCCACATTGCATTTTGCAAATTTTATTTGTTTGCCAAAAGTGCCGGCCAGTTCTTCGATAACAGGTCCAATTGCCTTGCAGGGTCCGCACCAGGGGGCCCAGAAATCCACCAGCACCGGCTTGTCCGATTGAAGTACCTCGCCATCGAAACTGCTGTCATCAATTTCCATTATTCCGTCGGCCATGTTAAAAATCCTTTCTCTAGTAAAATGAAAACTATTTTTGCAATATAGTATTGAGAACGTTTATTGTCAACCCAATCAACCCCCCTGGTCTATAAACAACATAACAAAGGGTAATCAGCGATACGATATTTTAATGAATAGCATGACAGAAAGTTCCTTGCTTGCGTTTAACCATCCGTTCCATCGGTATAAATGGAGCGGCATCCCTTTACAGCCATATCAGGAATTGATATAAAGAATCGCTTTTAATACGAGTGTCGCATCCCGGAAATATCTTATAATAGGCGTGGTCATTTTTGGATCCGACCGGCATGAACGCTATGGTGATGAGGTGTCCAGGGTCGAACGGTACGGCATAATATTATTAAATGATGTCTTATAGTTATCCGCTTCGAATTCTGGGCGCCCGCGCATGCCTTGCTAACCGAAACGCATGGCGACCTTCTCCAAAACGCGACCGCTTCCCTTTATGACCGGCAAATGGAAATGGAAGCTATTTCCGGGACACGGAAATGGGACATGAGGTCACCAGCATAGGCCTTAAAGGAGTTGATATCATGCGAAAGCTGCGAATCGGTGCTTTGATTTCCGGTGGAGGAACTAATTTGCAGGCCGTTATCGACGCCTGTGAGGCCGGCAGGATCAATGGGGAATTGGTATTCGTCGGGTCGGACAACCCTAAGGCCTATGGTCTCGAGCGGGCGAAAAATCATAAAATTGTTACATTTGTTGTCGATTATAGCGCAATTATCCGGGATTACCGTCAGGATCCAAAACGGGTTGTCGTGCCGAAGGATTTTGACCTTGCGGCGACTGCCGCCCGGCAGACCATTGTGCCAGCCGGGGGTGCTGCTGAAAAGCTCAGGGCTTTTCTGGTTACGCGGGCGGTTGCTGAAGCCGAGCTGCTCGAAAAGATGAAACCTTATCCCTTTGATCTGCTGGTACTGGCAGGTTTCATGCGGAATTTTACCCCCTATTTTATCGACAGGGTCAATATCGTTCCGGACAAGCCCCGGATCATGAATATTCACCCGGCGCTGCTGCCGGCCTTTCCCGGGGTGGACGGCTACGGCGATACCTTTCGCTATGGCTGCAAAGTGGGCGGATGCACGGTCCATTTTATCGATTACGGTGAGGATTCAGGTCCGATCATCGGGCAGCGGGCGTTTCAAATAGATGCGGATGATACCCTGGAGAGCATTAAGGCTAAAGGGCTGGAACTCGAATGGCAGCTTTATCCGGAGTGTATCCGGCTGTTCGCGGAAGGACGCCTCAAGACCGTAAAAATGTCATATGAGCTGAACGGCAGAACCAAGCTTAGAACCATTGTCAAAATCAGCGGCAATTAGAAGCCGTCTCAATCAAACTGTTCCGGATCAGCGCCGAGGTTAGGGGGCGTGTGCAGGGTTCAGCACCTTTGGTTACGGCCCACCCACGGGGGCTATCCCCGGGCGGACCGGAGAACATTTAAGATACTCCCCGCTTTCTGAAATAATTATGTTTTTTTGAGATAGCTTCTAGACTAGGATTCCGTGCATGTCCCAGGCGGCCATATTTCTGGTGCTGCTTTCCGCAACGATTCATGTCGGCTGGAATTTTTTAACCAAATCCAGTTCCAGCCCGAAAACCTTTACGCTGATAACGGGCATCTTTGCCGTCGGCATTTTTTCGGTTGCCGCCCCCTTCATCCCCTTCGATGTGATTCCGTCCGCTGTTTGGCTGTATATCGTCCTGTCCGGTGGAATTCATACGGTTTATTTTCTGGCGCTGAGCAGCGCCTATGAAACCGGCGATATTTCCTTTGTTTACCCTATTGCGCGGTCTTCCCCGGCATTTGTCGCGATTGCGGCGTTTTTCATGCTGGGGGAAACAATTTCAAAGCAGGGCGCGATCGGCATCGGGATCGTTATCGGGTGCGTTTTTCTGATTCAGCTCCGAACGGGCGGCCGGTCGGGACTTAAAACAATCTGGCATTCACTAAAACAAAAAGACTCGATATGGGCATTTGTCACCCTGGCGGCGGTTGTGGCTTACACGCTGGTTGATAAGGCCGGCATGACGGCGTTCAGCCGGGCGGCGGGGATTGCCGCCGGCGTGCGGGGCCCCATTTATTATCTGCTGCAAATGACGATTTGTTATTTGCTTTACGGGATCTCTAACTGGCAGAGCGTCCGGCCGGCAATCGGCCGTGTGCTGCGGCAAGAATGGCCCAAAGCGGCGGCGGCGACGCTGGGCACCATGGCTTCATACAGCCTGATCCTGCACGTGATGCAGACGGAAACCGTAAGCTATATCGTCACAATGCGGCAATCAAGCGTACTGATTGCGGTCCTGGCGGGGGGGATCGGACTGAAAGAGCCGTACGGGCGATGGCGGTTTTTTCTGGCATGCGCCATGCTGGCCGGATTTTATCTGGTGGCAACGGCAAAATAGAATATCCACATCAGGGGACAAAGCGGGGCCACCGCCGGTTTTTTAAAAATACCGCCGGATGTCGATGAGAAAAGGATTCATTGCTGCATTAATTTTTGAATGACATCCAGCAGCGGCGCTTTCAGCGGCCGCCATCTAGGATGCAGGGCCTTATCCTGGTGCCATGAAAATTCAACCAGTTCATAATGCTCGGGGATAAGGTGCTGATTGCGCTCGCCGTATGTTTCGGATGGATAATACTCAATGAATATCATCCGATGCGGATCAATCCCAAAGGCCTGGGTCGCCCGGGTGGCGACATGGCCGGCACAGCTGCGGACGGACATTTTGCTGTCGGCCACATCAGAGACAACTATTAGAAAAGGCTTCAGGTAAGTCAGGCTGTCGCTTTCACCTTTTCTGAGGTCATAGATGCGCAGCCGGCACTTTCCGCTTCCCAGGCGAAGCGCCCCTCCAAAACCTTCCCAGCTGAAAATATCGTCGTGAATCAGCATCATAGCCATTCATCCTTGCATCACCGGAAGGAATGGTATAAGTAAACGGGGCCGAAAGAATTCCCAGCTTTTGGTCCGGTAAGTTTTCGGCGCGTTATTTGAGTTTCGTGCTCGAATAACCGGCATGCACTTTTACTACTACAGAGACCTTTTTTTTATACATCAAATGACTATGGGAAACAATAATGAAGCGATCCATCGCCTCGGGGGGGATGATACCGAGATCATTCTCGTGGGTACCGCCCATGTATCCAGGGAAAGTGCCGATCTGGTTTCCGATGTGATCAAAACGGAGGCTCCGGATACGGTCTGCCTGGAACTGTGCGAGTCCAGATATCAGGCTATTCGCCAGAAAGAACGCTGGCGTGAGATGGATATCATAAAGGTCATTAAAGAAAAAAAAGCTTTTTTACTGCTTTCAAATCTTCTGCTGGCCTCTTTTCAGAAGAAAATCGCAAATCAGTTCGGCATCATGCCCGGCCAGGAAATGCTCAATGCCATTGAGGCAGCGGAAGCAGCGGGTGCCGACATCTATTTGGCCGATCGGGATATCCGCATCACGCTCTCCCGGGTGTGGCGCAGTATGGGCTGGTGGCAAAAAATAAAGCTCTTGTATCAGCTGATCCTATCGACCGGTGAACTGGATGAGATCAGCGAAGCGGATATTGAGAAAATGAAGCAGCAGGATGTTCTGGAAGCCCTGCTGCTGGAGTTGGAAGCGTCGCTTCCGGTCCTTAGAAAGATTCTGATAGATGAAAGGGACCGATTCCTGGCCCATAAAATCAAAGCGGCTCCCGGCCGCAAGAAAGTTGCGGTGGTAGGGGCGGGACATGTTCCCGGAATCAAAAGGTACTGGGGCGACAGCACGGATGTGAATTCGCTGGAAAAGCTGCCGCCAAAGAGCAAGGCCGCCGAATTCATTAAATGGTTTATTCCGCTGGGAATCGGCGCACTGATGATTTTCGGCTTTTACATCGGCGGCGCCGGGGCCGGAACCCAGATGCTCAAATGGTGGGTGCTCGTTAACGGATTGCTGGCCGGCTTGGGAGCCGTGCTGGCCCTGGCTCATCCCCTCACGATTCTGTCGGCGATGGTGGCCGCTCCGATAACCTCATTAAATCCCATGATTGCGGCCGGCTGGGTATCCGGACTGGTGGAAGCGGTTTCCAGAAAACCCAAAGTCAAGGATTTCGAAAGTTTATCCGAAGATATCCTCTCCTTCAAAGGCTTCTGGAGAAACAAGGTGACGCGGGTACTGCTGGTGGTGGTGTTTACCAACCTGGGCAGTTCCATCGGCACATTTGTGGCCATACCGCTGATGGCGAAGGTGTTTTAGGGTCGTGCCCTGGAAACAGCCTCCATTAACAGTTTTTAGCCGTGCCGGTTCGCAGCCGGACACCTTGGCATCACAGGGTCCATGCCGGCCGGATCCAAAACATGACCGCACCTTTTATAAGATATTTCCAGAACGCGGCATTAGAGCCCATCTTTAAAACGCGCCATTCAAGGGTTTTGGCCCCGGGAAATAAATTTCAGGCCGATTTCGTTTCCCTGCTCCCAGATAATTTCACCCTCAATCATCCGGGTTTCGCCGCTGGAAAATTCTAAAACAGCGTGGATCTGTTTTTCAAAAGGTACGTTTTGTTCATTTTTAAAGCGAAGCCCTTCCGCAGACATGTCCAACACTTCATAACCATAGGTTCCAATTCTAAGTTTTGCTTTGTCTTTGGGGGCATAAATCAGATTGTATCTGAAATATTGTCTTCGCTCAGGCCCGTCGTACTCCTGTTTATTCATTTTTTTGGTTGAATCCCTTTCGTCTATCCTATTTTTTGCCAGCAAACCGCCACAAAGGCGCCGGTAACCAGATCGAGCGAGCGTCCGCGGATTTCCTTTTCAGCAGCGTCCTCCGGGGAATCCTCCTTATCAAAATGGATGGCGGTTTTGGTGATGCCGTCTGAGGGGCCGCAGCTGAGAAGCTCCTGGGGGGATCTGAAAAACGCGTCTTTTAGAATATGCTTCTGGCCGCGCAGGGTTTTAGCTTTGCGGCGGGCGGCCCAGGGACTGAGACTGTTCAAGGTGGCCGCCACCACCAGCCCCCCCCGCCGGGTGACGCGAAAAAGTTCATCGATGGATCTTCGGGCGTCGCTGATAAACTCTAAAGCAGTTACCGAAACAGTTTTATCAAACGCGTTGTCGCAAAAAGGCAATGACAGCATGTCCCCCTGCACCCCCAGGAAATGATGGTTTCCGGCTTTTTTCCTGGCCAGATGGAGCATGGGAGCGGAAATTTCGAGCCCGACCACCCGGGCGCCGGCCAGGAGGAAATCGCGGGTAAAAATTCCCGTACCGCTGCCGGCATCGAGTATTCTTTCGCCGGGTCCGGGGCAAAGGAGCTCGCCGATCAGCGCGCCTTCATACTCCTTTATGAGCCGGCCGATAGGCGTTGTAAACCATTGATCATATCGTTCCGGCCAGTCATCGAAAAGTTTTTGGGTCGCCATTTGGGTATCATTTTTCAAGGGGTTGATGGTCGAATGTCATTCCGGGAATAATCCGCCATCGCTATTATTCATTATGCACATCCCGCCTAATGTTTCAAAGGGCTATCGGCAGGGTTTTTCAGACGCTTCTCCCCGGGACCATTTTTCCACGAAAAAGTCTGTAAGCTCCATGCCCATACCGGCTTTTTGCGCGGCTTCGGCCAACTGGCCCCGGGTGGCCTCAACCTTGGCTTTGTTTCGGATGAGGGCATAGATTTTGACGGCGCGTTTAAAAAAACCGGCGGCCTGTTCGGCATTTCCCCGGTCGAGGTGAACCGATCCGATAGCGGCCAGATCGTCGGCCATGCCTTTGTAATGAGAAACGGCCTGGTCGGCGGCCAGGGCCGCTTCAAAATGGCGCAGGGCTTCATCCGGGCGGTTCGTTTTCTGCATTAAATTTCCCAATGCAAACTGAACAGCCGCCGATTCCGTCAGGTCGAGGGGATCGGTGTTTTTTAAAGCGTTATCCAGAAGCGCCTGGGCACCCGGATAGTCGCCTTTTTTTAACAGGAGCATGCCCCGGTTCCGCAGCAGGGGCCCAAAGGGTTTGCGACCGGCGTCGGCAATTTTTTGGGCCCGGGCGAACTCACGGTCCGCATCGGCGATTCTGTTGGCATCTATCAGGGCTGCGGCTTTATTTGAGAGCGACTGCAGGGCGCCTTCATGATCTTTCAGGTCCATAAATGAGATATAAGCTTCCTCAAAAAACAGAAGGGCGCTGTTCGGATCACCGAGCGCCCGGTAAACATTCCCGATATTATTAAAGCTTATGGCGGTGCCGGCAATATGGTCGGAAGCGGCAAAACGTTCATGGGCCCTTAAAAAGTGCTCCAGCGCCTGGGGATAGCATCCTTTTTGATACCGGTCATTGCCTTTTCCAAGCTCATTCATGCCGGCAATGCTGTCGGGCGGCAGTGGTTTCCTATCGATGCCTGCACCGGTGCAGGCGCATAGAAATAGAGCTGAAAACCCTATTATCAGAAGTATTTTGTGATTCATGATCGTCTCACTAAAATTTTGGTGTTTTCCCCGTCGGTTGAAAAACAGGGATTAGGTTTCGGGAATCGGGCCTCAAAGAGTGTTTGCCTTCAAAAACCGCCCCCTGATCACCGGCACTGCGGCAATCCGCATACACATATCGGCATTCCAAACAACGATCTGACGGGCATGAATTTTTCGAGAGCATTCTTTTCACCTTCGTATCCGCCCGATCATAAACGCGCCAAAAAAAAGGACGGAAGCCAGCGTGACGATGGTTGCCCCCGAAGCGATATCGGCATAATAGGAAATAAACAATCCGCCGATGGTGGCCACCAGGGAGACGGCGATGGATGCCGCTATCATCAGGGGATAGCGTTTTGTCAGCTGCATTGCGGCGGCGCCGGGGATGACCAGCAGCGCAGACACCAGAATGATGCCGACGATTTTAATGCTGATGACCACTGAAAGGGACAAGATCGACAGCAGAAAATGATCCAGAAAATTTACGGACATTCCGCTGACAAAAGCGACTTCTCTGTCAAATGCGACAAAGAGCAATTCTTTAAACAGTAAAAAAGTTGAGAAAAGGACCAGGCCGCCCAGGACGGCAATCGAAATCAGGTCCTGGCGGGTAATGGCCAGGATATTTCCGAAAAGATATCCGAAAAGATCGATGGTGTACGCTTTGGACAATCCGATAAAAATAACCCCTAGGGCCATGGCCAGGGAAAAAAATATGCCGATCGCCGTGTCGGCGCTCAGCTTTCCGCGACTGCTGATATAGCCGATGGCATTGGAAACAGCCACTGCAAAGACGATGGCGGTGATCGTAGGGGAGATGCCGAGCAGAGCGCCCAGGGCGACCCCGCCAAAGGCAGAATGGGCAATTCCTACGCCGATAAAGGACAGGCGTCGCAGGACAACAAAAAAAGATATAACGGCCAGGACCACACTGAGCATGGCGCCCGCCGCAAAAGCATGCTGCATGAAGGTCAGCTTGAAGATGTCAGGAATCATTCTGATGCCTCTTGGAACAGGAAACGCAGGCGGGATCATGCACCATCACTTTCATATGATCGCCGAATACCTTTCGCTGGATTTCCGACGAGAGACAGAATTCTGGTTCGCCGTGGTAATGGATTTCTCTGTTCAGGCAGGCTACGTGATCGGCATGCGAAGTAATCACGCCGATATCGTGCGACACCAGGATCGCCGAAATTCCCTGCTCATCTCTGAATTTTGCCAGCAATTCATAGAAGTCTTCCTGTGCGACGCTGTCGATACCGGTGGCGGGTTCATCAAGAATCAACAGCCTGGGGCGAGATGCCAGGGCGCGGGCAATATGTACGCGCTGCTGCTGGCCGCCGGAAAGGATCCCAAAGGGACGCTGGGCATGGTCGGCCATGTTGACCTGATGAAGCTGCTCCATGGCGGTTTCGATACTCTTGCGGTTGGGGCGGCGAAACAATCCCAGGCGGCCATAGAGCCCCATGAGGACAACATCCAGAACCGTAACCGGAAAGGAGCGATCGGCCTGGGATATCTGCGGGAGGTATCCAACCTCCAGCCGGCTGGCCTTGTCGGGTTCGCGTCCGAATAATCGAACGGTCCCTTTTTCCGGGGGAATCAGCCCCATAATGACATTGAGAAGGGTGGTCTTGCCGCTGCCGTTCGGGCCCACGATGCCCAGGATTTCTCCAGGGTAACAAGCCAGAAAGATGGACTTCAAAACCCATTTTTCATTATAGCGGGCCCAGACATCGTTTAATTCCACAATGGCCGTATTATCCTGCCGCAGAAGCGGTGCCGGCCGATTCATTGCATGGCCTCCTTTAAAACGTCTAAATTGAACCGCATCAATTCCAGGTACGTCCGGCGTCCCTTGACGTCCGGGGCCCCCATGGGATCCAAAAGCAAGACACGAGCATGCGCCTCTTTGGCAATCACGACCGCGACTTTGGGGTTTAATTGGGGTTCGGCAAACACCGCCCGGATGCTGTGCTTTTTGATGTCGGCGATGATCTGCTTGATCCGTCGGGGGGTCGGGTTTTTGCCCGGAGCGGTTTCAATGATCCCCACCGACTCAAGACCGTAACGCCTCGCAAAATAGTCCCAGGCGGCATGAAAGGCAACGTATTTTTTCAAGGTAAAATGTGAAACGGCTGAACGCACTTCACGGTCCAGTTCTGCCAGCCTTTGCAGATAATCTTCCCCCTGGCGGCGGTAGTGGTCCGCATGGGCGGTGTCCACGCTGCAGAGAACCGTCACAATGCGGGCGGCCATCGTCTGGGCGATGACAGGATCCAGCCAGATATGCGGGTTGGCCATACCCGGCTTGCCGGCGGAGCGGCCGGGTTCTGCTGGTTGCCGCCCGTGCGGCTCGGCCTCGCCTTCATCATGCGCGTGATCGGATTCAGCGGAGTGAATCAACGTTACGCCATCCGAGAGCCTGACTGTGAGGAGATCTTTGCCGGCGGCAGCCATAAATTTTTCAGCCCATATTTCCAGGCCGGCCCCGATTATGAAGAAAGCCTTGGCCGCGGCCATTTGTTTGACCTGGCTGGGTTTGGGTTCAAACGTATGCGGGCTGGCGCCGGCCGGTATAATGAAGGTGACATCAACGTAGGGGCTGCCTACCTGTTGGACCATATCGGCAACGGGAAAAATACTGGCAACGACCGGGATCTTTTCCGCAGACGCACCGGCCGGTGCAACAAGGCGCAAAAATAAAAACAGAGAGGTAAGCACCAGCTGCATCACCCGTTTGCCATTCACCAGTCAAGCCCTCCTGTAAGCGATCGGGATTTAAATTGTCCAAAATTTTTAGTAAAATTTACTTGAATTACGTAGACTTGAATAATAGCATATGCAAAAATAAAGGTACAGCCCAAAAGGAGGATGCCGATGCCGTCAAAGGCACTGATCATTGTGGATATGTTAAACGATTTCATCGATGAAAAGGGCGCGCTGTATTGCGGCGAAACCGCCCGCGAAATCGTTCCCTTTATTCGACAAAGGCTCGACGCATACCGGAAGAACAAGGAACTTGTGATCTACCTGCAGGATGCCCATGACCGCAACGACAAGGAGTTTGAGAAATTTCCGGAACACTGCGTGAGCGGCAGCTGGGGAAGTCATATTATAAAGGAACTCGCACCGATGCCGGGAGAAAAGGTGATCCCCAAAAAGCGATTCAGCGGTTTTTATGGAACCGACCTGGAGAACGTACTGGCAGCGGCCGGCATTGCGTCGGCTGAAGTGGTCGGCGTCTGCACGTCCATTTGCGTGATGGACACGGTGGGGGGGCTTGCCAATCGCGATTATCCCATATCGGTTCCGTCAAGGGGGGTGGCGGATTTTGATTCCGAGGCGCATCGGTTTGCCTTAAAAAGAATGGAAAAGCTTTACGGAGCCAGGGTTTCTTAACTGGCATCAACAATGCATCACACTTTTTTGTTTTGTTTATAAATAGTTGCGGCTACGCGCCAAGAATAGGATCAGCATGACATCGAAGAAAAGAATCGGCCCACTCTTTACCGACCTCTATGAATTGACAATGGCTGCCAGCTACCATGAGCATCACATCTCGGCGACCGCCACGTTTTCTCTTTTTGTACGAAACTTTCCTCCCAGGCGAAATTATTTTGTTGCCGCCGGTCTTGAAGATGTTCTGAATGAACTGGAAGCGTTTTCCTTTTCCAAGGATGAATTGGCTTACCTTGAAAGCACCGGTCTGTTTAAGACCGATTTTATTTCGTTCCTGTCGGGTCTGCGGTTTTCCGGAGATGTTTACGCCGTGCCGGAAGGAACGATTTTCTTTCCCAATGAACCGGTTCTGGAAATTACGGCCTCCATTATCGAAGCCCAGCTGCTGGAGACCTTTCTGTTGAACAAAATCGGTTTTGCAAGCATGATTGCTTCCAAGGCGGCTCGATGTATTCATGCCGCCCAGGGCCGGCCCCTGATTGATTTTTCGCTGCGCCGGACCCAGGAACAGGATGCCGGTTTGATGGTGGCGCGCAGCACGTTTATGACCGGCTTTGCAGCGACCAGCAATGTGCTGGCCGGAAAAACCTACGGTATTCCGGTTTCCGGGACCATGGCCCATTCCTACGTAACCGCATTTAACAGCGAGCTGGAAGCCTTCCGGGCCTATTCTCAGACGTTTCCGAAAAATTCTATTTTTTTAATCGATACCTTTGATACTCTCGAAGGTGCCAGAAATGCCGCAACCGTCGCGTCGGCGATGAAAGGGAAGGGGCATTCAGTTGTCGGCGTTCGTATCGACAGCGGCGATATGGTGGATTTAAGCCGCAAGGTCCGCCGCATCCTTGACGAAGCTGGATTCCCTGAAGTGAAGATATTTGCCAGCGGCGGCTTTGATGAATACAAGATCGCCCGTACGATTGAACAGGGCACCTGTATCGATGCTTTCGGCGTGGGGACAAAGGTGGGGGTTTCCGCCGACGCGCCTTATTTGAACGTGATCTATAAAATGGTCCGGTTTAACGACCGGGATGTCCGCAAATTGAGTCCTGGAAAAGCCACCCTGGCTGGCGCCAAGCAGGTTTTCAGAAGACTGGATCCAAACGGAGGCTTTCGGGAGGATATCATCGGCCTGCGGGACGATCATTTCGACAAAGCCGCCCCCCTGCTTGAAAAAGTGATGGAGAAGGGGAAATGCGTCAAACCCCACCCGCCGCTCCTGGCCGTCCGGGAAAAATTCAGACAGGAATTCTCATGTCTGCCGGCGGACTTAAAGGTCATAAACGAACATAAAATTTTTCCAGTTCACCTGAGCAAACGGCTCCAGCGGATGCAGGAAAAACTATAATGGAATTGTTTGAAATTGATTGATAAAAACGCCGCAAATCACCGATAAAGACCTTTCTGCCCTATATTGACTGCACGAGATGCTATTCCCGAACCGTTCCTTTTTCAACCGCCGACAACAAGCCGACGGGGCGCGTTTTGATCCGCAATGAATTGATTTTTAATTTTATTTAGGGTAAAGTCCGGCGCACCTGAAAATGTAAATAAGTGCCGGTCTTTTTCCTGCAAACTTTAAATTTTTCGGAGGGAGTCTATCGACATATGGCGGCAGGTCGGTTTAAGGCGTAAGTCTGAAGGTAAAGATTGAGGCCCGCTTGCCGAAAGCGCGCATTGCCATAAACGGCAAGCGTGCCGGCACCTTAAATACAAAAAAATATAAATTGGCAGCTTTGATAATGGATTTCATCTGGCTGCCATTCTTGTTCAAGGACAACAAAATGGAGAATTAAAATGAAAAACAACAGGTATACATTTAAGAGATTGCTGATTGCTTGTCTTTCCGGTATTTTTCTGATGATTAGCCCCGCTGTTGCGGCGGATGTCTGGCCTGTAAAACAGGTGGAGCTGATCAATCCGTTCGCTGCAGGTGCGGCGGCTGATATCCAGGCCCGCAAACTGGCCGAGATTATCTCGCGAGACCTGGGGCAGCCCATGGTGGTGCGCAATGTGACCGGCGCCGGCGGGGCCATCGCCTACAACGAGGTGCATCGGTCGAAAGCTGACGGCCACACGCTGATCTGGTTTTCAGGCGCTATCAACACCCTGGCGGCCAGGAATCAGGTACCCTATGACTACACCGCCTTCGAACCGATCGCCGGGGTCGGCATCGAAACGGTCTCGATTGCGGTGAGCAGTAAGGCCCCCTGGAAGGATTTAAAGGAATTTATCGCCTATGCCAAAGATAATTCCGGCAAGGTTACCATCGGCAATTCGGGGATAGGCAGCGTGACCCACATGGTGCCCGTCGCCATGGCTTCCAAGGCCGGTTTGAAGCTTGTGCACGTTCCTTTCGGGACGGGACTTGCCGTGGCGGCCCTGATGGGCGGCAAGATCAACGCATCGAGCCAGCATCCCGCCGAGGTCTTCAACCAGGTCAAGGCCGGGGAGGTTCGCATCCTGGCTGTGAGCAGCGAGAAGCGGATCAACATCTGGCCCGATGTTCCCACGATGAAAGAGTCGGGCGTCGATCTGGTGTTCGACCAGTGGCGGGGAATCGCCGCCCCGAAGGGGACGCCTCAGGCGGTAGCGGACAGACTGAGTCCGCTGGTTAAAAAGGCCGTGGCAGGTTCGGAATGGATCGAGTTTGCCGCTTCGCTCGGTTCGACGCCGCGCTACCTCGCGCCTGCGGATTTGGCAACGTTTGTCGCCGAAGTCGACAAGCAGACCCGCGTGATCATGGAGGAAGCCGATCTTTTGAAAAAATAACTGTTGGTCGCCCCCCCGGCCGTTGCTACGGCCGGAGGGGGCGCACCCGCGCCATCGTTAATCGGCCTGATAGGAAAGCCCTCGGAAACGCGACCCGTCCCGAGGCGGAGTTTTCAATCCGATGACCACTAAACCGCGAAAAGAGATTGCCGTCAGTGTGGTGCTGATCGTTTTCAGCCTCCTCTTTCTGGCCTATTCAACGCGTTACCCCCTGGATACATGGGAAAATCCCGGTCCCGCGGTTTTTCCCCTGATTCTGGGCGCGATGTTGCTGATCATGGCAACCTGGCAACTGGTTGGCGCGCTGCGGGCTGCGAAGCGGGCGGAACATAAAGAGCCGGAAACAGCCGGACCCAAATCGTTGCGCGGGTATTTTCAGGACAACCGGGAGGAGGCCAAAGTTATTTATTTATGCATGATGCTCGCGGGGTATATCCTCGCCATGCGCCGGGTCGGTTTTTTCGTGTCGACTTTCCTTCTCGTGATCCTTGCCAGCCGTCTGGTGGAAGCAAAGAGCTGGGGAAGGCCCATCACCCTTTCGGCGGGTGTGTGCCTGGGGTGTTATCTTCTCTTTGAGCTGTGGCTGAAGCTGTCGCTTTCAAGGGGAATTTTGTTTTGAAACGACTTTCAGGAAAGAAGGGGGGAGTCCGGGGTGGCTGACCAGAGTATCTTATCCTATTTGCTTATCGCGCTTAAACCCGCCAATTTCTTGTCCTGTTTTGCCGGTGCGGTTATCGGCACGCTGATCGGGGTGTTGCCGGGCCTCGGTCCGGCGGCGGCCATGGCGCTGGTGATTCCTCTGACTTTGAAACTGGGCCCTACCGCCGGCCTGATCATGCTGGCGGGAATCTATTATGGCTCCATGTACGGCGGGTCGACCACCTCGATTCTTATCAATGTTCCGGGCGAACCGGCCAGTGTCGTAACCACCCTTGACGGGTACGCCATGGCCCGTAAAGGAAGAGCCGGGGCAGCCCTGGCCATCGCCGCCATCGGTTCGTTTGCCGCCGGCACCTTCAGCGTGATTGCCCTGCAGTTTTTTGCGCCCCTTCTGGCAAGGGCCGCATTGGCCTTCGGGCCGGCCGAATACTTCGCACTGACGATGCTGGGGGTTATTCTCCTGTCCAATCTGGCCGGGACATCGCGTAGTCGCTCTCTGATCATGATGATATCCGGCCTGATACTCTCTACCGTGGGGATGGACCCCATCGGCGGCCTGGAACGTTTTTCATTCGGTATCCCAACCGCTCAGGGCGGTATCAGCTTCATCGCGATTACGACCGGGTTTTTCGGGATTGCCGAGGTTTTTGCGGTACTTTCCGCCAGGGAGAAGCCCCAGGAAATTCTTCCCGTCAGGCTGCGGGAATTATACCCCGACCGGGATGAAATCAAACGTTCGTTAAAACCCATTGCCCGGGGTTCCGTGCTGGGATTTTTGATCGGACTTTTACCGGGGCCCGCGGCCACCATGGCCGCTTTTTCATCCTACGGCTTGGAGCGATGGCTTTCCAGGAATCCGGAGACGTTCGGAAAAGGGGCTATTGAAGGGGTAGCCGGTCCGGAAGCCGCCAATAATGCCGCCTGCGGCGGGGCGATGATTCCCCTGCTTTCCCTGGGGCTGCCCTTTACACCGGCTACGGCCGTGTTGCTGGGAGGGATGCTGCTGCACAGCGTGACCCCGGGGCCTTTTCTCCTGCGGGATCGTCCTGACGTATTCTGGGGCGTAATCGGCAGCTTTTATCTCGGTAATGCCATGCTGCTGATTTTGAACCTGCCCCTGGTCGGGATTTTTGCCAGGCTCGTCAGGGTGCCTGCCCGGTATCTGATGCCGGTTATCCTCGTTCTGTGTACGATAGGAACGTACGGCGACAACGGCGCCTTCTTCGATGTCTGGGTGATGCTGGGGGCGGGGATCATTGGCTTTGTGATGCGCAAATACGGCTACAGCCCGGCGCCGCTGGTGGTGGGCCTGGTTCTGGGGCCGGTCATGGAAAGATCTTTCCGGCAGACGCTGATTATTTCCGTGGGAAATCTCGCGAGCCTGTGGGAATCAGCCATCTGCAAGGCCGTATGGGCGGTGGCTTTGATCGCGATCATTCTGCCGTTGCTGATCCGTTTATTCAGAAAAAAAACAGACGTCTCATCAACAGACTGAAAGGGGCAAGGGATTTATACCCATCCCCCGTCCCATGATCGGGCCGCATTCATTGCGCGATCATTCATACAAAGCCCCGCTTCCCGCCTCATGACTGCTCGTCCATTATCTGGAGCCTAATTGCTGCCCCAGGGTTTGATCGCGTCCTTGAGCTTGTTGTAACCGTCGATGTAACGCGGACGGGCGCCGCTGTATATTTTGTCGAAGGTCGCCAGCTGCGCGTCCAGCCACTCGGCAAGCTCGGTGTTGCCCGGATTCGCGGCCTTGTATGCCTCGTTGATCAAGACAAAGTGGATGCGCGGATCGTAGGGCTGTTTCTCGCCTCCGGCCGTTTCGTCCCCCGCCAGCAGGCGCAGCAGCATCGCGTCCGCGGAGCCCAGGGTTTGCTCGAAAATCGGCGCGCCTTCCATGCGGTGCATGACGCTGGTCATGTCCTTGCCGTTGGTCATGGTAAAACCCATTTCCTTCCAGACGCTTTGCATCTTGGCGCCGGTCTTGACATGGTCGAGGACCATCTGGCCCCAGTCGCGTAAAACGTCGGGTGCGTCCGCCATCAGGTCCGTCAGCCGGTCGCCGTCGAGGTCTGTGGCATACACGATGCACTTGCGCTGCCGGATCATGTCGTGCAGCAGGAGCCCGAAATTGGTGTCCGAGATGTGTTCGTATATCTCCCCCCCCCAGCTTTCCATTCCGGTTTTGAAGTCCCCGGGCAGCAGCGCAACGATCGCGTCGACGTTCTCTTTGTGCTCTTCGTAGGCATCAACCGCGTACTGACGCTTTAGCTGGAAACGGGTGCCTTTCAACAGCCAGCGAACGATGCCGGCGTTGATGGCGTCTTCCTGGGCCTGAGTCGGCTTGGTGGCGACTCGGCCGATCTGGCCGGTCTCATGGACCATTTTCAGGAACAGGCGAGCGGCATACGCCATCCGGACGCCCGGGGTGTTCATCTCAGAATGGATGATGCCGGTGGCTCGATCGATGTTGAATTTCTTCTTGTTCTGCGAGTAGGGCAGGCCGGGCATGAAGCGGATGCTGGTAATTGAGCCGTAGGGCCGCACGTTGCAATAGACGCCGGCGGCAGTCCGCAGCGGGGCGTTGCCCGACTTGCCGGCCACCACCACCTTTTTGCCGTTTTCATTGACCATGAAGTCACCGGCAGTCGACCACTTCAGTGCGGTGTATTCCAGCTTGCCGAACCACTCGAGGGAGACCAGTTTCGTGTCGTGCCGGTACTGGGCCATCATCGGCACGCCTAGGAACGGCAGGCCGAGGACATCCAGGGCCATCAAGGTGCCGTTGAGGGCGAACCTGTCGGTGAAGGCATGCGCAACCGGCGTGACGCCGCCATGGGAGGAGCCGCCTTCCCAGATGATCGCGTCGGCGCAGCCGCGGGGCCGCACCTTAGACCGTTTGTAAATGCCGTCCAGATACTTGAACAGGTCACCACTCTCTTCTTCCTGCGCAATTTTGAGCAGGTCTATCCGATAGCTCATTGGTTAACTCTCCGTTATCATTTATAATTAATATATTACAGGGAAAGCGTCGAAAATTCAGGATTACCTGGGAAACTCCTATAGCGCACAACAGATGAAGGCCTAGCATTTTCGGCAACAATCAAGGCAAAGCTAACAAAACAAAGACGGGGAGTCAACCGCAGTTTTTATATGGTCATAAAAACCAATGGTTTTTTCCATTGCTTGTCGGGTCACAATAAAAAGGCATCGGTGGTTGTATGAAAGGCGTACAGGCGGTCTCCGCCGATCGGTTTCAAGCAGGATTCATATAAAGGAATTAAGAGGAGTTTACTCTTTTTCCGCCAAAATCGGTTACATTCCAAGATATGCCTTCTTGACGGATTCGTTGGAGAGCAGGCTGGCGGCGGAATCTGTCAGGGTGATCCGGCCGGTTTCCATGACATAGCCGCGGTGGGCGACCTTTAGGGCCAGGTTTGCATTTTGCTCCACCAGGAAGATGGTGGTGTTGTTCTCGCGGTTAATTTTTTTTATGATGTCGAAGATGCGCTTGACCACCAGGGGCGCCAGCCCCAGGGAGGGCTCGTCCAGCAATAGCAGCCGCGGCCGGGCCATGAGCGCCCGGGAGATGGCCAGCATCTGCTGTTCGCCGCCGCTGAGGGTCCCGCCGGCCTGATGTCGCCGCTGGGCCAGAATGGGGAACAGTTCAAACACATAGTCCAGATCCTTTTTGATCTCTTCCCGGTCCGTTCGCAAAAAAGCGCCCATATCCAGGTTTTCCAAAACGGTCAGGTAAGGAAAGATGCGGCGGCCTTCCGGCACCTGACAGATGCCCAGGGACACGATTTGATTGGGGGGCAGTGAATGGATCGGCTCGCCCCTGAACAGGATTTCGCCGAACCGGGGCGGCACAATACCGCAGATGGACATAAGCGTCGTTGATTTGCCGGCGCCGTTTGCGCCGATCAGGGTGATGATTTCACCCTCGGAGATGTCGATGCTGATCCCTTTCAGGGCCTGGATATTGCCGTAGAAGGTTTCAACATTCTTGAGCTTAAGCATCGGTTTCTTCTCCAAGATAGGCCTTGATGACCACCGGATTGTTTTTGATCTCCCGGGGTGTGCCCTGGGCGATTTTCTTGCCGTAGTCCATGACAAATATCCGGTCCGAGAGGCTCATCACCAGTTTCATGTCGTGTTCGATCAGCAGGATGGAGACATCCTCTTCATCCCGAAGCCTCACAATCAATTTGTCCAGTTCTTTTGTTTCCAGAGGATTCATGCCGGCGGCAGGTTCATCCAGCAGTAGGATAAACGGTTCAGTGGCCAAAGCCCTGGCAATTTCAAGGCGCCGCTGGGCGCCATAGGGCAGGTTTTTCGCGAATTCATTTACAAATTTAGTAAGGCCGATTTTCTCCAGGACAGCATAGCTGTCGGCCACCACCTGTTTTTCCTCCTCAATTGTGGATTTCGGCCTGAAAACAGCTCCTAAAACCCCAGAGCGCATACGGCAGTGACGGCCGATCATAACGTTCTCGAGCACCGTCATGTTGGGAAACAGGCGAATGTTCTGAAACGTGCGGGCCAATCCCTGGGCGGTGACCTGGTTGGGCTTCAGATGGTTTATCCGTCTCTGCTTTTTCCCGGGCGGTGCGATCAACATATCGCCGCTGGTGGGGGGATACATGCCGGTAATGCAGTTGAAAAAAGTGGTTTTGCCGGCGCCGTTGGGTCCTATCAGGGCGACGATTTCTCCCTGGAAAACCTCCAGGCTCAGTTTGTCCAGGGCCCTGAGGCCGCCGAAATCCTTGGTCAGGTTCTTAACTTCGAGTATGGGTGGGGTATCTTTAGCGTTTATCATTTTTACTGCCGAGCGCTTCGAACTGGTAAGTCCGGCGAACCGTACTGACAATGCCGCCGGGCCGAAATACCATCATGGCCACCAGGATGATGCCGAAGATCAGCATGCGGTATTGGGAAAATGCGCGCAGGTATTCCGGCAGGAGTATCAAGGTTAATGCACCGGTAACGATCCCGACGATGGAGCCCATCCCGCCCAGGACAACAATGCAGAGGATAATGATCGATTCCCAGATGGTGAAGCTGGCCGGATTGATAAAGGTGGTCTTGGCCGCAAAAACAACGCCGCCCATCCCGGCCCAGGTGGCGCCGAGGGCAAAGGCGGTCAGTTTCGTTTTGGTTTTGTCGATGCCCATGGCCTGGCAGGCGATTTCATCTTCCCGCAGCGCAATCCAGGCCCGGCCGATCCTGGAATTCTGCAGCCGGTTGACCACAAAGATCGTAAAAATGACCAGCCCGATCATCAGAAAGTAGATATAGGTGGTGGCCTGCTGCAGTGAAAAATCGATGCCGAAGAAGCCCGGACGGGGAATATTGGCGATGCCGCTGGGACCGAAGGAAAATTCGTTCCAGTTTTCAAGTATCAGCCGAATGATTTCCCCGAAGCCCAGGGTGACGATGGCCAGATAATCGCCCCGCAGCCGCAGGACCGGAAATCCCAGCAGGATGCCGAAAAGAAATCCCAAGCCGGCGCCGATGGGAAGGGCCGCCCAGAAACCGATGCCGAAGTGATAGTTCAGCAGCGCGTAGCTGTAAGCCCCGACGGCATAAAACGCCACATATCCCAGGTCGAGCAGTCCGGCAAGGCCCACCACGATGTTGAGTCCCAGCCCGACGACGACATAGATCAGGGCATTGATCATGATGTTGGTCTGGTACATTGAAAAGAGAAAGGGGAATATGACGGCGACAGCCGCCAGGACGATCAAGGCCGGTATAAAAATTCCGGGCCGGTCAAGGGCGGATCGGAGCAAAGATTTATCTGGAGCCCGTCCGGATTGGACCTTTTTTTGACCGGTTTCTTTCCGTCTGATGAGATAACGCCATAAAAACGACAGAAAAAAACTGCCGATTCCCACGTAAAACAGGCTCCACCAGCGCCACTCAACTGTTTTATAGATCGTATTGACCCGGATGACCATGACGGGAAAGGTCAGAAACATGAACCAGATGGAAGTGAGCAGGGATTTTTTTATTTCTGCAAGACTTGGCATCACGCGGTTACACCTTTTCCGTTTCCGAGCGGCCCAGAATTCCGGCCGGTCTGAAAATCAGAATGAATACCAGGAATAAAAATGCAAACACGTCTTCATAATCGCTGGAAACATAACCGGTAAAGAAGCTTTCGGTCCAGCCCAGGACCAGGCTGCCCAGGACGGCGCCGGGAATGCTGCCGATACCGCCCAAGACCGCCGCTACAAAGGCCTTGATGCCGGCGATGAAACCGATATAGAAATTAATCTGCCCGATATGGGAGGCGATCAACACCCCGCCGATGGCTGCCGTGGCCGAACCCACGATAAAGGTGACCGAGATGACGCGGTTGACGTCCACGCCCACCAGCATGGCCATGTCGCGGTCCTGGGCTGTGGCCCGCATGGCTTTGCCGATCCGGGTAAATTTGATCAGCAATGTCAGCAGGATCATGACCACGGCGGTGGTGACCAGAATGACGATTTCCGACGATCGGATAATATGGGCGTAAGGTGCGATGAACTTGAATTCGGGGATCAGGCTGGGGAAGGGCAGAAAATCGGATGTCTGCGCCAGCAGGACATAATTCTGCAGAAACAGGGACATCCCGATGGCGCTGATAAGAGCCGACAGCCTGGGCGCCTGCCGCAGCGGCTTGTAGGCCAATTTCTCAACGGTAAAGCCGTAGGCGCAGGAATAAATTACCGCCGCCAGCGAGGCAATCACCAGAATCGCCACCTGGTTCCATCCCAGCAGCGTGAGGACGCCGGCCACGATCAGGGCTGTAAAGGCCCCGATCATATAGATTTCGCCGTGGGCAAAGTTGATGAGCTGGATAATGCCGTACACCATGGTATAGCCCAGAGCGATCAGGGCGTAAATGCTGCCGCGGGTCAGTCCTCCCAGAAAAAGTTCAAGAAAGTAATCCATCGATAAATAAAATCATAAAAAATCAGGGGGCAGGCACCTACCCGCCCGACCCCTGATTTTTGAAAGCAAACGCATTATTTTATTTCTACATAAACGCCTTTTTTAACCTGATATACGGAAAAACCGACACCGGTGGCGTCCCCTCTGTCGTCAAAACGGATTTTTCCCAGCGGGGTTTCAACATCCTGGGTACGAAGCGCCTTGGCAACGGCGTCGTAATCCGTTGAGCCGGCTTTTTGGATGGCATTGAGCAACGCCTGGGTGGCGGCATAGGCATTCAGGAAAAATGCGCCGGGATCCGCGCCATAGGCTTTTTTATGGGCTTCGTTGGCGGCAATCGCCAGCGGATTTTTGGAAACGTCTTTCGGCCCGGTGGCGTATACCCCTTCGGCGTATTTGCCGGCCACCTTGATAAAAGTGTCGTCCTTGACGCCGTCATCGGAGATAAAAATGGTTTTCATGTTTTTTTTGCGCATCTGGGTGACGATCTTGGATGCTTCCGGATGATAGCCACCGAAGATGACCGCTTCCGCACCGGATTGTTTAATTTTTTGGACAATGGCTGAATAATCCACCGCACCGGGTGTAATCCCTTCATAAAGAACCACTTTGGCCCTTTGGTCTTTTTCCAGGAACCCTTTGGCAAACTCAGCCAGCCCCTTGCCGTAATCGCCCTTGTCATGAAGCACGGCTATTTTTTTTAGCTTCAGGGTGCCCAGCGCAAAATCGACTTCCAGCCGCGCCTGGGCGTCATCGGACGCGATGGTTCGGTAAAAGTTGGGATAATCGCCGCTCTGGGTCAGCGCCGGGTTGGTCGCCGACGGGGACATGGCGATGATTTTGGAATCCTTGTAGATGCCGAGGGCCGCTTTGGTGGCGCCGCTGCAGACATGGCCCAGAACCACATGGGCTTTCAAGGATACCAGTTTGGTTGCCGTGTTGGTGGCCACTTCCGGTTTGCAGACATCATCTTCCACCAGCAATTCGACGGTTCTTCCCAGGACCCCGCCCTTTGCGTTCACATCCTTTACCACCAGCTCTGCGGCCTTTATAGACGGGATGCCGTACGAGGCCAGATCGCCGCTGTGAGGGCCGGCAACCCCCAGCCGGATGGGCTCAGCCGCAAAAACATTTCCCGCAAACATCACTATCGATACCATTACGATTAATGCCGTTGCTGACGGCACTCTTTGTTTTAACATACCCGCCTCCTTTAGTTATTATTGAATGATAGAAGGTCCCCGGCAGCCTGCTGCAGGAGATTTTCCCTAGTAAAGTTTCTATATGGTGCAACAAATTTTTTTTATATATCATGAAATTTATAAGTCAAGCAAAAGAAATTATTAAGAAAGTTAAAAACGAAGTTAAACCAAAAAACTCTTGCCGTAATTAAAAATTGTATGTAGTTAAAATGGTTACAGGTTCGAAAATATATTGATAATGCCACAGGCATTTTCCGGAGATGAATCCAAGGTGCGAAAAATTGGTTTGGTAGTCAAAATCGATCCCAAAGCCGTTCAGAAAGCCGATGAGCTTGAAAAATGGCTCTGCTCGAAAAAAGTTCGAGTGATCCGAAAAGAGAGCGCGCCTCCCGACCGCAGGCTCAAGGTCCGCCGGAAAACGCAAGCCCCGGAAGATTTGTTCTGCGTTTTTGTTCTGGGCGGTGACGGCACGTTTCTGAGTGCGGTTCGCTGGATCGGCGACCGGAAGATCCCCATCCTTGGGGTCAAGTTCGGGGAAGTGGGATTTCTGGCGGAAACCACGGAAGAGGGGCTGTTCCGGGCGGCCGAGTCCATTTTGAAAAATGAATTTAAAACCGAACCCCGGATGCGCCTCAAGGTCACGGTGGAGCGGGGCGGTCGCGAAACCTTCAGCGAGACGGTGCTCAACGATGTCGTCATCAATAAGGGGGCGCTGGCCAGGCTGGCGCAGATTAAAACATTTATCAACGAACACTATCTGACCACCTATCGCGCCGACGGCCTGATCATTGCGACGCCCACCGGTTCAACCGCCTATTCCCTGGCGGCCGGCGGCCCGGTCATTCACCCCGATGTGCCCGGCATCATCATGACCCCCATCAGTCCGTTTACCCTCACCAACCGGCCCCTGATCGTTCCGGATGCCGTGACGATCACCGTCAAACTGGAGGAAAAATCCGCGGATATCCTCTTGACTTTTGACGGACAGGCCGGCCTCGACATCGATGGAAACGACACGATTACGGTCCGCCGGGACGCCCACCCCATTCACATGATCACCATACCCGGACAGGATTATTTCGATGTGCTAAAGGCCAAGCTGAGGTGGAGCGGGGGAAGGGTATAGGGCCCATCTCAAAAACACATCCAACGTCCGATGGCTGCGTTGTCTGCCGATTCAAAATGCTCACATTCTACCGTGTGTGCTGCGCTTTCTCATCGGCAGGGGCCTTTCCTTCGAACCCGATCTGCATTTTTGATAAGGGGTCTCGGCAAGATCGTTGCAAACAACCTTTTTTTGAGAGTCGAATGTTGAACATTCCTGTTTCTATTTATGACAACACCCCCATCCAGGGGAGTCAAAAACCGGCCCTTCTATAACGGGATTTTTACTCTCTCAGCCCGGCATCGGTATTCTTTCCAACCGGTTCCGGCGGAAGATTCGGCCGGATCAGAAAGTTCTGCTGCAGCGACTTTACCACCTTGTCGATGTTGTCGATGCTTTCCCGGACCTCTTTGATGCCTTCGGCCGTCGATTGGGTAACTGTCGGGACGTCGAAGCTGGCCTTTTCCAGGTTTTTCAAAATGACCCTGAATGCGTCCAGGTTTTCCTTAACCTCTTCAAGAATCGCTTTAATCTGCGCGATATTCTCCGTCAGGCCTTCGCCCGCCGCCTGAATCGTTTCCAGATTGTCCTGAACCTTGTCCATTGCCGCCGGCGTCTTGGCGGCGGCCTCATGAATATGATCGAGGATGCCATCGATCCGGTCTGATTTCCGGGGAAAGGTCGAAGCGGTTGTCTCGATATGGTCGAGAATCGTGCCGATTTTTTTTAAATTTTCATGGATGGCGTTTATCAGCCGGTTGGATTTTAACAGCGCTCCGGCAGTTCCCTTGCCCGCCTGAAGATCACGGGCAAGACTTTCAACATGGCCGATGGCCGTGGAGGTGTCGTTGAGTATTCGAAAGAGGGGACCTTCCGGATCTCGAAGGGTGTGGACCAGTTCTGAAATGTCCTGGACCGCTTTAACGACCATTTTAGCGGTTTTTTCGACTTCAAACTCTTCCAGTAGGTCTGAAATGGATCGTCTGGGGGCGGAGGGAATCAGGCCGCCTTCGGGGATCAGGGGCGCATCTTTTTCCTTGCCGGGCTTGATGGAAACATATTCGGAACCGATAAAGGTCGGGCTTCCCACGGTAACCGCGGTGCCGGTCCGGATTCGGGAGGCATATTCTTCCAGGATCAGCAGTTCCACCCGGACCCGGTCGCCCAGAAGCGAAACCTTTTTAACTTTGCCGATGTTGGTTTCCAGCAGTTTGACGGCGGTATCTTCCTGCACGTTGTAACTCTCGTCAAAGACCGTATAGTAGCTCACATATTTTTTAAACCAGTCCTTGCCCCTTCCGATGATTACCAGGGTGATGATAAGAAGCAGGACGCTGCAGATGACGAAAACGCCCGCGATTTTTTCTTTGCTGCTGTATTTCAGTTCCATGTTGTCAACCGAGCCCCTGACAGCCTGCAAAAGGCTTATGATGAAAGAAAGGTTAAGCGGCCTTTGGATATCCTTGCTTTTTTATTGGAAAATGTATTGATAAAATTTCTGTCGGAGGAATAAAACACCACCGGCAGACCTTGCCGGGTCATGGCCGTTACCGCCTCCTTGAAAAGATCGAATTTGGTGTGGTCGATGAAGTCTTCCGGACGTTCCAGCACCAGCACATCCGGGGATTTTGACAGCTCCCGGATGGTGATGGCGTTTTTAATGTCCCGGGGGTGCAGTTCTCCGGGACGCCGATCAAGCTTGTCGGCAATATCGAATTTGCGGCACAATTCCGCCGTAGTGTCATCCAGGGTCAGCAACAGCGAATCTTCATGATAGCAGCGCATGAAAATTAAATTGTCACGGACCGTGCGGTTGCTGATTAGGGCCGCGTCCGAAGCAATATACCCTATTTTCCGCTTACACAGGAGTGAATTGCGGTAGTCGTCCAGATCAATGTTCACGCCATTAAAACGATAAATTCCTTTTTGGGGCGACACCCATGTGACCACTGCTTTTAAAAACAGGACGGCATCATCGATTGAATCGGTCTCGACTGCATAGCCGTCCCCTCCAGACAGGGAAAAACTGAAATCGTTCAAACCGTTTCTGGCGCCTTCCGGTTCAAGGGTATAATCGATCAGTTCAATTATCTGCATATCATTTTTCACAGGTAAAATAAAATCGATATGATGACGTCAATGACCAGGCAGCTGAAAAAACATTCTACGGCAACTTTCGAAGTTTGTGCGGGGATTCCCGTTATCTTCAAGTTGGCTTTAAACCCATGGTAGAGGCAGATGACGGTAATGGTGAGCCCGAAGAGGAGCGCCTTGATCGTCCCCGCCAGAATATCGGTAAATGTAATCGCCGTTTCGATTTGTCCGAGGAGGTTTTTTACGGGTATATAGGTAAAAATCCACACGGTCAGGTACCCGCCGATTACGGCAACCAGGTTGAAAATAACAAACAGGCAAAGAATGGCTGCGGTGATGCCCACAAGCCTTGGAAGGCAAATGATCCGCAGGGGGTCGATGCCGGCCATTTCGATGGCTTCGATTTCATGAAATACCTGCATGTAGCCGATTTCGATGCTGACGGCGGTGGCGGTTCGCAGGATGACAATCAGCGCCGTTACGATGGGGGCGATTTCGCGGACAATCAGCAACACCATGATTTTACCGAGATCATACTGGGTGGAAACTTTGGCAATCTGGACGATCAGCATGCTGCCGATCAGCAGGGCTACTGGTATAATGACATAAAGCGCCTGATAGGCCGTAAAGTATATCTGCTCCAGGGTAAACTTTTTCAGCAGCGCCCGTCCGGTTGGGAAGCGATGAAAAATCAGTCTTAAAATATTGCATATAAAAGCGAGCAAATTAAGAAAATGCCCGGCAGTTGTAAGGGCCCGACGTCCGATGTAACCGGCATGGGTATTCATGGGCAATCCGTTGTCTCATTCACGCGGCTGGCGTGCGATTATAAACATTCAATCAGACAGTTGACTTTTCAAAACTCTTACAATATAAGCTGGAGAAAGATCAACAAAATTAAATAAATACCTTGTTTGTCGTGTATTGCTTCAATTCACACACCCCGGAAGGTGTCTGCCTTTTTCCCGAAAAACGGTAACCCTCATGAAAATTAGTAAAAAAATCCACCCGTTGCTGTTGACGCTGCTGGTCGTCTCGACAGGAATCGGCGCATATTTGGCCGGCGTTCCTTTTTTTGACATGATGGAGCTGAAAACCATTGATCTGCGGTTCGAATCCCGGGGAAAGATTCCCCCAAGCCCTGAGGTGGTGCTGGCCGTCATCGATGAGAAAAGCATCGCCCGCGAGGGTAAATGGATCTGGCCCCGTTCGAAAATAGCGGAACTCGTCACGCGTCTTTCCGACTTCGGCGCCAAGGTAATCGCTTTTGATATCGGTTTTCTTGAGCCCGATGAAAATACCGGCGGCCGGATCGTCACGCAGATCCTAAATGAAATAGATAAAAGCGGGGATCAGAACCGAGCGATTCGGAGTTATATAGAGCGGTTAAAGACTGAAACCGATAATGATCGCCTTCTGGCGGATGCGATCCAAAATTCCGGTGCAAAGGTCGTCCTGGGATATTTTTTCCAGATGGATCCTCACGCCGCCGGCCAGATGTCGCCAGATGAGGATCAGCGGCATCAGGAAAACGTTAAAGGCTCCCGTTATCGGTTTGTCCGGTTCAAGACCGACAATGCCCGCAATGTCAAACTGATTGAGGCGGCTTTTCCGCAGTCAAACATCCCGGTTGTATCAGAGGCGACGGATTTTGCCGGTTTTTTTAACATGGAAGCTGACCGGGATGGTGTTGTCCGCCGGATTCCCGCGGTTTTTAAATATAAGGAAACCCTCTATGCGCCGCTGGCGGTCATGGCCGCCGGGGCGTTTCTGGATGCGCCGCCGTCTCTGCAAGTGTCGGATTACGGGATCGAATCCTTACAGGTGGATCGAACGTCCATTCCCGTGGACGAACTCGGGCGGGTCATGATCAATTATCGCGGCGGCGCCAAAACCTTTCCGCATATCTCCGTTACGGATATCATCAGGGGGAGCGTGGACGCTGCGGCTATCAAAGATAAAATCGTCATCGTCGGTGCCACCGCAGTCGGAATTTATGATTTAAGGGTTACGCCTTTTTCCAGTGTTTACCCCGGAGTTGAGATTCACGCCAATATCATCGATAATATTCTATCAAAGCATTTTTTGTACCAGCCCTCCTGGGCGGCCGTGTTTGATATTCTTGGGATCGTTGCGGGAGGATTAATCCTGGGCTTTATTTTACCGCGCGCGGGTGTTTTTTCCGGGATCCTTTCCAGCCTATTGATCTTTGCCGGATATATTTTTGTGTGCCAGATTTTTTTTATTCAAAAGGGATTCATTCTCAACCTGGTGTATCCGCTTGCCGTTCTGTTGAGTGTATACGTTGTTATTACGGCGTATAAATACCTGGTGGAATCCCGGCAAAAACGGTTTATTAAAGATGCTTTTTCCACTTATCTGGCCCCCTCGGTGGTCAAGCAGCTGATCGATTCGCCGGAAAAGCTGGTCTTGGGGGGGGAAAAGCGCAACATTACCGCTTTTTTTTCGGACGTGCAGGGATTTACCAGTATTTCAGAAAAACTGAGCCCTGAAAAGCTGGTCGAAATTTTAAATGAGTTTTTAACGGAAATGACCGATATCATACTGAAATTTGAGGGAACGGTGGACAAGTTCGAAGGAGATGCGATTATTGCATTTTTCGGCGCGCCCAACGATCTTGAAAATCATGCAGCCACTGCCTGTGCCGCTACCGTTGAAATGCAGAAAAGGCTGGTCAGGCTAAGGGAAAAATGGAAAGGGGAAGGAAAGCCCGAACTCATGATGCGGATCGGTCTTTGCAGCGGACCGGCCGTTGTCGGAAACATGGGCTCAAAAAACAGAATGGATTATACCATGATGGGCGATACGGTGAATACCGCCGCCCGTCTGGAAGGGGTCAACAAGGTCTACGGCACTTACACGCTGATCAGTGAAACAACCCGTCGTGCGGCCGGCAACGGTTTTAACTTCAGAGAAATAGACAAAATCAATGTTGTCGGAAAAAAAGAACCGATCACCGTTTACCAGCTGCTGGGATATGCGGGAGAAAGCGATGAGGGCCTGGACAAGGTACAGGAAAACTATGCCCGGGGACTTCGCGCTTATCAATCCCAGGAATGGGAGCAGGCGATCGGATTTTTTAGTGAGGTTCTGAAAGTGACGCCCGACGACGGGCCCAGCCTGAGTCTGCTGAGCCGCTGCCAGGTGCTGCGTGAAAATCCCCCCGGGAAAGACTGGAATGGTGCTTTTGTGATCAAACACAAATAAGCCTACATTTATTGATGGAAAACTTGCAGGAAACGTAGTTTCGACCAAATTTATTTTATTCAAAAATAAGTCCCGATCTTGTTTGATGAAGGCATTTTCAAGGGCTTCGGAATTGGAGGGATTGACATATTTAATAATAAATTCATATTGTTTAATTGTTTTAAAGCAGCATCATTTTTCGTAGTTTTACCGCCGAAATAATTTTTTTAAAATAATCTCTTTGGCATGAAATATGTATATATTCAGATGGCTTGAAACGACCGGCGATGAGTTGGCCAGACAGCCGACAAGGAAAGAAAATTAGAAGGATGCTGAAAAAAACTGTTTTTTTGATAGTGGTGGTGATTTGCCTTTATCCGGCCGCCCTGCCGGCCGGCGAACAGGTCACCGCAAAGGGCATGAGCTTTTTTGAAGCCGGCCGCGAGGTGATTGCCCGCGAGAAGGCGCTGGATGAGGCCAAGCGGGCCGCAATCGAGCAGGCTGTTGGGGCGAGAATAGAGTCCCGGACGGTGGTGGAAGACTTTCAGGTCGTAAAAGACCAGATATTCAGCCGAACCACCGGATATCTTAAAAACCTGAATGTCATAGGGGAAAAAAAATCGGACCTCGGTACGTATGAGATAACGATTCAGGCAGAGGTCGAAATTGCAGACCTGGTAAATGACCTGGACCGGCTTAAAAGAATCATAGGCTGGCAGAAGAACCCGCGGATCGCGGTTGTCATCGACCCGGCGCTGCCGAACGAATATCTGGCCGCCGCCCAGAAAACGGCCGGCCTGCTGACAAGCCAGTTACAGAACGACGGCTTTAAGGTGTTTAAGTATGCCGGAACGAATGATATTCAAATGGGATTGCTGGTGGGACTCAATCTGGAGCTGAGTTCGAAGGGGACAAAATTTCAGGGTCTTGAATTGACCCTGAATGAAGTCAGCCTCGGTGCCAATATCTACCGGCCCGGCGACGGCGAAATTCTCGCTGCAGCCAGCGCCGTTAAATCGCTTCCCGGTGAAAACCGGCTGCAGGCGCTGGACAAGGGCGCCAGGGCCTGTGTGGACGCCATCTGGAAGGATTTGCGCCGGAAGCTGACTGCAACCTGGGAGAAAGAGCTATTCAGCGCACGGGAAGTAGCGTTGATCGTTAAAAATATTTCTTCCCATGCCGAAGCCGAACAAACCGCTTTTGTTTTTAAATCGGATGTCAGCGGCGTTCTGGATGCCGGTTTGATCACCTACAGCGACCAGACGGCCGAGTACGGCATAAAGTACCGGGGCTGGCCGGAGCAGCTGCTGAATGAACTGCAGATGTCCTATTTTAAAAATAAATATTTTGACGCCGACCTGGAGGCGGTCAGCGGTAATAAAATCATTATAAAAGTGAAATAGCGGCATACCCGTTTCGGGGACAGTCTGCCGGCCCAGATCAGTGAAATTTGTTTTGAATTAGGATTCGTAAAATAATATGCTGTTGCAGGAGGGATATATGTTTCAAAAAAAATATGTTTTCGTCGGAACCGTTCTGGCGATGGCCATGTTCCTTTACGCCTGTGCCGCGGGGCAAAAACAGTACGATATCGGCATGCAGCTGGGACAGGCCGGCAAGTACAAGGAGGCCATCGCCTACTTAAAGCAGGCCATTGAAAATGAACCCGACAACGCGATTTATCGAAAGGCCTTGACGGACCTGATAGACGGCCAGGTCGGCAAATTTGTCGCCCAGGGCGCCCAGGCATTGAAATCCGAGGCGCCGGTGACATTGGCGGCCATCAACCGGGCCAAGGACCAGTTGCAGCTGGCCCGGGAAATCGCCCCGGAGGCTTCAGCCGTTAAAAATCTATCCGCCGACATCGACAGTCAGGAAAAAGTCCTGCTTGCAGACATACAGAAGCTTTATTCCCAGGCCAAACAGAATATGGCCGCGCAGGAATGGGTCAACGCCTACTTCAACCTGCAGCAGATTCAGAACCGATATCCCAACTACGAAGATTCCTTTCAGCTGTTGAACGAGGTCGCCAGCAAGGGGTCCGAAAGCTTTTATAAAAAAGCCCAGGCCCTGTTTGAGCAGGAAGATTTCAAAGGGGCCGATGAAAACCTGCGCAAAGCCCTGTCGTTAAGTGGGGACAGCAAGCCTGCCCGGGAATTGCAGGCGCTAATCCGGCAGCGGGACAATCGAGAATATTTTATCGGTCAGGCCCGGGAAGCGATTACCACCCAGAAATGGAACCGTGCCGTTACCGCCTATGAACGGGCGTTGGCGTATGATCCGGAAAACAAGGATCTGCGGGAGCTGATTATACAGGTCCGCACCAAAGCCGGAGAATTCAACATCCGTAAAGCCAAGGAATTAATGGATCAGGGCTGGCTGCTGCAGGCCTTTGAAGCCTATGCATCCGCCGCCCGCAATATAAATGATCCCAAGGACTTTAAGCTGAACAGCCTGCTCAAGGACCTTACGGACCGGGCGGCCTTCGCGGCCGAACAGTTCAAAGAGCAAAACCGTTTCGGCGCGGCTTGGTTCTGGTTTGAAAAAATAAGAGCCCTCGACCCCCAGTTCAAAGATATTTTCTTTTCGACCCAGGCGATGGAGGACCATATCAAGCAGCGGGTCCAGAAGTCCATCGCGGTTTTTGACTTCAACAGCCCGGCGGACAACAAGGATGCCGGCGTCATTGTTGCCAACAACCTGATTACCTACCTGTTCAACAACGCCAGCGGCGATATCAAGATTCTGGAAAGAGAAAATTTAAAATCCATTCTGGAGGAAATGAAACTGGGCCAGATCGGCGTGGTTTCGGCAAACTCGGCCAAAGAGATGGGCCGGGTATACGGCATTGATGTCGCCATTATGGGGAGCGTCTTGCTGTACAAGGTGGATTCTTCCATTGCCCCGGGGACCAAGTCGGTGCGCTATCAGATCGGGACCAAGATCGAAGACAACATTGAATACCTGAACTGGAAGGCCAAGCATCCGACTCCCGATGAAAAGCAGCTGGCCGAGGCGCCGCCGGCCAAGGTGACCATCCCCGAGTTTGCTGAAAAAGACTATCAGGTTTCCAATCATAAAAAAGTCGGTTTTGTGCAGCTGTCTTTTCGCATTGTGGATGTTCGTACCGGCGAGAACATTCAGGTCCGGACCATCGAGAGCAAGAAAACCGTCCAGGATGAAACCAGCGCCGGGCTGCCGGAGGCAAAGGTCAAGTTTGACCCCCTGGATATTCCGACGGATACGGAACTGCTTCAAAAAATGACGGATGAGGTGGTGTCGGAGCTGGGCCGGGAGGCGTTGCGGCCGTTGAGCAACCTGGAAAAAACCTATTTCAGGGAAGCCGAAAACCTGATCCGGCGGCGCGACAAGCTCGAAGCCGCTGAGAATTTTGTCAATGCGGTCTTTGATGAAAGATTAAAGCAGATCCAAGGATCCCCCATGACGCAGAAGGCCCTGGAAAATTTGGATGATATTTTCCGAAATTATAAAATTGCCATAGGGGGTTGAGCCATGTTCCGCGGGCGGAACACCTGTATTTTGCTTCTTGCGGTCTGCTGGCTGCTGCTGCGGCCTGTAGCTCTGTCCGCACGCCAAAATACCCTGGCTATTTTCAACCTCATCCCCACCAACATTGAAGCGATGGGATATAACGGCGATATTTTATATGCGCTGATTTCCACGCTGGAAAAGGAAAAAAGCGTTGAGCTCATGCCCCGGCGGGAAATGGAGGAAATTCTGTTTCACGCCGGGATCGTTCAGGGGGACAACCCTGAAATGATTCTTAAGGCCGGAAAGGTTCTGAACATCAACTACATTCTTTTCGGCCAGGTGACCAAGGCCGGGCAGCAAATTCAGGCCCGTCTGAAATTGATGGATATCAGGAACAATACCATTGTGAAAACCTGGACGCCCGCCTATTCGGGCCGCGAAGCCATCTTGAGCGAGGCGCCGGCGCTTGCCAAAGAACTGACCGCCAGCGTTTTGGGCGGTCCCCAGACCACAGCCGCCCCCCCTCCAGCCGCCCTGGCCGAACCCCAGATCGACATCGACAATTTTCGGGCCGAATCCCAGGACGGCAAAGTGGTGTTAAAGTGGGAGGTCGATTCCAGCCGGCCGGTGGTTGCCTTCAACCTGTATCGGGCTGAAACCCACGAGGGGCCCTATCAGTTTCATGGCAAGGTCACGGAAAAGGTGTTTGTCGATGCCAACATCAAAAAAGGGCGTTCCTATTTTTATCGAATGAGCGTCCTGCTGGCCTCGGGCGAGGAGGTCAAGGGCCGGCAGACGGCGCGGATACAAAGCGTGGGCGAGAAAATACCGCATCCCCCTCTGATTTTGGACAGCAAGGGCCATGTTCGCCGGGCGGTCATAAAATTTGTACCGTCGCTTCAGAATGAGCAGGAAAAATTCGTTATCAAGGAATATAAAATTTACCGTCAGAAACAGGCAGGCGGCAACTGGGAAAATGTTTTAACCATTGAGGCCAAGTTGTCCTCCCAGTCCGAACTGGCATTCAGTGTCGAAGACACCCGGGAGCTTGATGACGGCAAGACCTATCTGTATGCGGTATCCAGCTTGGACCAGGAAAAAAGAGAAAGCCCGATGTCGGATACGGTGTCCATCACCACGATTGAAAGGCCGGTTTTGAACCTGGTTCAGGAAAATATGCTCCGGCGGACGGTTCTTTCCTGGCTGTCGGTCAAAAATGTCGACGGCTATTATCTTTACCGGCAAACGGACGGAAAGAACTGGGAAAAAGTCGGCCGGATCAACGATGGGTCTTCTGTTAAAACGGAGGACAAGGCCGAGCTGGAGGACGGACGCGTTTACCTGTATTACCTGACGGCCTATGATGCCAAGGGGGAAACCGGGCCTTCCAACCAGATCAAGGCCAAAACCAAGGATTTGCCCCGGCCGCCGGCGGACCTGCTGGCGGAAAGCGGGAAGGTAAAATCGGTTCGTCTGACCTGGACCCCGCTCAACGACCCGGATGTGGGTGGGTACTTTATTTACCGGGGAATCAAGCTGGAAGAACTCAAGCAAATCGAAAAAATTAACAATTACACCACCGGTTCCTATGTGGATAAGGGGGCGACATTTGTTTCGCTGGAGGACGGCACAACCTATCATTATGTGGTTTCCAGTTTCAATCTTTTCGGAGCGGAAGGGATGCAGACCCCGGCGGTAGCGGCCAGGACCAAACCCCGGCCGGTTCCGGTCAGGGGACTGTCGGTCAAGGTTGATGGACAGCAAATCATCGTAAGCTGGGAGGCGAATCCGGAAACGGACATTCAGCACTACATCCTTTCCCGCAGCCGCAACAGCGGGTTTTGGTCGGATATCTCGAACCCGGGTGCCGGACAAAACGGTTTTACGGACAGCGATTTAAAACCGGAGTCCGATTATCGCTATAAAATCATTGCACAGGATAAGGACGGGCTTCAAAGCGATCCGGTCGAAAGCGAGCTGATTTTAAGCCCGATCGTTAAGCCGAAAAAATGAACATAGAGATTGATTCTAAATGAAAGCTGATATTCATGCGGTGAGGCCTTTGAAAAGCTTCCAATTTTGTTCAAGTTCAAGGAATGCGTACCGCCACCATGGCGGAATTGAGCCTGACACTGAATTTGGGCAACAGGGGGTGCTTTGCACCGGTCCCGCAACAGGAGTGCATGCCATGTTATCCATTCAAAGAATATGTTTATGTGTTCTGCTGTTTGTGGCGGCGGCAATGACCATGAGCTGCGCGCATGTGGCCACCGATGAAACGACCCTGGGCATCATCGCCACCAGCGAAGCCTTTAAATGGTTTGACGGCGAATTTGAAAATACCGGTTACTTTTTGAAGCATAAACCGGCATCCATGGCCGTGCTCCCCTTTGAGTATTCCGGCAGCAAGGCGTACTCCATCGAACGCAAAGACGAAAACCCCGCCGAGATTGTCCGGCGGGGGTTATATAACCATGTGTCCTCGCTTCCCTTCCGGGACCTGGAAATTTTCAGCACCGACCGGCAGCTTAAAAACGCCGGCCTGACGGATATTCCGAAAATCAATCAGCTGATCGCTGAAAATCCAAAAAAGCTGAAAAGCATCCTCGGGGTGGATGCCGTTATATCGGGCCAGGTAACCCATTTCGACCGCATCTTTATAGGTATCTACTCCCAGGTGGCGGTGGGCTGCGAAGTCAAAATGTGGGATTTGGAGAGCGGCAAGCTGTTATGGCGGGCGAAACACGTGAGCCGAGCCCATGCCGGCGGCTTGTCGATCAACCCCATCGGGCTTGCAATGGCGACGGTGGCTTCGGTCTGGAACCTGCGTCAAACCGAAATGCTCAGCCAGACGGACGCACTTTTTCGCGAAGTGGTTTCCACCATCGACGTGCCCCAATCGGCCTTGGCGGTTCAGTCGCCGCCGCCCCGGATCGATCTGTTTGCAGCGATGAATTCGGGCAAAGCCTTTACCCTGGGTGAAAAAGTCGCCTTCCGGTTGATCGGGGACCCGAACGGATCTGCGTACGTGGACTTGGGGGATTTTAAATCCGCCATCCCGCTGGCGCCTGTTTCAGCGGAGATGAAACGGGCATTGCAGGCGGAAGTTCTGGAGGTGATTAAAAAGAATTATAAAGATACCGGTTATGAGCTGACGCCGGAAATTATAGAGGCGGTTCGGCAGGAACTGGGATCCCGGGAAGTGTACGAAGGCAGCTATACGGTTGAACCCCAGGAAGAAGCCTACGGATTGCTGGCAAAGGGATACCTGGTGAATTCGGCCGGTGTTCAGAAAACGGCCCTTGATGTGGTCCATACCATCGATGTCGACAGCAAGCCGCCGCAGGTCGTGGCCGGATTGACAACCGAATCCCTGGACGGCAAGGTGATGGTTCGCTGGCACCCCAGCAATGAAAATGATCTGGCCGGATATGAAGTCTGGTCCAGCCCAACGCCTTTAAGCGGATATTCCCTCAGTGTGAAAAGTGAAAAAAACGAGGCGATGGTTAAAGGTCTGGCGAATTTTGCAAAGATTTATATTCAAGTTCGCGCGCTGGACAGGGCCGCCAACCAGGGTCAGTTCGGCAAGTCCGTGGAGTCGGTTCCCCTGCCGGCGCCCGGTCTATTCAACCTGCCGCAGCCCGGACCGGTACTGGGCGGCCCCATCAATGAAAAGATTTTACTGGTGGCTGAAAAAAGCCCCTATATGGTTCAATCCGACCTGAGCGTCAATCCCGGGGGAGCGGTTTTCATGGCCCCCGGCGTCAAGCTGGTGTTTGCCCCGAATACGGCCCTGGTGGTTGACGGCGGGGATTTGTTTGCCTATGGCAGCGGCGAAAAGCCGATTGAATTTTCTTCCCAGTCCCAGGGCAGACATCCGGGTTCCTGGCGCGGCATCGTTCTCAACGGCGCCAAGCGCTCGGACCTGCGGCATGTGACCATTGAGGGGGCCGTCGTCGGGTTGACCGTTCGCGACAGCGCGCCGTCTATTGCTGCCGCGACCATACGCGGATGCTCCCAGGCCGGCCTGCATCTCAAAGACCGGGCCAAGCCGAGCATTGAGTGCTCATTGTTCAAGGACAACGAAGGCCAGGGAGGGATGGTGATCGAGGGCGAAGGCGTCGCCCCCATGATCCGTAACAACGTTTTCGAAGACAACCTGCCCTTCCAGGTGCAGAGCTACGCGCCCCTGAAGATGAATCTGAGTGAAAATTTCTGGGGGGATTCTGCGCCGCGGGCGGAATGGTTCCTGGGCGATATCGACTGGCGGCCGGCGCTGTCGAGCCCTCCGGGAAATTGCGCGGCAAAATAATAGAGGCAAGGTGACGGGTGGATCCGCAGCAGCAATTTTTACCCTGCCGCTGCGGCAACAAAGGGAGGTACATATGAAGGTCCGAACATTAACAATCGGGCTTATCGTAATCTTTTTGGGAAGCTTTTTTATCAACCAGCCGGGTGCGGCCAGGGAACCGGATTTAGAACCGGTCGGAAGCTACGGCGCCATCGACTGGGTAAAACAGAAAGTTACGGCCACCGGGATCGGGGTGCCCTCCGGTGAAACCGCTCAGAATCCGGCCCAAGCCCGGGTGATGGCCAGGCGTGCCGCCGAAGTGGTTGCCCGCCGGAACCTGCTGGAGGTGGTCAAGGGGATTCGGATCGACTCAAGAACCAGCGTGATGGACTATGCCGTCAAGGAAGATATCATTGTTACCAGTGTAAAAGGCGTTCTGGAAAATTCCACCATCGAAGGGTATCGCTACCTGACCGATGGTTCCGTGGAAGCAACCGTCAGCATGCCCATCAGCGGGCCGTTGGGAGGGGTCCTCTTGCAGATTCCGGCTCGAGCGGGTACGGCCCCGGCAACGACTCCCGCGACCGAAGCCGTTGAAAAACGAATATTGATGCTGGAGGAACGGATTCGGTCGCTCGAAGAAAAATTAGGCGGTTTTAAACGGCTCAATTTCGAACAGGAGCAGGCGATTCTGCTTTTCAAACAGCTTTTGACGGCGTGGCGGGACTATCAGTCATCCATTCCGCAATTCATGCCTGCGGCTTACGTGACGGACAGCGATCTGGCGGCCCTGCGAAATGAAATCATTCAGCAGGGAGGGAAGATTGCCGAGCTGTCGAAACGGCTTGATGACATGACCGGCCGGCTGAAAGCGCTGGAAACTGCCGGCCGGCAACCGGACTCGGCCCCCAAACCCATGGAACCGAGGACGGCTCCATCTTATACCGGACTGGTGATCGATGCCCGTCAAACCGGCTTTAAACCGTGTCTAAAACCCGAAATCCTTTTTCAGGGGCAGCTCGTCTATCCGGGCGATTATGTAAATCTGGAAAAGGCGATTCGCAACGGGTATGTCCGCTACTATCGTAAAATTGAGGGCGCCCAGCAGAGCGCCCAGGCCGGCAACCTGCCCCTGACCGTTACCGCGCGGGAGGGCAGCCTGGGCCAGGGGAGTCTGGAGATAGATGCGGAAGCCTATGGGACATTAAGGAAGATGATGCAAACTGCCAATAATTTCATGACAAATTGCAACGTGGTCATTGTTTTTTAACTGAATAAACAAGTAGATAATTTTAACTCGGTGCGACCCAGTAAGCCTGAGCGGATTGAAGGAGGTATTATGAGAAAGTATAAAACGATGATAATTGTGATCAGCCTGCTGCTCATTTTTCCGGTTTGGGGAAATGCGGAAGAATGGCAGGACCTGATCGAAAAAATGGGAAGCGGCAGCATAAACTGGTCCAAGGGACTTGTGGTGGCCAAAGGAATTGGGGCGCCGCCACAACAATATTACGGCAAGCCCCAGGCCCGGCCGACGGCATTAAGAGCCGCACGCCTGGATGCCATGCGAAACATTCTTGAAGTCATCCAGGGGGTGCGAATCGATTCCACAACGACCGTGAAAAATTTTGCAACCGAAAGCGATGTTATTACATCCAAGGTGGAAGGCATGGTCCAGGGCGCAAAAGTTGTCAAGCAGGAGTATATGTCGGACGGAACCGTGGAGGTGATCGTTGAAATGAGCCTTTACGGCGGTTTTTCACAGCTGGTTCTTCCGGCCGAAATCAAACAGGTGGATACGGTCAGATCCACAGCGCCGGAACCCAGGCCGGAATCCCCGGCCCCGGCGGCAACTTCCGAAGTTTTTACAGGTCTGGTGATTGACGCCCGCGGACTGAATACCCGGCCCGCCATGGCGCCCAAGATTATGGATGAATCCGGGCAGGAAGTTTACGGTTCCGCCTATGTCAGCCGAGAGTTTGCCGTTCAGCAGGGCATGAGCGGCTATGCCAAAGACATCGACGCCGCCCGGCAGAATCCCAGGGTTACCAATAACCCCTTAATGGTCAAGGGCTTGAAAACCGAAGGCCCCGGCGGATCTGATGTGATTATCAGCAATGCCGATGCCGCCAAGCTTCGCAGCGCATCGGAAAATCTTTCCTTTCTGAAAAAATGCCGGGTCATGATTGTGGTGGATTAAGGCTTTAGAGATGCCATGCGTCTGAATGGATATCATCATATATATGCCGATGCGACTGCCGGAAAAATACCCGCTGTTGGGCTGCAATCGCTTTTCGGTAGCGTGATCAAGGAGGTTTTATGTTTTACAAACACAGATTCGTCTTCCTGTCGCTGGTATTGATATTCCTGCTGGCGGCATGCGGCCCGAAGGCAGAAGCGCCCCAGGCGCAGCTGGATACCCCGCAGCATCATGTCAAGAACGGGCATAAATTACTCGAAAACGGAAAACTCGATGCGGCTTTTTATGAGTTCAACCGCGCCAAAGAGCTCGATCCGGAATATGCTCCCGCCTATATCGGGCTGGGGCTGGTGGAGGCTTACCGGGGGGATTTCACCAACGGTTTGAAAACCATGAAGACCGCCCGCAAGTACGCCCGCGACGATGAACAGAATCGTTCCGTCAACGTCGGCTACATGAGGATTTATATTCTGGGCGGTGAGAAGATCGGCAAAGACTGGCTGGAGCGGGTGGAAGAAGAATTTCGCGATGCCAAGCGCAACGGGCCCGAGCATCCGGAAGCCTATTATTACATGGGGGTCGCCTATAAATTGTCTTATGAGTTCGCCAAGGCTTCGGATCAGTTTAAAAAGGTCCTTCAGCTCAACACGGGCTTTGTCGCCGAAGCGGACCGGGAATATGCGCTGACCCAGAAAATTGAAAGGGCCATGCCCGGCTCCATGTACGGGAAAAAGATCGCCATTCTGGAACAGATAACCCGTGCGGATGCGGCGGCGCTTTTTATCGAAGAGCTTAAAATCGATGAGCTCTACGCCAAAAGAACCCAGAAAAAATTTGATCCGTCTTTCAAGAGCCCGGAAAAAACGTTTGTCTCCGGACAGTATGTAAAGGTTGCCCCGGCCACCGACATCGACAACCATGTCCTGAAGGCCGATATCAATGCGGTGATCGAAATAGGGATCAAGGGGCTGCAGCCGTTTCCCGATCACACCTACCGGCCCGAGCAGATGGTCACCCGGGCCGAGTTTGCGATGATGGTCGAGGACATCCTGATCAAGATCACCGGGGCGCAGGGGTTGGCCACGCAGTTTATCGGCAGCAATTCTCCCTTTCCGGACCTGCGGTCCGATTTGCCGTATTTTAATGCCGTGATGACCTGCACGACCCGCGGCATCATGACCGCCAAAGATATCCGCACCGGAGAGTTCGATCCGCTGGGCCTGATATCGGGCGCCGATGCCCTTCTGAGCATCCGGGCGCTAAAGTCACAGCTGTAAGAGGTGGAGCAAATGAGGTTTTTATTCAAAACAGCATGGACGCTAACGGCCCTCTGCCTGTTGCTGAATCCGTGTTTGTCCCGGGCGCAAAGCCAGGCCGTCACCATTGAAACTGTCGAGGGCAATACGGTCGTTTCAATGCTGCAGGGGCAGGCATATCTGATCAAGGAAGATCTGACCCGTATTCGTGCGTTGGCCCGGGGGGATTATTTGAAACCGGATGACCGGGTCCAGACCGAAAAGAATTCCAGGGTCGAACTCAAACTGCCGGATGGAAGCTTTATCCGCTTTGATGAAATGACCATCTTTGTCCTGAAAGCGGCGGCGTATGACCGGGCCCAGAAACAGCGGGACATCGATGTGACCATGATCATCGGAAAAATATGGGCGAAAGTGGCCAAGCTTATAAACAAGGAAGACCGCTTTGCCGTGTCGGCCCATACGGCGGTTGCCGGAGTCCGGGGAACGACGTATCGGATGAATGTGAACCAGGACAACTCAGCCATGGTCAAGGTGTATGACGGAGAGGTCGAGGTCCGCGGCAGAAGACCGGAAACAGCCGCCGCGCAGCCTCCTAGGCCGGGGGAACCGTCCGTCATTCAGGGCCCGCGCCCGATCCCCGGGCCGCGCCCCGTAACCATGCAGGAGTGGACCTATATCGTGGGCGCCATGCAGCAGATCAATATTCAGCCGGACGGCACGCCCTCGGAACCCTTCCGTTTTTCACCGGAAGTCGATCTGGATGATTGGGTCAGGTGGAATATGGACAGAGACCGCTAAAAATCGACAGGATTTCCTGGATTATCAGGACACTAAAGGCCTTTCCAGGGGAAAGGCCTTTAGTATTTTAACTCTGTTGGTATTGGGAACTTCGAATTGAGAAAAAGGAGTCGTTTTACAGAGATCTTACGTCCCCATGGTCCATGACGACAGATACTTTTTCTGCTCGGCCGTCAGGCTGTCGATGGCAATCCCCATGGCGGCGAGTTTTTCCCTGGCTATGGCCAGATCGATATCCGCCGGCACCGGGTACACTTCATTGGCAAGCTTGGTTTTGCTTTTGACCATGTATTCGATGCTCAGAGCCTGGTTGGCGAAGCTCATGTCCATCACGCTGGAGGGATGGCCTTCGGCGGCAGCCAGGTTGATCAGCCGGCCTTCGCCGAGCACATTGATGCGCTTTCCGTTTTCAATCAGATGCTCTTCCACAAAGGGCCGGATGGTCCGCTTCGATTGGGTGATGGCGGCCAGCCCTTTCAGGTCCAGTTCCACGTTGAAATGACCGGAGTTGGCCACGATCGCGCCGTCTTTCATGGTTTTGAAATGTTCCTGGCGAATGACATTGATATTGCCCGTTAGGGTACAGAAAATATCACCGGCTTTGGCTGCCTGTTTGATGGGAGCTACCGTGAATCCATCCATAACGGCCTCGAGGGCGGCAACCGCATCAACTTCCGTGACGATCACGTTGGCCCCCATGCCCCGGGCCCGCATGGCCAGACCGCGGCCGCACCAGCCATACCCGCAGACCACGAAATTGCTGCCGGCGATCAGGCGATTGGTTGCCCGGATGATGCCGTCGATGGTGCTTTGGCCGGTGCCGTAGCGGTTGTCGAAGAAATGCTTGGTGCGGGCGTCATTGACGGCGACGATCGGGTATTGCAGGACGCCGTCGGCCGCCATGCTTTTCAGCCGGATAATGCCGGTGGTGGTTTCTTCGGTGCCGCCGCGCACGCCGGCGATCAGCTCGGAGCGCTCGGAATGCAGGGTTGATACCAGGTCGGCGCCGTCGTCCATGGTATAGTGCGGTCGGGTGTCGAGAACGGCGTTGATATGCTGATAATAGGTCTTGTTGTTTTCGCCCTTGATGGCAAACACGGAAATTTTATCATTTTTGACCAGCGAAGCGGCGACATCATCCTGGGTACTCAGCGGATTGGAAGCGCAAAGCGCGACGCTGGCGCCCCCCGCCTTTAATGTCTGCATCAATGAAGCGGTTTCAGTGGTGACGTGCAGGCAGGCGGCGATGCGGATGCCCTTTAACGGTTTTTTCTTTTGGAACCGGTCTCTGATGCGGTTGAGCACCGGCATGCTTTGGTTGGCCCAGCCGATTCTGAGGGCCCCGTCCCTTGCCTGTTTTATATCCTTAATATCAAAATTCATTGAACTTTCCTTTCTACAGACCTGCCTTGTCTCTCAGCACATCCGCCATGTTGGTATTTTCCCAGGTAAAATCCGTATCGTTCCTTCCGAAATGCCCATAAGCGGCTGTTTTCCGGTAAATCGGTCTTAAGAGATCAAGATATTCGATTATGGCTGCCGGTCTTAAATCGAAAACTTCTTTTATGATTTCCACCACCCGGTGTTTGGGGACAACGCCGGTTCCCATCAAGTCCAGCATGATGGATACCGGCTGGGCGACGCCGATGGCATAGGCAATCTGAATTTCACACTTTTTGGCAATGCCGGCCGCGACGATATTTTTGGCCACATGCCGGGCCATATAGGAGCCGCTGCGGTCGACCTTGGAGGGGTCTTTTCCGGAAAAACAGCCGCCGCCGTGGCTGCCCTGTCCGCCATAAGTGTCGACGATGATCTTGCGCCCGGTCAGTCCGCAGTCGCCCATGGGGCCGCCGATGACAAACCGGCCGGTGGCGTTGATGAAATAACGGGTATCGCCGTCCACCATGTTTCTAGGGATTACCTTTTTGATCACCTCTTCGATAATGGCTTCGGTCAGATCTTCCCGGGTAACATCGGGCTTGTGCTGGGCGGCGATGACCACCGTATCGACCCGTTTGGGCGTACCGTTTTCATATTCGATGGTGACCTGCGATTTGCCGTCCGGCCGCAGAAAGTCCAGCGAGCCGTTTTTGCGGACCGTCGCCAGGCGCTTGCAGAGCTGGTGGGCATACATAATCGGCAGGGGCATCAGCTCCGGTGTTTCATTGCAGGCATAACCGAACATCAGCCCCTGGTCGCCGGCGCCCTGATCCAGCGCGCTCTCTCTGTTCACGCCCTGGGCGATATCGGGGGACTGATGGTCGATGCTGGTAATCACTGAACAGGTTTGCCAGTCAAAGCCCATCTGGGAGGAATGGTATCCGATGTCGCGAATGGTGTCTCGAACGATCACGGGCATTTCAACATAGCAGGAGGTCGTAATTTCACCGGCGATGAAGGCCAGGCCGGTGGTTACCAGGGTTTCGCAGGCCACCCGGCATTTTTTGTCCTGGGCGATGATCGCATCCAGGATTGAATCAGAGATGGCGTCGGCAACCTTGTCCGGATGTCCTTCCGTAACCGATTCAGATGTAAAAAAGAATTGTTCCTTGCTCATATAATGTCTCCTTTATTTTTATTCACCGGGATCCAGGATCCTGTTGTCAATCAGGCGGGTGGTTCCCACCTTTACGGCGAGCGCCACTAACGCCGGCCGGTTCACGGTGGCGATATCTTCAAGTGTTTCGGGGTTGCAGATGGCGATATAATCGATGTCGGTTTGCGGGTATGAAAGGATCCGTTCCCTTGCGGCTTGGATCAGGCGGCTGGCGTCATTAAGCCCGGCGTTCAGCAGGGACTGGGTGTTTTCCAGAACCTCGTAGAGGCATCGGGCATGGTGCCGCTGATCCGGCGTCAGGTAACTGTTGCGTGAGCTCATGGCCAGCCCGTCCGCCTCCCGCACCGTCGGACAGCCGACGATTTCGATATCGAAGTTTAAATCCCGAACCATCCGGCGGATAACGGTCAACTGCTGGAAGTCCTTTTGACCGAAGATCGCCACATGAGGTTTTACGATGTTAAAGAGTTTGGTCACCACCGTGGCAACGCCGCGGAAAAAATGGGGGCGTGAAAGTCCGCACAGGTGTTCGGGGAGAGCCTCAAGCTTGACAAAGGTTTCGAATCCTTCCGGATAGAGTTCTTTTTCGGAAGGAGCAAACACGATGTCTCCGCCTTCTTGACCAATCAGTTCAAGGTCGCGGGAAAAATTGCGGGGATAGGTTGCCAGGTCTTCCGTGGGCCCGAACTGGGTCGGATTGACGAAAATGCTCACCGCTAGGACATCGGCCCGGCTGCGGCCTTCCCGGATAAGGGAAAGGTGGCCGTCATGCAAAAAACCCATTGTGGGCACAAAGGCGATGGTTTTACCCTGCTGCCGCAGCAGATTGGAATGCGCCTGCATTTCCGCAATTGAGTAAATAATGTTAATGAATATCACCTCTATAGCTAAAGTATTTAAACGGTCCCGTCTGCCCAAAAGGAAAACCGCCGGCTTAAGCAGGCGACCATTTTTGGAGAGACAGACCGGTTTTGAAAACATACTTTTTTAAATCAATTCAAGCGGAATGTCAACTTGGCAAGAAAAATAGATAATCGAACGTTAAAAAAGGGATTGGATGTCCGGATGGTTCTGAATCGCCCTGAGAAACTGCTCGGTGCGGTGATCCAGCCGTTTTTTAATGATGCGCAGGAGTCCCTGGGTGAAAATATATCCCAGGGAATGATCTTCATTCATCAGGTTCAGCATTTTTTCTCTGCGGACCGACAAAACGTCACAGGTTTCGGCGCAAACCGCATCGGAAGTATAGGCGCCGTCGTCCAGCATGGCCGACCAGCCGAAAGAAAAGCCGGCCTTGACTGCTCCCACGGAGACGGTAATTTTTTCGGATAGCCTTTTTTCCAGCAGCACCTTTCCTCTTTTGAGCATATAAAAGTGATCGGCAGCGTCGCCTTCTCTGAAAATGAGGTCGCTCTCGCTGAATATCTTTAATTCGATGTGGGGCAGCAACTTGTCCAGCATGTCATCGGTGAGGTGCCTTAAAAGAACAATTTTTTTAAAGTCTTCTTTGGTTAACATGAAAAGCTCCTTAACGGCAAACCGTCTGTTTTTTTTATAGTATTTTAAATATATCCGTTCTATGGCAGCGCTAAATTCCCGATGACCAGGTTAAACAGATTGAGTATCAGGTCGGGATAAATTCCAAGCCCGATGGAAACGCCGGCGATCAGCAGCAGGGGAAGACTCATTGAAAGCGGCGGGTCCTTTATGGGGTCATGATTTGCCAGCGCCGCGCCCAGCGGGCCGAAAAATATAATTTTGATTGAACGGAAACAGTACGCCACTGTCAGGGTGATGGCGGCGGCGCCGAGAATTGCCACTGCCAGGCCGACAGGTCCGGCCTGCAGGCCCGTCTGAAAAATTCCGGCAAACATCACCCATTCCGCCGCAAAGCTGCTCATGGGCGGAAATCCCGCCAGGGCCAGGGATCCAATGATCCAGAGCAGCGCTGTCAGCGGCATTTTTTGAGCGATGCCGCCCATCTGCCGCATATCCCGGATGCCCGTTACGTAGACAAGAATTCCGGCAGTTGAAAAGAGAATGGTTTTCCCCATGATATGACTGAGGAAGAAAAACATGCCGCCTTCAATACTTGAGAGGGTAAGCGCCGACAGCCCTAGGAGCGAATAGGCGAGTTGACTGATGGTTGAACAGGCCGCGAAGCGTTTGACATCGGTCTGGGCCAGGGTCAGCAGCGCGCCGTAAATCATGGTGATGAGTGCGATCAGCATCAGGGGCTGTGAAAAAGGCCTGAAGTCGTCAAAAAGGGGAATGATCAGCATTCTCAGCAGAACGTAAGCGGCGATGTTGGCATAGACTGCCAGAAGTCCCGCAATGCAGGTGGGATGTTCCGCGTGGACCCAGGGCATCCAGACCTGGAACGGAACAACGGCCATTTTAGACAAAATGGCGATCAGGGTTAAAAGAATAACCCAAAAGGCGACGGGCTGGCCGGCCAGCAAATGAATATCGGCGATATGGAAACTGCCGGTGTGGAAATAGACAAGGAGGGTTCCCACCAGAAAGAAGCCGGCGCCGAACATCGCCCACATTAAACAGATCATCGCTACTTTGACGCGATCCACATATCCAAAAAACGCCATGATAAAATAAAGCGGCAGGGGCAATATTTCCAGAAAAAAATACAGGCCGATGAGGTTGCTTGCAAAACATACCCCCATGAAGGTTGCGGGAAACAGGAGATACTGGCTGAAGAAGGTGGTGAAATGTTTGTTCCAGGTGCGTTTGTCGACGCTGCCGTAAATGGCTTCAATCCGGTGATCGATGTAGTTGCCGGCATAAAAAGAGAGGCCGGTGCACAGCATGTTGATAATCAGCGCCGTCGGCAGGCTGATGCCGTCGCCCAGCAGGTCAATCGTGATGGCCGGTCCCGCAAACGGATAGGCTTCGATGAGGGGCCGGCCGGCTTTAACCTGAAATGCGCCGAAGAGTAAAAGGGCGGTGGTGTAAAGCAGGCTGCCCCGCGCAATCCAGCAGGCTTTATTTCCCAGTCGCTGTCTGGCCGCTAAAATAAAAACCGCAGCGAGAACCGGAACAGCAATCGTTTGTAACAGCAGGTACGGCATGGCGCTAAATCCTTCATATCCATTCGGGCATTACCGTAGCGCAATGATCAGCGCCCCGATCAGGATGAGTAAAATATAAGTACAGGCATAAGCCAAATTTTCCGTTTCCGTGCGCGTTCGCAGCAGAAACTTATGAACGCGTTGGGTAACCAGTTCCGGCAGTCGGGTATGGATGAGCTGATGGAACCGGTCTTCGGTTTTAAATGAGATAAAATCGGACAGCAGCAGGGCGCCGCCGACAAACATCCTATAGTAAAAGCCGTCTATCAGCCAGCGCCGCCATAAGAAACCGTGAATCCATTCACCGGTTGGATGCTTTAGTATGGTGATTTGCTTTGAGCGGGCGATGTAAATGAAAAACGCGGGGATCGCGCCTATTAAGATTGCCAGGAGCGAGAGCACCGTAACCAGTCCATGATAGCTGCCGGCGTGATCCACAGCCGCGGCTGCCGGCAGCTGCAAGGTCGTGATCAGGCTGGCCTGAAAACCGGCATGGAGCAACGTTTCCACTTTGGGGCCCAGCAGCCCCAGCAATATAATGAGAATTGCCAGCCCCCCGCAGGCACCCCACATGGTTGCTCGGGCTTCATGGGGCGGCATACCTTCCGTCTGGAGGGTGTCGATATGGCTGCTGTGCGGGCCGTAAAATACCATGCCCACCAGGCGGGTGGTGTAGAAGGCCGTCAGCGCAACCGTGATGACCGCCAAAGTGAAAACAGGCATATTCCCGGCCTGCAGGCTTGCCAGCAGGACCGCGTCTTTGCTCCAGAAGCCGGGCAGGGGCGGCAGTCCCATCAGGCAAACGGCGGCGATCAGCATTGAAAGCCAGGTATACGGCATGTGTTTTCGCATGCCCCCCATGTCGAACATATAGATGGAATGGGCGGCGTGAATAACCGAGCCGGCACACAGGAAGAGGCAGGCCTTAAAGACGGCGTGACTGACCAGGTGGAAAATACCGGCGGTGCTGCCGCTTACCAAAACCGCCGGCGCCAAACCGGCGACCCCCAGGCCGATCCACATATAACCGATCTGACTGACGGTGGAATATGCCAGAGCTTTTTTCAGTTCCAGGGCGACCAGCCCCTGGGTGGCGGCGATAAAGGCGGTAATGACGCCGATCCAGGCGGTCAAGGTAAAAAAGACGGAGGCTTCCTGGCAGCCGGCAACCCAATAGCCGGAATAAAAGACGGGGATCAATCGGGCCACCAGATAGACGCCGCTTTTAACCATGGTGGCGGCATGGATCAAGGCTGAAACCGGGCCGGGACCGGCCATTGCCTCCGGAAGCCACTCATGTAAAGGGAACTGGGCGGACTTGCCGACCGGGCCGGCCAGCAAAAGAAAACTGACCAGAATGATCATGCCGGGGGTCTGCGCCATTTCGGGAATCCACTGGGCGGAGGTCCGGTATATGTTCATCAGGTTGAATGTCCCGGCATAATAAAAAATAATCATAATGCCGCCCAGCATGACCATGTCGCCGAAGCCGGTCATGATCAACGCCTTCAGGCCCGCGTGGGTAGGTTTGATAAAAGGCGCGGGGGCCGGGCCGCCGATCCAGTATTTTTTTTCATCGTGATAGTAATAGCCGATCAAGGCGTAACTGCAAAGGCCCACCAGCTTCCAGCCGACAAAAAGCAGCAGCAGGTTGTCGGCCAGGACCAGCAGCAGCATGCTGCCGATAAAGAGGTTTACCAGTGCCCAGAACCGGGTGATGCCGGGATCCCCTTTCATATACCCGAGACAGTAGACTGTGATGATAAAACTGATAACGGCCACCACCACCGCAAGAATAATACTGAGGGGATCAAGCAGAACACCCAATTCGACGGTAAAGGGGACGCTGAGCCAGGTGAAAGCGCTGACGGCTGGCAACGTTTCGGGATGCAGCAGGGATGGCAGCAGTGCCAGACTTGAAAGTGCCGCCAGAAACGGGAACAGAACGGCGGCAGCGTCGCGCAGTCTGGCGTTTGCCCGCCCCAGCGCCAGGACAGCCGCCGCGCCGCAGAATGGGAACAAAATACAAAACCAGGCAAACTGCACGGGATCAATCTCCTTTAAAATTTGACACCTCCGAATTAAGGCGTAAAGCTCTTTGGTATTATATGAACAATAACAGCGGACAGGATCCTGCTGCTGAAAATTCCGGACAGCAGGATTCCCGCCGCCATGAGCTGAATGGGTATCTGCATGCTCAAGGGGACCTCATCCATCGCTACGGTTTCGTAAGGGGTGATGCGGGCGTAATCCGGCATCGGTTTTTCGAAACTGGCCAACTGAATAACCCGGAAGAAATACACCACATTGAGAAGGGTGCTGACCAGAAGCACGGCCACAAAAATCCAGTTGCCGGCGGCGACGGACCCCAACAACAGGTATAATTTGCTGAAAAATCCGCTCGTCGGGGGGATGCCGATCATTGAAAACGTGCCGATGGTAAATGCGGACATGGTAAACGGCATTTTACGATAAAGGTTGTTAAAATTTTCAAGACGGCACGATTTTAGTTTGAAAACAATCGCCCCCGCGACCAGGAAAACGCAGCCCTTGGTGAACGCCTCGTTGAGGATGTGAAGCAGGGCGCCGCTGAGTCCCAGCCGGTTTGCCAGGCCGATGCCGAGGGCAATGTAGCCGATTTGGGCAACCACCGAATACGACAACATCCGCTTGAGATCGCTTTGGGCGATGGCATAGATGGATCCGACCAGCATGGCGATCGCCGCGAGCCAGGAGAGCAGGGTAGTTGCCGGGATGACTTCAATAAAAAATGCCGGCTGAAAAACGGTAAACATAATGCGAATCAACAGATAGGCGGCGACTTTGGTATAGAGGGGCGCCACCATGGCGCTGACGGTGGAAGGGGCGTAGGTGTAAGCGCCGGGCAGCCAGGCATGCAGGGGGAACAAAGCCATTTTAATCCCGATGCCGACCAGCAGAAAGATCCCGGCGGTTAGAACGACCCTGGAAGCATACAATTGGGGCAGCAGCCGTGCCAGGTCCGCCATATTCAACGTTCCGGTGACAAGATAGAGGTATCCGACGCCGAGCAGGTAAAAAGAAGCGCCGATAGTTCCCATGATGATATATCGGAAGGTGGCAAACGGGGCCCCGTCGCTGCCGATGGCGATCAGTCCGTAACAGGAAAGCGAGGAGATTTCCAAAAAGACAAAGACATTAAAGGCGTCTCCGGATACGGTCATCCCCAGCAGGCCGGTGACCATGAGCAGCAGGAGGGTGTAAAAGGGGGTAATTTTATCGGGCAGTTCGCTGCGGACGCTTTCTTTGGAGTAGATCGTTACGATAAAGCTGACAATCGAAATGATGACGAGAACAAAGCTGTTCAGGTAATCGAGTGCGTATTCAATTCCCCATGGCGGCGACCATCCGCCCAGATGGTAGGAAAATCCGCCGCCGGCCATTACCTGCTTCAAGATCCCCAGGGTGCAGACAAGGGGGGCCGCCAGGGCCGCAACCGCCAGGGGATAGCAAAGCCGCTTGTTCCACCAGCCTACGATCGGCACTAAAAAAGCGGCCATCAAGGGCGCGACAACCAGCAGTATCGGAAGCTGTTGAGCCATGCTTATCATCCTGTTTCTTTTCTGATTTTCAGGATTTCATCCAGTTCGAGCGTTTCGTATCGCTGATAAATGATTACGATCACGGCCAGCGCCACCCCCAGGGTCGCCACCGCCACAACGATGGCGGTCAGCATGAGGACGTGCGGCAGGGGGTTGATATACCCGGCGGGGTGGATGCTGACGGGGGCGGCGTTGAAGGCGTGAGTAATGATCGGGATGGATGCCCCCTTTTTGGCACCGATCGAAATATAGAAGAGGATGATGGCGGTCTGAAAGATATTCATGCCGATGATTTTTTTTACGAGGTTGTTCTTGACCATCATGGCATAAAGGCCGATCATCATCAGGATGATATACCCCCAGTAGTTATATTTTGAAATGAAAGTTGAAATCAGGGTTTCCATTGCTAAAGGCCCTCATCATGTTTGCCGGCGGAAGAAAGATTGTAATAAATCCATATCATCGCGGCCATCACCGTCATTCCCACACCGATCTCGACGGCGAAGATGCCATGGGAGCGGGCGGCAACGGGATCGCCGCCGAACACCGTCGCCAGAGCGCTGTAATCCAGAAAGTTTAACCCCGATAGCAGGCATAGCGCGCCGGTGCCGGCATAGATGAAAACACCGGTTGCACAAAATATGGCGCCGATCTTTTCGCTCATTCGCAGCAGCGCTGATCTGAGATCATAGGAGAGCGCATACAGAATCATGGCGGCTCCCAGAATGACACCGCCCTGAAAGCCGCCGCCGGGGCTGTAATGACCATGAGCGATCACGTACAGGGCAAACAGCTGGATAAAAGGGACGACCAGGCGGCAGGTTGTTTTGATAATCACGTCATGGGGCGACCATAGCGAGTCGATCCGCTCGAACGCTTCCGACTCTACGGGCAGTTTCCCGCCATGGGAGATGCGCAGGGTAATGCCGGTGGGGACATGTCGATAAAAACGCTCTTTGGGCTCCAGCCGCCGGGTGAATCTCAGCAGAAAAAAACAGGCGATGGCGGCGGTAAAAATAACCGTCGTTTCGCCTAGAGTGTCGTACCCCCGGTAATCCGCCAGGACGGCGGTCACGATGTTCGGTACCGAGGTGTCGGCCAGGGTGTTTTGTATATAATAGGGCGAGACATGGGTGCTGGCGGGCGAGGCCGGATCGCCCCAGCCTGGAAAATCGGTCACTCCAAAGAACAACAGGCCGCCACATAAAATAACGGAAATCAAGCCGATAAGCTTCAATCTTTGGCCTCCCGGGTTGTTTGAAAAACGGCTACCACGAAAAAGACCGTGCTGACGCCGGCGCCCACCGATGCTTCGGTAAAGGCCACGTCAACGGCACCCATGACGGCCCACAGCAGGCACATCATGAAGCTGTAAGCGCCGAAAAGGATGGCGGCGCCGAGGAGGTCCCGCACGGTAATAGCGCCGACGGCACAGATGATCACCAGCGTCAGTATGAACACATCAAGCTCCCAGATCATAGCCTGTCCTTTCTAGAAGTCATTTCAAAATCCCGTCTGAAACCTGATAGCTGCGTTACAAGCCTCTTCAAAATGCTCACATACCCCATGTATGCTGCGCTTTTTCATCGGCTTGCGCCTTGCTCTCAGCCCTGATCTGAGGTTTTGAAATGACTTCCACTTTCCTTGGTCCACGGTTCAAGACCGGCCCTGACACCGGCGTCGATAATGGCGTGCGTAGCGGTCGGGCTTGTAATAAACACGAAGATGACAATCAGGATGATTTTCAGCCCGGTCAATAAAGAAGCGACTGAAAAATCGCCGAAACAATAGAGTGCCAGGGCGGCCATCGCCATCAGAAGGCCCATGGTATCCAGTTTTCCGGCCGGGTGAAGGCGTGAATAGAAATCCGGGAAGCGAAGGATGCCGACGGTGCCGCCGGTGAAAAAAAGAAGACCGATCAGCAGGAAGATGACCGTGAGAATATGCATGAAGATTGACTCCTGTAAATGCCATTACTTGGCGCGGGTTTCATCATACAACCCTTTTCTTTTTTGAAAATATCGGGAGGCCGCCAGCACGGCGATAAAGTTCAGCATGGCATAGGCCAGGGCAATATCCACAAACATATCGACGCGATGGTAGATGAGTCCGATTAGAACCAGGAGCACGGTGGTTTTGCTGCCGATGGCGTTTGCGCCGATGATGCGGTCCAGTACTGTCGGGCCGAACACCGCCCGATAAAGGGACAGGCCCATGAGAAGGCCCAGGAATAAACCGGAATATAGAAAGATATTGTCCATTATTCACCGAATATTTCCGCAATCCGTGCGTCCATGATCCATGGCAGGGACTGCCCCGATTCTACGTCGATCGCATGGAAAGTGACATCGCCGAAAACCGATACATAAACCGTAATCGTGCCGGGGGTCAGCGTGATGGAATTGGCCAGCGTAACCAGCGACAGGTCGCTTTTTAATTGACTTCTGAAAACGATAATTTGCGGATCGATCAGGTCGATCATTTTGGGATGAAAGGCAAGATACATCACATGGATGTTTGCCACCAGAACCTGATACAGCAGCCAGGGGATATACCGGATAAAGCGGGACCAGACGATCGGGAGCTCCTTGATTTTCAGATCGGGAAACAACATCTCGTTGCTGAAAATGGAAACAAGCCCGCAGGAGATGATGCCGAGGGAGACATGGAAGGGGTCGAATTTGCCCGACAGGAGAATCCAGACGGCAAACAGGATAAAAAACGTCAACACATGCGGAATGGCACGATTTTTAGGCCGGTAACGAACCGGCGGGGCTTCGGTATCCGGAACAGACGGGGGCGCGTTCTGGTTTTGATTCGTCAAGCAGCAATCTCCTCTTCAGCCGAAATTTTGAAGCAGCAACCGCAAGGCCTACTTGCCTACCAGGGCACAAATCAGTTTCAGGGCCCGTTTCAAATCGAGTTGGCTCATATTAAGAACCAGGTGGTACAGGTGCGGCTGATCATAGTCGCCCCTGCCGAACTTGCGATAAAGGTTTGCCCGCCGCTTTTCCCGGCGGTCCACCGTCTGTTTTGCCTTTGCGGGCGAAAGCCCGTAATGTTTCTGCATAAACTTGATGCGGTCCGCCCGGTCGGCAACCAGCAGAACATGATATACGCCTTTATGCCCCTTGAGGATGTATTGACTGGCCCGGCCCAGGATGACGGCGTTTCCTTCCCCGGCGATTTGAGTGATGATCTGATTTAACAAATCAACGTAGATTTCTTCATCGATATAGCCTTTTTTGGTGTCGGAACAGCGTTGCAGAAATTTCTTTCGACCCAGTCCGGAAATAAATTTCAGCAGGGTGCCGCCGGCCTCCCTTTCAATACATTCCACCCAGTCTCTGGATACCCTTGCTTCACGGGCAACCATTTGAATGATATCATCCTCGGCAAAATAATATTTCAGTTTTCGCGCGACCATCTGGCCCAGGGTTTTACCCCCGGCGCCGTATTGCCTTGAAATGGTAATTACCGCCATGTCGTCCTCCTTCTGCGTAACGCTATTGGCTTTCTGAAGGGGGGTGTCAAAAAGATCTCGACAGCTCCAGGCATGCCCTCCCATAGAAAAAGGGGAAAGCACTGAATCAGTTTCTACTCTTTTTGCTGCGGGATCGGCATTCCGTATTTTATAAGATCCCGGGCCGTTCTATATTTCTCAACAAACAGTGCCGAACAAGCCTTTCGGCAAAGAGGCTAATACCGATACATCGACACGACGGAAAACCGCGTTAAAGACGGGGATTTTTTGCCACCAGATATGGGGTGCTGATTCGGAAAGATAAAACCGGGAAGACAGACTGCTGCAATGCCGATATACAGGGCCGGGCGTAGTTTTTTCACCAGTAGCACTCCTCCAAGATCGATATTCGCGGTCCGGTGGTTCTCTGGATACAGCGACACCAGGTCGGTCAGCTTTCAAACGGGCTGAAGTTAACAGGCATTAGAAATCCTATAGTGAAAAAACGGTTTGAGGTCAAGCGGGAAAATGTCAGGTTTTGATTTCATGCCATATTTTTTGAAATCGCTTTCGGATCGTGCTATGATTTTTCCAACTCTATATGGATAGTAAAGAAAACCGGACAGGATGGTTTAAATGGCGACAAAAGTTGACGCGATATATGTGCCGGACCGTTCCACAGCGTGTGAACGACCCTTGTTCATGGTCCCGGTGGCCGCCGGATTTCCGTCTCCGGCCGAGGATTATCTGGAGGGGAAGCTCGACCTGAACAAATACCTGATCAAACATCCGGCCGCCACCTTTTTTGTGCGCGTGACCGGCGACTCCATGATCGCGGCCGGCATCCATCCCGGAGACATCCTGATCGTGGACCGCTCCATCGAGCCGGCCGACAAAAAGGTCGTTATCGCGGTGATCGAGGGCGAGTTGACCGTCAAACGCATCCGCAGGCTCAAGGGCAAAATCGTTCTGATGCCCGAGAATGAGAAATATAAACCGCTGCAGATCGATGACGAGGCGAATTTTGAGATCTGGGGGGTGGTGACAAGTGTCATTCATCCGCTGTAACAGGCTTTTGAAAAACAAGTATTAGGCCGCCACGCGGTGTTGGGCGGCGCACGCCCAACATCACAAATATATAAAATTAATCGCGTGCCGAAAAACCCC
>JBFLWU010000010.1:0-124695 GCA_040757625.1 Thermodesulfobacteriota bacterium | reverse complement strand
CATAATGAAACGGCCGCCAGACGGATCCGCACCCTTTACCATCTGATCAACAGCTGTCAGCCGCCGGTAGTGGTTACCAGCGTGGATGCCGTCCTGCAGAAAATCATTCCCCGGGCGGAGCTATGCCGATACGCCGAACTCATCCAAAAAGATGAAGAGATTGACCGGGACCTGCTGATCAACAAGTTGATCAACGGCGGCTATATAAAAGCAGCAATTGTTGAGGAACCCGGTGATTTCAGTATCCGGGGCGGTATCATCGATATTTTTTCCAGCACCTATGCCGACCCGATCCGGATCGAGATGTTTGGGGACAAGGTCGAGGCCTTACGGTTTTTCTCAACCACAACCCAACGTACCATTCGACATATTAATGAAGTCGTCATCCTGCCCGCCAAGGAAGTGCTCCTGTACCCGGATTCTCTCCCGGAAATTATCGGTCGGATCAGAGAACAGGCCGCTACGCTGGAAATGCCGGTCACGCGTGTTCGCGAATATATCCGGCGGATCAAAGACGAAGGGGTGTTTGCGGGCGTCGAGAGTTTGATCCCGTTAATTTATCCTGTGCCGGGATCTATTTTTGATTATATCCCCAAAGACGCTGTTTATCTCCTGTTCGATCCGGGGGGACTTGAACGGGCGGCCTTAACCTTTGCCGCCCAGGCGGACAGAAATTTTCAAGCGGCCTTTAAAGAGGGTAAATTGTGTCTGCGGCCGGAAGATTCCTATATGGACTGGGCTGCAGTCAGGCAAACCATCAAGCAATCAGCAACCTGCTGGATTCATCAGCTTCCGGTTTTCAAGGAAACGGCCGAGGGCGACCGTTGCCCGCAGCGGATAAACTTTTCTGTATCCGACAACAGCGCGTTAAGCGCGGAATTAAAGCTTACCAATAAAAAGGAGGATCTGCTGCTGCCGCTGGCCAGGCGCATCGGCGAACTAACAAAAGCCGGAAACCGGGCCCTGCTGGTCTGCCGGACCGAGTCCCAGGCCCGGCGGCTGAATTCACTGCTGATTCCGTATGGTATCCGCCCGGGTCTTATGGAGAACTTTCCAGACCAGGCAGAGCCCGGGGAGGGCGTTTACATCTGCCCGCGCGGGGCGCTGTCGGCCGGATTCTCCTGGCCGGAAGAGGCGTTGGCCGTCATAACGGATGCGGAAATCTTCGGAGCCAGAGCGCGCAAACGCAAAATCCATCAACAGGAGGTGATCGAGCAGCTCCTGGCGGTTGAAGATCTTAAGACCGGGGACTATGTGGTGCATAGCGAGCATGGTATCGGTCGATACCAGGGATTGTCAAAGCTGAAGCTCAATGGAAACGAAAACGATTTTCTTTTCATCGAATACCGGGACAACGACAAGCTCTACCTGCCGGTGGACCGCATGGGCCTGGTGCAGAAATATCTGGGAATGGATGATGCCGAGCCGCTGTTGGACAGGCTGGGGGGCACCTCATGGGACCGGGTCAAAAAGAAGGTAAAAAAATCGGTTGAGAAAATTGCCGGTGAACTGCTCCAGATTTACGCCCAGCGGACGGTCAGCACGGGATACAGCTATCCTGAACCCGACGGTTATTTTCAGGATTTTGAAGCCGCCTTTCCATACGATGAGACCGCCGATCAGATTAAAGCGATTCAGCAGGTCATTGACGATCTCGGCCGGCCGACCCCGATGGATCGGTTGGTGTGCGGCGATGTCGGCTATGGTAAAACCGAAGTGGCGCTGCGGGCCGCGTTTGTTGTCGTAAATGCCGGCAAGCAGGTGGCGGTGCTGGTTCCCACCACCGTTCTGGCGGAGCAGCATTATGCAACCTTTTCCAGCCGGTTTAAACGCTATCCCGTCCAGATCGCCTCTCTGAGCCGATTCCGATCGCCGAAAGCGCAGCGCACCATCATTGAGGACCTTAAAGCCGGCAGGATCGATATCGTCATCGGCACGCATCGGTTGCTTCAGAAAGATATCGCCTTCAAGGACCTGGGTCTCATTGTTCTGGATGAAGAACAGCGTTTCGGGGTGCGGCACAAAGAACAACTAAAAAAAATCAGGAGTACGGTGGACGTATTGGCCCTGACGGCCACCCCGATCCCGCGGACGCTGCACATGTCGCTGATGGGCATTCGCGACATCAGCCTGATTTCAACCCCGCCGGAGCATCGCCATGCCATTATAACCTATATTTGCGAATTTGATGACGCCATCATTGCCGATGCCATTCGCAAGGAACTCAACCGCAACGGGCAAGTTTTTTTTGTTCACAACAATATCCACAGCATCCAGGCGATGGCGGCGCACCTGCAGCGCCTGGTTCCCGAGGTGAGGCTGGATGTGGCCCATGGCCGGATGGACGAAAATGAATTGGAGAAGGTGATGCTCAAGTTCGCCGCCAGAGAGATCGACATGCTGGTATGCACCACGATTATCGAGTCCGGACTGGATATTTCTTCAGCCAACACCATCCTGGTCAACCGTGCGGATCGTTTCGGTCTGGCCCAGATGTACCAGCTGCGCGGGCGCGTGGGACGGGCAGAAGAACAAGCCTATGCCTATTTGTTTATTCCGTCGGAAAGCCTGATGGGCAAGGATGCCCAGAAGCGCTTGAAGGTCCTGATGGAACACAGCGATCTCGGATCCGGTTTTCAAATTGCGATGAACGATCTGAAAATCAGGGGCGGAGGGACGATTTTAGGGGCTTCCCAATCGGGTCATATCGCGGCGGTGGGGTATGATATGTATTTAAAGCTGATGGAGAACGCTATTGCAGAACTCAAAGGCGAGCCCGTCTTGCCGGATTTGGACCCGGAAATAAACATTGCAATCTCGGCCTATATACCGGAAGGGTATATGCCGGATATTGATCAGCGACTGCTGGCTTATCGCCAACTGGCAAAAATGACGGAGCTTTCGGAAATTGCTGATTTCAAATCAGGCCTGCTGGATCGCTATGGCGACATTCCGGCCGAGGTTTCCAACCTGTTTCGGAAAATGATGCTGAAAATTCTCTGTATCAAGGCCGGCATAAAGAAACTGGAAATGCGGGACCGGCAGCTGGCGGTGCAGTTTTCTGAACTTCATCAAAAAAATCCGGACAGTATCATCCGGATGGTCTTAGCAAACGGGAAGCGCTTCCGTCTGACGCCCGACCACACCTTGCTTATCCGGCTGAATAAAGGGGAAGAGGGGAGCTGGAATGATGCTAAAAACATCTTGAAAGAAATTATTCAACATGTTAACGCCTGACAACAAGATGGATAAGGGATCGACCATGCGATATGACCCGAACGGGAAAATAAGGATACGGTTGCGGGAGCGGTTGCTTTGCGCCGATTTCCCGTTCGCGATTCCGCTGCTCGCTATTTTAGCAGGCCTGTTTCTGCTTGCCTGCTCGAACTCCGCCCGCGATGTTGACAACGAGTACTTGATTCGGGTCGGCGAACAGGTCGTGACCGTCAGCGATTTCAATAAGGCGTTTGAAATCACAAAAAGTGCCTATCCGCATAAACTTGCCGAGAGTTCGGTTTTACTGAAAGAGGCGCAGGTTCGTATGCTCAACCAGATGATCGAAGAATTGCTCGTGCTGCAGCAGGCCGCAGAACTTCAGATCGAGCTGAATGAAGCTGAAGTCGCCAAAGCGATCGGGGATATCAAAGCGGATTACCCCGAAGGCGTTTTCGAACAAATGCTGCTTGAATATGCCGTAACTTACAGTTTTTGGGAAAAAAGATTGAAAACAAGGCTGTTGATGGAAAAGGTGGTTGAGCGGGAGGTGCGGCAACGCATTTCCTTGACACCGGACGAAGTCGCTAAATTTTATAAAGAAAATTACGAAGGAAAACAGCAGGTTCAGGGCCAGGATCCAGGAAATGCCGATATCAATGAGCTGATAGTCAGAAAGTTGCGCCGCCAAAAGTCTGAAGAGGCTTATCAGCTTTGGATAAAAAACCTGAGAGGGAAATATACGGTCGATATTAATCAGCCGCAATGGAAGCGGCTCACCGGCATGTAAATCGTATTGGACATTTTATGCGCTATCGATGTGATCGAATGAAATACCGGGGCTGGATACTCCTTCCCATGTATATCCTCTTATTTATCTGGGCGGGTGTGACCGGAAGTGCGATATGCCATGGCGCTGAAATCGTTGACCGGATAGTCGTGGTTGTAAACGATGAAATCATCACCCTCAATGAATTAAATCAGACCATCAAGCCCTATGTCAATCGGATCCACTCGATGGGGTATCCTCCCGAGAAGGAAGCCGAGGTGCTGGCCAAGCTCCAGAAGGATTTTCTGGATCGTCTGATTGACCAAAAGCTAACCGATCAGGAAATCAAAAAAGCGAAACTAGCGGTCAGCGACGAGGAACTTGACAGCACCTTGCAGAAAATAAAAGAAAAAAACTTCTACTCCGATGCGGATTTCCGAAAAGCGCTGGCCGAGGACGGCATGTCCCTGGAAGAATATCGCAACAACATGAAAGAGCAGATCTTAAGGTCCAGGCTTGTCAATCGGGAGGTCAAATCCAAGGTCGTCATTACCGAACAGGATGTCAAGGACTACTATGAAGCCCATTCTGAAGAATACGGTCGTGAACAGAAATATCATCTTCGGAATATCATCATGAGGCTGTCCCAAACGGCCGGTGAGGTTGAAAAACAGGATACCCTGAGAAGAATGGCAGGGGTTCTGGAAAAATTACAAAACGGCGAGTCGTTTGAACAGTTGGCCAGGCGGTATTCCGAATCGAATCTGGCCGCCGAGGGGGGGGATCTCGGTTTTTTTAAGCTTCAAGCTCTTTCACCGCAGCTCCAGGAGGCCCTGAGGGGGCTACGGACAGGGGATGTTACCCCCGTATTAGAGACGGACCAGGGGTATCAGATCTTCTATATTCAGGAAATCCAGGTGATTCCGGGAAAACCGCTGTCTGAGGTTTCGGCCGGGATTCAGGAAAAGCTCTATGCAGACATCGTGGAAAAGAGATTTAAGCAGTGGCTGGAAGAACTCCGCAAGCGGTCACATGTCAAAATGATCGAATAGCGCTAACAGGTATGAATGCAACGTATCGTGACCAATAAAAGATCGCTGTCGTTTGGGCGGTATTTAAAGAATGTCCGGCTTGACCGGGGGATCAGCCTGAATCAGGTCTCGATGGAAACCCGGATCGGAATGGAAAACCTGCTCGCAATCGAGCGGGAGGACCACGACCGGCTGCCGGCCGAGGTTTTTGTCAAAGGCTTTATCCGCGGGTATGCCAAGTCGGTCGGCGCCGACGCGGACGAAGCCGTCCGGCTTTATTTGTCAAACCGCCGGTCATTTCAGGAAACAGCCCGGGTTGAGGCCGACCTGATAAAATCCGGTCTGAATTTCTGGCCGCGCCTTCTGGTGTCGCTCGGGGGGGTGTTCTGTATCATGATTTTGTCGGTCCTCATTACCTCATTTCCTCCGAAAAGCGATGTAAAAAAAGAAAAATTCAGACCCAAAGCGATAACAAACAATGCCCCGGCCGTGATTCCATCAGCGCCCGAGCAGAACGTTCCCTCCGCTTTATCCCCGCCGGCCGCCGCGCCGCAGAAATTACTGCTGAAAATTTTAACCCTTGAAAAGACGTGGCTGAAGGTCATTATCGACGACCAGAAGCCGCGGGAGTACAGCCTGAATCCTGGCGATCGACTGGAGCTTGAAGCACAGACCGAATTCAGCCTGCTGATCGGCAATGCGGCGGGTGTGCAGTTGAACCTCAACGAAAAGGACCTGCCGGTTCCAGGCAGAAGAGGCCAGGTGGTGACCCTTAAGATTCCTTGACGTCGATAGCAGCAGGTTGAAAACGTATTGCGATGGAATCCGACAGACGGCGGTGAGAATTGTGAATCCTGATCAAAATAAAATTCTGATAGACAGTATCAGGCGATTGTTACGTCGGGATGCCGCATCATATCTTCGCAAAATCGTGAATAAAACCCATGCCGCCGACCTGTCGGCCGCTTTCCGGGGATTATCTTTGCCCGATCAGCGCAGGCTCTTTGAAATGATTGAAGACACGGAGCAGAAAGGCGTATTGTTTCGAGAGCTCGATGAGGATACATTTCTGCAGCTGATTGATGATATGTCACCGGATGATGTCGTTGAGATCCTGGAAAGCATGCCGACGGATGATATTGCCGATCTGATCGGCCGGCTTCCGGAAGAAAAATCGGAAGCCTTTCTGGAAAGGATGAAAAAGGAGGGGGTCGAGGAGGTCGAAGGTCTTCTGCGTTATGACGATGATACCGCCGGCGGCATCATGGTTCCGGATTTTATTGCACTGCGACAAAACGTTACGGCCCGACAGGCGATTGAATCTCTGCAAAAAGAGTATCTGGATGTGGAGATGCCTTTTTATCTTTATGTGGTTGACGAATATGGGAAACTGGTCGGTGTCAGCTCCCTGCGGCAACTGGTGGTCGTACCGCCTGAAACCCAACTTAAAGACTTCATGGCGACCGACGTCATTTCCGTTCGGACCGACATGGATCAGGAGGAAGTCGCCCGGGTTGTGGCCCGGTATAATTTTCTGGCGGTTCCGGTGGTTGATGAGACCAACAGTCTCGTCGGCATTGTGACCGTGGACGACGTCATCGATATCATGCGCAAAGAGGCAACCGAGGACATCCTTAAAATGGCCGGTGCCGGTGAGGAGTTCGTCGAAACAAAGTCTGTTTTAAGGAGCACCCGCATCCGCCTGCCCTGGCTGTTTGCCAGCTGCCTGGGGGGAATCGTGGCGTTTTATATTATCGGTCGTTTCGAGGGAAGTTTAAGCAAATTCGCCTATCTGGCCGCCTTTATACCGGTTATAATGGGGATGGGAGGCAACATCGGCACCCAGTCCTCAACGATCGTGGTTCGCGGCCTTGCGACCGGTCGCCTGAACGTCCGCGATATCTGGACGGTGGTTTTGAAAGAACTGAGTATCGGCCTTATCCTAGGGGCCGTCTATGGGCTGCTGATCGGCACGGTGGCGCATATGCACTACAACCTCCTGGCGCTGGCTTTTTCCGTCGGGGCTGCCCTGGTCAGTTCCATGTCGGTTGCCGCCCTGGTAGGGTCTCTGGTTCCGATGTGCTTTGCGCGGATCAATATTGATCCTGCCATTGCTACCGGCCCGTTTGTGACAACCGCTATTGATATTATCAGCGTGTTTTTCTATTTTCAGATCGCAACAACGCTTCTTAATATATGAAAACATGTCAAACTTTTCAACCCCTGCCATCATGCTGCGCCGAACCGATTTTGGCGACTACGATCTGATCCTTACCTTTCTATCCCTGAGCCGGGGTAAGATTTCCGTCATCGCCAAGTCGGCCAAAAAAAGCACCAAGCGATTTGCAGGCGTCCTGGAGCTTTTTTCCGCAGTGGAGATTGTCTGTCGTGAACCACGCAGCAGGGGCCTGCCGGTACTGGAAGAAGCCACCCTGCGGCAGCCCTTTGCCGCTATCCGGGCCGATATCTATAAAACCGCCTATGCCAGTTACTGGGCGGAACTGGTTCAGGGGTGGACCGAGGAAAGCGAAAAACAGGTTCCGCTTTATCGTCTGCTGGAATATGCTTTAGGCCAGCTTGACAGGGGTAAGGTGTCGGAAGCGGCACTGAGCATCCTGTTCCAGATACGATTCATGCGATTGTGCGGACTTTCCCCCAATCTGGTGAATTGCAGCAACTGCAGGGTTGAGATCGAACAGACCCGCTTAAATGATTTTGCGGTTGACCTGCCAAAGGGCGGAATTTTATGCGACCGGTGTGCAGCAGGGGCACCCCGGCGGCTGTTTTTGTCAAAAGGAACCATCAAACAGCTCGTATGGGCCGAAGGCGGGAATATCGCCAGGGCCGGGCGGATTCGTTTCACGCCGCAGGCCCTAAAGGAAAGCCAGCTTTTTTTGGAAGATTTTGTGCCGTTCCACCTTGGCAAGAAACCGCGCAGCCTTGCATTCCTGCAGAAGCTGCGCGGGTAAGGAGGCAACATGCCGAAAAGGTCCGGAACCCTGTCCACATCTTTCGGAAAGGGAAGATTTCTGGAAAAGATCGAAGCTTCGGCGCCCTGCAGGGTTGACATGGGCGGGACGCTGGACATCAGCACGTTTTTTTATCCCCTTTGCCGGTTTAGGCCCTGCACGGTCAACATAACTCTGGACCTGAGAACGCGGGTTACGCTGGTTCCCAACAACAACCGCAAGGTCAGGGTTTCTTCCAGGGGGTTTCGCAGCGCGGAGTACGCCATCGAGGATGCGCCGTTTAAACATCCGCTGGGGCTTATTTTCGCCGTTGCCGCCTATTTCAGGGCCGAGGGAGTGCACATTCTGATCGATTCAGCCTCGCCGCCCAAAAGCGCGCTGGGGGGGTCTTCGGTGGCGGCGGTGGCCCTGGTGGCCGCGTTTGCCGGGGCCCAGGGACAGATCAGGACGCTGACGCCGGCGCTGCGGGAAAAAATTGCGCTGCTGGCGCACGCGATCGAAGCAAGCGTGGCGGGTGTACCCTGCGGGCTGCAGGATCAGCTGGCCGCTGCATTTGGAGGGGTGCATGCCTGGTATTGGCAGGCCGGCCTCAGCGGAACCGGATTTGAACGCAGAGCCCTTCTGGGCCGTAGGGCGTTTAATAATATCGGACGCCGGTTGCTGCTGGCCTATTGCGGGGTCCAGCATGAGTCCGGAAACGTTAACGCCCGGTGGGTGGGGCAGTTTCTAAAAGGTGCTCACCGCGGCCGCTGGCGTGAGATCGTGGCGTGTACCCACCGCTTTGCCGAAGCCATCGCTGCAGAGGATTACGGCGCAGCTGCCGCGGCGATGAACAGGGAAACGGCGATTCGCAGAAAAATGACCCCGGACGTCCTGGACGCAGTGGGCCGGCGTTTGGTGGCTGCCGCCGTTCGATCCAACTGCGGCGCCCGTTTTGCGGGTGCCGGCGGCGGCGGATGCATCTGGGCCCTTGGGAGCCCTGATGATATTGACCGGTTGAAGGGTTCCTGGGAGTCGATTCTTTCCGAGAGAAGAAACGCCCGCCTGCTGGCGGCCCAAATCGACGCGGATGGCTTAACCCTGAGGCATGGGGCGTAGCCAAACCGCTATCGAGACCGAAGCGGCGGCGATCCGAGTTCGAACCCAAACGTTTCCGGTTCGAAATACGGCCGCCGGCGGCTTTTTGATTGACTCCGGGAGGCCTAAGTAATAAAGACTTTTCTTACAAATTATAATTACGATACGATCTGCCCCATGAAGGCAATCGACGCGCCGGCGGGTTGTCCCCGGAATCGGGAAACCTTTAATAACCGCGCGTAGCAAGGAAAGAAAATTATGAATTTTCAACAAGTGATACTTTCGTTGCAGATGTTCTGGAGCCGCAAAGGCTGCCTGCTGGTTCAACCCTATGATCTGGAGGTGGGAGCGGGGACATTTCATCCGGCAACCCTCTTAAGGGCGCTGGGACCGGAACCCTGGAAGGTGGCTTATGTTCAGCCGTCCCGGCGGCCGACGGACGGACGCTACGGTGAAAATCCCAATCGGCTGCAGCATTATTACCAGTATCAGGTGCTCCTGAAGCCGTCCCCCTATGATGTCCAGAAACTGTATCTGCAAAGCCTCAAAGCGCTCGGGATCGATCCGTTGGAACACGACATCCGGTTTGTTGAGGATGACTGGGAGTCTCCCACCCTGGGCGCTTCCGGGCTGGGCTGGGAGGTATGGCTGGACGGCATGGAAATTACCCAGTTTACCTATTTTCAGATGGCCGGCAGCATTGAACTTTTCCCCACATCCGTTGAAATTACCTACGGTCTTGAGCGTATTTGCATGTATCTGCAGGGCAAAGAGAACGTATACGAACTGCAATGGAATGACCAGGTGACTTACGGCGACGTTCACCATCAGCAGGAAGTGGAGCAGTCGACCTATAATTTCGAACGGGCGGATATCGATATGCTGCTGAACCTTTTTAGCACCTATGAGTCCGAAGCCCGGCGGGTCATCCAGGAAAAACTGGTACTGCCGGCCTATGAATATTGCTTGAAGTGCTCCCACACTTTCAATCTTCTGGATGCCCGCGGCGCCATCAGCGTGACGGAAAGAACCGGCTATATCGCACGGATCCGCAACCTGGCCAGAATGTGCGCCGAAGCATACCTGGAGCAGCGGGAACGTCTCGGTTTTCCCATGCTGAAGGATCGACAGCTTTTAGAAACGGAACCATCCGGCAACAAAGGGAATTGAAAAGCCGGCGGCCCCTGCAGAGCATTTAATATTCGGGTCAAAGCGACCGAAGGACTGAACAGGATTTTTTGGTATGAATACATTATTGATTGAAATTGGAACGGAAGAAATACCGGCCGGTTATATCCGGCCCGCTCTGGAAGGATTTGCAGCCCTGCTCTTGCAGGTGCTGGAGCAGAACCGCATCGAACACGGCAGCGCCCGGTTGTTTGGGACGCCCCGGCGGATGGCGGTGGCGGTTGAGGCGGTTGCCGCCAAACAGCGCGCTCTGGTAACCGAAGTGCTGGGGCCGCCTGAACGGATCGGATTTGATGCCGGCGGTGCTCCCACAGTGGCCGCCTTTAAATTTGCCGAAAAAATCGGCATGCCTTTCAACCGGATCACCGTGCGGGAAACGCCCAAGGGTCGATACCTGTGCGCCAGGAAGACGGAACGGGGGCTGTCAACCAAAACCCTGATGGCGCGCATCCTGCCCCGCACGATTCAGGCGATACCGTTTCCCAAGGCCATGAAATGGGCAGGGTTGCGGATCCTGTTCGCGAGACCGATCCGCTCCATCATGGCCCTGTGGGGAAACCAGGTCATCTCCTTTCGTTTGGGGAACATCGCCAGCGGCCGCCATACCTTCGGGCACAGTTTCATGAAACCGGATAAAATCAAAATCGGCTCCCCCGAAAACTATGTGGCCACTCTGCGGGGTGCCCACGTGGTCGCCGATGCGGCTGAGCGCAGAGCGCTGCTGGAGAAAGAGATTGAAAAAGCGGCTGCCCAGAGCGGCGGCGGCATTCTGCCGGATGATGAACTGGTGGAGATTGTCACCAACCTGGTTGAATATCCGGCGGCGATCCTGGGGCGATTTGATAAAAAGTTTTTAGAGCTGCCCCAGGAAATATTGATTACGGCCATGCGTGAACATCAGAAGTATTTTGCCGTCGTTGACGATTCCGGAAAACTGCTGCCCTGTTTTGTTGCGGTCAACAATACCCGTGCGAGAGATATGAATCTGGTCGCCAAGGGGCATGAACGGGTCTTGCGGGCCCGGTTGGAAGATGCCCGTTTTTTTTATAAGAGCGATCTGACGGAATCCATGGACGAACGGGTTGAAAAGCTGCGCGGCGTTCTGTTTCAGGCCGATCTGGGAAGCGTTTACGAGAAGACCATGCGCCTGGTCCGCCTGGTTGAAATTCTGGCCGAGGAAGCCGACCTGGATCCCAAGGCCCGGGATGAGATCGGCCGGGCAGCCTTATTGTGCAAAGCGGATCTGGTCAGCCAGGTCGTGGGTGAATTCCCCAAACTGCAGGGCATCATGGGGCGGGTTTATGCGCAGGCCGGGGACGAGCCTCCGGCCGTGGCGCTGGCCATCGCCGAACATTATCAGCCGACTTATTCGGGCGGGGCGCTTCCCCGGTCAACCGCCGGTGCGCTGCTGGGCATTGCCGATAAGATCGACTCCATCTGCGGTTGTTTCCGGGTGGGGTTAATCCCGACGGGGGCCTCGGATCCCTATGCCCTCCGGCGCCAGGGGATCGGCATCATCCAAATCATGCTGTCGCAAAATCTGCAGCTGTCCTTGCGGCAATTGATTGAAAGGAGTCTGGGATTTTTCGCCCACGGGAGCGATACCGAATTCAATCAGACCGTCGAACGCATCTACACCTTTCTGCGGGATCGCATTGCGTACCTGCTGGCGGATGAGGGTTTTTCCAAAGACGTGATTGCCGCAATCGTGAGCGTTTCGGTCGAGCACGTGCCCAATGTCTGGAAAAGGGCCCGGGCCCTGCAGGTTCTGAAATCGGAACCGGATTTTGAACCGCTGGCGGTTGCGTTCAAACGGGTGGTCAATATCATTAAGCAGGCCGGCGCAAGTGCGATGGACCGCGCGGCCGGCGAAGTCTCCGAGGGGCTGTTCGAGCATGCGTGCGAAGCTGAACTTTTTTCGGCATATAAAACAGTGCAGGCAAGGGTGATGGCTCATCTTGATCAGGGGGCCTTCAACGAAGCCCTGCGGGACATTGCCTCGCTGCGCAGTGCGGTTGACGCATTTTTCGACGGCGTGCTGGTCATGGCCGAAGATGCGCAGCTGCGCGCCAATCGCCTGGCCCTGCTGGGGCGGATTGCAGCCCTTTTTGCGCTTTTTGCCGATTTTTCTAAAATTTCGACCTGATTGGGTTGTCCAGAAAGTCTCAGTCAGGTGCGTGGTTGCCATAATAATCCGATTCTGCGCGGCTGAAGCTCACGCATAAGTGTGCGTAACAATGGAACCGGATCGGACCTGAGATATGCCTTTAAGCTTGAATCAAATGTTGGCGCGGTCAAAAACGATCTCTGTGCGGTTCCATTTAACGCACGCTAATGCGTTCCGACAGTCGCCCGCTCTGAATCGGATCACCTTGGCGGCCGCCGTTGAGTCAACTTGTGCATTTTAGATAACCGCACAACCTAATATTTATAATGGGAGGCGTTTATGCCGTTCGATCCTTCAATGGACAAGGTTTTAAAAAAATGGAAGTGTGACGAGACCGGGCTGGTGGTCTCCATCAACCAGTACGGCAGCGGGGAGCCGAAGCTGCAAATCGGGCCGCGGGAGTTCAAAACAAAGGACGGCAAGGAATCCCAGCGCAAGGCCGGCCGGATGACCATTGAGGACCTGTTGTGGTTCTATGAGATCATCGACGATGTCAAGGATTCCCTGGCGCAGCTGGCCGGACCGGCCTAACGGGTATGGACGCAGGCGGACCCGCAACCGGCAGCCGGTGCAACATTGCGTTTCGATTCAGCCGCCGGAAAATTCCGTTGCAACCGGTACCAACAGGTAATTTTATGCGCGTAACCCGGGGTGACACCAGTGACTACCGATGACGCCATCACATACCCGGTATTCGGCCGGGGTTTTCCCGACCCCGGGCCCGTCGCCCTGATGGTCGCATCCCTGAACGACCTTCAGGCGCTTTGCCGGCTGCTTCAAATCGATACGGAAAAATATTACCCCCTGTATATGAGCCGGTTGTATGCCGGAGTCGGTGACGGCGGTCGTTTTTGCATTGTCGGTCCGATAGTGGGTGCGCCCTACGCCGCCATCATTCTTGAAACGCTGATCGCAGGCGGTGTCGCCAGGATCGTCTTCTGGGGATGGTGCGGCGCCGTTTCCGGCAAGGTCAGCATCGGGGATATCATCGTACCCAGCGGTGCGCTGATTGATGAAGGGACTTCCCGGCATTATCAGACGGATTCAGCTCTGGTCGCTGAACCTTCAAATGAAATCTCAACAAAGATCAAAGACGCCCTGAGGCGCCAACGGCTCGGTTTTCAGGAAGGCAGCGTCTGGACCACCGATGCGATCTTCCGGGAGACCCGGGAAAAAGTTGAACGGTTCCAGTCCCAGGGTGTCTTGGCGGTTGAGATGGAAACATCCGCCCTGTTCACCGTTGCAAAGTATCGCAGCGCCAAGCTGGGCGCGCTCCTGGTGGTTTCCGATGAACTGACCACCTTCACCTGGAAGCCCGGATTCAAGGATCAGCGATTCAAACAAAACCGCCGGCAGGCGTCCAACGTCATAGGAACGCTATGTCAGAACCTGTAACTCCGGACATCATCAAAAGAGCCGAAGCGCTCCGGCAGGCTCTGCATCACCATAATTACCGCTATTATGTTCGGGACGATCCTGAAATTTCAGACGCGCAGTATGACCGGATGATGCGGGAACTGATGGATCTGGAGGCTCTCTATCCGGAACTGAGCGCACCGGATTCACCGTCCCAGCGGGTGGGCGCGCCGCCGCTGGAAGCGTTTGAAACCGCGCGGCACTCACTCCCCATGTTGAGTCTTGAAAACGGATTCCGGGAGGCGGATATTTATGAATTTGACCAGCGGGTGAAACGGTTTCTCAAAACAACCGAACCGATTTTATACACGGCTGAACCCAAAATGGACGGCATCGCCGTCGAGCTGGTTTATCGAAACGGGCGACTGGAGCGGGCGACGACCCGGGGCGACGGGATTAACGGAGAGGTCATATCGGCAAACGTGCGGACCATTCGCACCGTTCCGCTCGTTATGCTGGAGACCGAAAATCGCGGAATCCCTCCACTGCTGGAAGTGCGCGGAGAAGTATTTATCAGCAAAGAGGGATTTAAGCGCCTGAATGCGGAGCGCCTCCGGCTGGAGCAACCGCCCTTTGCCAACCCCAGAAATGCAGCGGCCGGCTCTTTGAGGCAGCTCGATTCCCGAATTACCGCTCAGCGGCCACTGGAGATATTTTTTTATGGATTGGGTATGGCGCAGGGGTTTTCGGGAGAGTCGCATTGGGGTATCCTGAGTTCGCTGCGCCGTTTGGGATTTAGGATCAATCCTGAAATCGGATCGAACCTGTCCATCGATGCGGTGCTGGAATACTATCGGCAACTGGATGCCAAGCGGCATGACCTGCCATATGAAATTGACGGCGCGGTGATCAAGGTCGACCGCATACCCCTTCAACAGCAGCTGGGCAATACCTCCCGCAGCCCCCGATGGGCGATTGCATATAAGTTTGCGGCTCTGCAGGCGACGACCCGGATTGTCGCTATCGAAGTTCAGGTCGGCCGGACGGGTACATTAACGCCGGTTGCACATTTAGAACCCGTTAACGTCGGCGGAGTGGTGGTCAGCCGCGCTACCCTGCACAACGAAGATGAGATCCGGCGAAAGGACATCCGCATTGGGGATACTGTTTTTGTGCAACGGGCCGGCGACGTGATCCCGGAAGTCGTCAAGGTGGTCGAATCCCAACGGGCCGGGCAGGAAAAAATTTTTGAAATGCCGGCGACCTGTCCCGTCTGTAAAGCCCAGGTCGTTTCCACGGCGGGCGAAGTCGCCGCAAGGTGCATCAATTCCGCCTGCCCTGCACAAATCAAGGAGCGTGTCAAACATTTCGCATCAAAAGCCGCCTTTGATATCGACGGATTGGGGGACAAGCTGGTGGAACAGCTCGTTGCCAAAAAACTGATTGGATCCTATGCCGATATTTTTCATCTGACGGCTGATACCCTCAGAGGGCTGGATCGCATGGGATCAAAGTCCGCCATGAATCTCATCCTGGCCATTGAAAAGAGTAAACGCATCCGTTTGGGTCGATTCATTTATGCGCTGGGTATTCGGCATGTGGGTGAACACATGGCCAAAATTCTGGCTGGCCGGTTTCATGACTTGAATGCCGTCCAAATCGCGCAAGCCGAGGATTTGGAAGCCATTGACGGGATCGGCGCCGTGGCGGCCGAAAGCATCGTCGGCTTTTTCAGAGAGGAGCAGAACCGCATAGCTATTGAGCGCCTGCTGTCAGCCGGCGTTCAGATCCTTCCGGAGTCACAGCCGGCGGCAGGGCCGCTGAACGGATTGGCGTTTGTTTTGACGGGGATCCTGGAGACGTTCACAAGAGATGACGCCCAGAAACTGATTGAAGCCGCGGGCGGAAAAGTCGGCAGCGCGGTCAGCCGCAATACCGATTATCTGGTTGCCGGCAAATCCCCGGGTTCGAAACTTCGACGGGCCCAGGAACTCGGGGTTAAAGTCATTGACGAGGACGCGTTGAAAACATTGCTGTCCGGCACATCAGTCACTGGAGGGTAGCATGAGAACAAAAACAAGAGTGCATGTCATTATCCGGGGACGGGTGCAGGGGGTTTTCTTCCGGATGGAAACCCAGCGGGCGGCCGATCGGCATGGGGTTTTCGGGTGGGTCAAAAACCGGGCGGACGGATCGGTTGAGGCCGTATTTGAAGGGGATAAGGAAAAGGTCGCCGCGGTCATCGACTGGTGCCGCCGGGGGCCGCGCCATGCCGATGTAAAAGGGATCGATATCGAAGAGGCGCCCTATACCGGCGAGTATAAGGAATTTTATATCGCTTATTAGTACCGTGTCCAACAAACGGAGCATCTTTTCGGCAAGCACCTGCTTCGCATAGCGGGGCGCTTAAAAAAAGAAGCGGTTCATAAGCCTTGCAATAGCTTATGAACCGCTTCGATGTTTAGATAAGATAAATTAAACGGCGGCTTTGAGTTTTTTACCCGCTTTGAATTTGACAACGTTGGAAGCCTTGATTTTAATCGGGGCGCCGGTCTGCGGATTGCGGCCCTTACGGGCTTTGCGACGGCCTTTAGAAAAAGTACCAAACCCAACCAATGTCACTTTGCCGTCTTTTTTCTTCAGCGTTTTGACGACGCCGTCCATAAAAGAGTCGAGTGCGGCAGCGGCAGCGACTTTGGAGATTCCAGCATCTTTTGCCATTTTGTCTACCAGTTCTGCTTTTGTCATAGTACCGTCCCCCTTTTGTGTTATTGATTGATGATTGAATCGACCGCCTATTTTCATAACCCCTTACAGCAGGATAATAGTGATGTCAACAGAAAAACAGCCCGCTGCAACACTTTTTTGGGGTTGACCGTCGCTGATGGACGCTGTCATTGGGTTTGCGGGCGAATGCCGTTCTAGATTGACCAGCAGCAACGGTCAGCACGGGAAGAACAAAAACAAAACACTGCGCGCATGCAATTATGAAACCGGAAGCGCCCGAAACCAACGGGACGGCCGTGAGCCTTGCGATACCGCTAAAACAGGGCATTTACAAATTGTTTGGGATCAAAGTCCTGCAGATCTTCGATAGCTTCACCCACCCCGACATGTTTCAGCGGGATATTCAAGGTGTCGCAGATACTGACGACAATGCCGCCCTTGGCGGTCCCGTCGAGCTTGGTAACGGCAATCGCTGTAATGCCCAAGGCATCGTGGAACATCCTGGCCTGAGCCAGGGCGTTCTGGCCGGTGGTAGCGTCCAGCACCAGAAGAATTTCATGGGGTGCCCCCGGTATTTTCTTGGAAATGATGCGTTTCATCTTTTTGAGCTCTTCCATCAGGTTTACCCGGGTATGCAGCCGGCCGGCCGTATCGATCAGCACGACGTCCATGGTTCTGGCTTCCGCGGCTTCAAGGGCATCGTAGGCGACAGCAGCGGGGTCCGCTCCTTCCTTATGTTTGACAATTTCGGCGCCGGCTCTTTCCGACCAGATCGTGAGTTGCTCGACGGCGGCGGCGCGAAATGTGTCGGCGGCGGCTATCAGGACCTTTTTGCCGGCGGCGACGGATTTGGCGGCCAGTTTCCCGATGGTGGTGGTTTTGCCGACGCCGTTTACGCCGACGACCATGATGATGCGGGGTCCGGCTGCAGCCGGTGCGGCGGGCGCCGACTCCTTTTGGAGAATGGCCTGGATTTCATCCCGCAGAACGGCTTTCAGCTGAGAGGGGTCGGTCATGCCGGCGGACAGTTTTGCAATTCTTCCGATCAGGTTCCCGGCGGTCCGGACCCCGATGTCCGAAGTGATCAGGAGCTCTTCCAGTTCTTCCAGCAGATCGTCGTCGATGGCTTTGCGGCCGGCAAATAATTTTTCAATACCGCCGGAAAAGGTCAGGCGTGTCTTTGCCAGCCCTGATTTCAGTCGTTTGAAGAACCCGGGTTCGCTTGAAGGACCGGGATCGGGCGGATGGGTTTCAGGGCGGGGGATGCCGGGGCCGCCAGAACCGGCGGACTTTGCCGGAGCGGTTTCATCAGCGTCAGTTGAGCGGCTCTTTTGATCGGCGTTGCCGGTCCGCTTGGGCTTTTTAAACCAGGAAAATGCCTTCATGCGTTAATTGAGCGCCCCTTGCCGTTCGAAATTTACGGAAACAACCTTAGAGACCCCTTTCTTTTCCATCGTGATGCCGAAGAGGGTGTCGGCAAACTCCATGGTCCGCTTGTTGTGGGTGATCATAACGATTTGAGATTGGGTTCCAATGATTTTCAGCAGTTCGTTGAAGCGGAAGATGTTGGCCTCATCAAGGGGCGCATCGATTTCATCCATCAGACAGAATGACGTCGGCTTCAGCAAGAAAATCGAGAAAATAAAAGCGATGGCCGCCAGTGCTTTTTCACCGCCTGATAGGAGGCTCATGCGCGTCAGTTTTTTGCCGGGAGGGTGAATCATATACTCCACGCCGGTTTCAAGGGGTTTTTCCGGATCGGTCAAAACCAGCTTGGCGGTCCCGCCTTCAAAAAGTCGCGGGAATACTTCCGTCAGTTTTTCGTTTACCCGGTCAAACGTCTCCAGAAAACGCTCTTTGGTTATTTTGTTGATCTTTCGAATGACCTTATGGAGGTCTTCCACGGCTTTTTCAAGATCATCGCGCTGGGTGCAAAGAAAATCGCAGCGCTCCTTTAATTGCTCATATTCCTTGATGGCGCCGAGATTGACGTCGATAATTTTGGAGATTTTACTTTTGAGCCGCGTTAATTCATCTTCCTTTTCCTGCAGGGCGGTTTCGGTCTGACTCTCCGGTGATTCCAGCAGTGAGGCAAATTCGGTCTTGAGTTCTCCAAAGGGCTGGTGGTAACGCTCTTCCAGGCGGTTTGAAATGTTGTCCCGCTGCATCTGACGCTGGGACTGCTCAATTTCAAGGAGGCGCATTTTCTGAAGAACCTCCTCGCGTTCGTTTTGAACGGTTGAAATGGTGGTGTCTTTTTCCTTTAAGGTATTATCGATCGCCAGATAGTCCGCTTCGCTGAGTTCGAGGGAGCTGTCCAGCCGTTTCAAGTCCGCATACATGCCAGACAAGGTCTGCTCGAATTCGGCAATTTTTTCTTTTAAGGCGGTTCGTTTCTGATTCTTCTGGTTGATTTCCTGGCCGAGCTGTTCCAGGCGTTTGATACCTTCCGTTTGGAACTCCTGCAGCCGTGTCAGGGTATTGTTGCTGTTTTCCAGCTTGGCATTCAAGGCCGTCAGCTGCAGTTTCAGATCGACGATCCGCTGATCGAAAGCTTCAAGCTGGGTGGAGACGGAACCGATGGCTTCGTTTAAGCCGGCCACTGTTTTCTGGGCGCCTGCGACTTCGGATTCAATTTCAGCCAGGGCGTAATTGTATTTGGCCATTTCTTCTTCGATATCGCTTTCCTCGCCCATGAGCTGTTCCTGCTCCAGGCGGACGATTTCAAGATGACGCCGGGCGTGCTTTAATTCCTCCGAAACCTTATAGAGTGATTTTTCGGCCGTTATCTCATTTTGGACCGCTGTATTTTTCTGTTCGGTAAAGTTGTGCAGGGTGGTTTCCAGGGCCAACACCGACCCTTCAAGCTGTTTTTGTTCCTGCCGGGCGGATTCCAGTTCTTTATCCAGATGGAGGATGTGTTGCTCGAGTTCCTTCAACTCCTGTTTCTTGGTGAGGATGCCGGACAAGTTTTCCTTGTTTCCGCCGATCATGATTCCCTGAGGGGTAATCATGTCGCCGCCTTTCGTAACCACCGACTGCAGGGCGCCGTTGCGGTTAAAGACATCCAGTGCTTCGCTGATGGTGTCGGTGACCACGACATGGCCCAGCAGCGCCTCGGCGATCGGCTCAAATCCCGGTTTAACGGACACATGATTGAGCAGGCGCCTGGAAGCATCCGGTTTCTTAAGCAGGCCATATTCGAGCGGTTTGATGGAAGCTAACGGGATAAACCCGCTGCGGCCGTTGCTTTGGGTCTGAAGGAAATCGATGGCACCGGTTCCGGCTTCCTGATTTTCGACAAGGATGTATTGCAGGGCTTCTCCTAGGGCGGCTTCCACCGATGGCTCAAACGATGTCTCCGGTTCGATAATATCGGCCAGCAGTCCGATAATCCCCTTGATTCTGGGAACGGTTGCAGGGTCTGGGGTTCCGGAAACGTCCACGGTCTCCCGGGCATTTTTCATGATGGCCCGGACGCCCTCTTTATACCACTCAAAATTTTCCTCCATCTTCTTCAGCGTGCTGAATCTGGAGCGCAGCTTGTTGCGTTCGAGATCGAGGGTCTGAACCGTTTTGACCTGCTGGCCGAGCGCTTTGCTCTTGCTTTCAAGCTGGGCGCGGGTCTCTTCCAGACGACGGTTCAAGTCGACAATGATCGCCTTAACCGCTTTGAGTTCTTCAGCGGCCTGGGTTTCTTTTTCCTGCAGAGTTGAAGCCTTTTCGGCGGCAAGCGCCTCTTCTTCGTCGATCCGTTTCAGGCGTCTTTTGAGGTTTTCTTTGTTGTTCTGGGCATTCTGAAAAAAGTTCTTATACTGGGCTTCACGGGAGATCCGCTCCATGAGTTCGGCCTTGCTGTCTTCCAGGCGTCCGTTTAAACCGGACAGTTCTTCTCTCAAGCTCTGGGTGGACAGCATTTCCTGGTTAAGGGTAGCCTTCACGGACTGAATCTGAGATTTCAGGTCGCTGTTTTGAATTTTGACCTGATCGATCTCAGACAGAATGGATTGATTCTTTTCGAATAGCTCCCGGCGAACGATTTCCAGTTCGGCCGATTCCTGGGCCAGGCGCTCGATGTCCTTGTTTAGATAGGCAAGGTCATTTTCCCTTCTGTCGATACTTCGCTGGGTCTCGAATTTTTGCGATTTTTGTTCTGAAATCTCCTGGTTTTTCTGCCAGCGCTGCTGCTTGATGCCTTCGATGGCCGCATCCAGTTTTTTTAGCTGGGTGATGTGTTCGATGTCCTTATCTTTCAGGTTTTTCAAAAGAGCGTCGGTTGCGGCGATCTGTTCGGTGAGAACATTGGCGGCGTGATGGGCCAGTACGACATCGAGGCGCTTGATGCGGTCCTGAAATTTTTTATAAAGTTCGGCCTTTTTGGCCTGGCGTTTGAGGCTGCCCATCTGCCGCTTGACTTCCGTAATGATATCGGAAACCCGCAGAAGGTTTTGATTGGTGGAATCGACCTTGCGAAGCGCTTCGTTTTTTCTGCTGATAAAACGGGTGACGCCGGCGGCTTCTTCGATGAAATACCGCCGTTCCTCCGGTCCGGCATCGGTTATGGCGCCGATGTTCCCCTGCTGAATCACGGCATAGGATTTGGGACCCAACCCACTGCCCATAAAGACGTTGTGGATATCCTTGAGCCGGCAGAGTTGCTTATTGATATAGTAAGCGCTTTCACCCGAGCGATACAGGCGCCGGGTGAGCATGATTTCAGTAAAATCCTTTAATTCCTCGGGTGCGGAGCCGTTGTCATTGAGCAGGGTCAAAGAGACTTCCGCCATGTTCAGGGGCGGTTTGCCGTTTGTTCCCGCAAAAATGACATCTTCCATGGCTTTGCCGCGGAGCTGCTTGACGCTCTGTTCGCCCATGACCCAGCGGATGGCATCGACGACATTGCTTTTGCCGCAGCCATTGGGGCCGACGATGGCTGAAATGCCGGCCGGGAATTCAATACAGGCTTTATCGACAAAAGATTTGAATCCATTGATTTCCAGTTTTTTAAGCTTCATATCCTAAGGCCTCCTGTCCATCTGAGTGTCCGGATAGACGTTGCCGATAGTTTAATCTTGTTGCCTGAAAGCGTTGAGTTGCGAACAGTTTGAGTGATTCGCCGGTCGTTTTGCGAGACCGGTGCATAATATAAATTTATAGAAAGCCTGTTCTCTTTTAGCGGCTGTTCCATATGAATGCAAAAGAAATTTAAAGACTCTAAATGGGTACCAAAAATCAATCCAAATGTAAAGGGAAAAACACAATTTGCAGGGTGTTTTGGCAAACCATGCTACAATATATGGTAGATTGAACGGCAAATTGTAATCATTTCGGTTAATTAATCTTGACACTGATGGAGGGGCGCAGTTAGTATGATCCGGCACTGAACAGACAGGGCAACATTTTGACATTTCAAATGTTTTCTTCACGCTTACCGATTCATCATTTTCAAGGGAGGGAATGGATGTCTGGCAAAAAAACTATCAGTCTGGAAAAGCTCTTAACCAACGAAAAAGTTCGCGCGGCAATCGACAGCGTCAACCGTGAATTGCTGGATCGCAGGTCCTACCGGCCTCCCGTCTGCAAGGTGTTTAAGAGCCCCTATACCGTATTGAAGGAAGATGACCGCTATCGTTTTGCAATCCATCATGAGGTTCTGAAAAAACTGCCGCATATCGTCAAAAATAAGGTTCAAACGGTCATGCCGATGGATTCCCCGGATAACGCGTTTAGGTCCGCTTATTCCCGAAAGCGTAATATCGGTATCGTTTTTTCCGGAGGTCCGGCGCCCGGCGGACATAATGTGATTGCCGGTCTTTACGACGCTGCCAAAAAAGCCAATCCGGACACGCGGGTTTACGGATTTCTGGTGGGGCCGGACGGAATTATTGAAAACGAGGCCGTCATTCTCAACGATGAACTGGTGGAGAAATACCGGAACCTGGGTGGATTTACCATGATCAAGACCGGAAGAACCAAAATAGACTCCAAACAGAAGATGGCGCTTTCCAAAGAAACCTGTAAACAACTGTCCCTTGATGCGTTGGTGATCGTAGGGGGTGACGACTCCAACACCAATGCCGCCTTTCTGGCCGAGGAGATGATCGGCATGGGGGTCCAGGTGATCGGCGTTCCCAAGACCATTGACGGCGACATCCAGGTCAGGGATGCCGACGGCCGGGTGCTGTGTGCCGTGTCATTCGGATTCCATACGGCGGCCCGGGCGTTCGCCCTGGCGATCAGCAACCTTTGCACGGACAGCAGTTCGGATGTCAAGTACTGGCATATCTGCAAGGTCATGGGGCGCGTTGCCAGCCATCTGGCGCTGGAGGTCGCCCTGCAGTCGCATCCCAACATGACCCTGATCGGTGAAGATCTGGCCGACTATATTGATGTAAAACGGCTGGAAAAGGCCCAAAAAGAAGGAGGTACGGATTACAATTCCTACGGCATGACCCTGCGGCATCTTTCGCGGGTCATCTGCGACGGCATTGTCCGGCGGGCTGCGGTCGGCAAGAATTACGGCGTAATTGTCATCCCCGAAGGAGTTTTGGAATTTATCAATGAAATTCAGGTTTTTATTATAAAATTAAACATGATCATCGCCGAGTATAACCAGACGCACGACACCGATTTTCATTCCGACTTTCCCCTGCTGGAAGATAAACTGGAATACCTGCGGCGGCTGGCCAGACGTTCCCGTGAAGATGCCGGTTTTACGATCTGGAACACCCGCGACGACGAGCTTTTTAATGACATTCCCGCTTTTTTCCAGGAAGGCCTGCTGATGGAACGGGACAGCCACGGCAATTTTCAATTTTCACAGGTTGAAACCGACAAGGTCCTCATGGGAATGGTCAAGGATTACCTGGATATTCTCTTTGAAGAGGGGCAATATAAAATCGGCATTGACCGCGACTACTTTGCCAAAACCCTGAAAAAGGACGGTCTGGACCCGGATCCTTATGGCCGCTGTTTATTTAAAAATTACAGGAATGGAGAACTGTTGAGCATTAAAGCGGCCATCATTTCGGTCAAGACCCTGAAACAGGAACTTGTCAAGGCGGGGCTCCTGAGCGAAGACAAAGACATTCCCGCCGCCGTCCTGAAAATATTCAACAAGTCCATTCCCAAATTTAAAACCCAGGCCCATTTTTTCGGATATGACGGCAGGGGGAACGATCCGACCCGGTTTGACTGCATCTATACATACAATCTGGGGCTGACGGTCTTCAGCCTAATTGCCAACGGGGTGACCGGCCAGATGGCGGCGATCAAAAATCTGGAAAAAGAATTCAGTAAATGGGAGCCCATCGGGATACCGATTGCACCGCTGATGCATCTGGAGGAGCGCAAGGGCAAGCTGGAGCTGGTATTGGAAAAGAGCTTGGTGGACGTCAATTCGGCCTCTTTCAGAGTCGTCAGGGCGCTCAGGGAGAAGTGGCTGGCGGCGGTCCCCGGCGATGACGATTACCGCCGGCCCGGCCCGATTCGCTTCACCGGAAAAAACGTTGAAGAAAGACCCATCACCCTGGTGTTGAACGATCTTGAGAGTTGATCCGGTCTCTAACAGGCTGTGGATAAACTGCGTCTGGGGTTGCCAGACGGCGTTGCGCGGCACTCTCCAATGCTCACATATATTTGAATATGCTGCGCTTGTCGAATCGCCGCGCGCTTTGCCAGGCAACCTGATCCTTGTTTTTTAGCAGCCTGTTAAGCATAGTTGGGGGGTATATAGTATAAATGGAGGAGGAAAAATATGGTCAGGGCGCAAAGGCAGGCCAGAACCGGCGTCAGCAGCCACCCGATCAGGATGTTAAGAAGGGTTCTGCGGCTGATGGTGTTGGCGCCTTTGACGATGCCGATGCCCAGGACCGCGCCGATGACCCCCTGGGACGTTGAAACCGGAACGCCGATGAGGGTAAAGATATGAACCGACACCGAGAGGGAAAGGACTACGATGAGGGCTGAAAAGGGGTCCAGCCGAACCAGTTTTTTTCCGACTGTTTCCATAACCGGTCGACTGTAGGTCATAACGCCCAGAGCAATGCTGACGCCGCCGATGAGGGCCGCTGAAAAAACACTGATTAGTCCGGCGCCGACAAAGACGGCCGTTACATTGGCGACATTATTGGCCCCCAGCGTGTAAGCCCCGTAAATACCCGCTACGATCAGCGACAGCCGCAGCAGCGCGTCGGACTCGAAGAGGTTGAGATCGGCGCGATTATAGAGGCGGCCGAGCCAACGATAAAGAAAAAAGGCGATGATTGCCGCCCCGATGGGTGTTCCCACCCAGCAGGAAACGACCTTTCCCAGGCCGGTAAAATTGATTTGATTGTTTAAAAAACCGATTCCCACTATTGCCCCCACAACCGCTTGGGAAGTGGATACCGGCAGACCAAACGCCGTCATGATCGTCACGGTGAAAGCTGCCGCCACCGAGGATATCACCGCCTGTTCAAGGTTAAAGACCGTCAAGCCTTTAAGGGTTTCAATGCCGGCCTGACCGGACACCAGTGCGCCGATGATGACAAAGACGGAGGCCAGTACCGCGGCTGTGTGGAATTTCAGCATTTTTGATGATACGGCCGTTCCGAACACATTGGCCGCGTCATTGGCACCCAGGGACCATCCTAGAAAAATACCTCCCAGAAGTGAGAACATCAGACCCGCCGTTTGATGTTGATAATATTGATTCGCTTGGAGACCCGGTCGGCCTGATCTGAAATTTCTCCGATCAACCCGATCAGTTCCTTTAACTGAAGCTTTTGAAAAGGATCGATGGCGGCATCGAAAATTTTGATGATAATCCGCCGTTCGATATGGTCGCAGTGGCTTTCATTGCTGTCGATCTGGGTCAGGAGGTCGCGAATACGTTCATTTTTTTTAAAAAGTGCAATGACCTCCCGGATCATTAAATCGCAGCACTCCAGGCTGATTTTAATCAGTTCCTTGGTGTCGGGTATGATGAAATCCGGAAGGGTGAGTTTCTGGGTCTGGATCGAGTACAGCACCTTTTCAAAAAGGTGGGGGATGATGTCGATGCTATCGAGCAGCAGCATGATATCGCCGCGGGATTCGGGGATCAGCGCCTTTTCATACATCAGGGACTTAACTTCTTCGCGGATGTCGTCGGCCCTGGATTCAAACTTGTGGGTCTGGATGATCAGATATTCAAAATTTTCACAGAAAACGCCGTTGAGCAGGCATGCCTCCAGCGCGTTTAAAAAGTTTTTCTGAGTCGATTGGAGCGTATCCAGATAATCGTAAATCAGTCTTTCCACGTGCGACTGTTTTTTAAAGATATAACTGAGCATACCCACTCCCGGCAGGTTGAACCGCAAAAGCGCTCGCATGCCCCGCAGCTTGCTGCGGGGAATGCGAGCGAATATAAGAATCAGATTTAGAGTCATTACGGTCGAAGATTCCCTGCAGTTTGCTGCAGGGAATCTTCAATTCAGACAAATCGTCTGGCGGCGATCCAGGCCGTCATCCCTGATATCCTGCTCCGTGCGGTGAATGTTTTTTCTGCCCCGTAGACCTCGGATTTATGCAGACCCTTTTCAGCGGGGCGGTGTCGCGCTTCCTGATTGGACGTCGTGCAGGGCGCGTATGGATGCTGCACAAAAAAAAGACCTTTTGCCGAAGGCCTTAAAACCATGCAAGTCAGCTTTTCACCGGCTGTGCGATTTTTCCTTAGCGCTTCAAAGAAATACACGCGCGTCTAATTCATTGCCTCGGGGACGCTGAAGCCTTCGGCTTCGAGCGCTTTTTTGATCATGCCGGTTTTACAGGAAAACAGGCGGAAAAAATAGGTTCGTTTCCCCTTTTGCCGGATCGTCATTCCGACATTAATGATGTCGCCGCCTTTGTCCTGGATGATCTGGGAGGCTTTTTTGAATGCCCCGGGGGTATCCTCCATTTCCACGTCGATGCGGGAACTGGCATTGAGAATACCCATCATATCGATAAATGCTCTCAGAATGTCCGTTTCGGTAATGATGCCCACCGGCGTATTATTTTTTATGACCGGCATCCCTCCGATTTTATATTTGTAAATGAGCCGGGCCGCAATTTCGATATCGTCGTCCGGCGATACGGTGATGGGCTTTTTGATCATGAGGTCTTTGAGCGTCAGGTTTCCCAGCATGGAGGGGATAAGTCCCTGTTTCAAATCGGCCAGTGTGACAAATCCCTTTAATTTGTTGGCCCGGGAGACCACCGGCAGGTGACGGATGGAGTTGATCTTCATCAATTCGATGGCATCCTGAATCGAGGCCTTATCCGTAACGGTAATCGGTTCATGAATCATAAGGTCCTTGATCTTCATGGCAAAACCTCTTGAGTGGGTTGTCAGTTATGAAATGCGTATTGATTATCGGGTCTATAATCCAAATCAAGTTTGATTTTGCGGCCGGCGAAAGCTTTCCGCTGTCGGCGTGAAAAACTCTGAACCGTGTGATCGCAAAGCCGAACTGGATCTGACAGTTGAAATGATTTCTGAGAAATTTGAGCTTCAAGGGCCGAGTAAGAGGAGGATGTTCAACTGTTCGGCCCAACGTTCACTCAGATCATCAAACAGTTTCACGCACTGCAGCGGGAACTTTCCGCCAGCTAAAAGGGAAAAGATTATACACCCTTTAATTATTTAACCGGTCAGGCCCCCAAGAGTCAATAAAATTATAAAGGTCCGTCGGTTGCGGACCGGAATCGGCTGTTCGACTGCAGCCGCAGCTGCCCAAACGGGGTCCTGTTCAAAATTTCAGGGTTGCAAGATTCGGGCGGCTTCCAGCGCAAAATAGGTCAGGATGGTATCTGCGCCGGCGCGTTTGATGGCGGTCAATGTTTCCAGCATGACCTTGCTGCCGTCCAGCCAACCCATTTTGTCGGCAGCCTTGATCATGGCGTATTCGCCGCTGACGTTATAGGCTGCGATGGGGAGGTCGATCTCCTCGCGAACGCGATAAATGATATCCAGATAGGGCAGGGCGGGTTTGACCATGATGATGTCGGCGCCTTCTTCCACGTCCATGGCGGCCTCACGGATGGATTCGAGAGCATTGGCAGGGTCCATCTGATAGGTCCGGCGGTCACCGAACTTCGGCGATGAATCCGCGGCCTCGCGAAACGGTCCGTAATAAGCCGAGCAGTATTTGACGGCATAGGACATGATGGAAATATGGCTGAAATTGTCGTCGTCCAGAATGGCGCGGATTTCAGCCACGCGGCCGTCCATCATGTCGGAGGGCGCCACCATGTCGGCGCCGGCCTTGGCATGGGAAAGGGCGGTTCGGGCAAGCAGGTCCAGAGAAGCGTCATTGTCGATGGTATCGCCCTCCACCACGCCGCAATGACCGTGGTCGGTGTACTGACACAGGCAGACATCGGTGATGACCGCCAGGCCGGGAACCTTGTTTTTCAGCTCCTTCACCGCTTTCTGAACGATACCGTCCTTGGCATAGGCGCCCGTACCCAGGGAGTCCTTTTTTTCAGGGATGCCGAACAGCATGACCGCAGGTATCCGGAGGGAAACGGCCTCTTTGGCGACCTTCACCAGATGGTCCAGGGATAACTGGTATTGTCCGGGCATGGAGGGAATCGGGTTTCGGACCCCTTTGCCGCCGATGGCAAAAAGGGGCATAATAAAATCGTCCACGGAAAGGGTTGTTTCGCGGATCATGCGTCGAAAAGCCTCGCTGCGGCGCAAACGCCGGGGGCGGTAATCGGGAAAAAGCATCGCTCACTCCTTTGAATCAAGCTTCTTTAAGCAGGCTCAACTCATTCTTAATCAGGATGTTTAAGAATGTTTCCGGATCCATCAAAGCCTGACGGTTGATAAAAAAACGGTTTTTATTGGTTTTTTCCTGAATCAGTTTCAATCCGAGCTTCAGGTCGGCGGACATCCGGTCGTAGAAGGATGCAATCGAAGCCGATGAACTGACCACCTGTTCGATGATATAATCAACGGCGTCGTCCTCGAGTACGATGTTGATATCATGGCTCTTGAAAAAGGACAATTCCAGGTTTTTGATTTCGTCATAGAACGTCTTTATTTTTTGAACGGCGTGATTGATATCCATCACGTGCCGGCAGTAGAAGGTCGCCAGGATGTCGATCCGGGAAGGGGTCAGCGTCAGGTTGTACTTTTTCGTTAGATTGCCCTGGTTCTGGCGGACGTATTCTTTTACAAATTCCTTTTCCGCTCGAACCAGACGTTCAAACGCGTCGTCCCATTTTTTATCGGTCGCCGTCGCCAGGAGGTCTTTGAGGGCTTCCCGGGGCTTTTGGATCACGGTTGCGGTGACCGCGAATTTTTTGACGTGGGTGGAAGGCAGTTTCTTTTCAAACTCCAACAGAGCTTTTTCAACGGCGCTGATCAATCCTCTGGCGCCGGTGTTCTCTTCAAAAGCATGCCCGGCCAAAATCCGAAGGGCCTCGTCCTCGAATTTAATGTCGATGCCGTAGGCGCTGAAGTCGAGCTTTTTACCCAGAATGATCGGATTGTTGGGATTTTTCAGTATTTCGAACAGGTCCGCTTCCGTGAGTTTTTCAAACACGGACCTGACCGGCAGCCGTCCCACAAACTCGGATTCGAAACCGAAGGCGATCAGATCTTCCGAGCGGACATGCTTGAGAACATCGACCTGTTCCTGGGACTTTGAAATATGGGCTCCGAAACCGATCCCCTGGTCGGATATGCGTTTACTGATGATGGGAATCAGTTCCGTAAAGGCGCCGCTAACAATAAACAGGATGTTTTTGGTGTTAACGGTGCGTTTGTCCCGCTCGCCGGTTTTGCGGAACCTTTCGATTTCCTGCATCATCGAGATCGGGTCGTGCGGCACTTTTAAATCGACTTCGGTTTCTTCCAGGGGCTTGAGAAGGGCCCGCTGGACACCCGTGCGGGAAACATCGGCTCCGATCATATTGCGGCTCGAGGCGATCTTGTCGATTTCGTCGATATAGATGATGCCGTACTGGGCCAGTTCGATATCGCCGTCCGCTTCCCGCACCAGATCCCGCACCAAATCTTCAACATCGCCGCCGACATAACCGGTTTCACTGAACTTGGTGGCATCGCCCTTGACAAAAGGGACGCCGATCTTAGAAGCGATCAGCTTGATCATGTAAGTCTTGCCAACGCCGGTGGGACCGATCATCAGGACATTGTTTTTAATGCGGCCGACCATTTCGCTGATGTTGCTGCCGGAGGCCCGGGCGTGTTTGATTCGGTTAAAATGCGTGCAGATCTTGGTGGCCAGGATCGCTTTGGCGCTTTCCTGCCTGACGATATACTGGTCCAGGTACGCAACCAGTTCTTCGGGTTTCATGTTGAAATTGATCCCCTTGCCGGTGTGTGTATAGCGGCGGTCCTTTTCCGCTGTTTCCTCCCGGGGCAGCACCAGGGGTGAGATGATTTTAACGTTGTCCCCGAATTTCTTGGTCAGAAATTCGCTGATTTCTTTTTCAATCTTTTTAGGGCTGGGAATTTTTTCATTATCTTCTTTCATGACTAAAATAATAATCACATGCGGTTAAAATTGCAAGTCAAGCTGATTTTACAGTGCTAAAAGGAATGCGACAGGAAGGATTCAAACCGGCCGTTGGGAACCTTAAGGCCGGAGGTTGCTTGAGAACATCATCCTTTGGATTCAATAGCCAGGCTTTTGGGTTTTAAGGTGAGAATGAGAGCGGACACGACTATCAGTATGACGATGCATATAAGCCAGCCGGGTCCATATGATCCGGTCGTATCAAAGATATAGCCGCCGAGAACAGGCCCGATGCTGCCGCCGACTCCGTTTGCAAAAAATATCAGCAACCCGTAGGCCGATCCGAACACTCGCCGATCGAATCGATCCGAGATCATATAGGGCATTACCGGTGCCAGCGAACCGTACCCGAAACCATAAATCAGAGCGAAAATATAGAGCGTCGCGACGGTTTCGGCCTTGAAAAGAAACATCATTCCGACCGCCATGATAATGAAACCAGTGGCGGCCGAATATTTGGCATCCCGCACACGATCACAAAACCATCCGAAGAAAAGCTTTCCGCAGCTTCCGGTGACACCGACGATTCCCAGAGCGGCAGCGGCCTCAAGGTCATTAATCCCCCGGTTGATGGCGTAGGCGATCTGACAGTTAAATGTCATCATTACGGTCATGACGGCCAGCACGTTACAGATGACGAGGATCCAGAACTGTGAGGTTTCAAGTATCGGTTTAAGTGAGGTTTTTTCAGGGGGCGATCCGGGAGCCGGAACGGATACGCTGCCGCCGGCCGGTTTGTCCCCGTCCGGGAGCAGGCCCATCTGCTCAGGCCCGCTTTTTCCCATAAGGGTCCAGGTGATGAGGATGCCAACGATTACCATCAGCATGCCGATGGATAAAAATCCACTGCGCCAGCCCAGGTGCTTGACAATATAGCTGGCCAGCGGCGCCATCAGCATGGTTCCGATTCCGATACCCATTGACGAGATGCCGATGGCCAGTCCCCTGTAACGGTTAAACCATTTTGCGACCGTTACGCTGTTGACCACCATGCCGCACCCGGCCGTTCCGGCGCCAACCAGAACGCCGTAGGAAAGATATAATCCAAGGGGCGTCCTGACCTGACTTGCCAGTAGCAGCCCGGCGGAGGTCAGCAGAATTCCGGCGATCATGATCCCCCGGGGAGCAAACCGGTCCAGCAGCCGGCCGGCCAGAATGCTTGAAAGCGCATACATGATAAGGTTGATGGAGGCACCGAGCTGGATGATCGTCATGGGCCAATGGTACTCGGCAAACATGGGTTTGACGAATACCCCGAAGGAATACCGGACGCCATAAGTAATGACCATGATGGCAAATGTGCCAAAGACCACGTACCAGCCCCAGAAAATGGGATTGCCCTTTATGCTCAATATCGGTCGATTCATGCTCTGGCCAAAAACGCGTACAAGAAAATTAAGGAATGCACATGACCTTCCATGTTTGAAAAATAAAAAGAATACCTCCTTATGAAGCGGGCAGCAGTGTCCCCGATAATCAAAAGGAGGTATTCACTTGGTCTATTTGGTACGCCCGGCTGGACTCGAACCAGCGATCTTCAGCTCCGGAGGCTGACGCCCTATCCCCTGGGCCACGGGCGCACGGTGTAGAGAAAATAGTTGATCAGGCTGGCGAAGTCAAGTCCGAATGTTTCGGCCGGCCGCCTAATTCTTATTAACGGTCAGATGCCTCTTTCTATCCAGGGTCTCCTTGGCCTCGCCGACCACATAGAGCGATCCGGCAATGCAGACGGCATCCTGGGGAGATGCGCTTTCGATTGCAGCGGTGACGGCTGCGTCAACATCTGGCAGAATCACGGCATCCGGCACGATTTCTCTGGCGACGGCATATAATTTTTCAGGTGCAAGCCCCCGGTCTATCCGGGGACGGGTGAGGATGGCCCGGTTGCAGTGCGGCAGCAGGGACTGCAACATGGTTTTGTATGGCTTGTCTTCCAGTATGCCCACCACCAGCGTCAATCTTCGGCCTTTTAAGTTTTCGCTCAAATAAGCTCCCAGGTTTTTAGCAGCTGCCTGATTGTGGGCGCCGTCCAGGATCACCAGCGGGGCGGTGGTGACGATTTCCAGACGACCCGGCCATTTGGTCTGGGCAAAACCGGTGCGGATGCTTTCAAGGGAGAGAGTCGCGAGGCTGCGGCTGTTCAATATTTCGCAGGCCGCGAGGACCAGGGCGGCGTTATCAACCTGAAACCGGCCGGCTAAAGTGGTTTTCAGATTTTTCCAAGTGGTTTCGATTCCAAGATAATTAAATGATCCGTTGCGGTTGCGGACGGTTCGAAAGGCTTTTCCGTAAAAATAAAGCGGCGCGGAGCAGCCGGCGGCGATTTCGGCAAGCACCTTGACGGCGCTTGGCTGCCTGACGCCGGTGATCAAGGGAGTCTCTGATTTGATGATGCCCCCCTTTTCGCGGGCGATCCGGGCGATAGTATTGCCTAGATACTGCCGGTGTTCGAGAGAGACATTCGATATGATCGAAATCGCAGGAGTGATGATGTTGGTGGCATCCAGGCGCCCGCCCATGCCGGTCTCGATAACGGCCCAGTCGACTTTTTTACGGCGAAATTCATACAGGGCCATTGCGGTGGTGTATTCAAAAAAAGTGGGTTCGCGCCGGAGGTGCCGATCTAAATCGACCGCTTCATAGGCCGCTAAAACATCTTCGTCGGATATGGGTGCTTGATTGATGCAGATTCTCTCATTAAAACGGACCAGATGGGGGGAGGTATAGAGTCCGACGGTGTACCCGGCCGCTTGCAGAATGGCGGCCAGCGTCGCTGCAATTGACCCTTTGCCGTTGGTGCCGGCAATATGAATGCTGCTGAAAGCGTCCTGGGGATTGTGCAGGCCGGCCAGCATGGATTGGATCGTATCAAGTCCCAGCTTGATTCCGAAACGCCGGAGATTAAACATCCGTTCCAGGGACCGGTTGTAAGTGTCGCTCGCTGTCGTCATCGTCAGAAAAAAAACCCGGCAGAACCGGAATCCTGCCGGGTAAAAACTGGCTGCCGTTTTCTATCTGTACTTGTTGCGGGCAGCAGCAATCCGCTGCCGTCTCAAGGCTTCACGTTCCTTGCGGCGTCTGTATTCACTCGGTTTTTCATAGCTCTTTTTGATCTTCAACCTTTTGAAAAGGCCGTCATTTTGAATCTTTTTTTTCAGAATGCGCATGGCCTTCTCAAGGTCGTTATCAAAAACCTTAACCTCGATTGCCTTCAAATTATCTCGCCCCTTTCATTCCATCGAATGCAAAATGTTTTTCAAATATTTTACAATCCTATGATGGTTATTTTGATATATCATTTAAAGCGATATTTTATAACCATATTAATTGATAAAAGCAAGAATTTTTATTTTAATTTCGCTTTATTTCAACTTGGCCAGAAGCTCGGCCGTTACCTCTTTGACGCCGGGCTCTCCATTCAGGGTCAGGTATTTAATTGATCCGCCGGCAGCGGCAAGCTCCTTGAAGTAGTAGGCGGAGGCCAGGGTGCCGACCTTGGTATCATAGTAAATATCGTGGCGTTTGTTGATGGCGTCCTCATCCTGATCGTCCGATCGGGTTTTGAGGTCTCCGCCGCAGACGCGGCAGCTTTTTCCGTTGGGTTTGATGGCATCGATATAGATGTTGTTGGGATGATTGTTATCATTAACGCACAGCCGACGCCCCATGATCCTTTTCTTGGCAATCTCGCGATCCAGGACAATCTCCACGACAATATCCAGCGCCATTCCGGCCGCCTTGAGAGATTCATCCAGTTTGACGGCTTGATTTTTGTTGCGGGGAAATCCATCCAGCAGCCAGCCCTTTTTACAGTCGGTCTGCTGCAGGCGGTCCAGTATCATCGGGATGGTAATTTCGTCCGGCACCAGGTCGCCGCGGTCGATATACGCTTTGGCTTTTTTCCCCAGTTCGGTACCCTTGGATATATTTTCCCTGAAAATCGCCCCGGATTCAATATGGGGGGTTTTGTACCTGTCTTTGAGGATCGCCCCCTGGGTTCCCTTGCCGCTGCCGTTCGGTCCAAAAAATAAAATGTTCATAAAACGCTCTCCTTTCTATTGGTATGCGGTATGAAATCCGCTGGTATGCAGTCGTGTTTCGCCTTTTCTATAGAGATGCAGGGGCATTGTCAAGGGGAGAAGCTGCTTTAAAACTCCACAAAAGACCTGACGGGTTCGCTGATACGGGACTGTCCCGCTTTTATGCTGCACGCCTTGTTCTCAGGACTCGTTTTGGATTTTGAAACAGCGCCTGAAGATTGAAATCGTAACTCGGAACCGGCCGGAAACTTAAAATTTGTTTCCGGAAAGGATGTCGTCCACCAGCTTCAACGCTTCTTTGCGGGTGCTGATTTTATGCGCCAGTCGGGCCCCTTCGACGGTGGCCAGAATTTTTTTAAAACGGGGGGAAGGGGACAGGTTGAATTCACGGATGAGATCGTCGCCGGTAATCAGGGGCGGTTCGGCCTGGACGGGCTTGAAGTCGGCGAAATAATGCTGCAGCAGTTCCTCTATGAATACCGTGAAATCGGTGCCGGAGAAGTCGGTTTCTTTCGCCTGAGTGTCCGCCAGTGCGTGCAGCAGCAGAAACGGGGTGTAATCACCGCACGTCAAGTAGAAACGCGCAAGGCCCCGGGGGGTTAAACTGCCCTGCCGGCGCGCTGCAAAAAGCGACAGGGGCCGCAGGTGGTTACGGACAATGAAATCGAGGAATTGTTTCTGGCGTCGGGAAAATTTCAAGCGGGACCCGATGGCATCCGCCATGTCTGCGCTTTTTTGGGCATGGCCATAAAAGTGAACGCCGCCGTTGGCATCAAGGGCCGTTGACGACGGCTTGCCGATGTCATGCAGCAGGACGGCGCATTTAAGCATGCCGGCGCAATCACCTGGCATGAAAGCATCCATTTCGCCTCCCGATTCCGGGTGCGGTATTCTGAACTCATGGATCAGTTTCTCCAGATGATGATAGGCCAGAAGGGTATGGTTAAAAACATCATGGGCGTGATGGCTGTTTTGACGACACCCCTTGAGCGCGATCATCTCCGGGAAAACAGCCTGCAGGAGCCCTGACATCGCCATCTGTATGACATACGGATGCGAGCGGGGAACATCAAAAAGCATGAAAAGTTCTGTTCGGATCCGCTCTCCGGCCGAATGCCTGATGAACGCGGCCTGGTTCCGGAGGACGGCGGCCGTTTGCGCTTCAATTTCAAATCCCATCAGAGCGGCAATCCGGTAAGCCCTCAGCAGCCGGATGGGGTCTTTGGCAAAGATGTCCTTCGAGACCATGCGAACCTGCTTAAGGGACAGATCGGCTCTGCCGTTGAGCGGATCGATGAGTTCTCCGGAAGACAAGTGGTAGGCCATCGCATCGATGGTGAAATCTCTTTTAAAAAGGTCGCTCTCGATCGTCGGCCCGTTTAACTGAGCGATATCGACAACGTGTTGCGGCGATGCCACCCGGTGGGTCTGCTGGCCCGCCTTGCCGATTTCGACGATATGCCCTCCGATTTTCGCAGCGATTCGGGCGGCGAACGCTGACGGACTTCCCGGTACAGCGATGTCGTAATCCGCAGGCGGCCGGCCCAGCAGGATGTCCCGGACGGAGCCGCCGACGACATAGGCATCTGCGTCGGCGGGGATGATATCGGAATTAAATTTGATCATAAGGTTACCACCCTAAATAAGACCATAACATATTTTATTAATACTATAACCAAAAAATAAGACGATATCGCTTCAGGCCGGCGGAAACTTTTCAATGGAGGGCATGAAACTGTTTAAGGGATCTTGTGAGCGTCGGGCCGAACCGTTAAAAAGCCTCCTTTATCTGCCTTGTTGTTCAGAAACAGTTTCAACTGTTGAACCCTGCTCGGGCGGCCCCCCAGTTCCGAGTTTTTCACAACGACAGTGGAGAGTTTCCGCCGGGCAGGAATTCAACCTTCATTCCGCATTTTTTTATGCAGGCGTCAGTTAAAGCTTGGAAAACCGGTTGAAAAGGTGTATGGCGGCAGTTAATACGACCGGATAAAAGCTTGTCAGCAACGCCCATTTTGGCTATAGCGCGGGCGCCATGGTGTTAACATGGTTGCAGATCAGGAACCAACAGTACGGTAGTCATTGCGATGAACCCAACGGATAAGCACAGCAGCCTGAAATCTACAACCTCTTTGTTGAAGGTCGCCGTGACCGGCAGTGCCGGTTCCGGCAAGACGGCTGTTTGCGACCGGTTAGCGGCGCTGGGACTGCGGGTGATCAATACCGACGTGCTGGCCCGGGAGGTCGTGGCGCCGGGTTCCCGCGGTCTTGCTGAAATCGCGACCCGTTTTGGTCCAACCATGCTGCAGGCCGACGGGAGCCTCGACCGTTCGGCGCTTCGACGGACCATTATAAGAGATGAAAAGGCGCGCCGGAGTCTGGAAAACATTCTCCATCCAAAAATCTTTGAGCGGATGGAAATGGAAATGGCCGGGGCCGTTAAGGAGGGCCGCACGGTTTTTTTTGTTGAAGTGCCGCTCTTGTTTGAAACGGGATGGAACGACTATTTCGATGTGATCGTAATGGTCAGCGCCGACGATGAAATCCGAATTAAACGCCTGACAGACCGGGACAATATTTCCCGAAAGGAGGCCCAAGGCCTGCTGGAAATCCAGAAGCCCGACCATGAAAAAATACAACATTCTGATTTTATTATTAGAAATAATGAATCCATCGAACAGCTGAATACGGAGGTCGATCGGTTTTTAAAAATGTTTTCCCAAAAATATAAAAAAAAGCTGAAAGCGCTTGACAGCCAAATTTTCATGTAGTAATTTTGGCACGTTGAAGGCGCCCGCCATGATGTCATGATGTAAAGAATACCTGACGAATTCTTAAACCAATTAAAATCATAGCGCATTCAAATTCTCCAAATATCACCAGCATGGGTCCAGTCCGTTATTCACCATATGTGTGAAACAAATAGCGTAATATATAATGGGTGATTCCTGCTAACGTGTTTTGACAGGCATGATGGGGGGGGTCGCACCGTGCTGAAACAAATTGGGGGCCAACTGCCGCTCTTGATTGCGAGCATGGCGGTTTTAGCTAAACGGGAGCCAGAATATTAATAATTGAAAATGAGGAATGAGTGAATGAATATCGTTGAATTAAAAGAACAGAAAATCAGCAAGTTGACCCAGATGGCCAAAAAGCTGAATATCCAGGGCGCAGCCGGGATGAAAAAGCAGGAGCTGATTTTTGCGTTGCTGCAGGCACAGATCGAACTGGACGGATTGATCTACGGCGAAGGCACACTGGAAATTCTGCCGGACGGTTTCGGATTTTTGCGGGCGCCTAATTACAATTATCTGCCCGGGCCGGACGATATCTATGTGTCGCCGTCGCAAATCAGGCGGTTTAACCTGCGAACCGGAGATACCGTCTCCGGGCAAATACGCCAGCCCAAGGAGTCGGAGCGGTATTTCGCGCTGCTCAAGGTCGAGGCCATTAATTATGAAGATCCGGAAGTGGCCAGGGAAAAAATTCTTTTCGACAACCTGACCCCTCTTTACCCGGACAAAAAGGTCAATCTGGAAACAGATTCCGAAAATTATTCCACCCGGATCATGGACCTGATGACCCCCATCGGATTTGGGCAGCGCGGTCTGATCGTATCTCCTCCCCGGTCCGGCAAAACCATGCTGCTGCAGGCAATCGCCAACAGCATTGTCGCCAACCATAAGGACATCGTCATGTTTGTCCTGCTGATCGATGAACGCCCCGAGGAAGTGACCGACATGGAAAGATCCGTCAAGGCCGAGGTGATCAGCTCCACCTTTGACGAACCGGCCGAGCGTCATGTGCAGGTTGCCGAAATGGTGATCGAGAAGGCCAAGCGGCTGGTGGAACATAAAAAAGACGTGGTGATTCTGCTGGACAGTATCACCCGGCTTGCCCGGGCCTATAATTCCGTGGTGCCGCCCAGCGGAAAGATTCTGTCCGGCGGCGTCGATTCCAATGCCCTGCAGCGCCCCAAGCGCTTTTTCGGGGCAGCCCGGAACATCGAGGAGGGCGGCAGTCTCACCATTATCGCCACCGCCCTGATCGATACGGGAAGCCGAATGGACGAAGTTATCTTTGAGGAATTCAAAGGGACCGGCAACATGGAGATTCAGCTGGACCGCAGGCTTGCGGACAAACGGATGTTCCCGGCGATTGATATCAATAAATCCGGTACCCGCAAGGAAGAACTGCTGCTGGATGCCGAGACCCTGAATCGGGTCTGGATATTAAGGAAGCTGTTGTCTTCGCTCAACCCGGTGGACACGCTCGAATTTATCCTTGAAAAAATGAGCGGAACAAAGAATAATAAAAAATTTCTGGAATCAATGAATGCATAAAAGAGGAGTTTAACAAAAAAATGAAAAGCGACATCCATCCGACCTATGCGGATACAACTGTGAAATGCGCGTGCGGAAATGTTATCGAAGTGGGATCCACCAAATCAAAAATCCGGGTGGAAATATGCTCAAAGTGCCACCCATTTTTCACCGGCAAGCAGAAACTGGTGGACACGGCCGGCCGCATCGAGCGCTTCCGTAAGAAATATGAAAAATTCGAGGGGAAATAGAGCCGCCATTACCCTTCTGCATCGATTATATAGTCATCTGAACCGCAAAAGCGCTCGCTAGCCCCGTTGACTGCTAAGGGATTAGCGAGCGAATATTACTAGATTCAAAGTTTTTACGGCCGAAGATTCCCTGCAGCTTATCGGAGCGCAGCGCAGATCCCGTTTTGCGGAGCAGCAGGAGCTTCAATAATTTTTTCGGGTGATTTGCTGATAAAGCTGTTAGAGAGCTTTGAAAAATGTTCGGTTTCGTTCAAGTTTACGGAAGACGTTCCTTTTTTTAGCGGGATTGGCCGCATCGGGAAAACCGGGAGGCATTCCTGCAGATCGTCATGCAGCAGGATGCGTCTTTCAGGAAACTGGATGAAAAGGGAGTTTTTCAGGGCTTTTTGTTTTATGGCGGTCGATTGCAGACGCGAACGGAGAAACGGTGATCCGATTGATGACGGGACGACTTTTTCGGTGTTGAACCGTAATAGCGAGCGAATCACATAACGATTAAAATTTTTTATGGGGGAAGATTCCCTGCAGCTTGTCGAAGCGAAGCGGAAATCCCGTTTTGCGGGATTACAGGGTAATTTTCAATTGCCTCGGGTAAAACAGATAACGATATGTTTGAAAAACTGAACAGCGTTGAAGAGCGGTTTATAGAACTGGAGAATCGGTTGAGCGACCCTGATATCGTCAAGGACCGCGAGACCTACATGAAATTCGTCCGGGAACACGCCGATTTAAATAAAATCGTCACGGTTTTCAGAGCCTATAAACGCACAGCAGCCGAACTGGAAAGCAGCCAGGAACTGCTGGAAGACAAAGACCCGGAAATCAAGGCACTGGCGCGGGATGAGATCGAACGGCTGGGTCCGGAAAAGAAACAGCTGGAGGAAAAACTGAAAAAACTCCTGACCCCCAAGGATCCCAACGATGAAAAAAACGTGCTGATTGAAATCCGGGCGGGCACCGGTGGTGAAGAGGCCGGTCTGTTTGCAAGCGATCTCTTCAGGATGTATTCCAGGTACGCCGAGGCCAAGTCCTGGAAAGTTGAAATCATGAGTCACCATTTTACGGGTGTCGGCGGTCTAAAGGAAATCATTGCGATGGTTCATGGCGATGGGGCTTACAGCCGGCTTAAATATGAAAGCGGCACCCATCGGGTTCAGCGGGTACCGGCCACCGAGGCTCAGGGCCGCATCCACACATCGGCCGTAACTGTTGCGGTTTTGCCGGAAGCCGAAGAAATCGAACTGCATATTGATCCAGATGAGATCAAAGTCGATGTTTACCGCTCCACCGGCCCGGGCGGTCAATCCGTCAATACAACCGATTCGGCCGTACGCATTACCCATCTGCCCACAGGCGTGGTGGTGACCTGCCAGGATGAGAAATCCCAGCATAAAAACAAGGCCAAGGCCATGAAGGTCCTGCGGGCGCGGCTCTATGACGCCATGCTCACCGAACAGAACCAGAAAAGGTCTGAGGAGCGCAAGAGCCAGATCGGCAGCGGCGACAGGAGTGAACGCATCCGGACCTATAATTTTCCCCAGGGGAGGGTGACCGATCACCGCATCGGTCTGACCCTATATCGGCTTGAAACGATTTTACAGGGCGACATCGATGAAATTATTGATGAGTTGACAACCTTTTATCAGGCCCAGGCGTTACAACATGCAGAATCAGCTCAAGTCCAAAGAGTCGCGTTGGACAATTCTTAAGCTTCTCAAGTGGGCCGCCGCATACTTTAAATCCCACCGAATTGAAAATCCGAGGGCTGCCGCTGAAATTCTGCTGGCGCATACCCTGCGAAAAGAACGTATCGATCTGTATGTCTGTTACGACCAGCCTCTCGGCAGCAAGGAACTGCAGTATTTCAAGACCCTGATAAAGAGAAGAATCGATCGGGAGCCGGTTGCCTATATCACCGGGATCAAGGAATTCTGGTCCCTGGAACTGGAAGTGAACCCGGACGTGTTGATACCCCGTCCGGAGACGGAATGCCTGGTGGAAGCCGTATGTGGGAAGATTTCCGGGGATTTTCGCCAGGTACCCCGACGCATTCTGGATCTGGGTACAGGTTCCGGCGCCATCGTCCTGGCGCTGGCCTCTCGGGCGCGGGGGGCTCTTTTTTTTGCATCGGACCGATCGGCCCGGGCGGTTCGACTGGCCCGGCAGAATGCGCGGCGGCATCGGCTTGAGAACCGGATTCATTTTTTCTGCGGCGACTGGTTGAAAGCGTTAAAATCAGGCGGAAGCGGATTTGATATCATCGTATCGAACCCACCCTATATCAAGACCGGCCTGATCGCGGGACTGCAGCCTGAAGTTTGCCGCTATGAACCGGTCCAGGCGCTGGACGGGGGCGAAGACGGCCTCGACTCACTTCGGCTGATTATCCATCAGGCACCGCGCTACCTGAATGACGGCGGTCGGCTGTTTCTGGAAATCGGTTTTGACCAGAAGCAAGGCGTCCAGGACATCATCACGGAAAGCGGGGGATATGATGAGATCGTTTTCGGTCAGGACTATAGCGGCCTTGATCGGGTGGTGTCGATGAAAAAAAAAGGCTGAAGGCTGAAGGGAAATAGACCGGTAGTTTGGCGATGATTAGCATGTTAATGGCCGGTGGGCGGCCGGTCGGTTGCCCGTCGTCAGCAGTCCGTTGCTGAAAATTGAAGGACAACTGACAACTGACCTTCAGCCTTTTTGCCTGATCCGAAATAATTATCTTGCGAATGTCAAATTAATTTGATACTAAAATTCGTTTAATAATTGTCAATAACTCACACGTCCGTGGACCGGCTTCCAGGTGCTCTCGGCGAGGGTCGGAAGCGGGGCGGAAACGGGCGGAGGAAAAACCAAACAGAAAAGGAGAACAAAATGGCGTATGTAACAATGAAGGAACTCTTGGAAGCAGGGGTTCATTTCGGTCATCAGACCAAGCGGTGGAATCCCAAGATGAAGCCTTATATTTTCGGCGCGCGTAACGGGATTTATATCATTGACCTGCAAAAAACCGTCCGGATGTTTAAAACGGTCTATGATTTTATTGTCGACACCGTGGCAAATGGTCGTTCGGTCCTGTTTGTGGGGACCAAGAAACAGGCGCGGGATGCCATCTATGAAGAGGCCAACCGCTGCGAGATGTTCTATGTTCACAATCGCTGGCTGGGCGGTATGCTGACCAATTTCCAGACGATCAAAAAGAGTATTGATCGTCTGAATTATCTCAATACGATCCAGAACGACGGCACCATTAACCTGTTTCCCAAAAAGGAGCGGCTGCAGCTGGCCAAGGAAAGGGTCAAACTCGACAACAACCTGGGAGGCATCCGCAGCATGACCCGGCTTCCGGGAGCGATCTTTGTGATTGATCCGAACAATGAATCCATCGCGGTGCGTGAAGGCCGGCGGCTTAATATCCCCATCGCCGCAGTGGTAGATACCAACTGCGACCCGGATGAGGTGGATTATCCCATTCCCGGCAACGATGATGCGATTCGAGCGATTCGGCTGCTGACATCCAAGATTGCCGATGCCTGCGTGGCCGGAAAGGAGCTGCTGGCGGAAAAACAGCAGGCCGAAGCCGATAAAGAAACCGAGGAAAAGTCAGAGGTGGCGGTTGTCAGCGCGGAGATGAAACCGGGCGAACGCAAGATTATTTCCGACGGCACCAAGGGCCCTGTGGTGGAGATCATCAAGCGGTCGACCCAGGGAACGGTCGATCCATTTGAATACGATCAAGATGAAACGGATGAAACCGACGACGAGAGGGTGGGAGAGTAAACATGGCTGAAATCAGTGCAACAATGGTCAAACAGCTCCGTGAAAAAACCGGCGCCGGCATTATGGATTGCAAGGAAGCGCTTGCATCCTGCGCCGGCGATATCGATAACGCTGTTGATTTTTTAAGAAAAAAAGGATTGGCAACCGCGCAAAAACGGGCGGGCCGGGCGATGATGGAAGGCACCATCCAGCCCTATATTCACCTGGGCGGCAAGCTTGGCGTTCTGGTGGAGGTTAACTGTGAAACCGACTTTGTGGCCAAGACGGAGGATTTCAAGGAATTGGCCAAGAATATCGCCATGCATATTGCGGCGACCAATCCGGTGAGTGTTTCCCAGGAAGATGTGCCCGAGGAGATCCTCAATAAGGAAAAGGAAATTTATCGTGCCCAGGCACTCCAGATGGGAAAACCTGAAAAGATGATTGATAAGATCGTAGAGGGAAAACTGCAGAAGTTTTTCAAGGAAAGCTGTCTGCTCAGTCAGGCTTATGTCCGGAATCCCGATATTACCGTGACCGATCTTTTAAACGAGTCGATTGCTAAAATCGGCGAAAACATCACCATCAAACGGTTCGTACGATTCCAGGTAGGGGAGTCTTAACCCGTGGCACATCCTCAATTCAAAAGAATACTATTAAAGCTCAGCGGTGAAGCCCTGATGGGTGATCAGGGCTTCGGCATCAGTCCCGACGTGCTCAAGTATGTGGCTGAAGAAGTCCGCTCCATCTATGACCTCGGCGTTGAAGTCGCCATTGTCGTCGGTGGTGGGAACATCTTTCGCGGCATCGCCGCCAGTTCCTACAACATGGACCGGGTATCGGCCGACAAAATGGGAATGCTGGCGACGGTTATCAACAGCCTGGCGCTTCAGGATGCGCTGGAGGAAAGGGGTATCGTCACCCGCGTGCAGACAGCCATTTCAATGCACGAGGTCGCCGAACCCTACATCCTCAGAAGGGCGATCCGGCACCTTGAAAAAGGCCGGGTGGTCCTTTTTGCGGCGGGGACCGGCAACCCCTATTTTACCACGGATACTGCTGCTGTTTTGAGGGCAAAAGAAATCCATGCCGAGATTCTACTGAAAGCCACCAAGGTCGACGGGATCTACGATTCGGATCCCGTTAAAAATAAGAATGCTGCTTTCATCCATAAAATCACTTACCGTGAAGTGCTTGAGAAGCGACTGCAGGTGATGGACATGACGGCGATTTCTCTGGCCATGGACAACCAGCTTCCTTTGGTTGTTTTCAATCTCAGAACCAAAGGGAACATCAGAAAGTTTGTTTGCGGCGAGGATGTCGGTACCCGTATCAACAGTTAACATCTGAATCTTGAGGTGAACCGCCATGATCGAATCGATATATGAGGAAACCAGAGAACGGATGGGCAAATCGGTCAGCGCCCTTAAAAGCGAATTCAAGAAAATTCGTACTGGCCGGGCGTCGCTGGCCCTGCTGGACGGCATTCGGGTTGATTATTACGGCACGTTGACGCCGCTGAACCAGATGGCGTCCTTGGCTGTTCCCGAAAGCCGCCTGATAACGATTCAACCTTGGGACATTTCGGTTATCAAGGAAATTGAAAAAGCGATTTTAAAGTCCGACCTGGGGCTGACGCCGTCCAGCGACGGCAAGATCGTCCGCATCGCTATTCCGCCGCTGACGGAAGAGCGGCGCAAGGAACTGGTGAAGATCGCCAACAAGATGAGCGAAGAGTATAAGGTGGCTGTTCGCAATATCAGGCGGGATTCAAACGAAATGTTAAAAGGTCTGAAAAAAGATGGTGATATCTCGGAAGACGAGGCGTTTAAGGCTCAGGATCAGGTTCAGAAAATAACCGATGAGCACATCAAGCGTATCGACGATGTCTACCAGGAAAAAGAGAAAGAGATCCTTGAATTCTAGTCCGCCTTCTTCCGGTCATAACGATCTGACGGCAGGACAACTCCCCGGCCATGTCGCCATCATAATGGACGGAAATGGCCGCTGGGCGAAAAAGCACCTGCTCAACCGCATCAAGGGTCATGAAAAGGGGGCTGAAACGGTGCGGACGATTGTCCGAACCTGCAGGGAAATCGGAATTCCCATTTTAACGCTGTATGCGTTTTCAACCGAAAACTGGGAGCGGCCGAAAACCGAAGTTGCCGCCCTGATGACCCTTCTGAAAAATTTCCTCGAATCCGAGCTGGAGGAAATGCTGCGCAATAACATCCGGCTGAATGCCATCGGGGAGGTTGAGCGCTTGCCGCAAAATGTCCGGCAGACCCTGCGCAACGTCATGGCGCAGACCCGACACAATGACGGCATGCTGCTGAATCTGGCCTTGAGTTACGGCGGGCGGGCTGAAATCGTTAACATGGTAAAGGATATTGCAGCCAAGGTCAAAACAGCCGAACTGGATCCGGCTGCGATTACGGCCGAGGATGTTTCGGCACATCTTTACACCCGGGGAATGACGGATCCGGACCTGCTGATCCGAACCAGCGGCGAGTTTCGCATCAGTAATTTTCTCCTGTGGCAGATCGCCTATACCGAAATATTCGTGACCGATACCCTCTGGCCCGACTTCGGCAGGGAAGAATTTGTCGCCATCCTCAATGATTTCCAGAAAAGAGAACGCCGTTTCGGCAAAGTCGGCGCGTCCTGACGCGGAATTGCGCAAACAGGGTCACATGCCCGGTCGATAGCCGTTGGCATCTGTTTCGTACCGAAAGCTGTTTCTCGGCGTTTCGACTTTACTCCGCTGAACTTTGTTCGGGCATGACGGCATTCAGCCGGACGGATCCGCCCGACAATAAAATCGGATAAAAACGGGTTGATTGCATACGTTCCCAAGGCGCGACCTTTTAAAAAATGCTCCATTTTGTCCGGCTTCAAGGAAGGCAAGCATTTTGACAGCAGAAATACTGGTGGTATTTCGAGGATTAACTTTTGGGCCTGACGCCGAAATTGAGCAGAAGGGGGCGTTCTGCAAGGGCCCCGGGGCATTATTATGGCAAAGACCGCACATCTGAAACGCTGGCTCACCAGCATCATTGCACTGCCGCTGTTGATCCTGCTCATTGTCAAAGGGGGGACCCTTCTCTTTGCCCTCCTGATAGGCCTGGTGACTGTCGCGGCGTTGTGGGAATATTACCGCATTGCAGGGGTGCCCGCCAGCGGCAGGGGCGGCGCGTGGCTGCCCGTTCTGGGCTATGCCACCGGATGCGGCATCATCTGGGGAGCGTTCAAGGGGTCTTTTGGGATCATGCTGGGTTTTGTCGTTCTTGATTTCTTTGCGGCGGCGGCGGGCTCGCTAAAACGTTTTTCGTCCGATGCCGCCGTCAGCGGCCACATCATCAGGCAGTTTTTCGGCAGTGTGTATGTACCGGTACTCCTCTCCAGCCTGGTGCTGATCCGCAACGGCGTGGAAGGAATTCCTTGGATTTTTATGCTCCTGGGGGTCGTCTTTGCCGGGGACGTGGCCGCATATTATGTCGGGACGTATCTGGGACGCCATAAGCTGTGCCCGGCCATCAGCCCCGGCAAAACCATCGAGGGCGCATTCGGCGGTCTAGCGGGCAACCTGTTGATCGGATCGCTGTTCAAGTCTTTTTTTCTGCCCCAGCTGCCATGGCTTCTCAGCCTGCTGTGCTTTGCATGCCTGGGCCTGATGGCCCAGGCTGGCGACCTGTTCGAATCTGAATTGAAGCGCGCCGGCAAGGTAAAGGATTCCGGCGTTATCTTGCCGGGACACGGCGGGATTCTGGACCGGATCGATGCCCTGCTGTTTGCCGCCCCGCTGGCTTATATTTTTAAGGAATTTCTGCTGAAAGTATGAAGCATCTCAGTATTTTGGGTTCAACCGGTTCCATCGGCCGTAACACCCTGCAGATCGTCGACATGTTTCCCGGCCGTTTCAGGGTCAGGGCCCTGGCGGCCAAGACCAATGTCGCCCTCATGGCCGAGCAGGTTGCCAGGTTCAAACCGGATCTGGCCGTTGTTTTCGACGCCAAACGGGCGCGGGAACTGAAGCGGCGGATACCGGCAAAGGCCGGCGTGGACATTCTCCATGGTCCGGAGGGGTACCGGGCGGCGGCCGTCCATGCACCGGCGGATACGGTGGTGGCGGCCATGGTGGGGGCGGCTGGGTTGTTGCCGGCCCTTGCGGCCATTGATGCCGGGAAAACCATTGCGCTGGCCAACAAGGAGACCCTCGTTATGGCCGGCGAAATCGTCGTGAAAAAAGCGGCCCAAAGAAGGGTACGGATTCTGCCGGTAGACAGTGAGCACAGCGCCATTTTTCAATGTCTCTCAGGTCAGCGCCTTCAGGACCTTGCCGGAATTCACCTGACCGCTTCCGGCGGCCCGTTTCTCACCAGGGCCTTGAGTGAATTTGCAGGCATCACCCCAGATCAGGCGCTGAAACACCCCACCTGGCAGATGGGGCCAAAGATCACTATCGACTCGGCCACCCTGATGAACAAGGGTCTGGAGGTCATCGAGGCCCAGCACCTGTTCGGGGTTCCGGCCGGCATGATCACGGTTGTGATTCACCCCCAGAGCCTGATCCATTCCATGGTTTCATTCAAGGACGGTTCGGTCATCGCCCAGATCGGGATCCCGGACATGAAGGGGGCCATTGCCTATGCCCTATCCCATCCGGAGCGCCTGCCGCTGAATCAGCCCGTTCCAGATTTTGCCGCTATCGGCATGCTGAAATTCAAGCGTTTGAATTTAAAAAAATTTCCATGCTTGAACCTGGCGTTTGCCGCCGGGCGGCAGGGGGGGACGCTGCCGGCCGTCCTGAATGCGGCCAATGAGTCGGCGGTTTACGCATTTTTAGATCGCCGTATTTCGTTTGTTGAGATAGCGTCCGTGATTGAGCGGGCCATGTCCCGGCACGCGGTGGTGTCAACCCCCACACTTGACGACGTCATCGGGGCGGACCAGTGGGCGCGCCGGCAGGCGGAAACCTCGATCCGGCGGTTGAGAAAATGAAGCGCTGCTTTATATTGCGATTAACGGCATTGTCTGGTATTCTAATGACAAAACAGGCTGAAGGTTGATAGGCTGAAGGTTGATAGGCTGAAGGTTGATAGGCTGAAGGTTAATAGGCTGAAGGTTAATAGGCTGAAGGTTGATAGGCTGAAGGTTAATTGGTTTATTACAAAAACATACAGCTTCCAGTCTTCAGCCTAAATCCCTTCAGTCTAACCACCTATTATTTTAAGAAGGTTTCATGAGCACGAGTATTTTTGCTTTTATCATTGTTCTGGGGGTTCTGATCTCGATTCACGAGCTGGGCCATTTTCTGGTTGCGCGCATGTTCGGCGTGGGTGTTGAAAAGTTTTCGCTGGGATTCGGCCCGCGTATTTTTGGAAAAAAAATCGGCATTACCGATTATCGGATTTCGGCCATACCTTTGGGCGGTTACGTCAAGATGGTGGGAGAGGAGCCCGACAGCGAGGTCGATCCGGCCGATATCCCCATATCCTTTACGCACCAGCATGTTTTTAAGCGCATCCTGATCGTTGCGGCCGGACCGATTTTCAACCTCCTGCTGGCCGCCGTCGTCTTTTTCATGATTTTTCTGATTTCAGGTACTTACATTCTCAAACCGGCTATAGGAAAGGTTCAGAAAGACACCCCGGCTGCGCGGGCCGGTTTTAAGGCCAACGACCTTATCGTGGCGATCGACAATGTCGCCGTAAAGAGCTGGGATGAAATGTCGGAGCTGATTTCCACCAGCGGCGGCAAAATCCTGGCTGTCTCCGTTCGCAGGGGGGATTCGGAACTTGCCTTTAATGTTCAGCCGCAGCTTAAAACAACCCAAAACATCTTTGGAGAGGATATCCAGCGTTATGTAATCGGCATTACGGCTTCCGGCGACGGTTATTCCCAGAGATTGAATCCGCTGGAGGCGTTTGTCGAAAGCGTCGCTCAGACCTATCACGTCACCCGGCTGACCATTGTCAGCATTTTCAAGCTGATTATCGGATCGATTTCCTCCAAAACCTTGGGGGGGCCGCTGATGATTGCGGAAATGGCGGGGCAGCAGGCCAAGCAGGGAGCCGCCAACCTGGTATTTTTTATCGCGCTGTTGAGCATCAATCTGGCGGTTCTGAATTTTTTGCCGATACCGGTCTTGGACGGCGGCCATCTGCTTTTCTTCTTTATCGAGGCTGTCATCGGCCGTCCCGTCAACACGCGGATGCGCGAGATCGCTCAACAGGTGGGGATTTTCGTTTTAATTCTGCTGATGGTGTATGTGTTTTACAACGATATAACCCGAATCTTTTTTAGCTGAAGCCGAATTGTTATGCCGTATCGAATTGAAATCATGATGAAACCGGAATTGTTCGATGCCGAAGGCGAAGGGGTTCGCCAGAAAGCGAAGAACTATTTCGGAATCGACCTGGACAGTGTCCGCACCATCCACGTGGTGACCATCGATGCAAACCTGTCACCGGATCAGATCGAACAAATCCGACGTGACATTTTTACAAACCCGGTGACCCAGGTTTCATCCCTGGATCCGCTTCCCTGTGACTTTGACTGGATTATCTGGGTCGGATATCGGCCCGGGGTTCGCGACAATCCCGGTAGTACGGCGGTCGAGGCGGTGGAGGATCTGCTGGGCGCCAAACTGGATCCGGACAGCGCCATTTACACATCCCTGCGCTACTGTCTGTGCGGTCAGGGGCTTTCCGACGAACCGGTGAAACGGATCGCCGCTCAGCTGTTGGCCAACGATACGATTCAGCAATGGAAAATATTCAGCAAAACCGAGTGGGATCCGGCCAAAGGGATCGGGTTCATCCTTCCCAGAGTCGTCCTTAATCACACGCCTACGGTGACGACAATCCCCATCGACAGCGATGCGACCCTTAAACGGATCAGTGATGAACGCAACCTGGCGCTCAATCCCAAAGACATCCCCACCATCCGGGCGTACTTTCTGAATAGCGAAGTTCAAGCCGCCAGGGCTCAAGTCGGCCTGGCTGATCCCACCGATGTGGAACTTGAATATATTTCGCAGGCGCGCAGCGACCATTGCAATCATAACACCTTTCGGGGATTGTTCCATTATCGCGAGAATCCCGACGGACCGACGGAACAGGTGAACAACCTCTTCAAAACCTGCATCGAGGCGCCGACCCTGGCGTTAAAGGAGCAAAAGCCCTGGGTGGTGTCGGTATTGTGGGACAATGCCGGCGCCGGACGCTTTGATGAAAACCATTATTACGTCATCACCGGCGAAACCCATAATTCCCCCTCCAATATGGAGGCCTACGGCGGCGCCATTACCGGGATTGTAGGCATCTATCGGGATCCAATGGGCACGGGTAAGGGATCGAAACTGGTGATGGGCAGTTACGGCTTCTGCGTGGGGCCAAGAAACTACGACGGCGATCTGAAACCGCACCTGCATCCCCGCCGGTTGCTGGACGGGGTGATCGAGGGGGTGCGTGACGGCGGCAACAAAAGCGGCATCCCCACGACTTTCGGCCAGGTGCTGTTTCATGAAGGGTATATGGGTAAATGTCTGGTGTATGTCACGGCCGTCGGGATCATGCCGGCCATGATCAAGGGCGAACCGGCCGATCAGAAAACGATTCTGCCCGGGGATCTCGCGATCATGTGCGGCGGACGTGTCGGCAAGGACGGCATTCATGGGGTGACCGCCTCCTCGGAGGTGTTTTCCGAACACACCCCCGCCGGCCATGTTCAGATCGGCGACCCCTATACCCAGAAGAAGATGCATGATTTTCTGTTGGAAGCCAGGGACGAAGGGCTGATCCGGTTCATCACCGACAACGGCGGCGGCGGGCTCTCCTCCTCCATCGGCGAGTCGGCCCGCTTTTCCAACGGCTGTGAAATCGACCTTGAGAAAGTGCCGCTCAAATACGAGGGGCTCGACCAGTGGGAAATCTGGATTTCAGAATCCCAGGAGCGTATGACCGTGGTGATCGATCCGCAAAACCGGGAGCGCTTTATGGCGCTTTCCCGCAAGCACGCGGTGGAGAGCACCGTCATCGGCCGGTATACCGACACGGGTAGGCTCTTTATCCGCTACAACGGCAAGACCTGCGCTTATATCGACCTGGACCTGCTGACGGCCGGATTCCCCCAGTGGGAATTTGAGGCCGAATGGCTGCCGCCGGAACGCCGGGGCCTGTATGAACCGGTGTTGAATGAACCCCGGAATTATGAAAGACTCCTGCTGGATCTGATCCGCAGACCCAATATCTGTTCGAAGGAATGGATTTGCCGGCAGTACGACCACGAGGTCCAGGGCGCCAGCGTGATCAAACCCCTGGTGGGGGCGGATCGCGACGTCAACAGCGACGCCGCCGTGATCCGGCCGGTCTTGGACTCCATGAAGGGATTGGCTTTTTCCCAAGCGCTTCTACCGGCTTATTCCAAAATCGATGCCTACCACATGACCAGCTGCAGCATTGATGAGGCCGTGCGCCGGCTGATCGCGGTGGGTGCCGATCCCGAGCATATCGGCGGGGTGGACAACTTCTGCTGGCCCAATATCCAGTATGACTCCCAGGGCAACCCTGACGGCAAGTTTAAGGCCGCCCAGTTGGTGCGGTCCTGCCGGGCGCTGCGGGACATGTGCCTGGCCTATGGCATCCCGCTTCTTTCGGGCAAGGACAGCATGTACGTAGACGGTCACCTCGCCGGGGCTTACGGCGAGACCCATAAGGTTTCTGCCCTGGAAACGCTGCAGTTTTCAACCATCGGGGTTATCGCGGATATCTCAAAGTGCGTGACCATGGATTGCAAGGCACCGGACGACCTGGTTTACATCCTGGGGACAACCCGCAACGAACTCGGCGCTTCGGAATATTATGAGCATTTCGGCTACACGGGATTACATGTGCCCCAGGTCCGGCCGGAAGAATTCGGCCGTCTGTATCGGGCCTTGTCCCAGGCGATTGCCAGTGAACTGGTAGCGTCGGCCCACGGGGTCTATCGGGGCGGGCTGGGGATTCATCTGGCGCTGGTGGCCATGGGCGGAAACCTGGGACTGGATGTCGGCCTCGCGCGGATCCCGAGGATAGGCGTTGACCGCAATGATGAAATTTTATTTTCAGAATCGGCCGGCCGTTTTATCGTCACCATCGATCCGGCCGCCCGGGAGCGTTTTGAAAATCTGTTCAAGGGTCTTGACTGCGCCTTTGTAGGAACGGTAACGGAATCTCCTGAAGTGGTGATCCGGGGGATCGCGGGAAATCTCCTGGCTTCTGTTATGCTGAAAAAACTGAAAACAGCCTGGAAAGAACCCTTTGGAGAGCTGATATGAGTACTGTCAAGGTTCTGGTGCTCGCCGGTTACGGTCTGAACTGCGATCATGAAACCGCCTTTGCTTTTGAACTGGCCGGGGCGGTGGCGGTGCGGGTACACATTAACTCCCTGATCGACGGCAGCGTTCCCTTGGACGGTTTTGATATCATGGCGTTTGTGGGCGGTTTCAGCTGGGGGGACGATCACGGCGCCGGGGTGATCCAGGCCGTTCGACTGAAAACGAATATCGGTGACAAGATCCTCGAATTCGTGGAAAGGCAAAACCTGGTGATCGGCATCTGCAACGGATTTCAAACCCTGGTGAATCTGGGCCTGCTGCCGGGACTGGGGGGGGACTACGGACAGCGAACCATCGCGCTGACCCATAACGACTGCGGCAACTTTCGCAACGATTGGGTCAACCTGAAGGCAAATCCGGATTGTCCCTGCATCTTTACCAGGGGAATAGACGCTATTGAACTACCCATCCGGCACGGAGAGGGAAAATTTTATGCCCGAGAAGCGATCCTTTCCCGCCTGCTGCAGGAGAATCTCGTGGCGCTGCGCTACGCCCGGCCGGACGGCACGGCGGCCGGCGGGCAGTTTCCGTTCAATCCCAACGGATCCCTGGAAGATATCGCCGGCATCTGCGATCCATCCGGCCGGGTATTCGGGCTGATGCCGCACCCGGAGGCATACAACCACTGGACCAATCATCCTGACTGGACCCGCAGGAAGGCGTTGCTCCGGCGACAGGGCCGCGGTTTTCCGGGAGACCTTCCGCCCGGCATCGGAATGCTGAAAAATGCGGTGGATTTTATCAAGGGACGATAATGGCACCTGCAGACAAGGCGTAGGAGAGCATTGTAGGAGTCAACATTTTTCACTATAGGTGGCAGCCATGAGCGAGAGAGACGAAATCAAAAAGGATAAAACCTCTGGGCTAACCAAGATTTGCCCCTATTGTTCAACCCATCTCATTGTTAATGCGACGGAATGCAGCTACTGCAAGAAAAAGGTCGGCCCTGTGAACAGGCAGGGAATCGCCGAAAAGCCGACGGACTGGAAAGCCTATACGGCCTGTTTTATATGCTGGGGGGCGTTGTTTGCCTATTTCTGGATGCTGGGCTGGTCAAAGCCCATGACGCAGTTTTTCAAAAAATTTGCCGTTGAAACCTGGATTATAATTGTAAGATTTTCTTATGCGATATGGAGTTTGTTTGTAAACACCTGGGATCGAATTGCGGAAATTTTAAACAAACTTATTCAATAATTGATGCAGGTGTCATGCCCCTGCTAAAGTGATAATTATCTTCAATAAAACGGACGGGATCGTTACAGAACACTCTTTATTCTTCAAACCCGGCGCCTGCCCTGTAAGATGCTTGTCCAATGAAACCCATTCTTAACTTGCATGGGGACAAAGTCTGCTCCACGGGGAAAGCTAAAATTGTTAGAAGTCATTTCAAAACCCCATCTGAGGCCTGATAGCTGTGTTGCAAGCCTCTTCAAAATGCTCACATACTCCCGTGTATGCTGCGCTTTTTCATCGGCTTGCGCCTTGCTCTCAGACCTGATCCGAGGTTTTGAAACGACTTCTAGTCCGTCCCGGCTGATTATACTTCAAAGCACTCGGCTTCTCTAATTAACATTTTCTATCTTTCTGTCTTGCAATTGAGCAACAGGGGCAATTTTCAAAGCCCTTACGGCGGGGGCATGCTTTAACGTTTGTATAGCTTGCAGGAGGAAATGAAGGATGGATAAAAGTACCGGATTTACCGTTGTCGAACTCCTTGTTGCCATCGCACTTGTTGCCATAGTCACCACTATCGCAATTCCCAGCCTTATCGACTGGCTGCCGGATTACCGCCTGAGATCGGCATGCCATGATTTGTTTTCCAATTTCCAGAAGGCAAAGCTGAATGCTGTCAAACAAAATGTCAATACGGTAGTTTGTTTCAACGACAACGGATATTTCATGTTTGTTGATACGGATATCGATTTTGAGAAAGACAGTGCCGAAGAAATCGTCACTCAGGTAGCGTGGGAAGATTATAAAAGCATCAGCGTTAATCCGGCAGCGATAACTTTTGACAGCTCCGGCGGTGAACCCTGTATCGCTTTTCGTCCCACCGGGATTCCGGCAGACAACGGCGGCGGGTTTGCTTCCGGTTCGACGCCGATCAGCAATACGAATGAGCGAACCACACGGGTGATCATCTCGCAGGCGGGCCATATTCGGATAGAATAAGGCTATAAAAATATTTAATAGACAATTAAATGTTTTTATAGCTGTAGTAAGCGGTTGGTACATACATGTCGGCAGTTGCGATGCAGGCAGAAAGTTTTCAAGAAAGAAGAATGTATTATCTGTTGTAAATTCAGAGTGATGGATTGGGATGCCTTTAATTCGGTTATCCGACCGACCTTTTCTTCCCCCTGGATGCAGCCTGGCATAAAACTTGTATGAATAAGGTCAGGAGAATGAAAATGCGAAAACAATCCGGATTTACAATTGTTGAACTGCTCATTATCATCGCCCTGATGGCGACGGTTACTGCCATTGCAATCCCCAACTTCATTCAATGGCTGCCGAACTACCGCTTACGATCGGCGTCCCAGGATCTGTTGTCGAATTTTCAAAAAGCCAAACTGGCGTCCGTCAAGAACAACACCAACGTGGCGGTTTGCTTTAAGAGCGACAACAGCGGGTATACGGCTTTCGTGGATACGAATATCAACTACGCCAATGACGGTGAAGAGGTTGTGGCGGATGTCTCCTGGGCCGGTTATAAAAGTCTGGTGGTCAGCCTCGCCTTTAATACATTTGATACCACTATGGGGGGACGGCCCTGCATGGCTTTTCAACCCACGGGAATTCCGGTGGACGGCAGCGCGGGAGGGTTTGCCTCGGTTCCCTCCCGTGAGGTCCAGATCAGCAACACCAATGGAAGATCCACCAAAGTGGTGGTGTCGCCGGCGGGCAGCGTGTACCTTGAATAACCGCAAAGACGTTGAGAGGTTAAACGATGACGGTGAGAGCAAACTTCAGAGGGTTTACCCTGGTTGAAATCCTGGTGGCCATGGTGATTTCCGGGGTTGTTTTGTCGGGTATCTATTCGACCTACCAGTCCCAGCAGCGGTCTTATATATTGCAGGAAGAAATCGCCATGATGCAGCAGAATTTGAGGGCGGCCATGTATCTGATCACCCGGGAACTGCGCATGGCCGGTTTTAATCCATCCGGCAGCACCGGCGTTGGAATCGTTTCGGGCGAATGGACCAATACGTCTCTTCGGTTTACCAAAGACGAAAACGGTGACGGCGATGTTACCGACAGCGGCGAAGATTTGACCTATTCACTTTATACATCCGGGGGCATCCAGAAGCTGGGTCGTAAAAACCCGACGACGAACCAACCGGTTGCCCAAAACATTCAGGAACTCTGGTTCGTGTATCTGGATGCGAATAATAACGTGACCGCCACGCTATCCGACATCCGTTCGATCGAGGTCACCCTGGTGGCCCGAACCGGCCGCACAACCAACGACTATGTCAACACGTTGACTTACTCCAATAAATCGGGAACAAAAACATTCGGCCCTTACAATGACGGCTACCATCGCAGCGTATTGTCCGAGCAGGTCAATTGCCGCAACCTGGGGCTGGGTACATAGGAAGGCTCGCTATGAAACGGATAAACCTGTCAAAGAGTTTACTGGGCACAGAAAGCGGATTTACCATGATCGAGATCCTGATCGCAGTTTCCATTTTTGCCGTCGGCATGCTGGCGGTGGCTTCCATGCAGGTCTCCGGAATCCACGGCAATGCGACCGCCAATGTCTTGACCGGGGCGGCCACATGGGCGGCCGACAGGCTTGAAAGCCTGATCGTAAGGCCTTACGACCACATTGACCTGGACCCGGCCGGCAATCCTCATTCCGGGGGAACTCAGGGCCGATACACCATATCCTGGACTGTGACGGAAAACGACGTGATGCCCAACACCAAAACCATTATTGTCAATGTGTCCTACAGTGACCGGGGCAATCCCAAGAACGTGTCTTTTACTTATTACAAGTCGAATATATAAGAGGTTCCGATATGCGACCGATAGCAATCATTTTAAATAATGAAAAGGGGTCGTTGATGGTAATTGCCATTATCATTTTGATGCTGTTGACCCTCATCGGCATTGCTATTACCACAACAGCCTCACTGGAAATGCAGATCGCCTCCAATGACCGCCTGCACAAACTGGCTTTTTATGCGGCCGACGGCGGCATCGACATCGGGGCCGAGCTGCTGGAACAGAATCTGGGCTGTGCCGGCGGTTTTACCGATACCCTGGGCGGGGGGCAGCGCAATGTGGGTTCGGTGAGGGTGACCGATCTGACGTTATGGGAAAATACCGATGCGGTCGCCACTGTCCCGACCGACGCCAACCGTCATTTTTACTTTCCAGAGAATTACAGCGGCAGCCAGCCCCATAACAACCTGACCGTGGGAGGCAACACCAAGTACTCAACCGGCAATGCCATCCAGATGGTCAGCGGTTATGAAGGCAAGGGCAAGGGCGCCGGCGCCGGCGGGGCCTATATCATATATGACATGCATTCCCAGCATGTGGGGATCGCCGGCAGCCAGTCCGTCATTCGGGTTCAGTGGCGCCATGTGATCGGGCAGGAAGGGGCCTGCAACTACTGATGACTTATAAATTAGAATCCCTCCCAATCCCTTGTCGAAAAAGCGGGAAAAAAGGGGGGACTATTTGAAATTGGATTACAGAAAATTGGATAATCAAATAAAAGTATTGAATGTCAGCGGAAGCAAAGGAGGTCAATCCATGAAACGCTCCTGCAAACATATAGTGATGATTCTGGCGATGGCAACGCTGCTGGCGGCGGCCGGCGAATTTTCTCCCGGCAAGGCCCTGGCGGCCTTTCCCACCAGTTCGGCCGGCATCTGCGCCAGCGACAACGCCACTCCGCCGTTTCTTTCCGGCGGCGTGGATCCCAATCTTCTCCTGGTGATCGACAACTCCGCCAGTATGCTGGACTTGGCTTATGTTAATGACGCCAGTTACTGCTACGACAGTTCCTATGATAATGGGATAACTTATGCCGGCTATTTTACACCGTCCGAAATGTATGTCTATGACCTTACCAACAGAATGTTCCGGCTGAACTCCACCAGTGCCAGTCTCTATGACTCGGCCGCATCCACGGATATTTATTCGTCGGCAAACATCATTTATATCAAAGTCAACGGGGTCTTGAACGTTACGGCTTTTAAGGCCAGCGGCAATTTTTTGAACTGGGCCGCGGGGTCCAAGCTCGACATACAGAAAAAAATTCTGACCGGCGGGAAATATGAAAGCAGCAAGCTGGTGATGGAATCGCGCGGCTGCCTGGAAAGACGGATGGTCCGGGAAATCGCGGTAACCGACTCAGGGGGAAATGCCAAATCCGTGACCCTGGGGGTGCGGCCGCCCAAAGAGGACAAATTTGACGCTTGGAAGGCCTCAACAGCCTATGCAGTCGGAAAGATAGTCAGCGACGGCGGGGACCTGTATAAGTGTACGACCGCCGGCACATCCGGTACCGTCAGTACGGTAAACGATAACACCCTGGCTTCTCCGCCGGCCCCCCGCTGGGCGCTCTATACCAAGACGCGCTGGACAGCTGGGGCGCCTTATGTGACCGGCGATATCGTTGTTGATCCCACCAAGGCCAACTCCATTGATGAAGGTTCCATGTACATTGCCACTTCCGGGGGCACGGCCAGCGCCAGCGGCGGGACGGACGCTGACAATGCCGGCGATGCCACGCGGCCGAAATGGGAGCCTTACAATGTGACCCAGATCGAGATTTTTGAAACCATTGCCGGCGGATATAACAACGACGCCTGCCAGGACGCCATCGAAGAATTAAACTCGGCAAGCCCCAACCAGGGCCAGATCAAACAAGACATCGATACCTGCATGGCCGACAATGCCCTGGCCTCGGGCAATACCGGTGATACTTCCAACTTCAATGCCGCCTTCAACCATTCCATTCACAACTGCTGGTACGTGGCCAAACAGGGCACCTGGCCGTCGGGCAGCGGCCCGGTGCAGGCCATCAAACCGGCCTGCGAAGCCATCTATCCGGCAGCCGGAACCACCCAACCCTGGGACATCACCACGGACATGGGGGGGTATGTCTGCTTCGGTGTCTGGGACGGTGATGCCGACCCCAGCACCAAGATCGGTTATGTGGGGCGCTGCTGGAAGCCGGCGTCGGGCACGCCCACCTGTACCAAGACCCATCCCACAACCGGGGAATGCCAGAAATGGGATTATACCGGTGTGGTGACAGGCGGCTGGGATGCGGCCGGCTATGCGGATGCGGATGCCTGCATTGAGCAGGCCTTGCAGGATTACTGCGGCCAGACCGAAATCCCGCAGGTGGTGGATCCCAGCGACCAGATCGCCGGGACCAGCCCGGTGACCGGCGCCACCGAGGAATTCTGGAACATACCGGCCCTCTTGACCGATTCCGGGGTGGTGGCGCAACTCGGCCAGCCGCTGCTGGTCATGAGGGGGATGATCGAGCGGACCAGCGCTCCCAGCGGGCTCTTGCAGGAATTTGCCAATGATATTCGCATTGGCGCCATGGTGTTTAATCATGAGGGTTCTAATGCCGAGTGCAGCACGGCAGACCCCTTTGTTCTTTACAAGTGTACGGATCCCACCAATAAAGACGCGGCCAAACTGATTTCCGAAATCGACAAGTCCAGCGCTCACACTACCAGCCTGGTGAATGCCATCAACAGCATTAAGGCCACATCCTGGACGCCTCTTGCCGAGGCTATTTACAACGCCATCGGCTATTACACCCAGCGGGATGGGACTAACGGCGCCCTGATGCGCCTGAACAGCACCGATTACAAGATCGTAGGCATGGATGCCGGGGCGGTGGATCCCATCACCGCCTACTGTCAGGACAATAACATTTTGATTATTACCGAAGGGGCCTCCACCGCGGACGTCAACCCCGATGTCGTCAGTTTTACCGGCACCTCCGGGCAGAATGACGGCGACACCGGCGACACGACCGCTTCCGCAAACTGCGGGACGTTGAACGGCAGCACCCTGCTGGACGATCTGACTTGGTTTGCGAAAAACAGCTCAAACTGTCAAGTGTCCCAGATGAATGACGCGGACGGCAACCCCCAGGACAAGCAAAACATCGCCACCCATATCGTGGTGGCCGGCACCCTGCGGGATACCGGTGCGGCCGATGAATGCAACCCCAAGGTGCTCTTGGAAGCTGCCGCCGCCAACGGCGGCACCGCCCTTTATGAGGCTGCGGACCCGACCCAGCTTGAAAATACCCTGCGGGCGGCCTTCGCCGCCATCCGGGCCGGGGCCGCGGCCGGTTCGGCCGCCTCGGTTATTTCGGCCTCGCGCAGCGGCGAAGGCGCCGCCTATCAGGCCATTTTCTGGCCTAGCGTGGACCTGGCCAGCGGTGACAAGGTCCAGTGGATCGGCGAGGTCCACTCCCTTCTGGTGGACGCCTACGGACAGCTCTATGAAGACAGCAACGGGGACCATGCCCTGGATAGCGGCGACCAGCGCATCGTGTTTTTCTTTGATCAATCCATCAATCAGACCAAGGCCTGCGTCGGCGATCTGGACGCCGGCGGCGCCTGCACCGGATCAACGTTGAACCTGGAGGATGTGAAGTATCACTGGTCGGCGGCCCAGTGGCTGGCGGAAATCCAACCGACGGCCGCTTCTGCAACAGCCGCAGGCGACATCTTACAGAACCGCACCCTGGTGGGGACAACCACCGGGTTTATATCGAATGTAAAAAAACGCTATATCTTTACCTGGAACGATCTGGACAACGACGGCATCGTGGACAGCAACGAACTGCTAGACTTTACACCCGGCACCAGCTGGTCCGGTCTGTCGGTGTCCGGAGGCCGCGGTCCCGTGCCGCTCGATTTCGGTGTCCAGACCAATGCCGAGGTCGACACAATTATCAGGTGGCTGCGGGGCCTGGATTATACCCCCGACAATCTGCGGCTGCGCCAGATGCCCTATGACTTCGATCATAACGGCGTGGATGAAACCATAACCTGGCGGCTGGGAGATGTGATCCATTCCACCCCGATTTCGGTGGCGGCACCGGCGGAAGGGTATCATTTTTTGTATCGCGACAACTCTTATGCCCAGTTCGTGGCGGCTTACAAAAAACGGCGCCACATGATTTATTTCGGCGGCAACGACGGCATGATGCATGCCGTCAACGGCGGATTCTACAATGAAGCCCAGAAAAAATTCTGCCGCACCAGCGACTGCAGCGTCAATACCAATACGCCGGATCTGGGGGCGGAGTTATGGGCCTATGTCCCCTATAACCTGCTGCCGCACCTGAACTGCATGACGTCGGCCGGTTATCAGCACAAGTACTATGTGGACCAGCGGCCGCGCATTTTTGACGTGCGCCTGTGGCCCGCCACCGGCGACACCACCCATGTGGGCGGATGGGGGACCCTCCTGGTGGGCGCCATGCGCCTCGGCGGCGGCAAAGTTCGCCCGGGCGTACTGGATCTGAACGGCAATGCGGCAGCGGATTACCCGGCTGATACCCGCGAATTTACCTCAGCCTACTTTGTTATGGATATAACCGATCCGGAAAAACCGCCAGTCCTGCTGGCGGAGATGACACGGACCACTTCCGGATCGGAAGCCGAATTGGGTTTCACCTTGGCCATTCCCACCCTGGTGGTGATGAAAAACGCAGGACCGCCGGTGACCTATAAATGGTATCTCGTCATGGGCAGCGGGCCTACCAGCGTCAGCGGGAGCAGCAACCAGTCGGCCAGCGTGGCCGTCCTGCCGCTGGAATGGCTGGGGCAGGGCGGATCCACCGCCCGGGGATTCCGGATACCGAGCGGCGCGCCAAGCGTGGCCAATAACGAGGGCGGCCAGTTTGTTCTGGCCTATACCAGCAACAGTTTCGTTTCGGACCCGATTACCGTGGACTTTGAACTGGAGGAGAATTTTAAATCGGATGTGGTTTATTTCGGAACCGTATCCGGCACGTCAGCGCCCTATGGGGGCGGCCTGCAGCGGCTGGTTACCCGGAAAATCAACAGCGTTACCGGCAAGCAGGATGAAACCCTTCCCAGCGATTGGTCCGGCCTGCTGAGCGCCTCGTCTCTGACAAATCCACTGCCCCTGATAAATACGAGTCAACCGGTGACGGCATCGGCCAGCGTGGGGACCGACGGTAAAAACTACTGGGTTTATTTCGGCACCGGTCGTTTTCTGGAAACCGGTGATAAGAGCGACACCAGTCAGCAGACCTATTACGGCATCAAGGAGCCGCTTTCCTTCAGCGGGAGCACGAGCAACTGTCAGGCGTCTTTTACCTGGGAGACAGTTGAAAAGACGGATGTGGATGATTTTCATCACAACAGCACGCCTGGCGACCAGGGGCTCCTGGATGTTACAAAGATCCAGGTGCATCAGGCGACGACCGCCCACGCTGCCATACTCTCCTGCAGTGACGGCTCGACCAGCTGTCTTGAGATTTCGCCGACGACCCTGACGACGTTCGATACGCTGGAGAGTTATATCGCCGGAACCGGCACAGGCTGTGATACGGGAACTGATTCCAGCGGGACTGACGGCTGGTATAAGGACCTTACCCTGAGCAAAGAGCGCAACCTGGGCCAGGCGACCCTGCTGGGCGGTCTGGTGACCTATACCAGCTACCAGCCTTATGCCGACCCCTGTCTGCCGGAGGGCCTGGGATATCTTTACGGTGTCTATTTCCGGACCGGAACGTCGTTCTATATCCCAATTTTCATCAGTGCTTTTAGCACCGGTGTCGATACGACTACCGGTGGCGTGATAGACCGGGTGGCCCTGGGGCGTGGTCTGGCCACCACGCCGAACCTGCACGTGGGCAGGCAGGAAGGCGCCAAGGCGTTTGTCCAGACCAGTACCGGAACGATTGTGGAGATTCCGCAACCCAATCTGCCGATTCAAAATGCCAAGACCGGCAAGGCGAGCTGGGGTGAGGTGAAATAATAGGGGTTGGGGCCGCAGCGATCCGTCACGGGGCGGATTCGCAAAAGAAAGAGAGGTCATGATTTGAAAAAAAGACTGAATATGTGTGCGCTGGTGCTGCTGCTGATTGCAATAGGGGGTTCAAACAGTAGCGCTGAAGTGGAGGCGGATATCCAGCGCACCTTGAAGCTGCAGGAAGCGCCGGTTGATGTGGCTGTTTCGGTGAACGGGAAGTGGCTTTTTGTTTTGACCCAAACCGGTAGCGTGCAAGTTTATACCCCCGACGGCAGGCTGGAGGGACAACTCACCGTCGGCAATAAGGTGGACGGCATCCGGGTTGGCCCCAGGGAAGACCTGCTGCTGCTGACCAGCAGAAAAAATAAGACGATTCAGATTGTGACCCTGGACTTTATCCGACCGATTAACGTGTCGGGGTCACCCTTTAAAGGGGCAGAAGATGCTCCGGTTGTGATTGCCGTTTTCAGTGATTTTGAATGAGTGTACTGTCAGCGGCTGGTGCCGCTGCTCGAGCAGGTGCTCGAGAAAAATCCCAATAGGGTGAAAGTGGTCCATAAAAATTTTCCGTTGCAGAACCACAAGTTTGCCCAAAAAGCTGCTGAGGCGGCTCTTGCAGCAGATCGGCAGGGGAAGTTCTGGCCGTTTCATGACCGGTTGTTTGACAGCTATAATCAGCTGAGCGAACAAAAAATTCAGGAAATAGCCGTTTCTCTGGGGCTGAATATGGAACAGTATAACAGCGATCTTAAAAGCCCTGCGATACGGGCAAGGGTTGGGCAGGATTTTCAAGACGGCAACCAGGCCGGCGTCCGGGGGACGCCGGCAGTCTATATCAACGGTCGGGTTTTGAAAAACCGGACGCTTACCGGTTTTCAGGAAATTATCGATAAAGAGCTCGGGAAAATATCGGGAAAGAAATAGCATCAGCGGTCAGATATTGAGAAATCAGGGTTAATAGAGAAAGGTTCTGTAATTTTACATAATAAGGGAGGCTACCCATGCGTTTGCGGTATATGCCAATCAGCTTGTTTTTTTTTCTGCTTCCGGCAATGGTATCGGCGGAATTCTATCGCTATACCGATGAAAGGGGCGTGATTCACTTTACCGACAATTATATCGAGATTCCGGAAAACCAGCGGCCCAAAGTGGAGATCATTACCCGGCCGGAGGAAAAAGCCGCGCCGCAGGTGAAGACGGCGCCGGGCAGCGCGGATGAGGCCCAGCCGGCGGTTGATAGGGCTGATAGCGAGCAACCCAAAGGGGAGGCGGCAGACCAAAGCCCGGATGCTGTTGCGGAAGGCGCTCAATCCCAACAGCAGTTTGACGCGCTCATCAAAGCCAAAGCGGATTTAGACAAAATTTATAATTCGCTGGCAACTGAAAAAGAAACGCTTGAGAAGGAACAACAGACCCTAAAGACGGTTGAAAGCATCCGCGCCTACCAGAATAAGGTGAATCTGTTCAATCAACGGCTGGCCGACTACGAGAAGCAGCGACAGGCGTTTCAAACCCGGGCGGAAGCATACAACAAATCAGTATCAAAGTAAGCTCGGATTCTGCTGGCTATGTACACGAAGACTTGGTTTTTATTGACAAATTATCAAAAATAATATAAATACCAAACTGTTACGCTCAATAGACCGGCATTAAGACGGGTCGTCAACCTGATTTTAAGCGTTTTAGCACGAACGACGAGCTGAACAGGAACCTGTATGGAAAAAAAATACATTATTATTGCGGTGCTTGTCGTTGCCCTGTGGGGGGCGTTCATGGGGTTCCGCCATTTCAGGCAAAAAGATGCGAATCAGGTCCATCGCGAGGACACATACAGCCGCATGGTTGACATGGCTAAAAAAAGTCCCCGGGGCGGGTTATATGAGATGGCCGAAGCCATTCAAAAGTATCACGCCGACAACAAGGTGTATCCTCCCAATCTGGGTGTTTTGTATCCCAAATATATGCCCAGCAAAGCGTTTATCGAACAGATCGATTGGAGTTATGCGCCGGCGGAGAACAATTTTTCCCTGACCAAATCCGTGACCTACAACAACCAAACCATGGTGGCCTCAATTGACAGCACCATGCGGCCCGGGGTGGAAACCAGCGGCGTGATGGTGGCAACCAGGCGGGCGTCACCCAAAAAACCCGCTCAGGTTGAAGCTGAAGAAACTCCGGAAGTTATCCAGGCGGCAATATCAGAGAGCATGATCCTCGAAGTCATCCAGGAGCGCGAAATGACGGTGAAAGAAGTTGATGTGGTAACCGCAGCCGTCAGCCCGGAAACCAGGCGCGCTGATCGACCGAACATCTCGGAGGAAAAAGTCAACGTTCAAACTGAACTGTCGCGAATCATCACGCTGGTGGGCGAAGAGGCCGTGTCCGCCCAAGAAGCGCAAATCGGATATAACCTTGAGCGCTATATGGTCTGGAAAGACCTGAACGGAGCCATCGGCGTCAGCAATGTGGAATTTCCCGATCGTACGGATATGTATGTCGCCGTTAAAAACCGCTGGTACAATGTCAAGCGGCGTCAAAAGGACGGGCTGACCGAATTGACGGAAACCCAGGCCGCGGTGGCTGAAAAGCCGCAAAGCACGGAAGAGATCGCCGCCGGCTTCAGCCGGAACTTCCTGGTATGGAAAAGCACGGGCGGCGTCATCGGTGTCGGTGATTCCCAGTATCCCGACAAGGAGCGCCTCATGGTAGCTTCCCTGGGCGGCTGGAGCGCGCTTGAAAGACCGGCCGTTAAAGAAACCGCTGTCGTTGAAGGTATTCCAGCGAAAAGCTCTTCAGCAAGGGATGTCAATACCCTTGCTGCCGATATCAGCAGTGAATACCTGGTCTGGAAGAATAAAGACGGTTCCATCGGAATCGGCGACACCCAGTATCCTGAAAGGGATCGTCTGGAGGTGGCTTCAAGGGGCGGATGGACCACCCTTGAGAAGGAGCCGCCGTCGGAAAAGCGCGTGGGGGATTTGCCGACCCGGCAGAAAGCCAACAAGCCGCTGGATGAAGAGCTGCTGGCCGCTGGGATCAGCGGTCAATACCTGATGTGGAAAGACAAGAACGGTCAGATCGGATTCGGAAATGTGGATTACCCCGAACTGCAGAACATCGACGCTGTTCTTACCGGCGGCAGCTGGCAGAAGGTTGTGAATTAATCCATACAGAGATGTTTTCTCGTCATGGAGGAAACCATGTTTGATCGAATAAAACAATCAGACGGCTTTACCCTGATTGAACTTTTAATGGCTTTGATCATCCTCGGAATCTTGGCCCAGATGGCTATGACGTTCGCCCTTGATCTCAGAAAAAGGGCGTTTGACGCCACGGCCCTGGCGGATGGCAAGAACCTCATGACGGTGGCAGGCAACAGTTTTTTAGGGCTGGATGATATTGATTATAACCATACGCCGGCGGATGGGTCTCAGGTCGGTGTTCTGGATACCAGCGGCGCTCCCCGGGAGCCGGTATTTACCCTCTCTCCGGGAGTGAAAGCAGTTATTTTTGGTGATAGCCCGGGGATTCCCGGTGGCGGCCTGGTTACAGCCCGCGTATATCACATAAATGGAACGAATGACGCAACCGGCAGCGGCAAAAGAGAATTCTGGTTCATGATCGATGAAATGACCAGTTTTATTTCAGCGCCTTCGCTGTAATCCCGTTATCTGGTGCCCTTTCTGTAAGAGCAACACTGCCGAAGCAGTCAACCGGTCATCCAATCCCTTACCATGGATTCAATCCCCCTCCGGGATCCTGACAATTCATCCGTATTCAAATTCCGGTTGCTTTCCATCCCGTTTTCTTTTATTTTTCATGTATCTGAATACATCTGAACTTTCATCAAAACAACTGGGCATATGAACACAGATCTTGGCAACCAGTTTTCTGCAGAAAATGTCTGCCGCGTGCTCCTGGCTAACGATTTGATTACCGCCGAGCAGGTCAGGGAGGTCCTCGCCCAAAAAGAAGTATTTATAAAGGAATTGGAAAAACTCAGCACCAAGAAATCAAACGGTGGCTTTTCATCCGGTCGAATTGTCGGACCGGTTACCGGGGTAGATCTGGTTGCCGCCCTGAACCTGAAAAGGAAGGGCAGGGAGTCGGGCTTGGTGGATGAGGATCTAATTTATGAAACCCTGGCAAATGAATGGAGAATACCGTTTAAAAAAATCGATCCATTGAAACTGGATTTGAACCTGGTAACCACGACCATTCCGCGCTCTTTTGCTTTAAGGCATCTCGTTCTTCCAATCGCCATCAAAGACGGTTACTTGACGGTGGCAACCGCCAACCCTTACAATCGGGATGTTTTTGAAGATATCTCCCGAGCCATTCATCTGAAAGTCAAGGCTGTCATCAGTCCCAAATCCGATATTGTCCGGCTCATAGATGAATTTTTCGGATTTAAACGTTCCATTGCCGCTGCGGAAAACCAGTTTGCAGGGCCCACGGTGGATCTGGGCAATCTGGAGCAATATGTCAGCCTGAAATCTGCCGAAGAGCTGCCTTCCAATGATCAGCATATTATCAGGGCAGTCAACCATCTGCTTTCCTATGCGTTCGATCAGCGTGCCAGTGATATTCATATCGAACCCAAAAGAGAGGCAAGCTGGATTAGAATGCGAATCGACGGGACGCTGCATACGGTTTATAAGCTTCCTAAAAATGTGCATTCAGCCGTGGTTAGCAGGATCAAAAACCTTTCGCGGCTGGACATGGCGGAAAAACGGCGCCCCCAAGATGGAAGAATCAAAACCGACAAGGGCGGTGTGGAAGTGGAGATACGGGTTTCCACCGTACCGGTTGCATTTGGCGAAAAAGTCGTCATGCGGGTGATGGACCCTGAGATTCTTTTTCAGGACCTGGAGATGCTCGGCTTCAGCGGTTCCGACTTGATTCGGTTTAACAAGTTCATCAATAGCCCCCACGGTATTGTTCTGGTCTGCGGACCGACGGGGAGCGGCAAGTCCACCACACTTTATTCCACTCTCAGAAACTTGTCATCGCCGGATATCAATATTACAACCGTGGAAGACCCCATAGAAATGGTGCATGAAGATTTTAATCAAATTGCCGTCCAACCCGTCCTCGGCATTACCTTCGCGACGATTCTGCGGAATATCTTACGTCAGGACCCGGACATAATCATGATCGGTGAAATGCGGGACCTGGAAACCGCCCGAAATGCCGTACAGGCGGCACTTACAGGGCATCTGGTGCTATCGACCCTTCATACCAACGACGCTCCCGCCGCAATTACCAGATTGCTGGATCTGGGGATTCCGTCGTATCTGATTCAGGCAACCCTGGTCGGAATTTTGTCTCAACGTCTGGTGCGAAAGATTTGCATCCATTGCAAAGAATCTTTTGATATGGATGCGGCTGAAATTAGAGCCATGGGGATTGAGGTCGGGAGCAGCGGCTATATCCGTCTCTTTCGCGGCAAGGGGTGCTCGAGATGCCGGGGGACAGGGTATCTGGGACGAAGCGGAATTTTTGAGGTGCTGCCCTATTCGGATACTATCAGAAATATGACTTCTGAAACGACCCCGGTCGAAGCCATTCGCATACAGGCCCAGAAAGAAGGGATGATCACTTTAAGAGAAAACGCCATCAAAATATTGCTGGAGGGTAAAACAACCTATCAGGAGGTGTTGCGGGTTACCTGGGAGCAATCAGGCGAATAGAAGGAAGACAACGGTAGATCAGTGGTTGACTCTACTGCCTTTAATTCTCATTCTAAGCGCCGCCGGGTGGTTTTTTATTTTATCGGTGAACGAATTCTTGCGGTTGGATACAGGTCTTTTTCGGAATAAGTCACCAGAACCGTTGAAGTACTGTCTTCCGTAAAGAGCACCAGTACCTTCGCAAAATCAATCGGTGTTTGAAGGGATTCCTTCTTGGCTGTGGATTTCAGAAGTTCGCCTTCCTTATAGAACTTTAATCCGTGTTCGTCCTCATAATAAACGCTGTAGACCTGGCCGGCTTCGATGCCGTCCTTTTTACCCTTGTCAATGAACGCAACGTTATTATCGCCGAACATCCGGTCTCTGTCTTCGTCGACAAGTATTTGTCCCAGGATGCCTTCTTTGCTTTCCCTTAGAACAATCTTGGGTGATCGCGGCCGGTGCGGCATCAACAGGTCATTAACGCGGATGTCGCGAAACGAGCGGACCACTCTGGCAATATAGTAATCGGCGTCGGGCTTAACGATCTCAACGACGCCGGTGAAATAATACTGGGTGCCATAGGCATCCACTATCTCTGAATATTTTTTCCCCCGAACACCCTCAACGATCCGGTATACGGTATAGGTCGCTCCTTTATAGAGGTCCGTATGCTTCGCCGGCCGGATGTAGACCTCGTCTCCAATACTGACCATCGTCTTGTTGTCCTGGGTGCGAAAAATGGCCCCGGATGACGTTACGGGCTCTTTTCTGATAAAGCCGGCCTTTTCAATGGGCGCATAATAGTAATAGGGCGGTTCTTTTTGCGGCGCCGGCGGCACCACTTTAGGAATTTCCACTTTTTTGACTTCCGCTGCTTCCTGCTTTTCTATCTGAACGGCCTTTTCAGGCTCTTTTACTTTTTCAATTCCCGCCTGGCGATAGAGTCGAATCCGTTCGCCCGGGTAAATCCGGTGGGGGTTGGGGATCTGATTGTTCTGATTCCAAAGATCGGGCCATTGGTCGGGTGAATCGAAAAACCGTTTGGAAAGATCCCAGAGCGTGTCGCCCTTCTGAATGGTGTAGTACATGCCGGATTCGTGCGGGATTTCTTTCGGGGCTTCTTCGGCAACCGGTGAAGACGTTAGGGTACACAGCATGGCGGTGCAAACGAATAAACCCAACAAAACCCGCATAAATTTCTGATTACGCATCAGATGCTCCGATTCTTTTGATGGTTTGATATATATCTATAAGTAACCATCTTTTATATATACTTTCGGGAAAGATTTGTCAAGCTTTTCAAACATTTCAACACATTAATAAAAAAAACCCGCATGCGTTGACATGCGGGTTTTTTTAGGTGTGTGTTGCTGCGAGCGATTACATCATACCGCCCATACCGCCCATACCGCCCATGCCGCCCATGCCACCGGCACCAGGATGGGGCATTGCATCCTGCTTCTCTTCCGGTTTGTCCGCTACCATGGCTTCGGTAGTCAGCATCAATGAGGCGACACTGGCTGCATTTTGCAGGGCGAATCGAACCACCTTGGTGGGGTCGATGACGCCGGCCGCAATCAGATCTTCATAGGTGTTGGTGTCTGCATTGTAACCAAAGGCATCTTTTCCGCCTTTGACCTTATCGATAACGACCGAACCTTCAAAGCCGGCGTTGTTGGCAATCTGGCGCAGCGGTTCTTCAATGGCGCGCATGACCACCTTTACTCCCAGCTTCTGGTCCGCCTTGATTTTGATTTTTTCAAGCGCCTCCAGGGTTCGGACCAGGGCCACGCCGCCGCCCGGCACAATACCTTCTTCAACTGCGGCGCGGGTGGCGTTCAGGGCGTCTTCAACCCGGGCCTTTTTCTCTTTCATTTCAGTTTCGGTGGCGGCCCCAACATTGATGACGGCCACGCCTCCGATCAGTTTGGCCAGACGTTCCTGCAATTTTTCGCGATCATAATCGGATGTGGTCTCATCAATCTGCGCCCGAATTTGTTTGACGCGCCCCTCCAGGGCCGAACGCGAACCGGCGCCGTCGACGATGGTGGTGTTGTCTTTGTCGATGCTGATCCGCTTGGCTCTGCCCAGATCGGAAATCGTCATATTTTCCAGCTTGAGTCCCAGGTCCTCGGAAACAACCTGTCCGCCGGTCAGAATGGCGATATCTTCCAGCATGGCTTTTCTGCGATCTCCGAACCCGGGGGCTTTCACGGCGGCAACCTGCAAGGTTCCTCTCAGTTTATTGACGACCAGCGTAGCCAGAGCTTCACCTTCAACATCTTCGGCGATGATCAGAAGGGGCTTGCCCATTTTGGCAATCTGCTCGAGAATGGGCAGAAGATCCTTCATGTTGCTGATCTTTTTTTCATTGATGAGAATAAAGGGATCATCAAGGGAAGCGGTCATTTTTTCCGGATCGGTAACAAAGTAAGGCGACAGATAACCCCGGTCAAACTGCATGCCTTCCACAACCTCCAGTGAGGTTTCCATGGCCTTGGCTTCTTCAACCGTAATGACGCCTTCCTTGCCCACTTTGTTCATGGCTTCTGCAATGATGTTGCCGATGGTTTCATCGTTGTTGGCGGAAATCGTACCCACTTGGGCAATTTCACGCTGATCCTTGGTGGGCTTGCTCATTTTCTGAAGTTCTTTGACCGCAACTTCCACGGCTTTGTCAATACCGCGTTTGATAGCCATAGGGTTGTTTCCGGCAGCGACCAGTTTCTGGCCTTCTTCGTAAATGGCTCTGGCCAGAACCGTTGCCGTTGTCGTTCCGTCACCGGCCATATCGCTGGTTTTGCTGGCCACTTCTTTAACCATCTGCGCGCCCATGTTTTCGAACTTGTCTTCCAGCTCTATTTCCTTGGCGACCGTTACGCCGTCTTTGGTTACGGTCGGTGCGCCCCAGGACTTGTCGATTACGACATTTCTGCCCTTGGGACCCAAAGTCACGACGACTGCATCTGCAAGTGTTTTTACACCTTTAAGCATCGCCTCGCGTGCTTTCATGTCATATTTAATCTGTTTCGCCATCTTGATCTATCCTCCATCATTTATTTTAAAATGTTATTCTATCACCGCCAGAACGTCGTCTTCACGCATTATTAAATGCTCTTCACCTTCAATCTTCACCTCGGTGCCGGAATATTTACCGAACAGGATGCGATCCCCTTTTTTAATTTCAAGGGGGATACGTTTACCGTCGTCGCCCAGCTTTCCATTCCCGACCGCGATGACTTTGCCCTCGGCCGGTTTCTCCTTGGCGGTGTCCGGAATAATAATTCCGCCTTTGGTCTTGGTTTCTTCCTCAACCCGTTTTACCAAAATTCGGTCCTGTAATGGTCTCAGCTTCATAGTCTAAAATCTCCTTTTTAATATGGAATGGTATGTGTGTTAAACTAAATTGTTAAAATTGATAACCAGTGTCAAACGGCAAGATGTTTCTGTCACCCCCTTCCGAGAATAAGCTAAGGCTACGGCATCGGATTTGAAGACGACTTTTCGTTGGAATTGTTGCATTCTAATCACACATGTTCATTTGTAAAGGGATAGGCCTGAAATTGCAGGGCCTTGATGTAACAGACGGCAGCACTAAGGATTTGAAGAGCCGCCGTCAGTGGTTTTAGCGGACGAATCGGATTTTTCGCCGGACTGTTTTTCCGCTTTTTTCTGATTGGTGTTCGTGGATCGCGACTTGTTGGCATAGTCGGTTACATACCAGCCTGTTCCCTTGAGATGAAAGCTGCTTTGTGAAATAAGCTTATGAAGTTTTCCGGAACAGTGTTTGCATTTTGCCAGCGGTTTTTCGGAAAGCTTTTGGAAAATTTCTTCCGTGGCGCCGCACTTGGTGCATTCATATTCATATATGGGCATTGGGCAGAACCTCCTTCAGATCAAGAAATGCCAACTTCTAAATAAATCTTACCAAATATAACTAATGTTTAGGTGATGTCAAGGCATCAGGGGCAGTTTTTTTTAAGATCTTTTCACCACCCCATGTTTTCGGCCGGGGAAAATCCCTTTCCGAACCCTGAAAACCGAACGGGTGGCGTGTCCGGGGAATCGCTTCAATTTCTTTTTACCGGTCCTTAAGGGAAGCGGTCGTGTTTTGGGGAAGGCCGGCATATGTTTCAGTCAGCAAGACCCTGGCGGGCGTACCGGATTCGAATCGGTTGATTGAAAACAATCAATCAACATTTTTTTTGCCGGGCCGATTCGTATCCGGACACCCGGGCACAATAAGGTTCATGCCGGCCGAATCCTAAATATGACCGTGACTGTTATAAGCTTTTTCCGGGACGCAACAATAAGAGCCGTCATGCGCCCTGGGCGGCTTCCGACAAAGCTGAATCGCCCTACGGATGACAGCTTCGATACTTGTTTTTCAACAGCCTGTCAAGGATTCTGCAGACCGTCAATGGGGGTGCGCCATTTTTCGTAAAACTCCAGGACCGGCGGTAAATCCTTAAAGGGAAGGGGCTTGAGAATTTCATGCGTGGTTTCATGTACACGGGTTTCTTCGGCAAGCATTTCCGGCGGGGAGGCGTTAAAATTTTGCAGGAACTTGCTGAATCTGACAATATGAATTAATTCATGTGCGACGATATACAACATAAAGGGGAAAAGTTTTAAACGTCCGGAACTTTTCATGGCAGAAAGGATAAAGTGGTCCTGGAGGCAGATTTTGTAAAAGTCGTAGGTTGACGATTCTAGATTTTTGTCATTTCGCCGACCCTTATACCGGATAATCTGGGCAAAAGGGCCGTGGACAATTTCCTCGGGGCTTAAGTTCGTGAGAGTTTTAACGTCATATTTGGGACGCAACCACTGACTGGCGGACATCTTGTAGTGATCACTGACAAGCTCTTCAGCCAGCGCAACGGAATTGTTGACGATTTTGATCTGGTTCGGTGTAAATATTTTTAGTTTTTTCAACATAATAGAACATCTTTTGCAAAACGCCCGATTCAAAATAAATAAAAATAACACAGGCTCACAAACGGTTCAACATATTACCCGAATCCGCCTGAATTCAGGCAATATAAAAAAATAAAAAAAAGTATGGACAATCATATTTTAAAGGTGATAGTAAATCATTTTATGCTTTGTGCTTATCATAATCAAGATTGGAGGTGAGGGGTTGGGATCTGTAGTAAAAAAACGCAGAAAGAAAATGCGAAAACATAAACACCGAAAGCTTTTAGCCCGCACACGTCATCAGAGAAGAAAAGGTAAATAATGAATACCGGCGCTCTCGATGAAGCCAGAGATGGAAAAAGCACCGACTCCCCCGGGCAAGGATCGGTGCATTTCTTTCTGTCTTAGGGTTTTGGGGAATACCCTTTAAAATATTTTAAAAATTCCGAATCGGTCGAGAGAATCAGTGAATTTTTATCGTCCAGGACATCTTTATAGATTTCCAGCGTTTTCACAAAAGAATAAAATTCCGGATCCATATTATAAGCCTGTGCATAAATTTTGGTGACTTCGGCATCCGCCTTGCCCATTATTTCCTGGGCGCCCCGGTAGGCTTCCGAAGTGATCTGTTTTAATTCCCGTTCCTTTTCGCCCAGTATTTTCTGAGCCTCGCCTTTTCCTTCCGATCGAAATTTTTCGGCGATCTGCTTACGCTCCGCAATCATCCGGCCATAGACGGAATCACGAACCTGTTCCACATAATTGACCCGCTTGAGCTTAACGTCCACCAGTTCAATACCGAACTCGCGCAGCTTGGGCTGGGCCTGCTGCAGTATGTTCTGAGTAATGGCTTCCCGCCCGGTTTTTACCGTATATGTTTTTTCTTTCTTTACGTCTTCCAGTCCGATTTCAAAGGTATCCAGTTCGCGGTTGCTTTGTCGAACTGTTTCAATCAGCGGATAGGATGTGATGAAATTCCTGACGGCCGGGTCGATGATGTCGTCCAGGCGCCCCATGGCGCTTACAGTATTATTGAGGGTTTGAAAAAATTTAACAGGGTCGACGATTTTCCATCTGGCAAAGGTGTCGACCCAGATAAAGGTTTTGTCCAGGGTGGGGATTTGCCCAGGGTCGCCGTCCCAGTTTAAAAGATTCTTGGGGAAATAATTGGTGCTCTGGATAAACGGCATCCGGAAGTATAATCCCGGTTCAGTTTTTGGTTTTCCGATGACCTTGCCGAATTGGGTGACGACGACCTGTTCGGTCTCATCCACCACATAAGCCGAAGAAAATCCAAGGAAGATTACCATAACGGCTAAAATTACATAAATACCTTTAGATTTCATTTTTGCGTTCCTGGTTGTCCGAGGTTAAGTAAGGGAAGAAAGTTTTTTTGATTGGAATCGACGATGTATTTCTGTCCCAGTTTCGGGAAAAGGTTATTTAAAGCTTCAAGATAAATCCGGCGTTTGGTAACGTCCTTTGCCTGGGCGTATTCTTTGTATTGGGCTACGAACCTTGCTGCATCCCCCTTGGCGCGGTTGACCCGGTCGAGGGCGTATCCTTCAGCTGCTTTAATGGTCCTTTCAGCCTCGCCCCGGGCGGCCGGGATGGCTTTGTTGTAATCTTCTTTGGCCTGGTAGATCATTTTTTCCTTTTCTTGGGTGGCCTGGTTAACTTCGTTAAAGGAAGGTTGAACCGGCGATGGCACGTTGGTTTTCTTCATTTCGATAGTGCTGATATAGATGCCGGATTCAGCCTTGTCCAGTTCGATTTGAAGAACGCGTTTGGCTTCCGTGGCGATTTCGTCCCGTTTGCTGATGACCTCGTTGATGCTGCGATCGCCGACAACCAGCCGCATGGCTGCTTCGGACATGTCGGTCAACAGCATTCGGATGTCACGAACCTTGAAGAGGTAATTGTAAGGGTCTTTTATCCGGTACTGGACAATCCATGGAACCACCGCTACATTCAGATCGCCGGTCAGCATGAGGGAAACGCCGGTATCTTCGGTGGGGGCCGAGAAAACGGTTTTCTGGTCGGGTGCTATGGAACGGAATCCGAATTCTTCCTTGTAGACGCGCCGTACCTTGACCTTGGTAACCTTTTCGACTCCGGCGGGGAGTTTGAAGTTCAGGCCGGGCTGGCTGATGCGGATATATTTTCCAAACCGCTGGACTACGCCTACCTCATCGACCCCGACCGTGTAAAATGTGGAGGAGCCGATAAACACGAGGAGGATGACCAGCACCAGCATCGGTCCTCCCGGCAATTTCATTTTTTTGAATTTCTGGACGAATTCGTCCATTTGCGGCGGTACGGGGCCTTTACTCTGCTGTGCCTTAAGTTTTTCCCAATCCCAGTTCATTGCTTTTCCTGTGTTTATTTGATTGTTTTTCGGCTTTGTAAGATACCCCCCGGACAGAATCGCTGCCTATGGAAGCGCTCCATGGTCCCGCCGGAAGGCATAATGAACGGCCGACACCAAGAGGGATAATTAGTTCAATCACTTATGTGTTTCTTAAATTAAGTTAGATAACGGGGTAAGTCAAGCAAAAAGGAAAGGTTTTTAACGGTCGATCTTTAGATCGAACCGGCCCGGTCGGTCCTGGGAATCGCTTGACAGGGGACTGCGGCAGTGAATATAAGAACAAAGCAGGGTCTTTATAAAATTCAGTTCGATCGGGATTCAAAACGGTTCGGCCATGGAAAATAACCGCAAAAACAGAAAAGATTTTGTTCATATCGGCAGTGTTGTAAATCAAGCGTTTCGGTCCGTTCGCAATGACGCCGACGCCGACATGATGCAGGTATGGAATGTCTGGAATGGAGTCGTCGGGAGTACTGTTGCTGAAAATGCCCGACCCGCGGTATTTAAAGGAAATCTTTTATTGGTCCATGTCAGCAGTTCCCCATGGCTGCAGCAGCTTCAGTTCTTAAAAGGCGACATTATTTTCAGACTGAATCAGGCGTTGAAACAGGAGCTTATAAAGGAAATAAAGTTTAAAATCGGGCCGCTTGAGTGACCCTCCCTGGGCATCCGCGAAGGCATCCCCGCGAAGGAACGTAAATGGCGACAGTGACAGAAGATGCTTTTTTTAACGGCCGGATCATCGTCAAACAGCACCACGAGGGATACCGTTTTTCGATAGACGCCGTGATTCTGGCCGCCCATGCCTGCCCGTGCGGGGTCGAGAGGGTGGTTGACCTGGGAACCGGCTGCGGAGTCATTCCGTTGATAATGGCCTATCGCAACCGGGACAGCAGGTTTTACGGCATTGAAGTGCAAAAAGAGCTGGCCGAGATGGCCCGCCAGAACGTGATCGACAATGATATGACGGATCGGATTGCCATCCTCCAACAGGACATGAAACTGCTGACAGCCGGGATGGTGGCAGGACCGGTGGATCTGGTGGTCAGCAACCCGCCTTATCGACGTCCTAACAGCGGCCGCGTGAATCCGGACCGGCAAAAAGCGGTCGCCAGACATGAAATTGAAGTGTCTCTTGCGGATGTTGTGGAAGCAGCTCGCCGTATTTTAGAAACATCCGGGCGGCTTATCACGATCTATCCGGCTGAAAGGCTGGCCGAAGTCATTTCGCAAATGCGGTCCTCCCGAATCGAACCCAAGAAATTGCGAAGCATCCATTCCGACCGCTACAGCGGCGCCAGGCTGGTTCTGGTGGAGGGCGTCAAGGACGTGAATCCCGGCATGAAGATTCTGCCTCCGCTTTTCGTTTACACCCGGCGGGGGGTTTACTCCAGGGAAGTTCAGCAAATGTTCCAACCCTGAACAATCAGCAGGATGATTTTCATCGCATTTTCGCCGCCCCCCTTGACTCTTCGACGGTCAGATTCTATTTTATTAAATAATGCTTATTCGAGCCTATCTAAAAAACAGAGGCTGACTACAATTCGTCGGGAAAAGGGGGTACTTGCCATGGAAAAAAAACTTATCGAAGTCACCCGGTTGGTCCCTTGTTCGGTTGTCCTGTTGAGTGTCGCAACAAAAGATAAACGGGACGTGATGACGGCGACAGCGACATTCGTTGCTGAGAATCTGCCATTGATGACGGTCAGCGTTTCCAAAAAGAGCAACTGTCATGAACTCATTGAGAAGAGCGGTGAATTTGCCCTGAATGTGGCGGCAGCCGACCAGGTGGGGCTGGCCCGGAAACTGGGGGCAACCCACGGCAGGGAAGTTGATAAATTCAAAGAGTTTTCGATCAAAACCGAGGCTGCTGAAAAGATAGCGGCACCTTTGATTACCGGATCCCTTGCCAATATCGAGTGTAAGGTGGTCACGTCTTTTCCGGCCTCACATTATTTGGTCTATCTTGTAGAAGCAGTGGCGCTAAAAGCCGATGACAAGAAAATCCCGGTTGCCTGGTTCAAAGACAAATACTATGCCTTGGAAAAGGCGACCAATTGATTTTACCGGGGGCGCAGCCGGCCACACCGGCTGTCCGGCCGGGAATGAAAAATTCCCTTGGCCGACCTCCCGGCGTTTGGGATTGTGTTCTGAAAACAGCTTATTTGCATTTGGGGTAGGGCCGGAATAACTGTAGGGCGCCACATCGGTTGGACGATAAGCGTGTCTCATCGATGGGGTTAGAAGAAGGTTGACAGCCTTTGGCGAAAAGTATAATGAGACTTACCAGCACCCGGGAACGGAAATGAACAGGTGTTGGAGAGGTTGCCGAGTGGCTGAAGGCCCCGCTCTCGAAAAGCGGTATCCTGTCAAAAACGGGATCGTGGGTTCGAATCCCACCCTCTCCGCCATCATGCCATCTGCGCAATAAGGAAAATTCACTTTCTGAACTGATCCGGAGAGATGTCCGAGCTGGCCGAAGGAGCACGACTGGAAATCGTGTGTGCTGTCAAAAGCGGCACCGAGGGTTCGAATCCCTCTCTCTCCGCCAACAATTTTCCTCTGTTAGGCGCCTCTTCACTTGACATTAGATTCTGAAAGTTTTGCCGGCAGTTTTTTGTGCACGTGTGTGATTGCCGGGAATAGGATGTTGGGATGTCATATCTTGTACTCGCACGCAAATACCGGCCCCAGACATTTACCGAGGTCGTTCAGCAGGATCACATCACCCGAACCTTGACCAACGCAATTTCTGCCGGGCGGATGGTCCACGCGGTTCTTTTTTCGGGACCCAGGGGGACCGGCAAGACAACCGTTGCGCGGATTCTGGCAAAGGCCATGAACTGCGAGAACGGGCCCACGCCGACCCCTTGCAGCAGCTGCAGATCCTGCCGGGAAATTACGACAGGATCTGATGTGGATGTTTATGAAATCGACGGTGCATCCAACAACAGCGTCGATCAGATACGGGACTTGCGTGAAAATTTAAGATACATGCCGGCCCACAGTCAGTATAAGATTTATATTATCGATGAAGTCCATATGCTCAGTATTGCCGCTTTTAATGCGCTGCTGAAAACCCTGGAGGAGCCGCCGGCGCACGTCATGTTCATCTTCGCGACCACTGAACCGCAGAAGATTCCGATCACCATCCTTTCCCGCTGTCAGCGTCACGATTTTAGGCGTATCCGCATCGAATCCATGACGCAGCACCTGGAAAAGATTTGCGGCAAGGAAGGTGTCCGCATACCTCCCGAAAGCCTGTGGCTGATTGCGCGCGAGGCCGGCGGAAGCATGCGGGATGCCCTCAGTCTGCTGGACCAGGTGATGGCCTGCTGTGATGCTGCAGCTACGCATGAACAGGTTCTGGAAGTTCTAGGTATTATGGACCGAAAAATCATGTTTGATGTGTCGGAGGCCGTCTTTCGCCAGGATGTTCCGGCATTGCTGGAAATCATTGACGATACCTACGACAAAGGCCACGACATGAAACGCCTGTATGCGGACCTCGTCGAGCATGCCCGTAATATGCTGATCATCAAAATGGGGGGCATCGATAAACTGGTGGACCTGCCGGCGCACGAATTGGATCGGATTAAAGACCAAACCAGGGACGTCCCTGTCGTTTTTTTAAATCAGATTTTTGACCTTCTGTTCAGAGAGGAAGCTGCCGTCAAATTGTCGGCCCAGCCGAAGCTGGCGCTTGAGATGATCTTGATCAAACTATTCCAGATCAAACCGGCCCTGCCGATTGAGGAACTGATTTCCAAACTGGATGCTTTGCAGGGAGCCGCGCAGGCGCCGACGCCGCAAAAGGCGGAAGGCTTTAATGATAGCGCCGCCCCCCCTCTTTTTAAAAAAAACAGGCCGGCCACTCCAGAGTCGTCGGCCGTGGCCGAACAGGCGAAACCGTTTGGGATCACGCCTGAATCAAAAGACCGGGAGCTTGAGTCTACCTGGAAGAAAATTGTGGATATCATATCGGAAGAGTCGCCCGCTTTAGCGACCCTTCTTGCCAACAGCGCCTTGAAAACACTGACGGATGATTTGCTGGAAATCGAGGTCAACGGCAACGGCTTTAATATCAATATGGTCAAGCGGAAAAAAAACATGGCGATTCTCTACAAAATCGTCAGTGATTTTTTCGGCAAAGAAAAAAAGATAACAATAACGGGCCGCTTGGTATCCGGCAGCCATAATCATGAAAAAAAAGACGTGGAAAATCGCCAGAAACAGGATGCGCTCAACCACCCGCTGGTCGCAGATACGATTGAAATATTCAACGGCAAGCTAATTGATGTGAAGGTACGATAGGAGGTGTTCAGATGAAAGGGATGGGGAATATGATGAAGCAGGCCCAGAAGCTTCAGACCCAAATGATGAGACTTCAGGAGGAAATGGCCGAAAAAACGGTGGAGGCCACTGCCGGCGGTGGCATGATCAAGGTCGTCGCCAACGGTCGCCAGCAGATCTTGTCCATTCAAATCGAAAAAGAGGTGGTGGATCCCGATGACGTGGAGATGCTGCAGGACCTTGTGCTTGCGGCCGTCAATGACGCATTGCAGAAGTCACAGGAGATGGTCAGCGCCGAGATGAGCAAACTGACCGGCGGCTTGAATATTCCCGGATTGATGTAGCGACCGGTGAACCACCCGGCGTTTCCGGCGGAACGACTTCCTAACGGCAGATTGGCAATCGCCACGGTAAAGGCCGTCAGTTGCCGCTTCGCCAAATCAGTAAATTTAAGGTGAGTGTTTGACGATGAGTTACTATCCGACATCGGTTCTCGATCTGATTAAAAGTTTTGCCAAACTCCCGGGCGTAGGCGAAAAGACGGCGGAGCGCCTGGCGATGCATGTTTTGCGAATGCCGCGTGTGGAAGCCGAACGGCTGGCCCGCAGCATCGTGACCATCAAAGATAAAATACGGTGTTGTTCCATGTGTTTTTCCCTGAGCGACGGCGACATCTGCCAGATCTGCGCCGACCCGCGCCGAAACGCGGCGGTCTTATGTGTCGTGGAGCAGCCCGCTGATATGGTGGCGGTTGAAAGATCCGGCGCCTTTCAGGGGGTCTATCATATCCTGCAGGGGGTGCTGTCCCCGATGGATGGGGTCGGCCCGGAGGATATCCGCATCAAGGAGTTGATCCAAAAGGTCGCCGGCGGCCGGATCGAAGAAGTCGTCTTGGCAACCAGTACGGTGGTTGAGGGCGAGGCTACGGCTGCCTATATTGCGGAACGTCTAAAGGGCTACCCGGTTCAGGTAACCCGGATTGCGTCGGGCGTCCCGATGGGGAACGATCTGAAATATGTGGATCAGGTAACCCTGAAAAGGGCGCTGGATACCCGCCATGTCTTCTAAAAAAAATCAGCCCGCGGACATTTTCAATTGTACGCGCTGCGGCGATTGCTGCAAGGGCTTCGGCGGGACCTATGTGACTGCCGCCGAGATAAAAGCCATTTCGGCTTTTATCAACATCAATGCGGATGATTTTATAGCGACGTACTGCCAGATGTCCGGTCAAAGACCTCTTTTATCCCAGGGTCCAAACGGGTACTGCATTTTCTGGGACGGCGCCTGCAGCATTCATCCGGTCAAACCGCGCATGTGTCGGCGCTGGCCATTCATTGAAAGCGTTTTGGTCGATATTAAAAACTGGCAGATCATGGCCGGGATGTGTCCGGGTATCCGCAGCGATATCCCCGACAGAATCGTACGCGAGTGCGTCAAGCTGCAAATTAGCAACGACAACTCCTGAATGATGCATGAACCGGCGGTTTTCGATTTTCATGCAAGACAACACAACAGTCTACCAGAGACGTCCTGCTCATGTTGGGAATATTAGATTCAGGCATCGGCGGTCTGGGAATCGCGCGAAAAATCATGGAGCGGTTTCCCGACTGCGATTTTCTTTATTTCGGCGATACAGCCCGGACTCCTTACGGCGACAAGAGCCGTGCGGCCGTTATCCGATATGCCATTCAAAATACGGAGATTCTGCGGCAACAAGGCGCCAGAGCGGTTCTCATTGCCAGCCATACGATTGCCTGTGTGGCCGGCCGGGAGGTGCGGGAATCTTTCGATATGCCGGTTCTGGATGTTATGGAGCCGACGGTTCGGCTGGCGCTTCAAGCCTCCCCGAAGTTTATTTTCGGCATCATGGCGTCGCATTCAGCCGTCGGCAGCAACCGCTATCCGGCAGCGATTCTAAGTTTAAATTCCGAAGCCAGGGTGTTTTCAGCGGCCTGCCCGCTGCTGGCGCCGCTGGTGGACGAAGGCTGGCTCAAAAAGCCTGAGACCGTGCGAATCGTAAAAAAATATCTGCACCCCTTAAAGGTTCGGCAGATCGATACTCTTATCCTGGGAAGCAATCATTACACCCTGCTAAAAAAGATCATTCAGCGGAAAATCGGAAAGCGGGTTCATATCATCGATGCGGGCGATGCCGTACCGGCGGCGCTGGCTGATTTTTTTAAAGAAAACCATGGACTGGAGCGCGCCATCCGCAGAGACGGGCAGCGCCGGTTCCTGGTGTCCGATTTGGACGGGCACCTGTTGAAATCAGCCAGGCGATTTTTTGGCGGGAATATCGCGCTGGAAGTCCCGGCGTCACGATAATCGGTTTCTTGCTGGCGGTACGGAAGGATTGCAGTTGAAGTAAAAATTTTTTAATCCCGGGATCGTGCCGGCGGTCTTCCTCATTTTAAGTTCTAATTTCCGGGTATGTGATGCCGGGGTCATGATGCAGACCAGCCCCTTATCGGCGGTGACCGTGACACCTGGAACCATATCAATCAGGCAGGCACTGACTTCTGCCGCCAGGCTTAGATCTTCAATTTGCTGCCGGGATGCCGGCGTTGCCTGAAAATGGTCCAGTGCGGCTTTATGGCTAATGATGTCAACGGCATCATCCACGGTGATTCTGCCGATGCGAATAACCAGATCATAAAGGCCGGGATCAGCGGGTTCAATACCATAAAGCTGCAGACCCCATTTCCTGCGCTGCTCATCTAATCTATGAAGATATGAGTAGGCCTCCTGCCTGGAAAGCCCGTTTCTCGCCATTACCAGCCGGATACGTTCCTCCATGTCGGCAATGATACGCACTTTCAGAACATGCGATATACCTTTTACGAAGAAATGTCCGGCAAAACCGTGGTAGACGATGTTATCCCTTTTCAAGTTTTTCAGGATGGCGGACTGAATATAGGCGATATATTTCATTCTGCGCGGCAGAATCCGGTCGATGAAGGACGGAGCGTCATGGATGGCTTGAAACAGTTTAATTTCAGGTATGTTGAAATCTTTTGATGCTTCGATGAGAACTTCACGCGAAATGCAATTATACCCCAGCCTTTGGGCTGTTTTGACAGCCACTTCCTGTCCATGGCTGAATGAACCCCTGGATATGGTGATTATCGGCATTTATTCGACTATATCGATTATTGAAGGAGAAAAGTCTGGTTAAGAGACGTCCTCGCGACCGCTTCCGATAACGGATTCCTGTCTTTTAAGAAGTTTCTCACACTGAAGGTACAACAAACAGAGTTCCGTAGCAGCGGACAACAACTGTTCATTTGTACGATCCAAAGGGTATTCTGCAGCACCATCTGGTTTGAAAGGACTTGTTTGATCCACTGTTTCAAAAGGGTGAGTCATATTGAATAATTTTGTGACGCGGTTAAGGGTTTAAAAACGGTCTATGTTTCCATCGCATGTCCGGTTAACATCCCGACAGAAAGTAAATTTAAAAGCGGCTGAAAATTAACATCTGAATTGTGGGTTGTCAATATTAAATCCTACTAAGTGGCATAGCGCGGAGTCGGTAAGAGTGGCCGCAATTAATATTATTATTACAATATAACAATATGTTGCCTTGCTTTACATTGAACTGTAAATATTTCAGAAAAATGTAAAAACGGGTAATTCCCGATTCACCGGAATCCTTTGTTCAGGCATGAAAAAGCGGCGTAGACCATACGGGGGGAGATGCCTTTGAAGCAATCCGGAGATGCGCAGGCGGGTTCACCGGTTTCATGGCAGGGGCGGCAGTCCGTTGCCGGGCGGACGACGGCAACGGCCGGTCCCAGGGGCTTCCATCTGACAGGGTCGGAGGGACCGAATACAACTGCCACAGGGAGTCCTAAAATGGCAGCCAGTTGCGACAATCCAGAATCGTTGCCGATGAATCCGCAAGCGCTCTTCATCAACGATAAGGCCCGTAGCAGATCGTCGACGATATGAACGTTGAGGCTTGGTGCGTGTGGCCCGCCTAAACCGTCCTTAAGGTGGATATCGGCCGGCCCCAGGATAAATTCTGCCCGCAGGCCGTCTTTACGAAGCATTTTTTCTATCAGGATAAAATTTTTAAGAGGCCAGTTTTTTTTCCGGCTGCCGGATCCCGGGTGGATCAGAACGGGTGCTGCATTCGGACCGCAGGCCCGCTGCCGCTGCAATATTTTCACGAAATCCGATGGCGATGGGTTGCCCCTCTCGATGAGACCGGCTGCTATGAAATGTTCCCTCAAGAATCGTCCGACATGAACGTTTTCTTCGACGGGCGGTCGGGGAGGGATGCGCAGAACGTTTGCCCCGCTAAGCCGTTCAATGCTGCCTTGAAGTTTACGGGAGAAGGAAAAAAGGACAATCCGTTCATAGGACCGCAGGAGTGATGCCGTTGCAACCGCCAAATTTTCCGGGTTGTCGCTGTAAAGGGGTGCAACGGCGGCCGATTCCAGGGCGTGGCTGCCATCAATCAGATTAAGCTCCCGGGCAAGTTCCCCCAGCTTTTTCTGGCAGAGCGCATCTATTTTTGAATAGATCCTGCGCAACCCGATCAAGATCGGAAACGTCATGACAAAATCACCCAGGGCGCCCTGGTGAATGATCAGCAGTTTTTTTTCAGGCATCGCTAAACCTGATGGGTATAGGGTTGTCAGGGTTGCACAACGTTTCGCCAGCCGGATAGTTGTATTTCAATCATCGTCTCCGTTACCCGATACCCGGCTGCGTCGATCTCCATACATCGACACGGCACGGCATCGTAGTAGGCTCATGTCCGCCGATTTTTGGGGTGCCGCCAGCTTTCTCCCTTGACATTTTTTCGTTTCAACTTTTATATGGATGATCGATAAACCAATCAAGAAAATCCATAGAAGATTATTCGATGAAAAAAGAGAAATCGCAACAGTTAATTATTTTCGATATGGACGGAGTTCTGATTGACGTATCGGCATCCTACCGGGAGGTAGTTCGGCAGACGGCCCGGGCCTTTTTTCAGCCGGCACCGACCTCATCCGAATTGCCGGATCCTCTGTTTTCTCTGGCCGAGCTGGCATCAATCAAGCAGAGCGGGGGACTGAACAATGACTGGGATCTTACTTATTTCATCATTCAGCTTTTATTCTCCCTGGTTGAGAAACCAACGCAATCCGAAAAAAACAGGGTCGGCTGGAACGGCTACCACGAGACGATGGGCCATTGTAATGTCGATCATCTGGCAAAATTCCTGAAAAGCCATAAAAGCCCTTTAAAGTCCCTGCTGAAAAAGTTCATAAAGCCGGGCGACGGTTTCATCGGGATGCTCTCAGCCAATGATGTCGGTAGCGGCAATGTCATCAAGCAGATTTTTCAGGAATTTTACCTCGGCAGGGAACTGTTCGGAAGCATCTATGGTTTCCAGCCGCAAGTTTACAGCGGCGAAGGGTATATCCACCGGGAACGACTATTGGCCGAAAGGACCCTGCTGGAGAAGCTGGCCGGGAATCATATACTGGCAATCGCAACGGGCCGGCCGAAACAAGAAGCTGATTTCGCATTGGACCATCACGGTATTCGAAAATACTTTGACGCGATCTACACCCTTGAAGACTGCCTTCGGGAGGAAAAGCGGTTATTGGAGCAGGAAGGCCGGCAGGTTGCCTTGTCCAAACCGGCGCCCTATATGCTCGATGCGATCGCGTCGTCCATAACCCCCCGGCCCCTTATTGCCTATTATTTGGGGGATATGCCGGATGATATGATTGCGGCCGGCAGATCCCAAGCCGGTTTTGTGGGGGTCGGAATTGTATCATCAGCACCGGACAAGCAGGTTCTGCGGCGCGAACTGCTGCGCGCCGGCGCCGATTATATCATTGAAGACCTGAAGCAGGTGGAGGAGATCGTGGCGGTTTAAATTCAGACTGAAGGCGGACAGGCTGAAGACTGAAGGCCGGGTTTTTCTGAAGCAACAAGAAACGAGTGACGAGTGACAAGGATCAGACCTCCTGTTTTACCCGTCACTCGTCACTATTTACGTGTCACTGCTCTTTTTTATCCTTCGGTCTTCAGCCTATCTGCCTTCAGCCTTCTGCCTGAGGCCCTCATTAAAGAAGCTCTTTTACTTTCCGGATAATGTCTTCACGACCCAGGCCCTGATAGGGGATTTGCTCTCTTAGGCCGCCGTTTCCCTCCTTTACGGACCCCAGGCGGGCATAGCGGGGGGTATAGCCCCGTTCCAGCATCCAGGTGCCGAATTTTGATCCCAGGCCGGTTTTAATATTTTGCGTTTCCACCACCAGAACAAATGCGCCGCTGCCGATCTTTTTCAGCATTTTTTCATCAACCACGTTCAGACAGGGCTTGTTGATCAGCCCCAGCCCGATGTTTTCGGCCTTGAGCCGTTCGACTACGTCCAGACAGCAATACAGCATTTCGCCATACGACACGATAAAGCCGTCCCGCCCGTCCCGGATGATTTCGTCCTTGCCGGCTTCAAATTGGTAGCCTTTGCCGAAATAGGGTTCGCCGTTTTCCTTGAGAATAAACGGTGTGGCCGAGCGCGTTGAAAACACAAACCGCAGCCCTTGTTGATGAAATATGGATTTAAGGATGGCGCTCATCTGATGGGAATCGGCCGGGAAGTAAAGCCGCGTCAGATCTTTTTCCGGAAGACCGTTGTCCGCAAATAAATTGTTGATCCCGAAGTGACAGGTGTTGTCGGCCATGTCGTCCACTCCGGCGTGGGAAAAGTGTGCCAACACATTGGCACGGTTCAGACGCGCCATGCTAATTTCAGAAATGACCATTTCCATGAACGCCGAAAAAGTGCCGTAAACGCCTTGGCGTCCCTCGCTGGAACCGAAACCGGCGGCAACCGAGAAATTGTTGCGCTCCATGATGCCGCCATTGACATACACCTCGGGGAAGCTTTTGCGGATATGGTGCAGCCCGCAGGAGCCTTCCAGGTCCGAGTCTACCACCAGGACTTTCGCTTTGCGGTCGGGGATGTCTTTGAGGATATCGCAGACGATCTTGCCGAAGTCGTCTCTGTTTTTGGCAGTGTTCGCTGAACTGCCGAGATAGGGATCAGCCCCTGTGGATTTGGGTGGGTTTCCCAGCATTTCCAAAGCTTCGCTGCGCCCTTTGGCCTTCAGGAAGGAAACGGCCAGATCAACCGGGATGACGTCGTGTCCCTTGGGGGAGCCTTCGATGCCGTTGACGCCGACGGCCATTTTCCTTTTGTTGACCAGGGCGATCGGTCCGGGTGTTGTCAGCGCCTTCCGGATTCTTTTGAATAATTGCTTTAAATTTTCGCCGTCGCCGCCGTCGACCTCGAGGCCGTGGCCTTTTAAGGTCTGTTCGATGTTGAAGCCCTTCAGATAAATGCTGGGGTGGCCGGCGATGGTCACATCATTATCGTCAATCATAAGTTTGACGTTGAGCTTTTGGGCGACGGCATAGCGGGCGGCTTCGGCATCGGCGCCTTCCTGCTGCGATCCATCGCTGCCGTACATTACCAGGATTTTATCCGGGTTTGCGGCGGCGATGCCGTTAACGTAGCTCCATAAGTGTCCCAAGCGGCCTGAGCTGAAGAATACGCCGCCGGCGTCGTCTCTTTCCGGATGGCCGTACAGGCCGCTGCCGAACTCGCGATAGTGCAGCAGTTTTTCCGGCGGCATGTGTCCGTTTAAAACCGCCATGATGTATTGCAGCGCCACCCGGTGGCCGGCCTCATCAAAAAACACAGGGTAGATCGACGGGTCTGCCTTCATGAATCCGTCGGTTATCAGAACCTCGGGAACCATGTCAAAGGCGCCGCCGGTGTGGCCTCCCAGCCCCTTGGCATTGGCAAAGGCGGTGAAGAAAATAATACTGTCCCGCACCAGCCGGATGTTCTTTTCCAGCTGTTCTTCCTGGCGGGGCGTCATTTCCGGCTGGGACAAATCAAATGTTAAAGCCTGATACTGGTTTAAATCAATGGGGAAATCCATAATCAACCTCTTGTGTAAGTGTTCATATGACGAAAAGCCTGATACTCACATCATGATCCGTTTGCGTTCGGGATCATACAATACGCGGGGTTGGCGGGTTGCCGCCAGGGTTTCGGCAAAAACTTCAATGGCGTAGCCATCGGCATAACCGGCGTGTTCCACCGCAAGATACCCATAAGCGATGGTTTTCTCCACGAAATGGCCGTAACCGCCGCTGGTTACAACGCCGATCACCTTGCCGTTATGAGAGATCGTCTCGCTGCCTGAAAGCAGTCGGGGGTTTGAATCCTCCAGTGTAAAACAACATAGGATGGAATTGAAGCCCCCGGTTTTTATTTTGTACAAGGCCTCCCGGCCGATGAAGTCTTCCTTGTCGAGGGCGACACAAAAACCGAGCCCGGCCTGATAGGGGGTGTAGTCCGGTGAAAGTTCCGCACCCCAGTAGCGATAGCCCTTTTCAAGGCGCAGCGACTCTATGGCGCGATAACCGGCATTGACCGCTCCGAGCTCCCGGCCGGCTTCGCACAACTGCTCATACACATGCGGGGCATATTCAGTGGGAATATAAAGTTCGTAACCCAGCTCGCCGACATATGTGACCCGCATGGCCAGAACCGGTGCATACCCCAGGGTCAACTGCCGGCACTGAGCGAACGGGAAAGCGGCATTATCGACAGGGTCCGCCGTGACTTTTTCCAGCAGGCGGCGGGAAAGGGGGCCGCACACGTTGATCACGGCATAGGCGGAAGTTACGTCCGAGAGTGTTGCGGCGGTGTCAGGCGTCAGATGCCGCTGAATCCAGGAAAAGTCATGCAAGCCGAAGGCCGTGCCGGTAACGATGAAAAATCTGTTTTCGGCAATGCGGGTAATGGTCAGATCGCACTCGATCCCGCCGCGGTCGTTACACATCTGGGTATAAACGATGCTGCCCACCGGCCGGTCAATGTCGTTGACCGCCAGCCGGTTCAGGAATGACAGCGCCTGGGGTCCCGCCACCATGAATTTGCTGAAGGAGGTCTGATCGATCAAGACCACTTTCTCCCTGGCGGCACGGTGCTCGACGCCCACATGCGCAAACCAGTTTGGCAGGCCGAAAGTATGTTCGTCCTCCGGTGCGGTGCCGGAAGGAGCAAACCAGTTGGCCCGCTCCCATCCGAATTTAGACCCGAAAACCGCTCCTTTTTCCTTGAGCTGATGATACAGCGGACTGCGTCGGACCCCCCGGGCTGAATGATGCTCCTCATTGGGCCAGGAAATGGTGTAATGCTTTCCATATATTTCGCGGGTCCTGTCCAGATTGAAGGCCGGGCTGCGATGGTAGGGTCCGAAACGACGGATGTCAAGGGGCCAGATGTCCAGGCTGGGTTCTCCCGCCACGATCCATTCGGCCAGCATCCTGCCCGCGCCGCCGCCGGCGGCAATTCCAAAGGCATTAAATCCGGCGGCGACAAAACAGTTTTCCAGTTCCGGAGCAGGCCCCAGAATGCAGTTGCCGTCAGGGGTGAAAGCTTCGGGGCCGTTCACCAGCCGTGAAATCCCGACGGTTTCCAGACAGGGGGTGCGCTTCATGGCTGCAGCGGCCAGGGGTTCAAAATGATCAAAATCGGGTTCCAGGAGCTGTTGGGTAAAGCCTTTGGGGATGCCAGCCAGAGCCCAGGGGATACCGTTGGGTTCATATCCGCCCATGACCAGGCCGCCGACTTCTTCCTTGTAGTACAGCAGACTGTCCTTGTCACGGATTGTCGGCAGGCCCGGCGGCAGACCTTCAATTGTTTCGGTCACTAGGTACTGGTGCTGAAAAGGGACCAGCGGCACGTTGACGCCCATCATGCGGCCGATCTCCCGGGCCCACATGCCGGCGGCATTAACGACCGTTTCGCATCGGATCGTGCCATTGTCCGTGACCACGGCAGTGATCCGATTGCCCGCCAGTTGAAAACCGGTTACACGGGTATGCTGGTAAATCCTGGCGCCGCGGCTGGTGGCGCCTTTGGCCAGCGCCATGGTCAGGCCGCTGGGGTCGGCCTGACCGTCCGAAGGCATGAAGGCGGCGCCGATAATGCCGTCCAGCGACATGACCGGAAAAAGGTCCAGAGCCTCTTTGGGAGAGATGAGATGCATGTCCAGGCCAAAGCTGCGGGCCGTTGTAGCACCTTTTTTGAGCTCCAGCAGACGGTCCGGGGTGCCGGCCAGATGCAAACAGCCGCATCTTTTCCAGCCGGTGGTCAGTCCGGTCTCGGCTTCCAGCTGTTCATACAGGCTGACGCTGTATTGCAGCATGCGGGTGACGTTGCGGCTGGAGCGCAGCTGGCCCACCAGACCGGCGGCATGCCAGGTGGAGCCGCTGGTCAATTCTCCCTTTTCGATGACAGCGACATCACGGCAGCCCATTTGGGTCAAATGGTACGCGATGCTGGCGCCGGCAATGCCGCCGCCGATGATAACGACCTGGGCGTGATCCTGCATGTTTTTCACCTCTCCCTAGTCCCCTCCCGGCGAGGGGAGGGGATCATGAATGATGGGAGCTCCAATTATTTGTCGTTACCATCAAAGCATATAAGGTAACCGACGTTCACTAAGACCTTCAAACAGTTTCATACCCTTTTCCGGGAACAATTCGCCAGCTTGGGTAAGCGATCGTTTTAAAGATTATTTTTTTCCAAAATACTTTCTGATGAATTTCAAGAAGCGTTCGTTTTCTTCATCCAGTCCGGGTGTGACCCGGAAATAGCCGTCCTTGCCATGGATCGGGCTGATTTTTTTCAGGTACAGTTTTTCCATATCCAGGCCGGCCTGCAAAATTTCCGCAGTGGTTTTACCGGTCATGGTGGCGTCGATCAGCATGAAATTTCCATGGGGCGGATAGGGCTTCAGGCCAAGTTTGCGGGCCTCTTCAAAGAAAATATCCATCCATTTGTTGTTGTGGGCCACTTTGGCCTTGATTTCGTCGGGGTTGTCCAGAATGGCTTCTGCGGCGGCCATGGACATGAGGCTGACGTTCCAGGGCAGCAGCATTGCACTAAAGGCTTTGATCATCTCTTCGGTTCCCAAGACATAGCCGAAACGGATGCCGGCAAAACCGTGAGCCTTGGAAAAGGTGGCCTGCAGGAACACATGCGGATATTTTTTGATCAGGTACGCTTTTGAACCTCTATCCGGGTGATAATCAAGATAGGCCTCGTCGATACACAGGGGGATGCCGAGCTGGCAGAACCGTTCCAGGTCCTTATCGTCGATGAATACGCCGGTGGGATTGTTGGGATTAATGATGAGGATCAATTTGGTTTTATTGTTGACGGCCGCAATCATGGCATCCACATCATACTGGAGGTCGTCTTTTCGCAGCGGGATCGATACGACCTTGCCGCCGCACAGTTCCGCCCGGGGGGGATATAATTCAAAGGTGGGTGTCGACAGGATGATTTCATCGCCCGGCTGGAGGAAAATCCGCATCATGCTGTCGATGATTTCGGAACTTCCGTTACAGAGCCTGACGTTTTCAGGTTTCAGCCCGTACATGCTTCCAATTTTGGTTCTGAGCCTTTTCATGCTGTCCGGATAGCGGTTGCCTTTTTTGACCGATTCGGCAACGGCCTTGACCACCTTGTCGGACGGCGGGATCGGGTTTTCATTAAGCATCAACCGGCCGTGATCCGGGGTCGCCCACGCCTTGTCCAGGATGCTGGTATTATATTCCCTGGCCGTCATCAGCCAAGGCACAAACCATTCTTTTAACGCTTTCATACTTTATTTCTCCTTTGCTTAAGATGTAAATGATTATAACTCGATGCATCAATCCGAAGATGATAACAGTGAATTTAGGGGTGTATATTCCAAACCAAAGGCCTCGGCAACACTTTTATACGTCACCTTGCCCGCAAGCACATTGATCCCGCTGGCGATCTCCGGGTTGTCGATGGCCGCCTGTTTGAAACCCTTGCCGGCAATTTCAAGGGCGTAGGGCAGGGTCGCGTTGGTCAGCGCCTGGGTGGAAGTCATGGGAACGGCGCCGGGCATGTTGGTGACGCAGTAATGAATGATGCCGTCGACTTCATAGATGCTGTCATCATGGGTGGTGGGCCGGGATGTTTCAATACATCCGCCCTGGTCGATGGCCACGTCCACGATGACGGAACCATTTTTCATGAATTTAAGCATGTCGCGTGTCACCACCTTGGGGGCCTTAGCCCCCGGGAGCAGAACGGCGCCGATGACCAGGTCGGCATCTTCCAAGCGGCTGCGGACGGCGGCCGGGCTCGACATCAGCGTGAAGCAATTTTCAGGCATGACGTCGCTCAGATAGCGCAAGCGTTCCAAATTGGTGTCAAAGAGGTACACTTTGGCGCCCAGTCCGCAGGCCATTTTGGCAGCGTTGGTTCCGACGACCCCGCCGCCGATTACGACCACCGTGCCGGGATCGACCCCGGGTACGCCGCCAAGCAGTTTGCCCTTACCGCCATAGGTTTTTTCGAGGTACTTGGCGCCTTCCTGGATCGCCATTTTGCCGGCAACCTCGCTCATGGGGGTCAGCAGCGGCAGCGATCCATTATTGCGCTCTACGGTTTCATAGGCAATGGCAACACATCCGGAATCGATCATCGCCCGGGTCAATTCGGCCGAGGCTGCAAAATGAAAATAGGTGAAGACAATTTGTCCGCTGCGAATCAGGGTATATTCGCCGGGAAGCGGTTCTTTTACCTTCATGATCATTTCCGCGCGCTGATAAATCTCTTTGGGTGAAACGACTATTTCGGCCCCGGCATGGGTATAACTGTTATCCGAAAAGCCGGATCCTTCACCGGCGGTGGTTTCAACAAGGACCGAATGCCCGTGGAAGACAACCTGTTCCACGCCGGCTGGCGTCATGGCGACGCGGTTTTCTTTGGTTTTGATTTCCTTAAGGACACCGATGATCATAACATCCTCCTGTAGGGTTTGGGCAAAGCAGGGTTACCCCAAGCATTTACCTGCAAATTCCACCATTTCGGTGGTTGCTTTTGAAAACTGCTCTGCGGTTTTTACAAGGGCTGGGTGGGTGTTGTATTCATCCCGCGTGTAGCCGTTCTCAGAATAGGCGCGTTCGAAATAGGGGACTCGCATCAGTTTTTCCATGACATCAGCGGGGATGTCTTTTAAAATGCGGTCGGGTTCGTAAACAATATCCTTCTCTCCGGCAAAGTTCATTACCTGATCGATAAAGGGCGGCGGGCAGGTCACAACGATGTCGGCGCCGGTTTTTTCTTCAAGGTGCCAGATCCGGGTTGAACCGTTGACGGTCGGTCCCAGCCTGAGCGAGCAGGAAAGCATCTTGCTCGGAAGGTTGTTGTCCTTTAAGCACTTATACGCCTTTTTGAAAATGGCCAGCTCTGCCCAGCGGACATCCGCTTCGGAAAGGTCGATCCCTTTTTCCTTGCCGAAATCCCTCAGGCCGCCCAGATCGCCGTATCGCGACTCCATGTGGGTAATGACCGAGCGCCAGCGGGACAGGTCGACGTTGTTTTTCCGGGCGGTTTCCAGGCCTCTTTTGACCGTTTTGGCGCAGTCCATGAGCTGGGGCAGAATAAACGTCAGGGTGTTATTGGTGGAAATCCCTTTAGATGTTAGGATTTCAATGACTTCGTAGCCTTCCTTGGTGCCGGGAACCTTTATCATGACGTTCGGATTTATTTTGGCCAGCACAAGGGCCTGCTTGAGCATGGCGTCCTTGTCAAAGGCGCTGCGCGGATCCACTTGGCCCGAAAGGTAGCCTTCCTTGTAGCCGGTTTTTTCAAAAAGGGGCAGATACATGTCGGACCCGCGTTTGACCACGGCCTGATAGAGCTGCCAGAAAAGTCCTTCCTTGTCTATTCCTTTGTTTTTTTGAATCAGGTCCTTTGCCACTTTTTCCCAGTAAGGCTCATCGTCCTGAATGGCCTGAAGCGACAGGGGAGGGTTGGTGGTCACGCCCCGAAAGAGCTGGGTCTCAGGATTTTTTGGGTTGTACATCCGGCCGAACTGGCGTTTCATGATGGGAGCGTTCTGGGGGCTGGCCTTGAGAAGCATCTTCTTACACCAGTTATCGTATATAACCGGCGACGAATCCCACCAGATTTCCATGCCCGGGCTCAGTTCAGCAAGTTTTTCAAGTAAGTTTTTTTCTTCCATTTTGTCCTCCTTTAATTTACGGTAATCTGTTCATGGTTATAGATGTATAGACAAGAAAAACAATAAATTAATTTTGTATAAAGTGATTTACAGGGTTCTCCCGGATATGGTACCGACCCAGCTCAACCTCGAATATGTATTTGTCCCCCCGGTAGTAAGAGCATAGCACCTCAACGGGGATGTTATTCGCGTCAAAAGTGACGCTTTCCATGAAAATTCCGGCTGAATTTTCCGGAAGATGAAGATATTTTGATGTTTTTCCATTTAAGTTGACTGCCTGGATGGTTTGTTCACAGCGCGCCAGTACGATGTTGAAGCGCTCGGTAATCAGCTGATACATGGATCCGGTAAGGTCCATCTCCAGGATATCCTTAAACATATGGAAGGGCAGGTAACTTTCTTCGTAAATAAACGGGATGCCGTCGCCGGTTCTCAGACGATGTATGGTAATGACCTTGTTGTCTACCCCGAGGACCAGGGCATCGGCCACATGCTGGCTGGCTTCGGTTACGTTCTTTTTAACAAGGAGCGTCTTTTCCTTGATACCGATACTGGCCAGATCGTCTCTGAAGCTGGAGATCTGTTTGAGCTTATGCTTCAGAGGGGGAGACGGTGATGAGGATATAAACGTCCCCCGTCCCTTTTCTTTTATCAACAGGCCTTCGGCGGCCAGCTGAGATAAGGCCTGTCTGAGGGTGTTGCGGTTGACGGTGCACATTTCGGCCAGCCTGATTTCAGAGGGGAGCTTCTCGCCTTTCTGGTACCTGCCGGTAGAAATCAGCTCTTTCAGCCAGGCGCTGATCTGAAGATATTTGGGTATCGGGTTGGCGGGATCGACGATCTTCATAGGATACATTCCTCTTTATATCTCAGCTACAAGGCCGGCCGGCCGCCGTCCGGTCTTTTTAGCCACCAGCTGCAGGATGCCCAGCATCAGCATTACGATGACGATGATACAGGTGCACATGGCATTGGCACTGGCCGTCCAACCGTCATTATCGAGCATGATGATTTCAATCGCGGCCAGGTGCACGGTAGCCGATACCAGGAAGATGACGGCACTGATCGTGGTCATGGAGCGCATGAAAAAATAAACAAAGTTCTGGAAAAAGGCCACCCGCGTCAGCGGAAAAATGATTTTAAAAAATGTTCCAATGGTATCGCCCCCCAGGCTGATGGACGCTTCTTCGATGGACGGGTCGATATTTTTTAAATTCGAAATGCTCGATAGTATCCCCAGCGGAAAATTGCAGATCATAATATTGATGACGATGATCCAGGGGGTGCCGTAAAAGAAATAATAGGGCTTATTAAAGGCCAGAATATACCCCAGGCCCATCACCAGCCCGGGAATGGCAGCCGGCATCACGGACAGCATGTAAATGAACTGTTTGAAAAACGGCTTGCGCGTTTCCATTACATAGCCGGCCACCAGCGCAAGAAAGGCGCCGACCCCGCCCACTATCAGAGACACCCACACGCTGGTCCAGATGGCGGAATACCCGGCGATGGAGGGAAAGCGGTAATGTCGAAATGTCAGGGACCAGTCATAGGGCCAGATGTTCACAAAAGAACCGAGGACCACGGTGATAAAAATAATGATGATGGAAGACGAAATCAGACCGCAGTAAATCGTAAATAAGGTCTTTTTCAAGGGCCGCGAGGGGGGAATGACCGGTTTGGCGGCGCCGCTGATCATCGAAAATGTCTTGCGGGAAATATAATAATTGAACATAAACGCCATCATCGAGGGGACCAGCAGAATAATGCTGATGGCAGCGCCCAGGTCAAAACGGTAAAGGTTGGTGACCTGGGCATAGATTTCGGTCGCCAGGACGTTATAGTTCCCGCCGATGACCACCGGATTGCCGAAGTCCGTTATGGTTAAATTAAAGGTCAGCGCGGCCGCGCTGAAGATGCCGTATTTGGCCGATGGGAGCGTTATGCGGGTAAAGACTTTAAACGGTGAAGCTCCCAGGCTTTCGGCAGCTTCATCCAGCCGGATATCGACGGCCGAAAGCGTCGTGTACAAAATCACAAACGCGTGCGGCAGGCAATAGAGCACTTCGGATACGATGATGCCGGCCGCTCCATAAATATTCCATTTCGTATGCAGGAGGTGCGCCGTAATCAGCCCGTTGCGGCCGAAAAGATAAATCAGCGCCAAGGCCTGGACAATCGACGGCGCAACCAGGGGCAGCATGATGATGTTTCTGAAAAACGTTTTGCCGGAAATGGTGGTGCGGGCCAGGGCGTATGTGAAAAAGAAGATGATCACGGTGACAATTACGGTGGTGGCAACCGACACGTACAGGCTGTGCCAGAGTGCGTTTAACGTATGGGCGGTGGTAAAGTATTTTTGAAAATTCTGAAATGTGAAATTTGCCAGGGCGAATTCGCCGCCTTTAAAAAAACTCAGCTTGAGGATCGCCCACAGCGGGTAGAGCATGAAAAAGAAAAGCAGGGCGGCAATAAAGATCGTCACTGCCGGGACCACAAACCTGTCGGTTTCCATTCGCAGGGATGAAATTTCATAAGAACGGGGGCTGATCGTATCGGTGACCGGCATCGTCATGTCATAACGCTTTTGCTATGTGTTTCCAAGTTTAAGTTAATTTCCTGAAAAGCTCATTGTAAATATAAAAAGCATCCGGCGGGAAATAGACCGTCATCTTTTTGCCCCTCTGCAGTCCTGTTTTTTCAAAATCCTTTTCAGGAAGATCCACCAGCATTTCGTCGCCTTCCAGCAGAAATGTAATTCTGACCACCGCGCCTAAAAAATTGATAACCTCGGTGGTAACTTCGACGCAATTTGACGGGACACAGTTTTCAGGCGGGATGGTTGCGCCGACAATTTCAATATTCTCGGGCCGAATGGCGAGGTAAAGGGTGTCGCCGGCGACATTGTCGAGGCCTGCCACCGATAGTTCCAGCCGTCCGAATTTTAATTTATCATTCAACCGGGTAGCAGTAATGAAGTTGGAGGTGCCGACAAAATCAGCCACAAAGCTGGTTCGGGGTTTTTTGTAAATCTGCCAGGGGGAGCCGATTTGTCGGAACTCACCATCACGCATAATCACCACCCGGTCGGCCAGCGCCAGGGCTTCTTCCTGGTCGTGGGTGACGTATATCATGGTAATGCCCAGTTCCTGCTGCAACCTTTTAATGACGGTCCGCAGGCGGACGCGAATTTTGGCATCCAAAGCACTCAAGGGTTCGTCCAGAAGCAGGACGCTCGGTTTGATCGCCAGCGCCCGGCCCAGGGCGACGCGTTGTTGCTGGCCGCCGCTCAACTGCGAAGGATAATGATTTTCCCAGCCGGCGAGTCCCAGAAGCTGAAGCATTTCATTGACCCGTTCATCGATCAGATCGGCGGGCATTTTTCTCATTTTCAGGCCGAAGGCGATATTTTGACTGACGGTCATATTGGGAAACAGCGCATAGGATTGAAAAACAATCCCGAATTCCCGCTTCTGGGGGATGATGTCGTTGATAATTTTTCCGTTATAAATAAGCTGGCCGGAAGTCGCCTGTTCAAAGCCGGTGATGATGCGCAGCAGGGTGGTTTTGCCGCAACCGCTGGGGCCTAGAAAGCAGATAAATTCACCCGGTTCAATTGTGAGGTTGACATTTTTTAGCGCAACCAGCGAACCGAAATGCTTGGATATATTCTCTAATATCAGTTTCTTAGACATCGCTTGGGATCAGACTCCTTTCACACTCCCGGCAGAAACGAGCGCAAATTAACCTGCTGATCGAACATTCGGGCTGCCTTGGAACCTGTCAGGCAATCGTTCGGTCATACTGAAAAGAACCGGTGAAGTAACCGAGGGATCGTACCCGTCGCTTTTCTGTGTAGATGTATATACAGGATTAATGAAGATATTTTTAAAATTTGTCAATAAAAAACGATAGGAGTTTGCATCATTTTTATTATTTAAAAGGAAATATCCGTCAATGATGGGGAATGGTATTTTTGACCATTGTTGAAAAAAACTCCACAGACCCATCGCAGCATCCGTGGAGTTTTTTCGAGTGTACGCCCCTCCGGTTCATTACTTGATGAAAAGTTTCTCCCACGTTTCCAGAATCGCCGTGCGGTTTTTGGACTGCCAGGGGAAATCCATGGGCGCCAGCTTGATGGTTGACAGGGCCGGCAGGCCCTCCGGTCCCGGAATGCCCGGGTAGGCCACTCCCAGTTTGAATTTGGCATATCCTTCCATGGCTTTTTTACTGATGGCCCAGTCCAGGAATTTCTTGGCGGCCGCCTCATTTTTCGCGCCCTTTAAGAGGGCATTTGTTTCAAGTTCGAATCCGGCGCCTTCTTCGGGCATGACCATAGTAACCGGAAATCCCTGCTTTTTTAAGGATGAATACACAAAGGCAAATGACAGGCCGATGGCATACTCGCCGGCGGCGGTCATTTTAGCAGGTTTGGATCCGCTCTTAATATACTGTCCCATGTTTTTATCCAGTTCTTTCATAAAATCCCAAGCTTTGTTTTCCGCAACCGGCTTGGTTTTGTAATTCGGATCCATCATTTCAAGGAGGCTGGCGATCTGCAGAAAGCCCGTGCCCGAGCTGGCGGGGTTGGGCATGATCAGCCTGCCTTTGTATGCCGGGTTCAACAGGTCCTTCCAGCCTTTGGGCATTGGGAGCTTATTGTCTTCCATCACTTTGGTGTTGATGACGAACGCCGCGGCATACAGGTCAATAGCAGTCCAGTGGCCGTTGGGATCTTTAAAGTTAGCCGGAATTTTCTCCCAGCCTTTGGGCTTGTAAACCTTGAGCATGCCTTTATCCACAAATTCTGCCATGTTGGTTACAGCCCATCCCCAGATGCAGTCCGCCTGGGGGTTGTCTTTTTCCGCCAGCATCCGGGCGCCGAGTTCACCGGTGGAAAGACGAATCGCGTTGATTTCCAAATCCGGCAGCCCCTTTTTGGCGAGTTCAAGATATTCGACGACTTCTTCATTTTCTAACGATGTGTATACAACCACCGGGGACTTTGCCGATGCCGTCCCCAACAAGACCAAACAAACAAAGCATGTCCAAACGAGCAGTAATCCTGTCTTTTTCATACCCCCTCCTCATTGTGAATTGGTTAATGGATAGAGTTTTATTGCCATATGCTGTTGAAACTACATGAAGCCGGTTTGTTTCAATATGGTCAATCCAAGAAGGATGCTGATGGAATTCCTGCGTGTTCTTGGCGCCAACGGGTAAGCGCCGGTAGCATATTAAACAATTTCACATGGTCTAAAAAAATTGTCAAGCGCCTTGTTTTACATGTTTGATAGGAAACGCACCTGATAGTGAATGATCATGCATTAAAGTTAACACAGGCATATCTATGAAAAAAATGTTCAAATAAACGGGGGGGATTATCCCCGGAAAGGACACGAAAAATGCGAGCCAAAGTGATCGTAACCCGAACAGGATCTTACCCGTAAGATAGTTTTCGGATTAAATGCGCTTATGGCGCCACGAATGCAGCCGTCTTATCTGTTCAGCCAAACGCTCGCTAAGACCGTCGCACAGCTTCACGCGCTCCAGCGGGAAATTTCCGCCGGCCTGAAAAACATCACCTTATTTTCAGATATGGGGTTATAGCAGGCGCCGTGTTATTTTCATTTCATTCGGCAGTAATACCATCATAACCTGCCTGAGAATGGATTACTCTTCGGTTGAGAAGAAGCCGGCCTTGATAAATTCACGGTTTAAACGGGCAATGTTGGTAATGGAGATTTCCTTTGGGCATTCCGCTTCACATTCGGTTTCATTGGAACAATTGCCGAAACCCAGTTCGTCCATTTTCTGAACCATGGACAAGACGCGCCGGGCCGCCTCGGGTTTCCCCTGGGGCAGCAGGGCCAGATGGGAGACGCTGGCTCCGATAAACAGCATGGCCGAGGAGTTGGGGCAGGCGGCCACACAGGCGCCGCAGCCGATACAGGTGGCGGCATCCATGGCCATTTTATTTTGTTCCGTGGGGATCGGGATGGTGTTGGCTTCCTGGGCGCCGCCGGTGGTCACTGAAATATAACCGCCGGCCTGTATGATTTTATCCAGGGGACTGCGATCCACCACCAGGTCCCTTATGACCGGAAAGGCCTTCGAGCGCCAGGGTTCAATTACGATGGTCTGGCCGTCTTTAAAATGACGCATGTGCAACTGGCAGAGGGTGGTGGCCGTGATATGGCCGTGGGGCCGGCCGTTGACGACGCTGCCGCAGGTCCCGCAGATCCCTTCGCGGCAATCGTGATCGAACGCGATGGGCTCCCGGCCGTCAAGGGTCAAGCGTTCGTTGACGACATCCAGCATTTCCAGAAAAGACATGTCAACGGATATATCCCTGGCATCATATGTTTCAAATGCGCCCTTAGCGTCCGATGCCTTCTGACGCCATATTTTCAGCCTCAGGTTAATGGCCTTTGTCACTTGTAGCTCCTCCGGGTTAATACCACATTTTCATACGATAGCGGTTCCTTATGGAAAATCGGTTCCTGATCCACACCGTTGAACTCCCAGGCCGCTACATGACAGAAATTTTCGTCATCCCTGAGCGCCTCATTGTCTTCGGTTTGATGAGCTTCATTGAAATGGCAGCCGCAGGATTCCTTGCGCGCCAGGGTGTCACTTAACATCAACTCCGAAAATTCAAAAAAGTCGGCAACCCGTCCGGCCTTTTCAAGGCTCTGGTTAAATTCTTCATTGATTCCGGGCACGATGACATTGTTCCAGAATTCTTCCTTCAGGGAATGAACCAGTTCTTTGGCCTTGGTAAGTCCGGCGTCGTTTCTGGACATGCCGCAGTATTCCCACAATATCAGGCCCAGTTCCTTGTGAAAAGCGTCGGCCGTGCGTTTCCCCTTAATGGAAAGCAGCCGCTGAATCCGTTCTAAAGATCTCTGAGCGGCGGAACGGAAGTCGGGGTGATCGACGGCGACATCGTTGAGCCGGGTGCCGGCCAGATATCCTCCGATGGAGTTGGAGATGATGAAGTAGCCGTCGGCCAGTCCCTGCATCAGGGCGCTGGCGCCCAGACGGTTGGCTCCATGGTCCGAAAAGTTGGCTTCCCCGATCGCGAAAAGGCCCGGAATCGTCGTCATCAGATTATAGTCCACCCACAATCCGCCCATGGTGTAGTGGACCGCGGGATAAATCATCATGGGGGTCTCATAGGGATTCTGGGCCGTAATTTTCTCGTACATCTGAAAAAGGTTGCCGTATTTCTGGGAAATACTCTCTTTGCCTTCTCTTTTGATGGCATCGGCAAAGTCAAGGTAAACCGCCAGTCCGGTCTCTCCCACACCCTTTCCCTGGTCGCATTGATCCTTGACATTGCGGGAGGCGACATCCCTGGGAACCAGGTTGCCGAAACTGGGATATTTTTTTTCCAGGAAATAATCCCTTTCCGACTCGGGGATCTGATCGGGCGAGCGTTTATCGCCCGGGCGTTTCGGCACCCAGACTCTGCCGTCGTTCCTGAGACTTTCACTCATCAGTGTCAACTTGGACTGGTAGGTGCCATGAACCGGTATGCAGGTCGGGTGAATCTGGGTAAAGCAGGGGTTGGCAAAAAAGGCGCCCTTCCGATAGGCGCGGAAGATGGCGCTGACATTGGATGCCATGGCATTGGTGGAGAGGAAAAAGACATTGGCATAGCCGCCGGTCGCAAGGACGACCGCATGGGCAACGTGGGTTTCGATGTTGCCGGTAATCAGGTTGCGTGCGATAACCCCCCGGGCCTTTCCATCTATCACCACGATATCCAGAATGTCCCGGCGGGGATACAGGCTCACCTGACCTGAAGCCACCTGGCGGGACAGCGCCCGGTAGGCCCCTAACAAAAGCTGCTGACCGGTCTGGCCGCGGGAGTAAAACGTGCGCGACACCTGAGCGCCGCCAAACGACCGGTTGGTCAACAACCCGCCGTAATCCCTTGCAAAAGGAACCCCCTGGGCTACACACTGGTCGATGATATGGTTGCTGATCTGAGCCAGGCGGTACACATTGGCTTCGCGGGAACGAAAATCCCCCCCCTTGATGGTATCATAGAATAGTCGCCAGATACTGTCGCCGTCATTTTGATAATTTTTGGCGGCATTGATACCGCCCTGGGCTGCAATGCTGTGCGCGCGGCGCGGGCTGTCCTGGAGGCAGAAGGTTTTTACGTTATAGCCGAGTTCCGCAAGGGTGGCGGAGGCCGAGCTGCCGGCCAGGCCGGTACCCACTACAATGATACTGAATTTTCTGCGATTGCTCGGATTTTCGAGTTTTAATTCAAAACGGTGTTTGTCCCATTTGTTTTCAAGGGGGCCGGCCGGAATTTTTGCATCAAGTGTCATGGGATACCTGTCAAGAAATCATGGCGATATAGATCGGAAGGGTGCCGAAACCGATGGCAACCAGCAGGTAGAATAAAATACCCAGTCCTTTGATCAGAGGGGTGTATTTGGGATGGCTGGCGCCGATGGTCTGAAAGGCGCTCCAGAACCCGTGGCTGACGTGGACGGCCGCCACCACCATTGCAACGATATATCCGATCACATATCCGGGTTTTGAAAATGTTGCCGCCACAATCTGGAAAATGGTCCGATCCGTTCTGTCCGCAAAATGGAAGTTAAGTAGGTGGATAATGACAAAGGTCAGGATAAGAACACCCGTATACGGCATGGTGGCGGAACCGATGGTGCGGCCGCCGGCTCTCTTCTTGACGTCGTATTTATGGGGCCGTGCGGTCATGTTCCCATAAAAAAGCACCACGCCGGTCAGGACATGCACAAGCCCCAGAAACAGCAGGCCCAATTCGGCCAGGGTCAGGAGCGGCCCGAGGGTGTGCAGCTTTTCAGAATACGCCACCAAGACTTCTTTGCCGCGGAAAACGGTGAGGTTGCCGGCCAAATGCAGCAGTAAAAATCCGCAGAAGCTTAGTCCGGTAACAGCCATCAACAATTTTTTTCCGATAGAGGTCCGGATAAAACAGAAAAACCAGTTCATTTTTTTCTAATCGCTATATATTATTGATAAAAGCAGCGACGGATGCCGTCAGGCAACCGGTACGCCGCCCCATGCATCCGGCTTTTCCGGCCGTAGGGCTGCCCGATGTTTTAATATCAGAATTTTCTAAACATAAAACGATTTGTTCTGTCAATATAATTTGAAATTTTTTCGGACCTTTTACAAAAGAAAGGCCGTTTACGCTTCTGTTGGTTTTTGACCGTAGGCCATCTCATAACAAATTGTATTCTAAATTTGTTCGCCGTTTGTCTCCGGCCGGACAGGAGCAAATTCAAAAAACTCTCCGGCGTCCTCAATAAATATTTTTTTGAGACGACTTCTGAATGTTCCGAGTTCAAGATGATGTATTGGCCGACCGTCGGGGGAATCATGGGGACGGGCAGGTCGACTGCCGACGGTAAGTTGACCGGCTCCCAATCGTACCTCCCATGCTAAAAAGCAAATAGCTTGACAGTGGGGTTGATTTAAGATAACCTGCTAAATTTAAAGGCTACTTTAATCGAAGTTATTTCGAATAGGCCCCATTTTTTAACCTTACGAATAACAGGCATGGAGTTCTGAATGGTTCCTCATGAGATAAACATTCTGGAGATGATCGGCAAAGCGGGTCTGATGGTTCAGTTTGTTCTGCTGATGCTGCTGTTTTTTTCGATTACGTCATGGTCCATCATTTTGATTAAATACCGGTATATCCGCAGGGCTTTTAAGGAGTCGGCCCTTTTTACCGAGTTTTTCTGGCAAAGTCGGGACCTTTCGGCTGCTTTTGCCAAAGCCAAGCAGCTGCCGGGAAGTCCCATTGCCAACGTATTCCGGATCGGGTATGTGGAATTAAGACAGGTGCGGCAGGCCGGGCAGCAGTCCGCTCAATCCGGTACATCGGGCGGCAGGGAGTCGGTGACCCTGGTTAACGGGTTTAAAGGGATGGATAACGTGAAACGGGCTTTGCGTCGATCCATTAACGAGGAAACAACCCGGATGACCCAGCTGGTTCCCTTTCTGGCTACGACCGGCAATACCACCCCCTTTATCGGGTTGTTTGGAACCGTTTGGGGCATCATGAATTCTTTTCACGGGATCGGTTTGAAGGGCTCGGCCAGCCTGGCCGTGGTGGCGCCGGGCATTTCCGAAGCCCTGGTTGCAACGGCAGCGGGCCTTGCGGTGGCAATCCCGGCGGTTATTGCCTTTAATTATTTCATGCAGAAAATACGAATCATCGAATCTGAACTGCAAAGTTTTTCGGCTGATTTTTTGAATATCATCGAGGGCGACCTGATCCGGGTCGAGGAGAGTAAGGAATGATGACAGGCGGCGACAAGAGCAGTTTGATGTCCGACATCAATGTGACGCCATTTGTCGACGTGATGTTGGTGTTGTTGATAATTTTTATGGTTACGGCCCCGATGATGTCCCAGGGTGTCAGCGTCTCTCTGCCGGAAGCGACCTCCAAGCCGCTTCCGTCGGATGCCGATCAGCTTATCATAACGATCAACAAGGACCATCAGATATTTATAAACGATTTTCAGGTGTCGCTCGATTTTTTACAGGAAAAACTGTCTAAAATTATTGAAAGCCGCCAGAATCGCGACGTTTATCTACGAGCCGACAAGAACATCTCTTACGGCATGGTCGTTCGGGTCATGTCCGAGATTAAAGAAGCCGGGGTTGAAAAGCTGGGAATGGTTACAGAACCGACCACCTCAAGCGACACGAACCGGAAATCCGGTAAAGGGAAATAAACAAGAGGGATGCGAGCGCGTGCTTATTTACTTTCCGGGGCAGACGACGATCTGCGCTCACTGGCGTTGCCGGTTGTCATTTCGTTGATATGCCACCTCCTTTTTTTTGCCATGATCATCTATACACCCGGTCATCTGTCCGGCCGAAAGCCGTCTCAGACGATTGTAACCGTCAGCTTGGTTGCGTTATCGCAAATCCAGGCGGCACCGGAGCAAAAAGGGCCTTCTTCAGGAGCGGTCGCTGTCCAGCCGGCGGCTGAAAAGCCGGTTCCCCCTAAAGCCGTCCCGGCTGCTCCCTCGGCAAAACCGGCGGTTCCGAAACCAAAGCCGGCAGAGACGGTTTCGCTATCCCCGAAAAAGTGGAGCGAAAAAACATCGCTGAAAAAAGAAACATTCAAACCCGCCCAGGTTGTAAAGCGGGCGATTAAGCAGATTGAGGAACAGGCCGAAGAGTCGCGTCCCAGTCCGGTTGCGGCGGCCATCGACCGCATCAGGGGTAAAATCGGTGAAAAAGATACGGATAACCGACCGCCCGGTACCGGACAGGCTGCCGGTACGGCTGAGACGGTTACAGGGGTGACCGGCCTGGGAGGGGAGGGCGGGAAGCCCGCTCCGGAAATACTCGTTTACCAGCAGGAAATCGCTTATCATATTCGCAACAACTGGGTCTATCCGGAACAGTTGGCGGTGCAGCGGAAGGATCTGGAGGCCAGGCTGGTGATCAGCATCATGGCCAGCGGCGAAATCAAGGATGTACGATTTGAAAAAAAGTCCGGCAACAGCTATCTGGATGACTCCGCCTACAAGGCGGTCGTAAAATCGAATCCGCTCCCGGCCCTGCCCAAAGGGTATCAGTTTTACACCGTCATGTTGGGCTTTACACCGGCAGGATTGCAATGAAATGAGCAGAATTCTAACCCGAATAGCAGGATGGGTGTGTATCGTTCTCTTTTTGACAGGGGCGGAGGCGATCGGTGCCGATTATGACTACATTAACATCAGCAATCCGTTTTTAAAAAAAATACCGATCGCCGTGCCCGTATTCAAAGCGTTGAACAAGAGCCCGGCCGAAAATAGCGCAGCGAAATCGGCGGCGGATCTTCTGGCCCAAACGCTTGAATACACGGGATATTTTAAAATAATCGATCGCGCCGCCTTTCTTGTCGATCCCCAGGATCCATCTATCGATATACCCGATATCGCTTTCAGGAACTGGACGGGAATCGGTGCCGAACTGTTGATAACCGGCGGCATTTTACTAGAAAACAATATGGCTGAAATGGAACTGCGACTGTTTGATACCATCAAAGCCAAATTGATTGTCGGAAAAAGATACAAGGGCTGGAGCAGAGATCAGCGCAGGATAATCCAGCGATTTGCCAGCGACGTTATCTTCTCGCTGACGGGCGACCGCGGGGTTTTCGACAGTAAAATCGCATTTGTTTCAAACGGGACCGGAAATAAGGAAGTATTCATTTGTGATTTTGACGGCCACAGTCCCCGACAGGTGACCCAAACGAATAATATCACCCTTTCCCCGGCCTGGTCTTCGGACGGAAAATGGCTTGCTTATACCGCCTATACCAAAGGCAACCCCGATTTGTACATTATGAACCTCGAGGAAAAAAGGGGGGCGGTGGTTTCCCAAAAAGGACTGAACATGTCCCCGGCCTGGATTCCGAACCAATTTACGCTGGCGGCAACCCTTACGTTTGAGGGCGACCCTGAAATTTATATGTTGACCGGAAGCGGAAAAATTATTAAAAGGTTAACAAATAACTGGGGGATTGATGTGTCGCCGTCCTGGTCTCCTGACGGCAAGAAAATGGCCTTTGTATCCAACCGATCGGGGGTACCCCAGATTTATATCATGGATTTATATACCGGCCAGACCGAGCGGTTGACATTTGAGGGCGGTTATAATACATCTCCTAGCTGGTCACCCAAAGGGGATCGGATCGCTTATGCCGGTATGCATAGCGGGAAATTTGATGTTTATGTCATTACGACCGACGGCCAGAGTCTGGTCCAATTGACCCGGGACGCGGGTGACAATGAAACACCTACATGGTCCCCGGACGGGAATTTGATTGCTTTCAGTTCGACGCGGGAAGGCAATTCAAGAATCTATGTGATGACTGCCTATGGAACAGACCAGCGGCGCCTGTTGACTTTACCGGGCGAACAGACGGCGCCCAGTTGGTCACCGCGAATGATGAACGATTAGGCTTGTGTGGATTTTTTAAAAGGAGGAAAAAAATGCGAAAAAAGTATTGGATAAGTTTGGCCCTGTTGCTGGTGATTCCCGGACTGCTCTTTACTGTCTCATGTGCCAAGAAAACCGTAAAGTCCGAAGCGTCGGTAAGCGAGATACAGAAGAGCGAGGCGGCCAAAGAGACGGTCAAAGAAACGGTTAAAAAAGAGGACACCTCAGCGGCTGACAAGGCCCGCGCGGAAGCGGAAGCCCTCGAAAAGCAGCGACTGGAAGCTGAAAGACAGCGGAAACTGGAGGAAGAACGGCTTCAAGCCCAGAAGCTTCGCGAAGCGCAGCTGGAAGAAGAACGCCGACAGGCGGAAATCGCCAAAAAACTGGAAGAAGCCAAAAAGAAAGTATTCTTGTCCGAATTGGTTCTGTTCGATTTCGACAGCTCCGTTTTGACCCCGACGGCCCAGGACCGGCTGACGAGAAAGGCGGAATGGCTGAAGGAAAACGCCAAGGCTTCGGTCATTATTGAAGGGCATTGTGATGAGCGCGGATCCAATGAATATAACCTCGCGCTGGGGTGGCGACGCGCTGAAGCCGCAAAGGCGTTCTTGGTGGATTTGGGGGTTGCGGCCACACGGATGTCGACCATCAGCTATGGCGAAGAGCGTCCGTTTTCCGCGGGACATTATGAAGGCGCATGGTTGCAAAACCGGCGGGCTCATTTCGTGCTTGAGTAACCTCCGTCCGATGATCGTCTTACGCGACGAGTCATGGTTTTTCCATGGAAGCCGGCAAGCGGCAGAACATGCCGCTTGCCGTTCCGTTTTAAAATTGCCCGCCTGTCCCGGCGGGCAATTTTTTAGGCGGCGGAAGCAAAACGGTGTTGCCGTTGTTCCTTTCCGGATGAACGCGGGCAAACATGGATACAGTTAAGACTCCGGCGGGAGCGCGATAGGCAGCGATTAACCATACCCATAAAAAAATAGTGAAAACATGGACATGAAACATTCATTATTTTTAGTCCTGTTAAGCGGTGTTCTGGTGTCCGGCTGCGCCCTGCAGCGGGATGTCGATTCGTTGAACAATCATCTGATGGCGCTTTCTCAGCAGAATTCCAGGCTTGAACAGCGCATCACCAAAATAGAGGAGGGCGTCGCCGAGCTGGATCGACAGCTCGGGCAATTAAAACAGCGCAATCTGGAAGTGGAAAAGCGCAACAGCAGTGCGCTGCAGGAGAAGAGCGCCCAGATGGAGACACGGATTGAAAATGCCCAAAAAACGCAGGATGAAAACAACCGGCAGCTGCGGGAGCAGCTTGCCGGCTTGCGGGTGATGCTGACGGATATGCGTCAGGAAATGCAGGTAATGAGCGGAAAATCGGAAATATCCGATCATTTGCTGAAGCAGAAAACAAAAGCGGCCGAGGATTTGGAAAAGAAGCTTGAAACCCGACTGTCTTTTTTGGAAGAACAGACCGCCCGTTATCAGGACCGTTTCAGCAAGCTGGAACAATATCTCAATTTTGAATCTTCACAAAAAAAACCCCCTGAAAAGGGCTCGGAAACAAAGACAGGCAAAGAACTTTCCGACGATGAATTATACAACCGGGCAAAGCAGTCGTTTGATAAAGGTGAATTTGAAACCGCCCGGAAGGGATTTCAGGATATTTTAGATAAAAATCCGAGCTCTCAGAACGCGGATAACGCTCAGTTTTGGATCGGTGAAATTTATTATCGCGAAAAATGGTATGAAAAGGCAATTTTAGAATACCAAAAAGTGATCGAAAATTATCCGAAAGGCAATAAGGTCCCCGCATCGTTGCTGAAGCAGGGTTTTGCGTTTCTGAACATCGGGGATCAGACAAATGCCCGACTTATTTTAAGGGAACTCACGAATAAGTATCCGGAATCCAATGAGGCCAAGATTGCCGGCAAGAAACTCGATGAGCTTAAATAAGCCTCCCTATTTAAAAGCGCCCGGGATGACCAAGATCATCGGGATCGACCCCGGGCTTGCGGATACCGGTATCGGCATTATCAGCGGAAAAGGGCTCAAGGTCGCAGGGTATTCATTCGGCAGCATACAGACTCCCAAAAACATTTCAATGGCACACCGCCTCGATCAAATCTTTTCCAAAATCGTTCTTATTCTGCAGGAGGAAAAACCGGACTTCATGGTGGTAGAGGATGTATTTTCTCTTCAAAAATTTCCAAAATCCGGGATCAATCTCGGTAAAGTCGCCGGCGTTATTCTTCTGGCCGGATGCCGGGAGCGCGTGCCGGCGGTTGAAATTTCCGTTCGTGAGGCCAAGCAGATTTTAACCGGAAACGGAAATGCCAGTAAAGCGCAGCTGGAAAAAGCCGTTCGCCACCTATTAAAGGCAACAAACCCGATTAAGCCGGATCATGCTTCCGATGCGGTTGCGCTGGCGCTCATCGGACTTTTTCGCAGCCATGAGGGATTGACAGGAAACGCGTAGATGATCGGTTATTTAGAAGGCAAACTTTTAAAAAAAGATACCGACAGGATCCTGCTGCTTGCCAATCACGTCGGATATGAGGTGTTGCTTCCGGCCGTGGTTATGGAAACCTTCAGCGCCAAAAAGACGGGCGATGATGTCTCCTTGTACATCTATTACCAGCAGACGGAACGCCAGCCCAAGCCGGTTCTGATCGGTTTTAATTTAGAGGCCGAGAAGGAATTTTTTCAGCTTTTTATTTCCGTAGAGGACATCGGCCCGCTCAAGGCTGTCAAGGCCCTGAATCTGCCCATCCGGGACATCGCCCGGGCGATCGAGGCAAAGGATGCCCGGAAATTGAGCCAACTCAAAGGAATCGGCGCACGAACCGCCCAGAAGATCATCGCCACCCTTGTCGGCAAAATGGACAAATTCGCCCTGATCCGAAAAGCCGAGCAGCCCGAGCCGCCCGTCGTTGAGGACATCCAGCAGCAGGTAATGGACGTACTGGTTCGTCAGCTGGGGCATAAAATCGCTGATGCCAAAAATATGATCGCAATGGCACTGAAACGCAACAGCGCCATTACGACCCCCGAAGAACTGTTTGAGGAAGTCTACCGCGGTGAAGTTGCATCATGACAAAGGATAGCAGCGAGACATATTCAGTTCAAGATCTGAGCCTGCTTTCCGGGGCGTGCCTGCCGATGGATCAGGAGCCGGAAATCCTGTCGCTGCGCCCCGACCGCCTGTCGGAATATATCGGCCAGCCCGAAGTGGTTGAAACGCTGAAAATTGCCATTGAGGCGGCCAAGAGACGGGGTGAGCCGATTGATCATGTCCTTTTTCACGGCCCCCCCGGCCTGGGCAAGACCACCCTGGCGCATATTATTGCCAATGAAATGGGCAAACAGCTCACGGTGACCTCCGGACCGGCGCTCGAAAAGGGCGGAGACTTGATTGGAATCCTGACGCACCTTGAAGAAGGCGACGTCCTTTTCATTGACGAAATCCACCGCATGTCCAAACCGGTGGAAGAATTTCTATATCCGGCCATGGAGGATTTTGCCGTCGATTTTGTGTTTGACAAAGGCGTTCATGCCCGCAGTCACCGCTACCGGCTCAATCGCTTTGTGCTGGTGGGTGCGACCACGCGGGTAGGGCTTTTATCGGCGCCGCTGAGGGATCGATTCGGCATTTTCAGGAGTCTGGACTTTTATAGTCCTGCGGACTTGATACAAATAACGAAACGTTCAGCCAGTCTGCTGCAGGTGGATATTGACGACGAGGGCGCGCTTGAACTTTCCAGACGATCAAGGGGGACCCCGCGGGTTGTCAACCGGTTGCTCAAACGTGTCCGTGACTATACCCAGGTTCGGGCCGACGGGATGATATCCCAAAAGACCGTTGTCGCCGCCCTTGCCCTGGAAGGAATCGATGAACTGGGCCTGACAAGCCTGGACCATCGCTACTTAAAAACCATTATTGAGTTTTACAACGGCGGGCCTGTCGGTATCGAGGCGATTGCCGCAACCCTTCAGGAAGAAACCGATACGCTGGTGGATGTGGTCGAGCCTTTTCTGCTAAAAACCGGACTGGTCATCCGAACCTCTTCAGGCCGCAGGGCATCTGAAGCGGCATACAAGCATCTGGGTTTTCGTTTACAGAAAAGGTTATTTTAAATTGTCTGTTTGCCCGTGTTTCACATGAAGTCGTCTTAAAAAAAAATTATACTGATTGCAGGTGCCGGGGAGTTTTTTGAATATTCTCCGGTCCGGCCGGGGATAGCCCCCTGAGAGCCGCAGCCAAAGGCCTGTACATGCCCCCTGGCCATTGCGCTGAGCCGCAACAGGCAGAAACGATCGTCGTCGCCTTGACAATCAGCCTTTTGAGGGCTGGTTCAATTGAACTTGAGCGGGGTTGCTGCCGTGCGGTTGTCATTCGCTAAAATAGCTGAGGCTCTCAGGGGGGGGCTATCCCCGGCCGGACCAACGACAAACGGTGAATTAATTTAGAATATAATTTTTTTGAGATGGCTGAATGTCTATTATTTCGATGCTAACGGATTTCGGTTTAGAAGATGAATATGTCGGGGTGATGAAGGGGGTAATTTTGTCCATCGACCCGGCGGCCGTTATTGTTGATATTACGCACCGGGTCGAGCCACAGGACATCCTTCAGGCGGCCTTCCTAATCAAATCCTCCTTTCGATTTTTTCCTAAAAAAACGGTTCATGTGATTGTCGTGGATCCGGGGGTGGGCGACGACCGGGCGATTCTGGCCTGTGAAAAAGATCATCATATCTTTATTGCCCCCGACAATGGGGTCCTGACGTTGCTGCTGGATGAAGGGGACGTCGGCAGGGTGGTCCGGATCGAAAATTCCGATTATTTTTTAAATCCCGTCAGCCAGACCTTTCACGGGCGTGATATCTTTGCGCCGGTTGCCGCTTATTTGTCTAGGGGAACACCCATGGAGGAACTGGGGCCGGGCATATTCCCAAATGAGGTGAAACGGCTGCCTATTCCGAAGGCAACTGTCGCCGAAACCGGAACCATTGTCGGGAACGTCGTTGCTATCGATCGTTTCGGAAATTTAATTACAAATATTGATTTAAAACTGCTGCCACAGTATGGTATCTCCGAAAAAAAAGCGGTGGTCGCCATCGGAGGCGTGATTCTGACGGGAATCATGCCGAGTTACACCAGTGTGAAAACAGGGTTTCCGCTGGTTATTGCAGGCAGCCGCGGCTGTCTGGAGATCGCGGTCAACAAAGGCAGCGCCCAGGCATTGCTGCATGCGGCCATCGGTGATACCGTCCGAATCGGAAAAGATGATTGAGGAGGCTGTATTTTGGGTCGGAAACTATGGATGAAAACTTTGGGATGCGGATGTTGGGCAATCCTGGCGCTGCTGGTCGGTGCGATGGCATCGGCCGCCCCGGTAAAAGAGACCGGGATTGAAAATATTCCGGATGTGCTGATTTCCACCGGTTCCGAAAAATCACATGAATACGCCATTATCGTGGAAAAGAGCACGCAGAACTTATATCTGTATGCGTTTGGCGAATCCAACCGGGTAATTTTTCGCATGGCCTGCTCAACCGGTGAAGTCCGTGGCGCCAAATCCCGCGCCGGAGATAAAAAAACACCGGAGGGGGTCTATTTCTTTATCAAGGAGCACCTGAAGAAGGATCTGGCTCCGATATACGGCAGCCGGGCATTCCCGATGGATTATCCCAACCTGATGGATCAGATTTCCGAGCGGGACGGGAATTCCATCTGGATGCATGGGACCAACAAACCCTTGAAGCCAAGAGATTCAAACGGCTGCATCGCTCTGAACAATCAGGATATCGACAAGCTGGCGGAATATATCACCTTAAACCGAACGCCGATTATTGTTGTGGACAAGCTGACGTATACTCCGGCGCAAGCAGCCCTTGATCTTAAAAAACCGATTGAAGATTTTCTTAAACAATGGGAAGCGGCCCTTGAACACGGGACCTACCACGAGTATTTGACGTTTTACGATGAGGTCTATCTGCCGGATATTTCATGGTGGCCCGCCTGGTTGAAAATCAAAGCGAAACAGGAATCAGCCGCTTCAGCCCTTCAGGTTGACATGAAAAACATCATGATGCTCAAATTCAAGACGGTTTATGTCGTCTTGTTTGATCAGGTGCTAAAAACAGCAGACACGGAATTGTTTGCCGGCACCCGCAAGCTCTTTCTGGCCTTCCGGGACAATCGGCTTAAAATCGTCGGAGATGTTTATCAGGTCGCACCGGACGATCCCCAAAAGGGATCCGGACCGTCCAGTCCGCTGGTTGCTGCAGGGCAGGCAATCGCTAACAGCGTAAAGGTTAAAGTCGCGGCGGTCTCTCCCAAGGTGGAAAAAACTCCCGAAGACGGCCCCGATGTTAAAAAATTGGTTGAAGGCTGGTTAACCGCCTGGTCGTCAAAGGATATCAAGAAATATGGCGCTTACTATGCCAAAGATTTTAAATCCCAGGGGGGAGCCGGCCTTGAGGCCTGGCTGGATTATAAACGACAAATCAATCAGAAATATGATTATATTAAAGTCACCCAGCGCAACTTGGTTGTCAGAAACCAGAAGAATAAAAGTGTTGCAACGTTTATCCAGAATTATGAATCGAGTGGTTTAAAAACAGAGGGCACCAAACAGCTTATTTTGGTTCGGGAAAATGGGCAATGGAAAATATTCAGAGAAATCTGGCAAAAGAGATAGCCGCGCTGCAATCATCAAAACCATCTCGGAAAAACAGGCACTGGACCCTTCTGTTCGTGGGGGATCACGGCAAGGTCGTAACCATCAGATGGTTCAGATGGATTATAACCTTATGGGCTTTCCTGCTGGGAACGGCAGTTGTGGTCAGCGGCGCCTTCTATTTTCTGTATCATCATAACCGCAATGAGACGGTGGGACTACAGCGGTCGATGGATCAGATGCAGCAGCAGCTCGCCCGATTGCGCAACGATAAAGAGGTGCTCATGACACGGCTGGTGGTGGCCGAGACCGAAATGGAGAAACTTCGGGGGAAGATGGGCCCGAAGCAGGGTGAGAAGGCGACAGGCGATCGACAGGACGCCCGCAGCAAAAAGGAGTTACGACCGGACAGCCAGATCGCCCAGCCAGCCGAAGCGGCTGTTTCAAAACCGGAGGGCAGCCCCCCTCCAAACGTTCCGGTTGCCCAGGAAAGCGTCCTGAAAGTATCGATTGAGGAATTTAATGTGTCCCATGAGACGGCCAGCGATACTTTCAGGGCTCAATTTGTTTTAAGAAACAGCGGCCCGGATCTAAATCCTGTTTCCGGCTATACCGCCGTTATTTTAAAAAAGCTGAACGCGCAACCGGATAAATGGCTGACCCTGCCGACGTTGAGACTGGCGGCAGGCGTACCGACCGGAAATAAGCGCGGTCAGTATTTTTCGATTGCCAGGTTCAAAACCGTTCGGTTTATGGTTAAAAGCAAAATGGAACCCGATCAATTTGATTCTGCTACGGTATACGTATTTGACGCGAACGGGAATTTATTGATCGAAAAAGATTTTTCAATCAATATTCAAGAGACCGTTTTTACACCGAACCAGTGATTCTATCGGCGACTGGTTGGTCAACATTATGAAGAGAAACATTTTCGAGCGCTTCTGCAGCATCATTTTTGCTGCGCTTGTTTTGCTGGCTTTAACGATTCTGCCAACGGACGCCGCGGCCCAAAAAAGAACCCATTCCGTATTTTTTGAAGGTTCGGATTATGAACTGCATGTCTATCGAATTTATGGAAAGCATCCCGGCAAAACGCTTCTGCTCATCGGCGGGATTCAGGGGGATGAGCCCGGCGGATTTCTTTCGGCCGACCATTACGCCGACATCAGTCTTGCGAAAGGTAATCTAATCGTTGTACCGCGCGCCAACTTCCAGTCGATCGTGTTAAATCGGCGAAAAATAAATGATGATATGAATCGCAAATTCGCCGATGATCCAAAAAGAAATTATGAAACCAAAATTGTTTCGATTTTAAAGCAGTTGATTATGGAAAGCGATTGTATGCTGAACCTTCATGACGGAACCGGTTTTTTTTCCGAAATATGGGAGAGCTCTGAAAGAAACCCGCTGCGCTACGGGCAATCGATCATCGCCGATAGTGAAACCTATGTCAATGCCGAAACCGGCAAAACGGTTCAGCTCGGGGGGCTGGCAAGAACCGTAGTCGCCCAGATAAATAGACAGATCGAGCAGTCCCAACACCATTTCCGTTTCAACAATCACCGGACAACCGACGAAAACAGCCCTCACCGGGAGCAGCGAAAATCGGCGACATTTTATGCGTTATACACCTGCGGAATTCCGGCCTATGGAATTGAAACCAGCAAGGCGCTGCCACTTGAGATGAAGGTACGCTATCACAATCTGGCCATCAATGCCTTTATGGAGCGCTTTGAGATCATTCCGGAAACACCGGGGATCAACCTGGAACCTCCCAAACTGCGCTATCTGGTGATATCCATTAATGACACGCTGCCGGTGGTGGTTGAGGACGGACAGATCCTGTTCGTCAATGCCGGCGATACTATTATGATATCTCATATTGAAGCCAATTACGAACGCGGCCTGACGGCCGACATTATCAATTACGGCTCCATCAGCGATTTACGCAAGCGGGTTGTCATCAGCGGGCCGACCGAAATTGTCGTCCGGCGGGATTATCTTCCCTGCGGCGGCATCCAGATCGCAGTCGGCAACAGCCGGGAGGTTGTTACAAAGGCGAAAGCGGTCGCGGTCTCGACCCTTCAGCCGGTGGTTCCCGCCGTTTCGCAGTATAAGATCCGGATTAACGGAAAGGAGCAAATGTTCCATGATAATGATCATGTGGCGGTTGTAAAAGGGGACACCTTCGAGATTGTGGACGTCACGGCCGAAACCGGCGAGGCGTCACGCCTGCAGGTCAACTTCAAGGGATATGTGGGAAATTCCCGCAATAACACCGGCGAAGACAGGGGATTTGTCATTGATACGGGCAAGGACTTATGGCGGCGTTATTCCCTGGAGAATAAAGGAAAAACCTATCAGATTATCGTTAAATATGACGGAGAACCGATCGGAAAACTATATGTGGACATAAAAGACCCTGCATCCAGGTAGCGAAATGCGTGCGGGTGCGATATTCTTACAGGAGAATTATTGTGGGGGATAAATCCAAAAATTTTTCAATCATCGACAAGGGACTGACGGTTGAGGGTACGGTTTCATGCAAAGGGCAACTGGTGATCAAGGGGACTGTAAAAGGGACTCTCGAAGGCGAAATCGTCGTCATAGCCGAAGACGGGGCCGCTTATGCCGATACGAAAGTCGCCAGTATGACGATCGGCGGCAACTTTGAAGGAAAAGTTTCCGCATCCGAAGAGCTCATCATTCTCTCGACCGGGAAATGTTCCGGTACCGTCATATGTAAAAATCTAGTGGTCGAAGCCGGCGGGATTTTAAACGCCGAGGTCAGTTGTAAGCAGTTTCAGAAAACAGATGCTTCCCAAGCAACCGCGAGCGCGTTGAAATAGAGGTTCGGTCAAACAGTGATGCGGTTATTGCCGGCTTTCAGATCCGCCCGTATGGTCGTACGCATCAGTCATTTCCTGCCCACCTGAAAATCACTTTGACGGGAAAATGGTCCGACGGGAATATGCCGTTAAAGCAATCTGCAAGGACCAGGCTGTTTTCGGGATTCATATCGCCGCGGTAAAGAATCCAGTCAATGTGTTCATCCCTGCTGATGCCGGTAAAACCATGATGCGTCCCCGGATAGGGGTGTTTAAATGCATTTTTAAAAACCGGCTTCCGGTCCGATTCGTTTGCCGGCGGGGTTGTGAAAATTTTATAGCAGTCGCCCTCCGGCGTGGCATTAAAGTCACCCATCAGGACGGCGGCCATATCCGGCGGGTAAGCCGACAGGCGTTCCAGGATAAGTCGGGCGCTGTTGACGCGGACCCGTGCGTCGAAGTCAAAGTGGGTATTGATGCAGAGTAAGCGGCGCTCCCCGTTTTTAAACAACCCGATGGTGCATTGACGCGGCCAGCGGCTTTTTCGAAACCGGCTGGGAATGGAAGGCGTCGGGCTTAAGTAGAAATGGTCCATCGCGAGGCACTTCCAGGGGGCTTTATAGAATATGACATTGTTCTGCCAGAAAGCAGGGGCCGGTAGTCTTTTGCCGATGAAGTTGTATTGTTTGAGCACTTCACCGAGGAAATCGATCTGAAAATCATTGGCTTCCTGCAGGGCGATAAAATCGGCCGGGTGCTGCTGAAAAAGGGCGGCAACACTTTTTTTGCGGACCTCCCAGCGAGCAGGGCCGTCATCTGCCGCCAGGCCGAATCGTAGATTGAAGGTCAAGGCCGAAAACGTGTTCATGCTGAAATTTATGCTTCACCGATTTCAAACCGGTCCAGGTATTGTTCCGGATCGATGTTCAAGTTTGTGAAGTTTAAAAAAGTGATATCCGAAAAAGCCAGCTTTTCCCGGATTCTGATGATTTCAAACATGGCCAGGTAATTGAGAAGAATTCTTTTATTCCAGTCCAGGCCGATTCGGGCCGCCCACTGTTTTATCTCGCTTTTTGTCCCCTCGATTTCGATGAAGTTGCCATACGGCAGGGCATCAAGGCAAAAGCAGGTATTGTGCAGCTTCAGGGTTTCCCGCCATTTTTCATAGCATTGCGCCGGTTGAAACCCCAGGGATTCCAGTATTCGGGCCATGGCGTCAAAGTCATCGATCCCGACCTCCAGTTCTTTATGAATTTTAAACTGCCTGCCCGGGTTTTCCGCTTCGGATTTGAAGGTCAGGGTTGACTTGTCGGCCCGGCGGAGCCTCAGGAGCGAATGTTGCCGTATGAGGCGATTATCGACGGTTTCAAACCTGATATTACGTTCAAAGACACGCCCCCGGCTTTTGGCCCCCATGGACAGAATTCGGTTGCGAAGCGCTTCATAATCTTCCAGATAAAACTTCACTTCTATCTCTAATGGCTCCATCGTGTTGCATCCTTGCGGCGGTTTTGCCGATATTAACCCTTTAGCTGCATAAAACACAAAAGAAGACCGGCCAATTTGCCTTTTCAGAAGCGGCATGCGCTTTGGTCGCCGCCGGCGTTTTGGAACCGCTATTCGTGAAATTTAGAAATCATACGGCCGGATGGCCCGCGCGCCTGATTTTTCATTGCTTTAGGCCTGCGACAGTCGAGCCGTTATGCAACAACAGGGTTAATCTGTAAGGGCCTTTGCCGGCAGATATATGGGAAATTCGGCCTGAAGTCAATTTTTTGAGCCGCAAAAGCGAGCGGCCCCCCTGTCTTGCTGCGGGGTTAGCGAGCGAATATTAACATTTGATTCAAAGCCCTTCGGGGAGAAGATTCCCTGCAGTCAGCTGCAGGGGCTCTAAAATCACCATAGTGTTTGACATGCCAGAATGATTTTTTTATACTTCAGTAAACCAAACGCCGGCTGAATGATAATCCCATCCCCTTTCCCTTCAAAGGAGACCCAAAATGCAAAACATCGAATACATTGGCACGGGGAATCTCTTTCACCAGTTGCATGATGAGGAATTGGAACTGTTTCGCAAGCGGTTTACCAGGGTAAGTTTCAAAGCGGGTGAATACGTTTTTAGGGAAAGCGATCCGGGCGATACCTTGTATATTGTCGCAACAGGCGTTGTGATGATAACCCGGCGCATTATGGCGGAAGTTGAAAAGCATATATTTGTCGCCAATGAAGGTACGGTATTCGGCGAGTTCAGTTTCATGGACGCCGGTGAAAGATCCGCTTCCGCCCTGGTGGAACAGGATGCCGAGCTTCTGGGTCTGAAACGCTCGGATTTTGACGATTTTGCTCAGCAACATCCGGCTATCGGCGCGAAAATATGTAACAATTTAATGAACATTCTGGTGGAAAGACTCAGACGCACAAACGATGCCTACCGGGATGTGATCCGCTGGAATCTGGAGCTGACCGGATCGCTGAAACTGAATTTTCAATATCTGATAAATGAAGACGTCGAGATCAGCATTGAATTGAATTCCGGCCGGATTCTGGAGGGACGGGTCATTCAATTGGAAAAAAGTGAAGCCGGCCATGAAATTGTTCTTTTAGACCGGGATGATAAGCTCATTCTGATACCCTATCATGCCGCCGCCTCAATCTCTCTGGCAAACAGGTAAGGTCCGGCCGAACACCCTTTCGGCGGCACGGTTGATGAAATGAGGGGCAGGGGGTTTCATGGCATATGCTTAGGGAGTGCGCCATTGTCACCTCACCGTTTATCGGCTATCCCCGGGCGGATTAAGCAATGCTTGAAAAACTCCCCGAAACCTGGAGTATGTAAACTATGACCTTTTTTAAAATGTTCCAGAAGCCGACCCTGCTCAGTCTCTCCAAGACCTGTGGGTGAGCGGCTAAAATCGACCCGGTCGGGCTCGACAGGCTTTTAGCGACACTGCCCCAGGTCAATGATCCCAATCTGCTGGTGGGGTATGCCGGCAGCGACGATGCCGGGATTTATCGCCTGGATGATGAAACCGCCCTGGTGCTCACGGCGGATTTCATTACGCCGCCGGTGGACGATCCCTATCTGTTCGGACAGATTGCAGCCGCAAATGCCATCGGGGATGTGTATGCCATGGGCGGCAAACCGATTGCCTGCCTGAATCTGGTTGCATTTCCCGCCAAAAAACTCCCGCCGGAAACATTGCACCGGATGGTTGCCGGAGCGCTGAGTAAAATTACGGAAGCCGGGGCGGTCCTGGCCGGCGGGCACAGTATCGACGATGATGAACCCAAGTTCGGCCTGGCGGTGACCGGGAGGGTTCATCCGCAAAAATACTGGCCGAATCATGCATCCCGGCCGGGGGATGTGCTGATTTTAACCAAGCCCGTCGGCAGCGGTGTTCTTTTTAACGCGAACCTGAAAAAGTGGGTTTCATCCCGGGCTATGGCGGAATGTATTGCCGTCATCACGACCCTGAATAAAAAGGCGGCGGAAGTCCTGGCCGGTTTCGATATTCATGCCGCAACCGATGTCACCGGATTCGGTCTGGCCGGGCACAGCTTTGAAATGGCCCGGGGCTCAAAAACAAGATTTGATATTCAAATCGAAAAAATACCGATCATGGCCGAGGCCCTGGCAATGTATGCAAAGGGGGTGACCACCGGGGTAAACCACGCCAACCGGGAACTGGTTGCGAACCATTTGCAGTTTAAACGGAAGCTGCCGACCTGGCACGAGGAAATTATTTTTGATCCCCAGACCAGCGGCGGTTTGCTGGCGGCCGTGCCGGAAAATATCGGCAGCCGGGTGGTCGATGCGCTCCGGCGGGCGGGCGTATCCCAGGCCGCCATCATCGGGAAAGTCAGTGCCCGCAACGATTCTGTCTATCTGTCTGTTGAATAACCGGCAAAACCGGGAAGATTTGAGCCCTCGCAGAGGATTCCTCCGCCGGCGTCAAGGCAGGCCGGCTTCTTGCAGGCCGCAAAATCGAAAAAAATTATTTTAAAAATTACTTGACACACACTCAGTTTTTAATTAAAAATGCCAAATTCTAATCCATAGGAGCAAGGAAAAGTGAAAAAATATACATATTCTGCAAAAGATACCGACAAAACGGACAAATGGTGGGTGGTGGATGCCGAGAATGCGGTGCTGGGAAGGCTTGCCAGTTCAGTTGCCGCCCGCTTGAGAGGGAAATCCAATCCTTTGTTCACCCCCCATGCCGATACCGGGGACAGCGTCGTCGTCATTAATGCCGATAAGATCGTGCTGACCGGCCGGAAACTCGACCAGAAAAGTTACTACCGGCACAGCGGCTACCCCGGCGGCCTGACGGAAATCAGCGCCAGAAAGCTTTTGGAAAAAAAGCCGGAGGAAATTGTCCGCATTGCCGTTAAAGGCATGCTGCCCAAAAACAAACTGGGACGCAAACTGTTTAAAAAACTGAAAGTATATAAAGGAAAAGAGCATCCGCACGGCGCCCAGAAACCTGAGATATGGGATCTGAAATAACCGGCCGGCATATTTTCTATAAAAATCAACAATCGGGGTATCTCATGGATAAAGAGTACAGCTATTACGCAACAGGAAGACGAAAAACGTCCATTGCCAGAACGTGGTTAAAACCGGGGAAGGGCGAAATTACCATCAATAACCGCACCGCCGATGAATACTTCAGGCTGGAAACGGCCAAGGCGGTCATTTTGCAGCCGCTTGTGCTGACGAACACGCTGGAGTCTTACGACATTAAAGTCAGTGTGGTCGGCGGCGGTATCAGCGGTCAGGCCGGTGCGATTCGACATGGCATTACCCGTGCCCTGGTGGCGGCCAATCCGGATTTCCGGCAATCCCTTAAAAGAGCCGGTTTTATCAAACGCGACCCCCGCGCCAAAGAACGAAAAAAATACGGTCAGCGCGCTGCCCGCGCCCGGTTCCAGTTCTCGAAGCGTTAAATTTATTTCGATCTGCAACAGCCTTATCAGCTTGAAGGGAATGGTCATAAAACCATTCCCTTCTTTTTTTATGCGCCCGGCAGTGCCGGGTCATCCCGCCATGAGACCTTTGAAAAATGTTCAATTTCAAGGAAGGCGAGAATTTTAACCATTGGAATACATATAGAAGACATCTCAAAACTAATTAAACACTAACTTAATGAAATATCAGGTTTTTTCTATCACAAAGGTCTGTGGGGAGAGTCGTTGTCACAGCACCATTTGCCGGTGGTCCGGCCTGGGATAGCCCCCTCGCCCCCGTGAGAGCGGAACCATCTTATCGAATCATTACCGCACGGCAGCGATCCCGCTCAAGTTGCATTGAGCCAGCCCCACAGGCTGATTTTCACGGCGACGATGATCGTCTCTGCCTGTTCTGGATCAGCGCAACGGTCAGGGGGCGTATACGGAGGTAATCTTTGGTTCCGGCTCTCACGGGGGCGAGGGGGCTATCCCAGGCCGGACCGGAGAACATGTAAATACTCCCCGACCCCTGTTTTTTTTGAGATAGCTTATAGTATTTCAAGGATTATCATTTGAGTCTGGTGCCGAAATCGGGCAAAAGGGGGCGTTTTGCATAGGTCTCGCCATGACGGCACTATAACACGATTACCCCTTCTTCAAAGCGGGTCAGCTGCTCGAGGCCCTTTGCCGTCACCACATGGGTGTTTTCAATTCCCACCACCCCCTTGCCGGGAAAAACCAGTTTGGGTTCAAGGGCGACGGTCATGCCCTCCTGCAGTTGCAATTGCTGTCCTTCGGCTAAAAACGGATATTCATCCAGTTCCAGACCGATGCCGTGCCCCACAAACCGAATGCGCTGATCGCCGCAGCCCATGAAATGGTCGGCATAGCCGAGTTGGTCAACCCGATCCAGCGCCGCCCGATAGATGTCGCCGGCGGCGACGCCGGGTTTTGCCATTTTTTTCAGCAGGGCTTGCAAATCCAGCATGGCGGCGTGGGCGGCCAACAGATCGTCCGGGAGGCCTTTCAGGGCAAAAATCCGGGTGTGATCCGAAAGGTAGCCCTGGTGGGCAAAGACATAGTCGATCAATACCGGTTCATAGGGCCGGATACGCCTCTGCCCCGGTCCCTGGGCAACAGCCGGGCTGATACCGGCTCCGCCGGTGGGAGAGGCCATGTAACTGGGAACGGCCGCAGCCGGCCCCGACATCAAATGCCCGTAAAACATTTCATTTCCCCACATCCGCATCCGGATGATCCCCTGGTGGCCCAGCTTGCGCGCGCAGGCTTCGACTTTCCCGGCCAGTTCGATTTCGGTAATTCCTTCGCAAAGCACTTCCCCGACATGGCCGGCGACCTGATCGGACAAGCGGGCGGCTTCGCGCATCAGACCGATTTCATAGGGAGATTTTACGGAACGCATCATGCGGACGGCATCGGCGATATCGGTCAGTTCCGCTTTGGGAAACAGTTGCTGATAATAAAAATACAGATTGGTCGGCAAGACGTCGAGTTCCAGACCTATACGGTTCGTCAGGCAATGGCCTTTCTCCCGCAGCAGATCCGGAATCTGCCGGGAGCTTGTAATGGGTAAGATGGCGGCAACGGCGGATTCTGTTCGGGCGCGTTCGAGGCTTTTGCGGACCAAGAGGACCGGTTCACCGGAGGCCGGAACAAAGAGGTGGGCCTGCTGAATGGTGCCGCTGAAATAAAACAGATCCGTGTTTTGAAGAATTAAAGCGCCGTCAATCTCCTGTCGCATTAAAAAGCGCTGCAGCTCTTTTAACCTGCCGTTAATCTCATCTTCGGGGGTATGGTTGACTGAATGATTCATGAAAATAGACCCAACCGTTTTTCAGCATTTTTGTCAAGTAATCTTTCCACCTGCCGGGATCAGATGCCTAACCCGGTTATTTCACGAAATGCATTCGTTCATTTGCAAGGCACTCCGGGGTGCAGCTGTACTTTTCGTACCGCAAACCCCGGATAACGCAGCAAATGGGCCATGCATTTCGCCCACAGGGTGAAAATTTTTATAGCATTTGTCTTTTTCAATAGAGAGAACAAAGTGTCCCTCTGTTTTTTACGCAAATTTGAATCGAACGGACTGTCAACATAATCTTTATAAATCTTGCTGAAAAACTTTGATGAAATAATCGGGCTAAACTAAAACCCCTGTCATGACCCAGCCGCAACGTTATTGGGCTGTTCCTGCTTTTGCCTTGACAGCTTGACGGCTTTCGTTCATCCTCAATCCGTTTTATGATTGTGTTCCAGGTAGGGATGTCAATGCTGTTCAATACCATCAAGGGGGGCGCATGAGGTTTGTCCGGATGAAGGCAGCCTGGCTTTTTCTTTTCATATGTGTGTTTTATTCAGCCTGGATGACCGGTCTAACGTTTCGTTTTTCAGAATGCGAAACACTTCCCAACTATGCGATGCTGGCGGATGGATTTGCCGACGGGCACCTTTTTATTCAGGCGTCTCCGCCGGCTGATATGATAATCAAAAATGGCAATCGCTATATCTTTTCCGGACCGGTTCCGGCGCTGGTTCGTTTGCCGGTCCGGTTTCTTTTCGGCACGTCCGTCCCATCCGGCGTGATGATCATTCTGTATTGTGCGGGCGTGGGGACATTGTTCGCATTCATACTGGACGAACTGGTTCCCGGGAATCCAACCCGATCCCCTTCATTATTGAAAAAAGGATTGGTTTCGGTTTTTATCGCCAACGGAATCAGCCTCTACATGGTCACCATACCGTCCATTCATCATGAGTCCATCAGCGCCGCCATGTTTTTTTTAATGACAGCCCTTCTTTTATTACTGAAAGCGCATAATGACAGATACCGTCCAAATGCCGGGACGGCCGTCATGATCGGCCTGTCGCTCTCATTCAGTGTCGGATGCCGCTTTTCTTATGCATATGCGGCCGCTTTGATATTTTTTGCGCTCGTGTTCGGATATTGGAAACATTCATACCATTCGGCGAAGCCGAAAGTGGTACGCGCTGTCATGATAACCGGGTCAATCGGCATGGCGTCGCTCTGCCTGCTGTTGTGGTATAACGCAGCAAGGTTCGGATCCATTTGGGACTTCGGCATGGCCAATTTAGAATCGCGGTATCAGGTTTATTTCTTGAACGGCGGCTATTTCCGTTATGACCATTTCCCCCATAACCTGTGGTCTCTTTTTTTCCGCATCCCCCAGTTCGTTCCAGAGTTTCCGTTCGTGAAATTACCAGCATATATTCTACAAATCCGCTCGATCGGGATAGGCCCCTATTTTCTGGTCAATGCGAACGAATTGACCATCTCGGTTTTTTTCCTGGCGCCGATTTTGGTATTGGCATTCGTTCCCTGCCTGTCTTCAAAATCGTATGGGAACGACGGGCTGACGCCGTTTGTCATTCTGCTGGGTCTGGTGATTGTGCAGATATTCTCGGTGGGGTTCACGGTGGCGACCATTGCAAGATACTACTATGATTTTATACCGCTCATGATGATGATGGCGTTTATGGCAACCGTCCATTTGAAATTGAACAGAAAAATATCCAATGGCATGATCGCTTTCTTATGCTGCATTTCAACGGTGTTAAGCTTCGCCCTGCCGATGAACGCCATAAGGCTCTATGACAAATTTATTGATTATCAATCGCCGCTTTTAAATATTTTCTTCTAATGTCGCCCGCCAAGATCTTGATAGAATTCATCTCAAATTGCCGGCGGACCGGATAATACCTAAAATACTCCTCGCCTCCTGAAATAATGATATTTTTTTGCGATAGCTTCTAACTGGAAAGCATGCCGGCCATCTCCAACACACGACCGCTTCCCTTTATGACCGGCAAATAGAAATTGAAGCTGTTTCCGGGGCACGATACTATCCCGGATATTTCATGAAAATTTTTCAGCAAGTTTTAAAAGATCTTGATAATACACGGTTAAATTCAGAATTAAGGCAGGAACAAGCGGTACTTTTTGTTATCTCAATTGCATAAGGCAAATGCCTGAAAAATTTTCACCCGGTGGGCGAAATGCATTCGCCCATTTGCTGCGTTATCCGGGGTTTGCGGTACGCAAAGTACAGCTGCACCCCGGAGTGCC
>JBFLWU010000009.1:0-129850 GCA_040757625.1 Thermodesulfobacteriota bacterium | reverse complement strand
AAGGGTACATCACACATTTTTATAACAAAAAACGATTACACTCGGCATTGAACTATTGTTCTCCAGTTGAATTTGAGCAACAGTCAAGCGCATACAAACAATAGTCCACTTTTTGAGGGGAACATCATTACATGAAGCAGCGGCGAGGACATCAAAAAAACTGGGTGATGACGCTTGTGACGGCGGCGTGTGTGCTGATGGCGTTTTCGGGCACGGTCCCGGCCGGCGAGAAGGACCCGGAGATATTCGTGCAACTGGGGCATTCGGGCGTACAGTCGGTGGTCTTTTCCGCCGACGGGAAATATGCCCTGTCGGGCGGCGACAAAACCGTCAAGATCTGGGATGTCGGCAGCGGCCGCGAGATCCGCACCTATACGGGCGAGCATACCGGTTTTGTGGCATCGGCGGTATTTTCTCCTGACGAACGCTATCTGCTGTCCTGTGGAACCGAAGGCAAGATCGTCCTTTGGGATGCGCACAGCGGGGAAAAAGTGCGTGAGTTCGGAAGCCCCGGCAAGACCGTCTTTCGAGCTGTTTTTTCTCCTGACGGCCGCACGATTGCATCAGGCGGCATGGATGCCGTCATCAAACTCTGGGATGTCGCCACCGGTGAACAGACCCGCACCCTAAGCGGGCATGCTGCGACGGTGCGCACGCTGACCTATGGGCCTGGCGGCCGATACCTTCTGTCGGGAAGCTGGGATAAAACCATCAAGCTGTGGGATGTCGCCGCCGGCAGGGAGGTGCGTACCTTTGTCGGCCACACCGCGGCGGTGAACGCCGTGGCCTTTTCGCCCGACGGGCGCTATGTCCTTTCCGCCGGCGGCAAGGACGGCACGGTCCGATACTGGGAGGCGGTATCGGGCCGGGAGCTTGCCAATTTGCGCGGCCACACCGGCGAGGTCACCTCGGTTGCATTTTCAGCAGACGGCCGCATGGCCGTGTCCGGAAGTTTTGATAGAACCGTCAGGATCTGGGATCTTGCCCGGGCCGGGGAGCTGAAGAGCCTGCCGGCCGGTGAGGTCTCGGTATTCTCGGTGGCGATATCGCCCGACGGCGGGCAGCTGCTTGCAGGCAGCCGCAACATGTCCCTGTGGGATCTGGCTGCCGGCAAAAAGCTGCGGACGCTGGAGGGCAAGGTCAACTGGGTCAACAGGGTTGCCCTTGCACCCGACGGAAAATATGCGCTCTCCGGCAATTTTGACGGGACCATCAACCTGTGGGACAGCATTACCGCTCAGCGGCTCTGGACGTTTACGGGCACCAAGGGGATCGTCTCTTCGCTGGCCTTTGCGCCGGACAATCGATCCATCCTGGACTGTCGCTCTGACGGGCCGCTGACGCTGCGGGAGGTGGAAACCGGCAGAGAACTGCTCCGGATCGACGGGCAGGGCGCCGCGGCCTTTTCGCGTGACGGAAAATGGATTGTGTCCGGCGATGCCGCCAACCGTATCAGGCTGTGGGATGCGGCGAGCGGCCGCGATGTCAAAAGCTTTGCCGGTCATACCGATAAAATCCTTTGCGTCGCTTTTTCATCGGACGGCAGAACCATCGCTTCAGCCGGCCGCGATAAAACGGTCCGGCTCTGGGATATCGAATCGGGCCGTGAAATGCGGGCCTTTAAAAATTTTCGCTACCATGTGAACGCGGTGGCATTTTCTCCCGATGACAAGCGGGTCTTTGCCGGCAGCAGCGACAACACCGCCAAACTCTTTGAAGTCCAAAGCGGCCGGCAGCTGCAGGAATGGAAGGATTTTGCCATCTCGTCGGTGGCCTTTTCCCCCGACGGCCGATATGCCCTGACCTCCGGGTTTGACGGCACGCCCAAGCTCCTGGCGGTTGCCACCGGCGAGCGGGTCATGAATTTTAAGGGACACAAGCTGAACGCCTATAGCGCCGTCTTCTCCCCTGACGGGAAGCGCATCATCACCGGCAGCGGAGACGGAACCATGCGGATCTGGGATGTAAAAAGCGGCCTGGAAACAGGCCAGTTCATCGGTTTCATCGATGGAGAGTGGATTGTGATTACCCCTGAAGGCTATTACAATTCATCCCGCCAGGGACATGAAAACCTCAATATCCGCCTGGGGAGCTCGGTATACGGCATCGACCAGTTCTACGATGTGTTTTACCGTCCCGACATCGTGGCAGCCAAGCTAAAGGGGGACGACATCAGCGGCCTGATCACCCTGACCATCGACGACGCCCTGAGAAATCCGCCGCCGACGGTGGCCTTTACCTCGGTGCCGACCGCGACGGACCAGTCAGCGGTCAAAGTCTGCTACCAGGTCAAAAGCGCGGGCGGCGGCATCGGGGAGGTGCGGCTCTTTCACAACGGCAAGCTCATCGAGTCGGACGGCTTTTACCGGGACATCGCCAAGGCGTCCGCCGCAAAGACAGAGCTGGCGGCCTTAAACAGCCGGGGCATCTACGAGGATATGCGCGCCGTGACCGTAAAAGGCACGGGCGACGGCACCCCCATCGTCAGCAAATCCAAAGGGGAGGTTTTTGAAGACTGCAAGGAAGTGGAAAGCGTTTCAGGCGAAAACGAGGTGAGCGTGACGGCCTTTAACAACACCAACACGGTGCAGAGCTACATGAAGACCGCCGGCTTTAGCGCGAGCATCAAGGGCGAGGAGCCTCATCTTTACATCCTTTCCATCGGCATCGACAAGTATAAGGAGGGCAGTGTCAACCTGAAATATCCCGTCAAGGATGCAACGGACATGGCCCGCAAACTCGTGCAGCAGTCGGCGACGCTGTTCAACCCCAAAAATATCCACCCGGAGATGCTCACGGACAAGGAGGCCGCCAAGGCGAAGATTCTGAACAAGATCGACGCGATTTCACAAAAGATCAAGCCCGGGGACAGCTTCATCCTCTTCGGCGCGGGGCACGGCATCCTTCTGCAGAACCAGTACTACATGCTGACCAGCGAGTTCGACGGCAGCGTGAGCGAAGAGACGATGATCAGCTCCAACGAGATTGTCGAGATGTCAAAGCGGATCAAGTCGCTGTCCCAGCTGTTTATCTTCGACACCTGTCATGCGGGCGGGGTGGACACCATCGTCAGCGGTCTTTACGACGCCCGGATGTCGGTGCTGGCCAAGAAGATGGGGCTTCACATCTACGCGTCGGCAAGTTCGAAAGAGGCGGCCATGGACGGCTACCAGGGCAACGGGCTGTTCACCTTTACGCTCATGGACGGGCTCAGCAACAAGACCGAGGCCGACAGAAACACGGACGGCAGGGTCAGCCTCGAGGAGCTCGGGGAGTACTCAAAGCAGTCCACCGCCGCGATATCAAAAAGAATCGGGCACCAGCAGACCCCGCTGATCATAAACTTCGGGAGGGACAACCCGGTTTATTCGTTAAAACCTTGACAAACCGTCCGATTAGTGGAAAAAGGTGAACAAAAGTTCCATAGCTCGACAACCTTTAAACAGATCTTAAAGGGAAAGCTTATGAAACTGGCACCCAAACCCCATTTCTCAAAAGGAAATGGGGTTTCGTGTTTTTAAGGGGGGCAGCGTGAAGCGCATGAATAAAATCCTCGTCTGTTTGTCGGCAATCGTCGCTGCGGCAATGATCAGCACGCCGTCATTCGGCCAGATTCAACAGGCAGAAAATCCGTTTGCCGGCCTGTGGAAAAGCCAAAACGGCTCCGTAATCAGAATTTCAGGCAGCCGGGGGGTGCTGATAGACAGCCCTTCCGCATTCTGGGAAAAATTTGTCAACACGGTCACCATCAAAGACATCCGCCGGCAGGAAAACAGGTGGACCGCCAAAGAGTGGCTGATAACCGATGAAGAAAGCTTGTGGGTGGAAGCGGTCTGGGAGCTTTCTGAAGATAAGATAAAACGGTTTGTACCGTTTAAAAAAAATGTCATTGAAACTTATTTTGTAAAAATAGATGAGAACCTGGAAAAGATAAGCCAGGCTGATGTCAATGCGTCGGAAACAAAGACGCCCGACTTGACGCAGCCGGCCGCTTCATCTGAAACAGCGGCACCTCAAAAAAAGGTGCATGCCGAGTTTGGGATCAGCCTCGGCTATCGCGTGGATGACCTTGACTGGAATATTGCCGGGGATATTACCGGAAACAATCCCAATATACTGTCGGAATTGACATGGAGCGATTTGGAGATCGTTCAAATAAAATTGAGCAACCGGACGATTCTTCGCGATTTATTTTATTTTCGCGGCTCCTTGGGCTACGGCATGATTTTCAAAGGCTCCAATCAGGATTCGGATTACGCCGGGGACAACCGCACCCTCGAATTTTCCCGTTCAAACAATAATGCCAGCGACGGCAGCGTGGTGGATGCCACCCTGGGGGCGGGACTGCGCTTCTCGTTCGGGTTGGACTGGTTCGGGATCGCCCCGCTGGTGGGCTATTCATATCACCAGCAGAATTTAACCATGACGGACGGATACCAAACAAGCGATCCATATGGCGTGATTGGTTTTACAGGGCCGTTTGCCGGCCTAAACAGTAAATATAATGCGGAATGGAAAGGGCCCTGGGTCGGCCTGGATGTGAATTTCGACATCAAAAAGAAGCACAACCTCTTTGTCAACTTTGAATATCATTGGGCGGATTATTATGCCGAAGCGGACTGGAACCTGAGAACGGATTTCGCGCACCCGAAAAGCTTCGAGCACGATGCCGACGGCAGCGGCATGGTGATATCCGCCGGGGTGAATTTTTATAAAAACTATCCGGTCTCTTTTCTTCTAAATGTTGAGTACCAGGATTGGAATACCGACCCGGGCATTGATCGAACATTTTTTTCAAATGGCACCATCAGCGTCACCCGCTTGAACGAAGTTAACTGGAAGTCCTATGCGGTTATGATCGGAATGGTTTACGGATTTTAAAGGCCGCCGGTGAAATCAGGAGTTATACAGCGGCGGTCCAAGAGAAACGGCTGCCGGAGTTGGCCGGGGCGTGAATTAAGCCACTTAACTTAACAGCAATGAAATAAGTTCAATTTGTCCACAACGTCCCGTATTACCGTATTGCTTGTCACATTGCCCGCAGTAAGCTGGATGTCATCCGGAGAGGATGGTGGATTAAGGATTGCCAGCGTGATATTGCGGTTATGGGCGTCGGGGACTATGGCAAGAAGTTCTCGTGATTATTTAGCTTTTAAATTTCAAATAGATTTTAACCGTTCAGCTTTATAAGCTTCTTCATGAGTCTATATTATTTATAATATCGGCCAATGTAGTAGCATGGATATTAAGGATTTATTTTTTGCATTTGCCCTCACCGCCTTTGCTGGTATGGCTACCGGTATTGGCAGTGTTGTTGCATTTACTGCAAAGAGAACTGATTATCGATTCCTTTCAATTGCTACCGGCTTTTCAGCAGGAGTCATGCTATATGTTTCATTTGTTGAAATATTCTTTAAAGGAGTTGACGCGCTAACTTCTGCTTATGGCGATTATTGGGGGCACTGGGTTAATACTGCAGCGTTTTTCGGAGGTATGTTACTGATTGGCCTGATCGACAATTTCATTCCCGAGTCAGAAAATCCTCATGAAACACATTCTGAAAGGGAAACCAGACCCCTTCACGATCCTTCGGCTCCAATTCCGGACTTTAAAGTTCATGCGATGACAGGGAGGGACAAGTCGGAGACAGGGGAACACGATCATAAATTCGAACATAAAAAGCTCATGCGGATGGGACTGTTCACGGCACTTGCAATAGCCATCCATAACTTTCCCGAGGGATTAGCAACATTTTTAGCCGCTTTGCAAGACCCTGCAATTGGCATTGCCATAGCTTTAGCTGTTGCGTTGCACAATATACCCGAGGGAATAAGCGTTTCCGTGCCTATATTTTATGCAACCGGCGATCGTAAGAAGGCCTTTGTATATTCATTTCTCAGCGGCTTGTCCGAGCCCATGGGTGCATTGATTGCCTATTTATTGTTACGATTGTTTATAAGTAGTGACACCGGAGCGATCCCGTCCCAAGTAATGGGCATCCTGTTTGGTGGAGTTGCTGGCATTATGGTCTACATTAGTATAGACGAACTACTCCCGACAAGCAGGGCTTATGGAAAAGGCCACGATAGCATCTATGGCTTGGTGGCAGGCATGGTTGTCATGGCTCTAAGCCTGTTGTTAATGAAATAGTTTCATCAAAGATTGCCACCGAAACGCAGCAAATGGATGCAGGGACGAGATGTCTAAAAAGACTTACACGTATCAGCTGATTCCTCGGTATTATGATTGTTCAAATCTTACAGAATATGGCCAAAGTTAGGGCGATTGTTAGATTATCTTACGATACTTAGGATTCAATTTCGAATGAGGTTTTCACTAAAAAAGATACAGACAATATCAGCCTTAATACTTTCATTAACCATTGTTGGTTCATCGCTTGCAAGTAGCGGCGAAAATTCAAACTCACCCTTCAGCGCTGATGCCATGATGCTGATCGTCTACGTATCAATGGCATTATTCCTTTCGTTTCTGTGCTCTATATCTGAAGCTGTTCTACTAAGCGTTACCCCCTCATATATTGAAATCATGAAAGAAAGCCGTCCTAAACGCGCGGCACTTTTGAAACGACTCAGACAGGATAATGTGGATCAATCGCTTGCGGCCATTTTGACATTAAACACAATTGCCAATACGGCTGGAGCTGTCGGAGCCGGAGCCAAAGCTACAATCGTATTTGGAAGCGTTTGGTTAGGTCTATTCTCGGCGATAATGACGTTGATGATTCTTTTCGTTTCAGAAATTATTCCCAAAACGATAGGAGCTATCTACTGGTCAAAGCTTGCCGGTCCAGTTGCGGCTTTTTTGAATATGTTGATCAAGATTCTTTATCCGATCGTATGGATTTCTGAAAAAATAACAGGGGTTATTGCACGCGGCAAGGATGTGCATGTATTCAGCCGAGACGAGTTTGTCGCCATGGCGCGGGTCGGTGAACAGACAGGGCATCTTCAAAGCAAGGAATCCCGAATTATTCGGAACCTATTCCGGTTCGAAGGACTAAGCGTTACGGACATAATGACGCCGCGCACTGTCATTTCGGCTCTACCTGAAGACATGAGAATAATGGAAGCGCTGAAGCAAGTCACTCAGACCCCGTTCTCACGCCTGCCAATCTATGGCAAAGGCCTTGACGATATGACCGGCTTCGTTCTTAAAGATGATGTTTTGATATTCAGCACACAGAAACGATGTGAGGAGAAGCTTTCCTCAATTAAACGAAAATTTTTTGCAGTTCCGGAGTCGGTATCATTATCCGCCCTGCTCGAACGTTTTTTAAAGGATCGTCAGCATATCGCCATAGTGATCAATGAGTATGGTGGAACCATAGGATTGGTGACACTCGAAGATTTAGTTGAAACCTTAATCGGTATGGAAATTATGGATGAAACGGACAAAGTCGAAGACATGCAGGCCCTAGCTCGGAAGCAATGGGCGGAACGTGCCGCTGCGCTTGGAATAGGACCGGATTTAGTAAAATAGGGCGAGGAATATTCTTACAATACTGCCAAAATTTACCATTGAACTCCTGCTGGTTTCTCGGTTCATTTTTTTCTTTTGGAGCGAGAAAAAGGGGACGTTGTTGACTATGTATACTTACTCATAGGTGAAGGATAATAGCATTAATGGAAAACGTATAAAAGGGGATGTTATTGATCAGGTGTACAAATCGATAGGGTAAGGGTGGTAAGTTTGAAATGAAACGGGACAAAAAGAGTCCCGTTTTTTTAATTGATCATACAGGTGCAGCAGAGATTGATGAGGGATCGTCCTCAGACGACCAGGTGGGACACCTCACCCAGGCACCACAAGAGCGCGCTGATCGTAAAGAAGGAAAGCCAGGTAACCAGGAGCAATGCGGCGGCGCAGAACCCTTCCAGCTGATACTTCTGCCCCAGGATCGGGTAGATGCTCAACATGGGCATGCTCGCATAACCGATAGCCGCCGCCCGGAAGGCCGGATCGATGGGCGGAAGCAGCCACAGGATCAACACTACGGCAAGCGGGTGGAGGATCAGTTTGCCCAGCGCTATTTCCGCGATATCCCGGATCATTCCCTGAATTTTCAGCCCGACCAGCGACCCGCCGATGACAAACAGCGAAAGCGGGGCGGAGGAGTCTGCCAGCATATCGACGCTGCGCAGTACCGGTACCGGCAGGCGGATGCCGAGGGAGGCAAAAGCAAAACCCGCCACGATGGCAACAATCATCGGGTTGGCCGCCAAACCGCCGAGCGAGCGCAACATCATCCGCCATCCCCCGGCGCCGTCATCCCGCCCGCTTTCAGCCAAGACCAGCATCAAGGGCAGTAAAATCAAATTTTCTATCAGCATGCCCAGCGCCAGTGCGACCGAAGCCTTTTCCCCCAGCCACTGGGAGAGGATCGGATACCCGACGAACCCGCTGTTGGAAAACGACATTCCCATGCCGTACAATGCGCGGAAGGAAACATCCCCCTTCCGGCGCAAGCGGGCGAGGTAAAAGGCCGCGAAAAACACCAGGAGCGAACCCGCCCCATATGCCGCCAGGTAGGCCACATCGAATATTTCCGCAAAGGAGCGCTGCGAAAGCGTTCTGAAAAGAAGGGCGGGCAGGGCCAGGATGAGGACGAATTTTCCGAGCCTGCCGGCATCCTCCTTTGTGAAGACGTTCCAGCGGACGGCAAAAAATCCAAGGGCGATCAAAACATAGATCGGGGCGGTTATGGAAAGGATGTTAAGCATCGAATATTTTCAAACCTGAATCTTGCATGAAAATTTATGAGAAGTTTTGTTATTGCTTGATGCGAGGGGGGACAGGGTAAATTTAACAACATACAAATAAAACCCAATCAGAAAAAAAGGATGACGCTCATTTGTTCTCATAAATTTTCACCCTTCGAGCGAGCTGGAGGCTTCCATCTGCTGCGTTATTAAAGGTTCGCAATAGTACACTATGGCTTCACCTTTAAATGCCTTGCAGCTGAAAGCCTCCAACTCGTGCAAAATTCAGGTTTTTAAACAGCTGCAAAATTCCGCCGGAGCCGGATCTGTCAGGCCAGGCTCCGAGGTTTTGAAAAAATCTCTAACCTGCTAATATCATGTTGAAATGAAAAGAGGAAGGGGATTTGATATCTTTGCTCAAAATGCTGCAATGAAAAACGGGACAAAGGAGAGTCCCGTTTTTCATTGCAGCGGAAATTATGTCGCGGCACTCTGACCTGGTTATGTCAAGGCTGCCTTTCGCAGCTTCTGTGAGGCGATCACGACCGCCATCAGGACGGCGCCGGCCGCATCGGTATAAAGTCCGGGCTTGATCAGCAGGATGGAAGCGATAATGAGCATCCCGCGCTCCCAATGATTTGTCTTTCTGAAAAGACACCCCACCAGGCCGGCGGAAAGCAGGATGACGCCTACCGATGCGGTGATGATCGACAGGAACACCCTTCCGGGCGGGCCGATCATGAGCAGTGAAGGCCCGTACACGAACATGAAGGGGACGATGAAGCCGGTCGCCCCGATTTTCAGGGCCGCCATGCCGGTTTTCCACAGGTCCGACCCGCTGATGCCGGCGGCTGCATAGACCGCCATGGCCACCGGCGGGGTAATGGCCGAGATGATGGCAAAGTAAAAGACAAAGAGATGGGCCGCGATCATCGGGACCCCCAGCTTGATCAATGCCGGGATCAGCAGGGCTGCCTGGACGATGTAGGCGGCCGTGGTGGGAAGCCCCATCCCCAGGATGATCCCCGCAAACATCGTAAAAACCAGGGCTGGGGCAAGGGAGTTGCCGGCGATGTTGAGGATGAGCCCGGTAAACTTGAGCCCGAGCCCTGTCAGGTTGATGATGCCCACCACCACGCCGGCGCAGGCGCAGGCGGCCGCCACCGGCAGCATGTTCTTGGCGCCGAACTCAAGGGCGCTGAGGATCTTGATCAATCCCATTCGGGTATCCTTGCGGACAAGCGCAACCAGCAGAACGGAAAGGGTGGCGTAAATGCAGGCAAACATCGGCGTGAATCCGGTCAGCATGAAATAGATGATCACGATCAGAGGGATCATCAGGTGTCCTTTTGCGAGCATGACGGTAAAGAAATTCGGTCTTTCTTCCTTGGGAATGCCGTACAAACCGGTCCGGGTCGCCTCGAAATGGATGGCCATGAACAGGGCCAGGTAGTACAGCAGCGCCGGGATCAAGGCGTGTTTGCAGAGCTGGATGTAGGGGATTCCCGTAAATTCACTGATGACAAAGGCGGCCGCGCCCATGACCGGCGGCATGATCTGGCCGCCGGTGGAGGCGGTTGCTTCCACGGCGGCGGCAAATTCGTGCTTGAAGCCGGTGCGTTTCATCAGGGGGATCGTGAGCCATCCGTCCACCATGACATTGGCCACGGCGCTGCCGGAGATGGTGCCGAACAGACCCGAGGATACGCACGAGATCTTACCGGGTCCGCCGGTGGACCCGCCGACCAGGGAGGTTGCAAAATCCATGAAGAACTGGCCGGTCCCGGACTTTTCCAGGAACGCCCCGAAAATGACAAAGAGAATGACGTAGGTGGCGGAAACCCCCAGGGGGATGCCGAAAATTCCCTCGGTGGTAAGATACAGCTGATCCACAATCGTCTCGATGCTGAAGCCCGTATGCCGGATCAGTTCCGGCAGGTAATTGCCGAAAACTCCGTACAACAGAAACGAAATGGCGGTAAGGGGCAGCGCCCAGCCGATCATTCTCCGGGACGCCTCCAGCAGGATCAGGGTCAGCAGGATCCCCAGGGCGTAATCCCAGACGGTCAGGGGATGAATATACGGGTATCGGGTGATCACATATTCGTAATTTACAAAAAGATACCCGATGGACAAAATGACGAGAATCAGCAGCACCGCATCCGTACAGATTTTTAGCTTCTCTTTGTCCGTGCGACGGGAAATTTCCAGTAGAAATATCAACACGAGCGTGAAAAGCAGGTGGATGGCACGGTGCAGCATGGCCTCGGGCTGGCCGAAAGCCGCCGTATAAAGATGATACACCGACATGACGACGGCAAGAAACGTTGCGGTTTTTGCGACGATACGGATCAGCTTTTCCATCGAATGGCCCTTTCCAACGGAAAATAAGGAATCTGCCGAGAGCGGTCAGCCCGGCAGGGGAGTCAACTCCCGCAAGGCGGCTTTCCGCATGGCGGATTGCCGCTGCCGGCAGCAGGTGCGCCGGGGAGGCATTGCCGCGCGGCGGCAGTCCTCCCCGGCTCAGCTTAATGCGGTATGTTCTGAAACAGGACAGCGCCTGCTACTTGATCGCGCCGATTTCCTTATAATATTTGACCGCACCGGGATGGAAAGGAATCCCGATATCCAGGGCCAGGTCTGCAGCAGTCAAGCCCTTCATGGCCTGGACCACGTCCCCGAAACGGGGGAGGTTGTTGACCATGGTCTTGGTGATTTTATAGACCAGGTCGTCGGGAAGTTTGGCGGTGACGACCAGGTGAGTGAAGAACCCAAACCCGTGAACATCGTAATCAACCCCCTGATAGGTTCCCTTGGGGATCTTGCGGGGAATGTATCCGGCATTCAATTTCTGCATGGCCTTGATCTTGTCGTCCTGCAAATTGAGCAGGGCGATCTTGCGGGTGGACGCCAGGTCCATGATCGAGGAGGCCGGGACCGTCGTACACAGCAAAAAGCCGTCATTGTGGCCGTCTTTCATCAGCGCCACGGCATCGTTATATCCCACATGGTTCACTTTGGCCATATCGGTATATGAAAGGCCGAATATTTCCAGGACCTGGCGGGAGGCAAATTCGCCGGTCTGGCCCTTGGGACCGGGGGCGATCACCTTGCCCTTGAGATCGCCAACGGACTTGATGCCGGAATCGGCCAGCACCACCATCTGAAAATATTGCGGATAGAGATTGGCCAGCTGCCGGACTTCGGTCATCTTACCTTTAAAGGGGGCCCGCCCCTCAACGCCGTCCACGCCCGAGCTGGAGTTTGAAAAGCCCAGTTCGCATTTTCCGTACTGGATGCCTTCCACGTTGGCGATGCCGCCTCCAGGGGTTACGGCCAGGGTCACACCGGGGATTTCCTTCTGGACGGCATCCGATATGGCCCCTCCCAGCGGATACCACGATCCGCCCATGGGGCCGGTCATTAACTTCAGGTCGTATTTGTCGGCAGCAACAGTAACGGATGAAAAGGCCAGTAGAAAAACGATCAGTAACGCGATTACTAATTGAATACGTTTCATAAAAGCCTCCCTTGTTGAAGTTAACGGTTTATGGACTGTCCTTAAAGAAAATTATATGGATAAAACCTGGATGTCAAGAAAATGGTAACACCCGGGCGCTGATATCGTATAGAGCTAACTAATTGAAAGATTGGAAAAATAAAATTCGAAACAGGGGACGGCCGGCGGTCCCCTGTTTTAAGCTGAAATCGATATGCCGCCGGGGAACCGGGGCATATTCAAAATGTCCGGTAACCGCCTCTATCTCCGGATGGTCACGGCATTCATTACCACTGCTTTAAGGGGCTTGTCCCGGGGATCGGTGTCAACAGCGGCGATTTTATTGACCACATCCATCCCCTTGATCACTTTTCCAAAAACGGAATGGCGGTTGTTCAGGTGCGGGGTTGCGGCCAGGGTGATGAAAAACTGGCTGCCGTTGGTTCCCGGGCCGGCGTTGGCCATGGACAGGAAGCCCGCACCGCTGTGGCGCAGAGAGGGGTGAAATTCATCCTTGAACCGGTAGCCCGGGTCGCCGGTGCCGGTGCCCAGCGGGCAGCCTCCCTGGATGACAAACCCGGGAATAATCCGGTGAAACGTCAGGCCGTCATAAAAATTTCCGCCTTTTTGGGTTTCCTGCCGCCCTTCGGCAAGGTTGATGAAATTCCATACGGTTTCCGGGCACTCCTTGGCATACAGCTCGGCTTCAAATGTGCCGAGCGATGTTTCAAACACGGCAACCGGCCGTTCGATTTCCTCTTTGTAATCGTTCTTTTTTGACATGAATCCTCCTGGATGCGGATTTTTCAATCCGCTAAAACTTCTGAAACTGCGTATTCCCGGAAAACGAAGCGGTTTTCAGGAAGGCCCCGCCTGAAGTTTCGGTTTCTGGCTGTATAAGGGATTTAGGTCCATATGTCAAACAATCCAACCAAATTTATTGAAAATTTTTACGGAATCCAGTCGGTGTGCGGCGTTCCAAATGGCCTTCATAAGAAAGACTTGCCTAAAATCAAAAAAAATGAGAAATCATGTTAACTTGGCTATGATTCCGTCCCTGGCATGCATTCAGAGTTTTCTTAAAATCAGCATTTTTTAAGAGACACCGCCACTTCAGATAAGGAGCCCGTTGGAAATAATGCCGCTTGAAAAAATTGTTGCAGTGGTTCTGGCCGGTGGAAACAAACGGTTCTCTTTCAGAGAATTTTTCTATCAGATAGAGGATCTGCTGACCTATTTTGAATGGTATTTCAGGATAGGGTATAAGTCGCTGAAACGAATCAAGATAAAAGACAGTCCGCTCGACGGCCCCCGGCCCATGGTGGAATACATCCTGCATACCCTCACCCGGGTGGAAAGCATTGAGCAGATTCTGGTTATCGGGCCGGAAAAAGAGATGCGGGAAAAATTAAATCCCGAACTGCTGTCGGCCGGTGGAAAGATCCGGCTGATCGAGCAGCTGGACGATTTCGGCCAGAACGTAAAACTGGGTTATGAACTGGCCGGCCAGAAACATGTCTTGTTTGTGACGTCCGATTCACCGACCACCCGGGAACAGGATGTGGCCGAGTTTATCGAGCTTTGCCGGGGACTCCATCAGGATTATGATTTGATTTACCCGCTGGTAAAAGAGTCCGTCTTAAAAAAGTACCACCGGTTTTTCCCCCGCCCTTTTTTCAAGATGATTCCCGACAACATCATACCGGCCGATTACATCGAACCGGAAGATCTTCGCGAAGACGGCCGGGCGGGGTTCAGGATAACGAGCATGGCTTTTGCGAATTTATCCGGCTTTCCGGTGAAACGGATCAACGAGGCCTATAACCTGAGAAAATTTTACCGCAGAAGTTCACGCATCAAATTAAAGGAAATATTCGGCAAAAAACTGATCCGGCGGTACCGGCAGGGCCTCAATATGTCGGAGATCGAGAAGGTGTTTTATGATTATGAGGGCTTGCGTATAAAAATGGTGGGCCTCAGCGGGGCCGGCACCTCCCTTGATCTTGACAGCTCAAGGGATGAAAAACAGTTGCACGACTTGTCCCTTTAAAAACAAAAGATCGCCGCAGCCGCCGACAATACTTATTTCCATCGAAAACCCACTTAGGTGAAATCCATGGACAGCGCCGTTTCAATCGCTATTTCATTGCTGATATCGGTTGCAGTTTATATGTGGTTCTGGGCCTCATTGAAGAATGAGGAAAAGAAACGATACATCAGCACCCACCGGTTCCTGCACCCCAACGCCATCTGCTTCTGGAGAGTCTTGGTCGGCCTGGCCGGGATGATCCTATATTTTTGGGCGGGACAGTATTTCTGGGGTATCCTGCTGTTTACCTTTTCGGCCGTGGCAGACGGGATTGACGGCCTGGTTGCCCGGGAGTGCAACCTACTGACGCCTTTCGGGGAGGAACTCGATCCGCTGTGCGACAAGATCACCTATCTGCCGCCGATGTTCTTTTTCGCCCTGCAGGGCTTCCTGGATATGACCATCCTCTGGGTTTTAATCGTCATCGAGATCTGCGGCCAATTCCTGGTCCGGTATTTCATCAAGCGGTTTACGAGTTTCTCCGTGAGCGCCAATAATTTTGGCAAAATCAAAGCGGTGCTGTGTTTTGCGCTGATCATTTACGGCGCCCTCCTGGACAGCGCCTACCGCATTCCGGATTTTACCTACGAGATTCAGATGGCCTGCATTGTGCTGTCGGTTGCCTCCAGCGTGTTCAAGCTTATACCCAACCATTTTTATGCCGACATCCTGTCCGGATTGAATCTGGTCTGCGGCATCATCGGAATCGTGTTTGTCTTCAGGGGCTGGAACGTACTGGTCGCCATTGCCATTCTGGCCGGGCAGATATTTGATCTGTTCGACGGCCGGATCGCGGAAAAGCACGGGGGCACAAAATTCGGTCCCTGGCTGGACGACATCGCGGACCTGGTCAGCTTCGGCGTGTGCCCGGGCCTGCTGGTCCTGATGAGCACCGGGGGGAAGCTGCCCGCTTTTATTTTGGGGGTGCTCTATATTTTTGCGGTGGGATTCCGCCTGTGGCGTTTTCTGATTCATGACAAGCATGACAAGACCCTGCCCCCGGGGACGTTCAACGGCCTGCCCAGTCCGGCGGGCGCCATGGTTGTCTTGGGTGCCTGCCTTTTCTGGCAGAACGCCTGGATGTCATTGAGCGCGGTGTTGATCACCTCATACCTGCTGGTCAGCCATATCCGGTTTGTTCATTTCGGCCGGGTGATTCTACGCCGCATCCCCCGGACCCTCATGGTTGTTTTCGGCTTTGTGGTGGTGCTTGTCCTGGCCTATCTGATCAAGGCCAGGAACCCGGAAATGCTGGGCGCTATTTTGCTCATATCGTTTTTGATCTATGTATTGACGGGCAATTCGAAAACCGCGGCGAGGATACTGACGGCAGGCTGAAAGCCGGAGGCCTTTACCAAACGCCCTCTTTTGCTCAATTTCGGCGTCGGGTTCAAATTTTAATCCTCGAAATACTCCGGGTAATTCTGCGGTTAAAATTATCGCCTTCCTTGAACTTGAACAAAATTAAGCATTTTTTAACGGCCTCCTCGGATTAGAGCCGTCATTCGGTCTGCAGGACAAAAAGATTTCGTCAATTGTTCATTCAGACGCACCCTGCCTATATGCCATATAAACAATTCAGTTCATTGTTTTTGCATGAACGGTTACAGCAGACAGGTGGACGCTATGGACGTTAAACAGGTCGTCGGTCGAGTGAAATGGATCATGATTTTCGGTCTGTTTTCGGTTGTCGCGGTAAAAACCCTATACGCCGACCAGAGAGGGGAAGCGCCGCTTTCCTGGAAGGTGCTTGTTTTCGGAATGCTGGGCGGGCTGGCGTTCTTTCTGTACGGGATCGAAAAAATGAGCGTCGGCATGCAGAAAACGGCCGGCAATAAAATGCGAACGGTTCTGGCGGCGATTACCAAGAACCGGCTTATCGCCCTTGGGATCGGGGCGGGGATTACCATGCTGATTCAATCCAGCAGCGCCACCACCGTCATGCTGGTCAGTTTTGTGCAGGCCGGCCTGATGAGCTTTACCCAGTCGCTCGGCGTGATCCTGGGAGCCGATATCGGCACAACGATCACCGCCCAGTTGATCGCTTTCAAGCTGACCGATTACGCCCTGCTGATGATTGCCGTGGGATTCGGCCTTTATATTTTCGCCGGGAACGACCATAACAAAAATATCGGTGAAATGATCCTCGGATTCGGCATTCTCTTCTACGGCATGAAGCTGATGAGCGATGCCATGAGCCCTTTGCGGTCGCACCAGGGGTTTGTGGGGATGATGGCCGGGCTGCAAGACCCGCTGGTCGGCCTGCTGGTCGGGACGCTCTTCACGGCGGTCATTCAGAGCAGCGCCGCCACCATCGGGGTGGTAATCGTGTTGTCGCAGCAGGGGCTGCTGACGCTGGAGGCCGGCATCCCCGTTATTTTCGGCGCCAATATCGGGACCTGCATCACGGCCGGACTGGCCGCCATCGGCACGACCCGCGAGGCCAAGCGGGTTGCGCTGGCGCACGTTCTTTTTAAAATTTTCGGGGTCGCCCTTTTTATTTTCTGGGTGCCGACATACGCCGGCATCATCGCGGAACTGGCCGCCCGCTTCGATTCCGACATCGCCCGCCAGATTGCCAATGCGCATGCGATTTTTAATATCAGCCTGGCCGTCGCCTGTATCCCGTTTACGCCGCTTTTCGCGCACCTGATCGAACGCATGCTGCCCGCCAGAGAGGTCGCTGGTGCCGGCGCACCCGTCTGGCATTTGGATGAAAGCAGCATTTCTTCCCCGGCGCTGGCCATCGACCTCGCCCGCCGGGAAATTTCCCGCATCGCCGGAATTCTCAGCCAGATGCTGCGGGCCGCCATTATCCCTTTTATGTCCGATGAGAAATTAATCCGAAAGGAAGGGCTGACCCGGGAGGAGACCGAGCTTCTGATCAGGGAAATCCCCACGCGGGACCGGGACAACCCCCGGCTGACCCTGCTGGAGGGGATCGACCGGCGGGAGGAGGAGATCGATTTTCTGGACGAGAAGCTGCGGGATTACCTGATCCAGATCGCCCGTCGCAGCATTTCCGAGGATCAGGCCGGCGAGATTTACGGCATGGTTTCGATTGCCAACGATATGGAACGGATCGGCGACCTGATCCATCGGAACATGCTGCCGCTGATTGCCAAGAAGAAAAAACTTGAGATCGATTTCTCAGATGAAGGCAAAGAGGAAATTTTGATTTACCATCAGAAAGTCTGCCGCCAGATTGAACTTCTGCAGGAAGCGTTTGCCGAAACCAACCTGGATAAAGCGCGCGCCATCATGGCCAGCGAGAGAAAATACCTGGACCTGGAGGACCAGTACCGGGCCAGACACCTGGAAAGAATCCGGCAGCAGCACAAGAAGTCCGTCGAAACCCACGAGGTTCACATGGAACTGATGGATCTGTTGAAACAGATCGTGGTTTACTCGTCCAATATTGCCGGCACCTTCCTGATGAAACGGCAGGCGAATCAAAAATAACCGCTCAGGATTATTTGTAAAGCACTCGTCAGGCGCCCGACAGCCTCAGGGCGGTATTTCAAACCAGGCCGATCAGCTTCCACCAGGAAACCGCGACCAGGATCAGCATGCCCAGCAGGATCGGGGTGGCCACCAGGCCGGCCTTGGTCAGGTCGAAGGATTTAAACTGCTTGTAAGAGTAGGCGATGGCGTTGGGCGGACAGCCGATTACCAGGAGCATGGCAAAGGATGTCGCCATCCCCAGGCACAGGGCGATAATGCGCGGATCGACCCCTTCCATTACGGCCAGCGGCAGGGCAATGGGCATGATCAGGGCCGCAGCCGCCACGTTGGCCATCACGTTGGTAACCAGTGCGCCGAACACGGCGATGGAGCCGAACAGCAGGAGCCAGCCGCCGCCTTTGACGAGCGGGAAGAACAGGTTGGCGAAATACTTGGCGGCGCCGGACCCTTCCATGGCAAGGCCCAGGGCCAACCCGCCGCCGAAGATGAACAGAGAGGTGCCCCACTCCAGGTGTTCCTGGATGTCGTCCCAGGTCAGGACGCCGCTGACCACCAGGGCGGCCACGCCCAGCGGGCCGGTCAGGGAATAATCGAGGCCGTGCCAGTTTTTGGTTAGCCACACCAGCATGATGATGACGAGAATCCAGAGGGTGCGTTTTTCCGCAGGGGTGAACGGCCCGGTCTCCATGTCGAACTTCGGCAGCTTGAGTTTCGGGTCCGGGCGGTAGAGGAAGTAAACCACGGCAACGGCGGTGGGAACCGTGAGCACTGCGGCGGGAAACGCAAAGATGAACCAGTCCAGAAAGGTAATTTCAATCCCGGTGAATTCTTTCAGAAACGCAGCCGAGACCATGCAGCGGCCCCCGCCGATCAGGGTGCCCATGCCGCCGCTGGAGCAGGCAAAGGGGAGCGACAGCATCATGAAGCGCGAGGTGTTGGTATGGGGTTCGACCCCGGCGGCGCGCATCATCGGCAGCATGGCGGAAATGGCAATGGCCGTGGCGGCCGCGTCGTGCATCACGGTGGAGGCAAGCCCCAGGCCGCAGGCCAGTATGAAGGTGAAGCGGGTGACGCTGTCGCCGGCCTTGCGGGCGATAAAGAATCCCATCCGTTTGGTAATGCCGACCTTGTCAAGGGCGATGGCGTATATCAGGCAGCTCATGATGAACACCACCACCGGGTGCATATAAGCCGCCCAGGCGTCCTTAAGACTTGACACCCCGGTGAGGACCAGCAGCACGCCGATACAGAGCGCTGTAACCTGCAGCGGCACCGGTTCGAAAATAAACAGAAATATCAGAAAGACGATCAGGGCCAGAAAGCGGTGGGCAATGGGCGACAACCCGTCCACATAGTCCACGCCGACCTTGGACAGCCCCAGGCGGCCGGCTTTTTCCGACAACCAGAGCGCGGTTGCCTCCGGGCTGCCCGGGTTGATCGCCTGCAGTTCGTAAATCACCTTTTTTTTACCGTCCACCAGCCGGGTTTGTTCTCCCTGCTCAGACATACGGAATACACCGCGGGCCTCTTCCAGCAATTTTTTTTCAGGGTCGCCGCTGATTTCAAAACGGCTTCCTTCGGGTCTGGGAATAAGCAGGACAATTAGACCGAGAACGGCGGCAATACCAAGCTGAAGAATTGTTTTTTTATTCGGCGACATATGAACAGGCTCCTTTAAAGAATTACCGTTTTGCGTTTGAGCAGCGGTTGTAATGATTGGATAGCTGATAGAGCAACTGTTATGCCATGCCGGGCCGTCAGTAGGGGACAGAAGGGCATGCTTCCGGGAGTGCGCCTAACCCGGCGTAACTATGGATTTTTTAAAGGTACCCGGAATTTCGGCAAAAAAGAGGGGGGGTGGGCAGAGCGTCTTTCGGCATATAAAAACAGTCAGGGAGCCGTGAAAAGCTGTCGATTTGTTTTACAACGTGAAAAATTTGTTATCATTTGGAGAAAATCCTTGTCATTTGTATTTTTATGATTATACTCCCACATCCTTTTTAACGGGAATGATGAAAACTTGCGGGAGAAACAACGGATGACGGGTGTCTTGAGAAACAATAATCTTCGTAATATCGCAATTATAGCGCATGTCGACCACGGCAAGACGACCCTGGTGGATGCCATGTTCCGTCAGAGCGGCCTGTTTCGTGAAAATCAGAATTTCAACGAGCGGCTTATGGATACCCTGGAACTTGAACGGGAACGGGGGATCACCATCGCGGCCAAGAATTGCTCGGTCATATGGAAGGGCGTCCGCATCAACATTATCGACACCCCCGGCCATGCCGATTTCGGCGGAGAGGTGGAACGGGCGCTCTCCATGGCGGACGGGGCCATCCTGCTGGTGGATGCGTCTGAAGGGCCTTTGCCCCAGACACGCTTCGTGCTGAAAAAGGCCCTGGAGGCCGGACTTAAAATTATCGTGGTCATCAATAAAATCGATCGGTCGGATGCCAGGCCGGAAGCGGTCCTGGATGAAATATACGATTTGCTGATCGACCTGGACGCCACCGAAGACCAGCTGGAGTTCCCCCTGCTGTACGCAATCGGCCGGGACGGAATCGCCCGGAAAACCCTGAATGAAACCGGCGGAAATCTCCAGGTGCTGTTTGATACCATTCTTGAGGAGATTCCCGGGCCCGCCTATGATCAGGGAGCTCCGTTTCAGATGCTGGTGTCGGACCTGGCATATTCGGATTATGTCGGCCGGCTGGCCGTGGGCAAGATTTTCAACGGAACGGCCCATGCCAGGGACAGCCTGATTTGCCTGGGTGAAGCCGGTCAGCGGACGGCCCTTAAAGTCGCCAGGCTTCAGATATTCCAGGGGATTCATCTTCAGGAGGTTGAAGAAGTCCAACCCGGGGACATCGCCGTGGTGGCCGGCATCGAATCCGTCAAGATCGGGGACACCATCTGCAACCAGGAAACCCCCCGGGCGCTTCCCCGGATCAGGGTCGATCAGCCGACGGTCTCCATCAAGGTTTCGGTGAACAATTCGCCCTTCAGCGGAAAAGAGGGTAAGCATGTCCAGTTCAGCCGGGTTCGGGAGCGGCTGCTGAAAGAGCTGCGAATGAACGTGGCCATTCAGCTGGAGGAAACCGGCGAACAGGACAGCATCCTGATAAAAGGGCGCGGGGAGTTTCAGCTGGCCATTCTCATCGAGACCATGCGGCGGGAGGGGTTTGAGTTCTGTGTGGGACGCCCCAAGGTCATTTACCGTTATGAAAACGGACGCAAGCTCGAACCCATGGAACGGCTGCTGGTGGATTGCGATGAGCGCTTTCTGGGTGTGGTAACCGAAAAACTTTCTTTTCGCAAAGGCAAGATGATCAACTTGGCCAGCAACGGCAACGGCCGGGTCCGGGTGGAATATTCCGTCCCCTCCCAGGGATTGATCGGATACCGGGACGAGTTTCTCACCGACACCCACGGCACCGGCATCATGCACCCGTACTTTGACGGGTACGACGAGTTCCGGGGGGAGGCTCCCAGTCGTTTTACCGGCTCCCTGGTGGCCGACCGGATGGGGGCCGCCGTTCCCTATGCCCTGTACAACCTGGAACCGCGCGGCCGGCTTTTCGTCATGCCGGGCGACCCGGTTTACGAAGGGATGATCGTCGGGGAGCATAACCGCGGCAGCGATATCAACGTCAATGCCTGCAAGGAAAAGAAGCTGACCAACATGCGGGCCGCCAATAAAGATGAAAACGTCATCCTGACACCGATAAAGCCCTTAACCCTGGAGCAGGCCATGAGCTTTATCCGGGAAGACGAGCGGGTGGAGGTGACCCCTCGTTCCATCCGCATGCGCAAGGCCGAACTCAGCGCCCAGAAACGTCATAACCTGCGGGCCGCCACTATGAAGACAAAATCTTGATCCGGCGGAGAATTAGCGATAATAAAAGGTTGAGGTTGAGGCTAAGGTTGAGAGATAGATTAAACCTTAACCTGATTTTTTTTTAATTTAAGTATAAACGCAAAGCGTTTGAGGCCTTGACCCCTTGAATCCTTTCTCCCGGCTAATGGGGAGAAGAATTGAAAAAACCTAGACGAGGTCAATTTCCCTATGGAGGGACAGAACCGGTCCGATATACGCCCCGGAAGCGAGGTCGACATCGTGCTCAAAAAGGATCAGCGCACCGGCCGCCTGACCCGGGGGGTCGTCAAGGATATCCTTACCCGGTCACCTTACCATCCCCACGGCATCAAGGTCCGGCTGGCGGATGGCCAGGTCGGGCGGGTTAAAAAAGTACTCGGATAGACCGGCGCTGCAGGGAGCCGGATGGAAATAAATGCCGGCCCGGTTGCAATCTGAAAAAAACGGCTTATATTATTCTAAAATCCAAAAACCCCGCCGCAACCCGACGGGGTTATTGATTTGAAGGGTCAGGGAGTTTCAGTATAAAGGCCGGTGGGATTACTTCACCGTTTGCCGGCTGTCCCCGGTCAGACAGGGCAATCCCCGGCCCCTGATTTATTTAACAGTTGTATTTTTACATCAGAATTCAGAAAAAAGGAGACAAACACAATGACGGATCGTTCGCATATTACGCTTTACAGCGGCGGGCACAAGGGGGCCGAAGCCGAGTTCGGCCGGCTCGCCGAGCAGTGGGGAATTCAGGAAGTCAACTTTTCATTCGAGGGACACGATATCGAGCGCACCAGAGGGGTCCGGGTGTTGAGCCCGGCGGAGCTTGAAAAGGGCAATGTCAGCATGGAGATCGTCTCCACCCGCATGGGCCGCAACTTTTCAAAGGTAGAAAAGATCCGGAAAGTGATTCAGTCCATTTTCCACATGGTCAACAACGGTTACTGCGTGATTGCCGTGGGATGGATCCAGCCGGACGACACCGTCAAAGGGGGGACCGGCTGGGGGGTTGAGCTGGCAAAGCTTTTTAACCGCCCCCTCAGCGTTTACGATCAGGAACGCAAAACCTGGTTTACCTGGAAGGATAACCGCTGGGTTGCCCAAAAGCCGCAGATTGCCGACCACACATTTGTCGGGACCGGCACCCGAAATCTGACCGACGACGGACGCAAAGCGCTTTATGAGCTTTTCGAAACCTCTTTTGGCCCCCTCCGGGGATAGTCGTTCCACCCCCATGTCCTATGGTTTTAAGACGCTGCCGGGGGTCTGACGCGGGACCTTCGGCCGGCTTAAAATTGCAGCAGCTGTTATAAAAAACATTCTCGCCGGTTTCTTTCAGAATTGTAGCGTACGGTTATTTTTGATATAATCAGTCCGCGTGTTTCGGATCGTTGTCATTCTGCGATAAACGAGAAGCGTTCAGCAGTTAACATTTCCACAAAATCGTTTAAGACGGTTATCTCAAGATCTCTCACTGATCCCACCAGGATCAGTGACCCTTCACACCCATGGTTTTGGCGGTAAAATTTGGTGCGACGCATTTTTCCATTTTTTGAGTGGCTCCGGGATTACCGGCTGGACAGCTTCAAGTCCGATGCCGTCGCCGGACTTACCGTTGCCCTGGTATTGATTCCGCAGTCGATGGCCTACGCGCAGCTGGCGGGGCTGCCGGCGTATTATGGCCTGTATGCTTCCTTCCTGCCGCCGCTGGTGGCGGCCCTGTTCGGCTCCAGCCGCCAGCTCGCCACCGGACCGGTTGCGGTGCTGTCGCTGCTGGCGGCAGTGGCCCTTGAGCCGCTGGCGACCCCCGGGAGCCAGGGCTTTATCGCCTATGCCGTATTACTGGCCCTGATTGTCGGCGTCATCCAGTTTTCGCTGGGGATCCTGCGGCTCGGCGTCGTCATCAATTTTCTTTCGCTTCCGGTCATAAACGGATTTACCAATGCCGTCGCCATCATTATCGCTTCATCGCAATTGCCAAAGCTCTTCGGCGTCGATGTGGACAAGGCGTCCAATCACCTGGATACCGTCATCGGTCTGGTCAAGGCCGTCATCGCCGACACGCATGGGCCGACCCTGATGATGGGGATTCTGGCATTTGCCGTCATGTACGGCCTGAAACGGCTCTTTCCCAAAATTCCCGGCATCCTGGTTGCGGTCGTCTTGACCGGCCTGTTGTCGTGGGCCCTGGATTTTTACCGGGAAACATCGGTCGACCTGCAGGCGATCCAATCACAGGAAGTCCGAAAGCTGATACAGGCATACAACCAAGAGACCGGCGTGATTGAGTCGCTTTCACGCCAACGCAGCGAACGGACCAGAGAACTGAACCAGACCGGCAGAACCCTTGCGCCTTTGGCGGCGCTGGAGGTCAAACACCAGATTGAGATTCTGACACACCATATCGATACCCAAAAAAAACAGGCCGGCCTGTATCGGGAAAGACTGCGAAGTTTTCAGCTTGCAGGGTACCGCGGCCCCGACGGAAACCTGCTGGTATGGTCGCAGCGCGAAGCGCCGCGCGACGGCCGAAGCGATGGGCGCACCTGGCGCATCAAAATCGACAACCAGCCGGTTCCGGTCGGTTCCATCCGCTTGACGTCCGGCGGCAAAGTGGTCGGATCTGTTCCAAAGGGGTTGCCGGCGCTTTCGTTTCCCCGGATGGACGCTCATATTGTTTCACATCTGCTGACCTTTGCCGCGATCATTTCTCTTTTGGGATTCATGGAGGCCATTTCCATCGCAAAAGCCATGGCGGCTAAAACCGGACAGCGCGTCGACCCGAACCAGGAGCTGATCGGTCAGGGTCTTGCCAATATTTTCGGTTCGCTGACGGGCAGCTACCCCGTTTCCGGATCTTTCTCCCGATCGGCTGTGAACCTGCAGACCGGGGCGGTTTCAGGGCTTTCCGGCGTGATTACCGGGCTGACGGTGGCGCTCATGCTTCTGTTTTTTACCCCGCTGCTGTATTATCTGCCCCAGTCCGTTCTGGCGGCCATTATCATGATGGCGGTAATCGATCTGATCAATATTTCCGGTTTTATCCACGCCTGGCAGGCCCAGTGGCATGACGGCGCCATCTCCGTCATTGCATTTGTCAGCACGCTGGCGTCGGCGCCGCATCTGGATCGGGGGATTTTTATCGGCGTGGGGCTGTCTCTGCTGGTCTTTCTTTATAAAAGCATGCGTCCGGCCACGGCCTCCCTTTCGCTGTATGATGATGAGGCCCTTCATGACGCCGTGACGTACTGCCTGCAGGAGTGCCGCTTCATGGAAGTGGTCCGCTTCGACGGGCCCCTGTTTTTTGCGAACGCAACCTATCTGGAAGACCAGATCAACGCGCATCTGCAGACTAAAAAAGAACTTAAACATATTATCATCTACGCCAGCAGCATCAACGATCTGGACGCCACCGGCGAAGAGTCCCTGTCTTTGATCGTGGACAGGGTCCGCAGCGCCGGTGTGGACATTTCTTTTGCCGGCGCCAACCGGGCGGTCATGGCGGTTTTCAAGCGTACCCATCTGTTGTCGAAAATCGGCGAAGATCACTTTTATGCAACCATCGATAAAGCCATTGCCGCGGTGCATGCCCGCACCCACAGTCAAAGCGAAGAGAAAACATGTCCCCTGACGACGGTCTGCCGTCTGCCGGGATACGAAAGCGAGGTTTAACGTGTCCGTCATTACGGTATTCAGCGGAAGCTACTGCAGCGAGGCGGAGGTCGTCGATCGGCTGCGGGAAGCAACCGGTTATGAAACGATTGCCGATGCTCAAATCATTGCCGAAGCCGGCAGGCTTTCCGGTCTGCCGGAAAATAAAATTGCGCGGTGCTTTTCAGCCCGGACGTCCGTGTTTGACAAATTCGGCCGCGAAAAAAAACAGTCCGTCATTTTTCTTAAAACCGCATTGGCGAAACTGCTTTCCCGTGACAAGCTCATCATTACCGGTTTTTGCAGCCAGCTGATTCCTCAGCCGATTTCGCATATCCTGCGGGTATGCCTGATCGCGGAGATGAAATACCGAATCGCCCTGGCTGCTGCGACGGAAAACATTACGGAAAAAGAAGCCGTTCGACGCATCAATAAAACGGATGAAGACCGCGTTGCCTGGACCCTGGCGCTTTTTGAAAAAAAGGATCCCTGGGACGGATCTTTCTATGACATCGTCCTGCCAATGGACAAGATCGCCGTATTGGAAGCTGTGGATCGCATTGTTAAGAACGCCGCCAAAGCGGTTGTCCGGCCGACGGAGCTTTCCCGGAAGGCGATTGAAGATTTCGTACTTGAAACACGAATTGAACAGGCGCTGTTTCGGGCGGGGCATTCCGTGGATGTCGCCATTGAAGCCGGCCGGATCACCCTCACGATCAACCGGAACGTCTTGCGGTTCAAGCGCCTTGAAAACGAGCTTCTCAAAATCATCGCCCAGGTGCCGGGGGCCGGCGACGTTCAGGTCAAGGTCGGCAAAAAATATCATCAGAGCAATATCTACCGGCGGCACGATTTTTCTCTGCCCGACCGGGTCCTTTTGGTGGATGATGAACGCGAGTTCGTTGAATCCATGTCGGAGCGCCTGACCCTGCAGAATATCGGTACGGCTGTGACCTATGACGGCGGTGCCGCGCTGGACCTGATCAGCGAGGAAGAACCGGAGGTGATGCTGCTGGACCTGAATATGCCCGGCATTGACGGCCTGGAAGTATTAAGGCGGGTGAAAACCGACCAGCCGGAGGTGGAAGTGATCATCCTGACGGCGCACAGCACCGAGGCCGAAAGAAAAACATGCATGGATCTGGGGGCGTTTGCATTTCTGCAGAAGCCGGTGGACCCCGAAATCCTGAGCGAAACGCTGCGCAGGGCCAAGCAAAAAATCCGCCGAAATGTTGACCGGGTCAAACGACCCTGAGAACCGTCATTGCAGCTTCAGGCAACGACGGCCATCCCTGCTGTTGAGGGTTGCGCCCTGAAGAAACAATGGCCATCCCCATTTTCCAGCCGGTGGGAGCATCCCTTCCTACCTCATGAGCAGGTAGGGCAGAAACGTGCAGATCTGCGGGAAAATAAACAGCAGAACCGCGCCGAACAAGAGACTCAGCAGGAAGGGATAAACCCCGGCGTAAATCACTCTAAACGGCACCCTGGTGATGATTTTTACCACAAAGACATTGATCGCTACCGGCGGGATGACCACCCCGACCATTACGGTTATGGCAATGATCATGGCAAACCATATGGGATCGAACCCCAGTTTCTGGATGCAGGGATAGAAGATCGGGGTGGCAATCACCATAAAGGCAAGGTCATCGATGAACGAACCGCCGATGAGGTAGATCAGGGTAATGAAAATCATGATCAAATAGCGATTCAGCGGCAGCGATATCACCCAGTCCGCAGCTATCATGGGGATTTTTGTCACTGCCAGAAAATGACCCAGGACCATGGACCCCGCAATCAGCATCAGGACCATGCAGGCGGTGCGCAGAGACTCCGAAACGGACTTGATGTACCCTTTGAAATTGATGTCTTTTCTCAAGACGGAATAAATCAGGACGGTAAAGGTCCCGACGCTGCCCGCTTCGGTCGGCGTAAAGAAGCCCTTCATCAATCCCCCGATGACAAGCAGGAATATGATGGTGATCCACATGAACTCCGGAAGGGATCGGAACCGTGCCTTCCAGGTGGATCTTTCGCCCCTGGGTCCAAGGGCCGGATTCAATTTGCACCATACGTAGATGATGACGATGAAGAAAGAGGCGATCATCAGGCCCGGAATGATTCCGGCCAGAAACAGTTTCCCGATGGACTGTTCCGTGATGATCCCGAAAACAATCAGGGTGACGCTCGGGGGCATGAGGATGCCAAGGGTTCCGACCGACGCAACAACCCCTGTGGATAGCTTCTTGTTATACCCGTAACGCTCCATTTCAGGAACCGCCACGCAGGCAAAGGTGGCTGCGGTAGCCGGCGACGACCCGCAGATGGCCTTGAAGGCCGTGGCTCCGGCCACTGTCGCCATGGCGAGTCCGCCGGGGATATGTCCGACGAATTTGTAAGAGGTGTCGTAGAGTCTCTTGGCAATGCCCGCGTTAAAGGCGACCTGTCCCATCAGGACAAAGAGGGGGATGACGGTGAACCCGTAAGAAGAAAAAACATCAAAAATATCCTTGGCCAGGAGGTTCAATCCGGCCTTGAAAGAGACGATGTAGCTGAACCCCAGAAAGCCGATCAAGGCCATGGCAAAACCGAGTTCAATCCCTGTGAGGAAAAGAACCATCACTACCGCCAGACCGATCAATCCAACCGTGACTTCATTCATACTCTCCCCTCCAAACCTTCACAATATCACACAGGAGCACGAAGCACTGCACAAAGCAGGAGAACGCTACGGCATAAGCCACATAATAAAACGGCAATTGCAGGGTGGGAGACACCTCCCCGGATTTTTGAAGATCCATTCCCACATTGATCAGGTTCCTGGCGATGAGGTAGAACAAACCGATGCCCGCGCATCTTGTCGCAATGTGGAAGGCGGCTTTCAGCATTTTGGGAAGCTTCTGAACGACAAAATCGACATAGATATGCCCTCTCATCCAGGAGGTGAAGGGCAGGGCAAATCCGATCACCACGGCGCCGGTAAAGGCCACCAGTTCATATGTTCCAACTATGGGCCGTCTGAAGGTTCTCATGATTACGTCGGCCATCGTGAGGATGATGATGAACGTAATGCTGACCCCCGCGACAACGTTGAGAAAACGACTCAGCTGTCTGACCGCGTTGAGTATCCCATCCATGATGCGCTCCTGCATATTCCGTAAGTTCCGGATTCAAAAAAACAGGGAAGGGATGCCGCCATCCCTTCCCTGTTTTTTCTATTGAAGTTTCGCCAACTCCTCTCTACAGAACTTGAGAGCCTCCTCGCCCGGCAGGCCTTTTTCCTTCATCCGCTTCACATAGTCGTCAAACATGGGTTGAACCGCCTTAACCCATTTCTCGTTCTCTTCCTTTGATAGGGAAATGATCTCGTTTCCGCGCTTTTTCGTGAATTCCATTCCCGATACGTCGATTTCGTCCCACACCTTGGCCTGCCTGTCGATCCATTCCTCATTGACCTTATCAATGACCTTCTGCACATTTGGGGGAAGCGAATTCCATTTGTCCTTGTTCATAACCACAAAAAAGCCGATCGTATAGGCGGAACCGTAATTCTGGGTGGTATATTTGAGGACCTCTCCCAGCTTCCATCCCTCAAGGGCCTCGATGGGGCACATGACGCCCTCTGCAATCCCCTTCGAAAGGGCGTCATAGGTCTCCGGCATGGGCATGGCCACCGGGGCTCCTCCCAGGGAGCCAACAATCTTCGCCACAGTCCCGGTGGAGCGGATTTTCACCCCTTTCAGGTCCTCAAGGGTCTTGACGGGTTTCTTGTTGGTGTGCAGAATGCCGGGGCCGTGGGCATGGAGGTACATCACCTTGACGTCGTCCAGTTCCTTGGGTTTAAACTTCTTGTAATAGGCGTTGATGAGCTTTGTGGCCGCCGTTCCGCTCTTGTAACCCATGGGCAGATCGATGACTTCCGTCAGGGGGAACCTCCCCAGGGTATAGGAAAGCACGGAGAAGCCGATGTCCGATATCCCCTTGACCACACCGTCATAGCAGGCGGCTGCCGGTGTGAGGGTGCCGCCGTGAAACAACGTGATCTTGACGGCCCCGTTGGTTCTCTTTTCGATTTCCTGGGCCCATTCGGTTGCCAGGACGCTGTTTTTGTGGGGCGCAGGAAAAAAGTTTGAGTAGTTGAGTTTAATCTGCGCGAAAGCTGAAGTGGTGAAAAATGAAAAACCAAAGCCAACGATGACTAAAGCCAGGACGGTAGCCAGCCATTTGTCTTTTCTCATTTTTGATCCTCCTTTGTTTGAGCTTTAAATTCTCAGAATTCAAAAACCCATGGCCTTCTTTCTCTATTTTTTTCCCAATTCCCCCTTTTGCTAAAAAGGTTCAACGCTATAAAACAGCTAAAATAATACCATATTAATATTTTAGCGAGCAATCGCTGTCAATCGGAATCCTCGCATTTTGTCCGGGAGCCTTGCCTCCTATTGACAAAATGGGATCAGCAGCCGGGAACCGCCCCCCACTGCATAAACGCCGGGAAAAGACTATATAAACGATCCAGACACACCCTTCGCAAGACCAGAAAAGCACTTTACGGCATCGGGCGCTACGGCTCAATCCGCTAATTGTCGGACTTGCCGCTGCGCCGCTTTTCATCGAGCGCCTGCAGGATGCGCGCGGGTGTTACGGGAAGCTCGTTGAAATCGATTCCGATGGCGTCATAGATGGCATTGACGATGGCGGGCGCAGGAGCCAGCTGCGTGCCTTCGCCGGACTCTTTGGCCCCGAAGGGCCCGAGCGGATCATCGGTGACGATCTGGATCCCGTCCATATCGGGCATTTCCATGGCTGTCGGAAATCCGTAATCAAGGAAAGAGGGATTCATGACCTGTCCGTTTTCCACGATGACGTTTTCATACAGCGCCTGTCCCATGCCGCCCACGATGGAACCTTCCAGCTGGCCTTCCACCAGAAGCGGATTGATCGGGGTCCCGCAGTCGTGAGCGGTCACCATCTTGAGCACTTTGACCTTGCCGGTGCGGGTGTCGACCTCCACCTCGGCAGCCTGGGTCATGAAAGAGTAATTGGGAGCGAAATTCCCGGCCTCTTTAAGAAGCGTGGTCGGCTCCTGCGCCGGCGCCATCCAGGCCCCCCGACCGATGATCGGCATGGGAAGATCCGCATAGCGGTACTCCTTGATGGCTTCCTGCAGTGATAACCCCTGTCCCGGAGATCCTTTTACGAAGATTTTTCTATTCTTTGCCGTAAGGTCTTCCGGATTGGCTTCCAGCTTTTGGGCGATAAAATCGAAAAGCTTTTTTCTCAGGGCAATAGCGGCCAGCCTGGCGGCATTGCCGGCCCTTACCGTTACGCCGCTGCCGAAGGTCCCGGGATCCAGCGGGGTGATCCCGGTGTCTGCAGCCGTTACCCTCACGTCGTCCAGCGGTACTCCCAATTCCTCCGCCACGATCTGCGCGATCACCGTCTCGGCCCCCTGGCCGATATCCGCCGCACCGGTGAGAACCGTCACGGCTCCGTCCTGTCCCAGTTGAATCACCGCGCCGGAAGCCAGATGGCTCATATTGCTCACGCCGCTGGGGAAAGATGCCCCGCCCAGTCCCACACCGCGGCCATAAGGGAGTTTTCCCCGTTTTTCTTTCCATCCGATCGCGTCCGCAGCCTTCTCAACACTTTCGGCGAATCCGCACGTGTTGATGATAAATCCCCCCGGATGATCCTCGCCGGCATGGATGCTGTTTTTCAAGCGGAGCTCAACCGGATCTATCCCCATGCGAACCGCGATCATATCGAGTTGGCGCTCTACGGCGAAGCGGGCCTGGGGGATGCCATGTCCTCGCATGGCCCCGCCGACAGGCTTGTTCGTATAGATATGGTAGCCTTCGTAGACGAGGTTGGGGATCCGATAGGGGACCATCAGAAAATAACAGGAAAGCGTGATCATGAGGGGCGCCGTGCTGTTGTAAGCGCCGCCGTCCGCATGAGCCCAGAACCGCTGGGCGTGGATGGTGCCGTCCTTTTTCATTCCGGTCTTCACCTTGACATACATGGGGTGACGCTGCCGGGTTGCGATAAAAACCTCTTCTCTTTCGTACACGAATTTGACCGGCCTTCCCAGGGCCCTGGCAAACCAGCAGGCGCAGAAATCCTTTGAGAACATGTCGATTTTCCCGCCAAACCCTCCGCCGACCTTGGGCTTGATGACCCGGATCTTACTCTCCGGGATCAAGATGGTGCTGGAGAGATTGCGGCGCAGAAAAAACGGAATCTGCGTGGATGACCAGATCACCATTTCCCCCCGCAAAGGATCAAACTGGGCAAGCGCTACGTGGGGCTCCAGCGGAGCGTGATTGACGGCCTGGGAGTAGAACGTATCTTCAAAGACTTCATCGCAGTCTTCAAAAGCCTTCTCGCCATCGCCGAACTCTTTTCGAATAGACTTGGAGATGTTGTTGGGCACGTCGTCGTGTATCCGGGGAGCGCCCTCCTTGATGGCTTCCAGGGGGTCAAACACCGCCGGAAGCACTTCATATTCGACCCGGATAAGCCCCAGCGCTTCCTCCGCGGTTTCAGGATCGAAGGCGCAAACCGCCGCGACCGCATCGCCGACATGCCGCACCTTATGCCTGGCCAGGGCGTATTCGTCTTTGGCCATGGGAACGATTCCATACTTGCGGTCCGGTATGTCCCAGCCGGTGAGGACACCTTTTACGCCGGCCAGCTTCTCTGCTTTAGAGGTATCGACGTGGAGAATTTTCGCATGCGGATGGGGGCTTCGCAGAATCCTGCCGTGAAGCATGCCGGGGAGAACAAGATCATCCGTGAACTGTGCGGTTCCCTTGACTTTATCGCCGGCATCCAACATGGGCAGCCTGGCACCTACCACAGACAATTCCTTCTGCATGTCATCCCTCCTTTCGGGTCGAAGCGGCAACGCTTGAAACCGCCTCGACGATTTTCTTATAACCCGTACAACGACACAGGTTGCCGGCTATTTTCCGTTTGATGGTCGCTTCTGTCGGCGATGCCTCCTCGTCAAGGGCCGCTTTGGCGGTCAAAATCATGCCGGGCGTGCAGAAGCCGCACTGAAGCGCTCCCTTCTGAATAAAAGCTTCCTGCAGGGGATGGAGTTCACCTCCCTTGGAAAGGCCCTCGATGGTGACGATTTTTTTTCCGACGGCGTCCACGGCCAGCATGAGGCAGGAGAGGTGCGCCTCTCCGTCTACCAGCACCGTGCAGGCCCCGCAGGCGCCCAGATCGCAACCTTTTTTGGTGCCCATGAGTCCCAGCTTTTCCCTGAGCACATCCAGAAGGGTTTCATTCGGTGATATCAGGACATCATAGGTGTCTCCATTGACATGTAACCCGACGGCACGTTTCATAGCTCTGACCTCCCCATAACCTGATTTATCATTGCAGCAAAAAGTGTTTTTATCAGTTTGCGCTTGTAGGCGGAAGGATACACGGAGGTGTTGACCGGCTTGGCTTCCTCCAGAACGAGGCCTTCAGCCTTTTCCAGTAACTGCTGGTCGATCTTTGAGCCCTTGAGGGCTTCTTCCGCTTTTTTCGCCCGCAGGGGTTTTCGATCCACGGCGGTATAGGCGACGCGAAAATCGCTTCTTTCGGGGGACGCCCACAGGGACGCCCCGACAATCGGGAAATCGATGCTTTCCCGGTTTGCGATTTTGGTGTAAACCGAAAACCCTTCAACGGCATCTTTCGGTATGATGATCTGGGTCAGGATTTCTCCTTTTTGCATACTCAGCGGACGTTTGCCGTCCCCGGAGAACAGGCTTTCCAGCGCTATTTCCTTTGAGCCCCCTTGGCTTTCAATGACCGCCCTTGCCTCCATTACCAGGAGGGCCGGCGCCGTATCGCCGCAATAGGTCGAATAACAGCTGCGCTTGTTCTTGACCACGTGGCAGGTTTCCCCGCCGGCCTTCAGACAGAGATCTCTCGAACTGCGCCACTGAAGAGACTGGTTAAAAAACTTGCAGCGGTTCTGCTGACAGACATTGCCGCCGATCGTGCCCATGGTCTGGTGGTGATAGGATCCCACCGCTGAGGCGGCCGAGGCAAGACCGGGGAGTTTGTCAGCTATGAAGGGGTGATTGTAAATCTTCTTCAAGGGGGTCAGCGCGCCGATGCGCACTTCGCCGCCATTGACTTGGATGAAGTTGAGGTCCGGGATCTTCTTGAGATTCACGAGCAGGGCAGGGGTTTCGACCCTGTGCTTCATGTTCACCAGCAGGTCCGTTCCTCCCGCAAAGATTCTGGCGCCGTCCTCTTTATTCAAGATGGCGGACGCTTCCTTGAGATCCCTTGGCTCCACATATTCAAACTTTGGCAGTCTCACATCTCACCTCCTGTATGTAACACCTTGCCTGGCATTCTGTTCCAAGATGAATGGCTCAAAAGCCGGTGAGGGCCGTCCCTTACCGAAAAGGGCGCCATGGTTGACGGGCCGGGCCGCTTTTCACCTTGCTAACCTTGTTAAAGGATGACACCGCGCCCGCCGTGGCGGCCGCGTCGAAGGGCTCGGGTCATTCTGACCGCTTCCAGACGTGTCCGCCTTAACGGCTTTCCATATCGACGATGTCGGAAATGCCGAATTTTAAAACATAAATGCAATTGAGCATGTTCCGGGTATTCTTTTCAACCGCAGGCAGCCCCGCCCCCAGGTCGCGGAGTTCATTGATGCGCATTTCAATTTCCGCGATTTTTGCGTTCATCTCCTTTAAATCCCACGCCCCGATGCGTATGCTATCTTCCATATCGTCACATCTCCCTTAAATCTTTGAAGCGCTTTGACTTGAGCGTATACCTGGGCAGTTCGCCCCGGGAGGCGAAAACGATTTGAAACCGCAGGTTGGTTTTGATCTTTAACCTTTCGGACAGTCTGGCTGAAAATTCTGCCGGGGCAACACCTCCCGGCTTGTCCGATAGTTCCACCCGCAGGGTAATCTCGTCCATGGCGCCCTTTTTTTCCACGACGATTTCAAATTCGGTGATTTCAGGGAATTCCTGCCTGACGAGATCTTCAACGGAAACCGGAGTGAAAAGGACGCCCCGGATCTTGCGAAGATGATCCGACCGGCCGGCGACTTCTGAAATGATCGTGGAATTTCTGCCGCAGGGGCATCCATCCGCTCCTCTGCGGACGACATCCTTTGTATTGAAGCGGACCAGCGGAAACGAGCGCCTCCCCAACGGTGTCACCACCGCTATTCCTAATTCCCCTTCGGCGACTTCTTTGGTTTGAGTCTCCAGATCAAGAATTTCCACCAATGAAAACGGCTCCATGACATGAAGGCCGGAGCGGTTGGTGCACATGGCGGCCCAGGCACAGGGTTCCGTTCCACCGATGTGATCATAAACTTCGGTGTTCCAGACGGCTTCGAGCATTTTCCGGGTTGCCGGAGGCATGGGCTCGCCGGAACACAACATCCGTTTAATGCCGATATCCCTGGGGTTCACCCCCATCTCATTGGCAACTTCCGCCATATGAAGGCCATAGGCGGGCGTGTTCAAGAGACCGGAGGGTTTTACCTCCAGCATTTTGCTGATACGGGCTTTGGTATCCAGGGCGCCTCCCGGCACGACCTCGCAGCCCAGTTTTTCGGCGGCATAGTGACCTTCCCAGAAAGCCACATAAACATTGTAGCCAAAGGGAACGAACACCCGGTCCGTCTCGCGAAAGCCGGCCATCCAAAGGAGATGGCACCAGACTTCCACCCGCCAATACCAGCTCTCGGAGCTTTCGGGCACATAGACCGGTTTTCCGGTAGTGCCGGACGTCTGGCGAAAGGTGGTCACATCTCTTGGGTCGACCCCTAGAATATGGCCGTAAATCGTGGGCTCTTCACTGGCCTGAGCGATCCGCAGATCTTCTTTTTCGGTCAGCGGCAGCCCCTTTAAATCCTGGAGGGTTCTGATGTCTTCGGGTTCAATATCTTTAAGCTTTTTCCTGTAAAAGGCCGAATGTTCTTTGGCGTACCGAAGATACCTGCGAAAATTTTTCAATTCGATCTCGACAAGTTTTTCGCGCGGCAGGGTTTCCAGAACGGGATTCCAATAAAGAGAGTTTTGTTTTTCCATTGTAACAAGCTCACCTATTAATTTGAAAGTTAATCAAAAAGGATCGGGCTCATTAAAAAGAGAAACGGTTTTCAAGCTTCATGGCGACCTCTTTTAAGAACGCCGCACACACAGGAATGTCGATATCCTCCAACTGGCGCTTGAGTCCCACCGCCCAGATGGCGACCGGGTTGTTCCCCGTTTTTATGCCCAGCGGCACCGCCAGGGCGCAGATGCCTTCGATGTATTCTTCCTTGTCAACGGCAATTCCTTCTTCGCGGATTTTTTGGATCATCTGCAGGTACTTCTTTTTATTGGTACATGAAAACCGCGTAAAGCTCTTAAGCTCGTTCTTTGAAAGAATATCTTCGATCTCGTCATCAGGCAATTGGGCCAGCAGGACTTTGCCGCCTGCGCCGGCCAGGAGGGGGATCCGCATCCCGATCTCTGAAGAAATTTTGATATCGAAGGCCGAATCGACCTTGTCCAGAATGATCGCCCGCAAGCCGGAACGCATCCCCAGAAAGGCGGTCAACTTGGTTTTGCGGTTAATTTCATCCAGATACGGGTGGACGGTCGATATCAATTCGGAACTCGTCCCGGCTGCTTTACCCATCAGGTATAATTTGGTACCGAAGCGAAATTTGCTGCCGTTTTCCTGTTCCAAAATGCCAAGGTCCACCAGCGTATAAAGGATGTTGAAAACCGTACTTTTGTGGAGGTCCAGCGCCCTGGAAATGTCGCTGATGCCCAGCGGATGCTTGGTTTTCACAAACAGATCGAGCATGCTGAAACATTTCTCGATGGCGGGGACCGGTTTATATCCTTTTCGCATTTTTCCGTTCAGGGAGCCAAGGTGTGTTTTCTATAGGAAACATTCGTTTTCAGAATAAAACAATTAAAAAGAAGTTGTCAAGAGAAGAATTTCAGGAGGATTTTTCAGCCCGGGCTGGCCGGGACAACGCGAACCGTGTGACATGCGGAGAATCGGATCGGCCTGGCGGCCGGAACATGTACTGAAATATTCCGGACAGCCAAATTCAAGAATTTAGGCGTGATTCGTTATTTGTAATATTTTTCCGCTGATACACCGGGGGCGCCTGATTTCGCGGTCGATGACTTCCACCCCTCTTTTGGGCGCCAGGGATTCAACCAGGCTGTCGAATGTGGGGCGTCCGGGGTCCGCGATGAGCATCCGGCCGACCGAAGCCCGTCGGGCCCGTTGGATGAGCCGGCGCAAAGGGTCGATCAGATTTTCCCAGAAGCAGATGTCCGAGCCGATGATCATGTCGACATCTTGTAAAAGGCTTGTTTTAATTTCGTCAAAGCCTTTATTTAAAAACCTGACGTCAACTTTGTTTACCCGGGCATGCAGGTTCAGATAGGGGAAGATATCCGGATCGATATCCACGGCGGTTACCTCGGCGCCGTATTTTTTTGCGCAATAGATGCCGGTCAATCCCCAGCCGCAGCCGATTTCAAGAATGTTGCATGCGGATTTTATGCGGGTTTTTCGGATATGGTCGATCAGCAGCCAGCTCGTGCTCCAGAACTTATTTCCATGAACAGAGGGCGTGTGCTGTCTTTTCAGCTTTCTGACTTCGGGATGACGTGAAAGCAGCAGGCGGATTCCATAGGCTTTGATTTCCGTTAGGTTGTTGCCGGCAGTCAAAATTGTCCTCTTCAAAACGGGTTATGGTTGAATGCAAAAAATGAAGTTCAAAACAGAAGCATCCGGTGATTTTCGAAATCTTCAACGGTGAGTCTTCAATCGTTTATTACCCTGCGACGCTTGCCGATGGGGCTTTATTACCTTTTAAAACGACAATGTCAAGTTCGCGGCGGAGATATCGGCAAAAGGGGCGTTAAAGGGAGGAACAAAATGGATCGCCGCTTGACGGGGGCTTCAGAATATCGTTTCGGTTAAACCGAAAGCTCTTTAATGGCGGTTATCAGCTGGCTTAATTTACAGGGCTTGGTAAACACCTTGATGGCGCCGAGTGTCCTGGCGATATCCAGTTCCATCTGGGTGTCATAAAATTTCTTTCCGGTGATGGCAAAAATGGGAACTTCCGGAAAATCCCGCTTGATTTCCAGAATCAAGGTGTGTCCGTCTTTTTCCGGCATGAAAATATCCGTAATGATGAGATCGGCGGGATTCTCCAGAAAAAGCGCTATCGCTTCATTCCCGTTTGTCGCGAGCCGCACCTGATATCCAAATCTTTCCAGGGCTTCCTTGAACAAGCGGCGAACCGGTTCTTCATCGTCAGCAAACAGGATGCTTCTTACGGGCCGCTTGACGGGAACGCCTGGATGGTCTTCCGAGAAGGTATCCTGGGAATTTGAAAAGTCCTTATAAGCGGTTTCCGAATTTCCAGCCTGGGTGTCTGGTGTTATTCTTTTACTGTTGCCGTAAACTTTCATGTGCTTGTCGCAACCTCCTTGAAAACTGATCCGCAAAAGACACCGTGCGATAGGGCAGCAAAATAAGCAGCGCCATCCCTACAGCACGAAAGCTGCATATAAAAAAGATACAAAATATGTGCCAGAGTCCGAAATGACAAGTAAAAAACATGCGGACGTAACTGCAGATAAATCAACATAAAGATATTATTGGAATATCGTTGTTTAGCCCAATAAAAAAAGTGATCGCCGCTGCCGGTTTTCTGAGTGAGATTCCTTAAGATTTTGCACACTTTTGTGTGCAGGTGTACAATTTTCTGTGCATACGGGGGGCTGCCTACGTTGTCTTTCTGGATGATTTATCGATATCGACGATCCGGGTTTTAAGGTATTTTCTGGTTTCATACCGGGTAATTTTCATGAGCTTGTTGGTTATTTCACCCATCCGTTCGGTTTGTTCCATGAGGGTCTTAAATTTTTCATAGTGCGGATCGTTGCTTTTCGTATCCATCATCAGGAGTTCAACCACCCCCGATACCACCTGCAGCGGTTGGTTCATTTCATGGCAGACGGCGCCGGTTGTTTCAAAGACGGTCTGGAGCTTTTCTTTTTCCAGAAGCTCGTGTTGCAGTGCGATGATCCGTCGGCCCACATTGACCCTTGAACGCAATTCGTTGTTCCCAAAAGGTTTGGTAATATAGTCGTCGGCACCGGCATCAAGGCCGGCTACGATATCATCTTCATTATCCCGGGCGGTCAGGAGTATGATATACGTTGGGGCGTCTTTCGGCTGCCGTTGTAATTTGCGGCAAATTTCAATCCCGTCCATTCCCGGCATCATCCAGTCCAGCAGGAGCAGATTTGGCGCATCGTCCTGCTGCAGCGTTTCCCAAGCCGCATTGCCGTCCGCAACGGAAACAACCTCATAGCCCCAGCTGTTCAATTTCCGTTCCAGCATTTTCAAGGTGATGGCATCATCTTCGGCAATCAGTATTTTCATCGGGCGCGTTCGACAGTTAAATGTGAAATAAAGACACCACGCTAACCGGTTAATCGATGCTGTAAGGTGCAACGGACAGCAAGTTGATTTCAAGTTTTCCAATGCCGGGTATCGTTTCAGCGACTTTGCGCATCTCTTTCTCCAATTTGGATTTTTGAGCCGGCGACGCACTGGCCGAAACCCGAACCGCTCCCTGCTGCGCCGTAACTTCGATATCCGGTTTCATATCGATCAGGGCGGCTTTGACCTCAGCGGACAGGCTGAGATCTTCTATCTGCTGCCGCGATTCCGGGGTTGTCCGAAAATGAGGCAGGCTGATTTTATGGCAGATGATATCCACGGCATCGTCCACGGTAATTCTATCGATATGGATAACCAGATCGTACAAGCTGGGGTCGGCGGTTTCAATGCCGTACAGCTGCTGGCTCCATTTGCGGCGCTGCTCATCGAGCCTGTGAATATAAGAGGTAGCCGCGTCACGGGAGAGGCTGTTTTTTTCCATCACGATTCGAATGCGTTCTTCCATATCCGCAATGATGCGCACCTTGAGAACGTGCGGAATGTCTTTAACAAAAAAATGGCCGGCGAACCCATGATAGGCCACATTGTCTTTTTTTAGATTATTCAGAACGGCCGCCTGGATATAGGCGACGTATTTTTCTTTGCGCAGCAGGATGCGGTCCATGAAAGTGGGAGCATCGTGAATGGCTTGAAACAGCTTGATTTCGGGAATATTAAAATCTCTGGAAGCCGCGATCAGAATCTCGCGCGAGATGCAACCATATCCCAATCTTTTAGCAGCGCGTTCCGCTACTTCCTGTCCGTGGCTGAATGATCCTCTGGAAATCGTGATGACCGACATGCCCTGCTCCTGATGAGATGATGCGAGATTAATTTTTCAGATAAATACTACCATATATGAAGTTGAAAAAAAATTCAATTATTTTAGGAACCGGGGAATTCATTGCGAAAGCCCATGGGGCGAGTCGTTGCCACCTAATTGTCTGCCGGCGGTCGCCCGGGAATAGCGTCCGTGGGAGCCGTGACTATTCTATCGAAGCACGACCGCGCGGCAGCGATCCGGTTCAAGTTCCATTGAACAGGTCACACAAGGCGCATTCCCCCGGCGACGATGATCGTATCTGCCTGTTGCGGCGTGGCGTAACGGTCAGGGGGCGCATACAGGGGACCGTAACCTTTGCTTACGGCTTCCACGACCGCTTCGGGTCCCGCCGGGGCAGCCCGAACGCTGCCGGCGGTTTTGAGAAAGCGGCGCCGGGTAATTCCTTGCCCTTTGCGGGGAGATTTCTTATTGTCTTCAAGATTGTTTTTCATAGGGGGTCTCCGCGGGTGGATAGTGCCGATTAAAGGGGTTAAAGGGTCGAAAGCACGGAAGCGTTCCGTTCCAGAAGTTAATCCAATCCGTTGGATTAACGCCGTCAGCTGGGAAAAATGGCAATACGAAGATGCGAAAAAGAAAAGGGAATGTTGATGATGCTTATACGTTTTTTAAAATTTACGGAATCACTCACGCAGAAGATATGAAAATCGTTGCCGCAAGTCAAGGGTTCATTTTGATCTTCCCTAAACCTGTTGATTTAAGAGAAGGATCAGTATAACATCAACTATCTTAATAAGGGGCTGTTTCGCTGTTGAATGCCATAAGGATCCGGGAGGAAACAACCATGGCGCATGAAATCTTAAAGCTGAAAAGCGTGCACCCCACCGAAGGGTACTCGCATGTCGCCAAAGCAGGAAAGACCCTTTATATCGCCGGGCAGGTTGCCAAAGACGGGTGCGGAAAACTCGTCGGTCTTGGGGATTTTGAAATCCAGGCCCGCCAGGTATTCACCAATCTGAAGAATATCCTGGAGGAAGCCGGCGGAAGCCTGCAGCATATCGTCAAGATGACCACGTTCCTGACGCATTTCAATTACCGGGAGGCGTTTAGAAATGTCCGTCAGGAGTTCTTCACGGAACCGTTTCCGCCCCATACCTTTCTGGTTGTTCAAAGCCTGGCAATGCCGGAATATTTAATAGAGGTTGAAGCCGTCGCGGTACTGGATTGACGCTTATTCTAGAAGCCCCTTCTTTTTCTCCTGTTTTTCCTTGCGTTTTTCCTTCAACGATTTGGACGGTTTCTTTTTGACGTCTTTTTTAGTGTCTCTTGATTTTGACATTTGCATCCTCCCTCGCCAGCGGGTTGTGACAGACATCTCAAACTCAGGTTTTTATAATAGCACAATTATACAGCAGGATCAATGTCTCCAGGTTAACTTTAACAGAACCGAAACCGGGTGAGGATCAGAATCCCAGTTCCTCATTGATGAGAACCACCGTAAACTTAGCGATATCGTTTGGTCTCTTTAAAAGGATCAACAGGGCGGCGCACATCCTTTCAGGGGCGCTACAGTCACTGCATATTCCGGTTTCCACACAGGGAAGCTTGCGCTCTTTTGAAATAGCATTGAGTATGGCGGCATGATTCCGGGTCCGGTGAACTGCCTGGTCCAACGAATCGACGATTTTATTGGTACCGGCCACCACGATGACTTTCCCGGGTCCGGAGCAAAGCGCGCCGACCCGGTTGCCTCCGCCGTCCAGGTTCACTATCACGCCATCCACGGTAATGGCATTCAGGCTGCTTAAAAAAACATCCGCCCCCCGATGCTTTGCCTTGATCTCCGCCCGTTTCTTTTTGTCCTGGCCCGTATCCCAATGATCATAAACGGTGTTCCCCCGTGCTTTCAACAGCTCCACAACCCCCAGCTCGTTGCGCAGGGTCACGGACCCTCCAACACCCACCGTTTCTTCGGGCAGTATCAGGGTGGGTATGAAATCGCGGGCCTCTTTCCGGGTTTCAAAAAAATAGGGGTCGTATTTTTTTTTCTTTAACGCATCCAGGATTTTTGAGATTTGTCTGCGATGCATCACTTTTTCAAATTCCTGCATGGAAGCCTCCTCTGATATGAATTGACCAAGGGGAAAAAAGAAATCCGCGTAAATGGCGATGCAATAACATCAGTCCAGCATCCAGGGGGCGTTGTGCTCGTCTGCGATCGCGCGCAGTTTTTTGAGCAGGCCTTCGCCGACCGGGATTCCGGTGATCGACCGCTGGGCGGCGCAGCGCCACTCCGGATCGCCCGCCACCATCACTGGATTGGCAGGGTTTACCGGTTTGGCTGAACGCAGCGCGTCACAGAAGCTGGTAACATCCGCTCGAAATTCCGCGGGATCGCGGAACAGACCGGGATCGATCGCCATGAAGAAATGCCCGATATCCATGCCGAAGGGCTGCTTCATGTGCATCGGCGAAGTGATCAGGGTCGACCCCGACAGGCAGGCGCTGAGAATATTCACCATGGCCGCCAGGCCGTAACCCTTGTAGCTGCCGCCCTCCAGCGTGCCGCCCAACGAGGTTATGAATCCGCCTTTCTCCTTGGCCTCCAGAGGGTCCGTGCTGGGCAGTCCTTCTTTGGTCAGCAGCCAGCCGGGAGGGGTGGGCAGCCCTTCATTTTGGCGGTTGCGTATTTTGCCTGCCGCCGTAGTCGTGGTCGCCATGTCCAGAAGGAACGGTTTTCCGTCAGGACCGGGTGCGCCAAAAGCCAGCGGATCGGTGCCGAAACGCGCCTCCCTGCCCCCCGCAGGCGCTACCTGTTTGTAGGACGCACTGGTCGTCACCATGCCGATCAGTCCGGCATCGGTAGCCATCTTCGCGTAATAGCCGCAGGCGCCGAAGTGGGCCGAGTTGCGAACGGATGAAATGGCCATGCCGACCGTTTTGGCCTTGGCTATGGCCGTGCTCATGGCAAAGCGCGCGGTCGGATGTCCCAGCCCGGCATTCCCGTTGATCAAGGCGGAGACCGGGGTTTCCCTGATGATCTTGGGCTGGGCCTTAAGATTCAGCCGTCCATTCTTCCAGCGTTCGTGATAAACCGTAAGCATCGAAATGCCGTGGCTGTCGATCCCGTGTAGATCGGTCCAGGCCATCACCTCCGCCGTAAGTTCAGCCTCGGCCTTGGGCATGCCCCAGCTGCGCAGGATCGCTTCAATCTGGGCGCGGTGTACTGCATAAGTTGCCGGCATAAAAACTCCTTATAGATATACCAAACCGGGGGCCGAAGCGTGCGGATAGGCCTCCTCCTTGTTTGGCATTTATTTTGTTAATTCCTGGGCCGCTTTGTTAAAGGCGGCATCATCCGGATTCGATAGCCCATAGCGCATGACTTCGACAATCAGCCGGTAGAGGTTGACTCTCTCCCGACGGGCAACCGCTTCGGCCATGGCAAGATTTCTCGAGTGAAAGCCCGCGTATCCAAAGATAATATCAAGGGGGGGGATTCCTTTCAGGTCGGGAACGATAATCGAAAATTTTTCATCGATGAAGCTTAACAGCCGGTACCAGTCGATTCCCGTGGGCCGGCCCTGTTTTTCCAAAACGGCGCAGAGCATTTCCGTAGGCGCATTGCCGGCGCTGCGGGCGAGCCCCCCCAGGGCGCCGTCGATAGAACTGGCCCCCGCATCCAGCGCTGCCATGGCGTTTGCGACCGAGAAACCGAGATTGTTGTGTCCATGAAAACCCACCGGAATATCGACGGCTTTTACCAGGGACGCTACATATTCCTTTACCTGCGCGGGCATCATGGTGCCGGTGGAATCCATGATCGTAACGCACTGGGCGCCGTATCCGGCAACCTTGCGGGCGTTTTCGGCAAGCTTTTCCGGCGAGACGGAATGGGCCTGCACCAGGCTGAATCGCGCCTTGATTCCCGCCTGGCGGATCTTGGCGATTACCGGTTCCGCTGGTTCGACGGTGCCGGCGTTGGTGCCCACTCTCAGAAAGCCGATGCGATAGCGGCGGGCAATTTCATATTCCTTTTCTCCGAAAAATTTGGGATTGCAAAACATTCCCAATTCGCCCCGCCCGGCATAGGGCAGGGCTGCTTCAAGGTAGGCCTCGTCGCTGACGCTGCCCTTTGGGGAGCCGATCCCCGAGGGCTTGCCGAATTCAATCACCTTTACGCCCGACTGCAGAAGCGCGGCGATGATCATCGCCGCCGCGTCCGTTGAAAAGGGCTCCTTGAGCGCATGGCTTCCATCCCTCAATGTACAATCAAGAATTTCCATCCGTAATTTTCCTCCTGTGACACCCATGAATCCATGGAATAGTTTTATGGTTGTTTTTCGAACCCTTCGACGGCATTATCCGGTAATCTGGCATATCCAGTCGAAAGAAGTTTTCCTCTTGACCTTTTTTAATTGAAAGCAGCATTTATATTGGCCGGCGGCGTAAATCGTATTGACGAGTTCAACCGGCTTGCCCTTTTCAGCGTACATGATCCTTTCCGTAACAAGTGTCGGAACACCGACCGGGACTCCCAGATGTTCCGCCGCTTCCTTGTCGGCAAAAGACGCTTCGATGGTCTGATACGCCTCAATGAATTTGATTTTCAAATCATCTTCCATGATTTTCGACAGCGGGCGCTGCAAAAGATCCGTTTCCTCCAGCCGCCTTCCGATTTCGAGCGGCAGGTAGTTGGTGGTAAATGCCCGGGAACCTTCCGGCACCAGCCGGTCCCTTTTGATTCTGATCACATACCGGTCGTCATTGCCCAGTTCGAGTTTTTCCCGGATCAAGGGGCTGGGTGCGATTTCCGTTTTCACAACGGACAGCGTTTTCGCTTTGACCAGAGGCAGGAAAAGTTCATTGGTCATGCTGATGTGTTTGAGGTACAGCCCCCGGATCAATTCCTCATTATCGGTAACAAAGGTGCCCTCGCCGCGCTTGCGGATCAACAGCCCTTCCTTGACCAGAGACGACAAGGCCTGGCGCACGGTCATCCGGTTTACATTGAACTGGGAGGCCAACTCCTGCTCCGGCGGGATTCTATCATTGGGGCAATAGTTCTTGTCGAGGATCCAATGTTTGATGGTGCGCCGTATCTGGTGGTAAACAGGAAGAATCGGTTCCATGACGCTCCTTATTGGGTTTTCCCGGTATAATTGAGCAATCCGCCGTGCAGTACAATTTCAACCTGCCTCGGCGTGAGGGTGTGACGGACTTTAAACTTATTCTGCTTGGTCCTGTTGACGAGAATCAGTTCGGATTTCCGCAAATCGTTATGGGGGTCGGCAATCTCCATCTCATCCCCGGTTTCAATACGCTCATAATCGTCCGCATGCTCGAATATCAGCGGGACGATTCCGAAGTTGATCAGATTGGCCATGTGAATGCGTTCAATGCTCTTGGCAATGACGGCGCGAACGCCCAGATACATGGGACACACGGCCGCATGTTCACGGGAGGAACCCTGGCCGTAGCTTAACCCCGCCACGATGACAGCCGATATCCCGCGTGATTTTACGCTTTCGCAGGTTCGGGCAAAATCGGCGTCTAAATTTTTAAAGACAAACGCGCTCGATTTTTGAATATTTGAACGAAAGCGGCTGACCGAACCGGCGGGAATAATATGATCGGTTGAAATTTTATCTCCCAGTTTAATGGTCACAACCGCCTTTAAGCTGTGGGGCATCGCCGTGTTTCTGGGCGGATCGCCGATATTCGGCCCCCGGAACACTTCCCCCGAACCGGACGGAGGAATAAACATGCTGTCTTCAATGTAATACTGCTGCGGCTCTTCAATGACGGGATAATCAATTCCCAGATTGCGGGGATCGGTGATTTTTCCCGTCAGGGCGGCGGCAACCGCGCTTTCGGGGCTTACGAGATAAACCCGGGCGTCCTTGGTGCCGCTGCGTCCTTCAAAGTTGCGGTTGCTGGTCCGAACGGAAACCGCTCCGCTGTGGGGCGATTGACCGTATCCGACGCAAAAGCCGCAGGCAGACTCCAAAATGCGTGCGCCGGCGTCGACAATGTCCGTCAGCGCGCCATTTGCAGCGATCATTCGCAGAACCTGCCGGGTACCCGGGGCAACGCCGAAGCTGACGCCGGTGTGAATTTTTCTGCCCTTCAGGAGCGCAGCGACCTTCATCAGGTCCTTGAACGATGAGTTCGTGCAGCTGCCGATCAGCACCTGATCCACCGGTATCTCACCGGCCTCACGTATCTTTTTCACATTATCGGGCGAATGCGGGAGGGCGATATTCGGTTCAATGGCGCCGAGGTCAAGATCGATGGTGCGGTCATAGCGGGCATCCGCATCGGGTAACAGCTCCGCCCAGTCATCTGCGCGCCCCTGTCTCTGAAAAAAATCGCGGGTGACGCCGTCGCTGGGAAACAGCGAAGTGGTTATCCCCAACTCTGCCCCCATGTTCGTAATCGTCGCTCTTTCGGGGACTGAAAGGTTCAGCGTGCCCGGGCCGCCGTATTCGATGACGGTCCCGACGTTGCCTTTGGTGGTCAAGGTTTTCAGCAGTTCAAGGATGATGTCTTTCGCCGTCACCCAGGGCCGCAGCCCCCCCCGCAGGTTTACCCGAACGACCTTGGGATAAATCAGAAAGAAAGCACCGCCCGCCATTGCCACGGCAACATCCAGGCCGCCGGCGCCGATTGCAAGCATCCCCACCGCGCCTGCCGTGGGCGTGTGGCTGTCGCCGCCAAGCAATGTCCAACCCGGGCGGGTCAACCGCTCCAGGTGAAGTTGGTGGCAAATACCGTTTCCCGGCTTTGAAAACAGAATACCGTATTTTGCCGCAACCGTGCGCAAATATTTATGATCGTCCGCATTTTCAAAACCTTCCTGCAACGTCAGGTGGTCCACATACGAAACGGACAGCTTTGTTTTAACTTCAGCCACGCCCATGGCTTCAAATTGAAGATAGGCCATGGTTCCGAGCGCGTCCTGGGTGAGGGTCTGGTCTATCCGGATGCTGATTTCACTTCCGGGCTGCATCTCTCCTGAGACCAGATGGGAAGCGATCAGTTTTTCTATTAAATTCCGGCCCATGTTTAAGCATCCTTCTCTTCAAGGGCGGGAAAAATTTCGTGAAAATCCTTGGGCGGGACACCCTTGAAATATTCTTTCAGGCCCAGTTGCGTGCACCATCGCAGCTTGGCCTTGGTGGCCCGTGACATGATGGCGTCGACAGCGATCGTCTCCAGGGTGGCGATCACCTCGTCCATTTCGTGTTCGCGCCGTTCGGAGTGAATGACGCCCCGGCAGACCAGACTGTTGATCACGTCCGCAAAGGGTGCGCCCGTAAGCGTCTCTTTCACGGACATCAGAACGTCGTCCGCCACCTGATATTTTTGAGCCGCCACCAGCATTTCCAGAAGAAGGGCTACGGCCCCCTTCATAAAAATGCTTCGGAACATCTTGGAGGCCGATGCGCTCCCCGCGGGAGCGTCCATCAGGGTAATGTTCATCCCGTAGGGAGACATCTTTTCAAAGAAAATCCCGGCGCCTTTTCCCGAAACAGATATGGGCACCTTGTGTTTATAGGTCGGGACCGGCCCCATGACCGCACAATCTACGAAGAGGGCCGCTGGAGAAACAATCGCATCGGCCTCTTCCTTTGTCATGGGGGAGGCCGCGTTGATATCCGCGTAAATCTTGCCTTCCTTTAAAAAAGGCTTTGTGGCCTGCGCCAGCGGAACGGCCATGTCGGCGCTTACGGCCGACACGATGATATCGCTTTTGTCAACCAGCGCCTGCAGATTCGGCATCAGTCCGACTCCCGCTTCGTCGGCGCGTTTGCAGATCAGCTCCGAACGCGGCGCGCTATTCCAGTATTTGTCATATGCAATGATGCCGGTGAGGCCTTCGCCCCTGAGGCCATTTGCAATATTGAAGGCGGCCTCGCCAAATCCTATGAAACCGAGTGTAAACATTTCAATTCTCCCAAGACATATAATTCTTTGAATGTCCGGCGCACCGAACGGACAGCGTAGAAGCTATCTAAAAAAATTCAGGAGCCGGGGGGCCGGACCGCCGGCAGGCGGTGAAGTGTCGACGGCCCATTCCACGGACATTTGAAATAAAATTCTCCGACCGCTCATTCAGAGCGTACAATTTTTTTTGAGATAACTTCCAGTCTGATACACCTTTATCTTCTTGTCAGACGCCCAGGGTTTGCTTAAGCTCTCTTTCCCGGGCGTACTTGGCAATTGCCGCAAAGCGGTATATACCATGAACGAACTTGCCGTAAGGGAAGGTCAGAAACAGCGCCATAACAAGCCCCAGATGAATCACCAGCAGCAGGCCCATGGCCGTCGTTTCGCGCAACAGCAGCAGCAGCAGGCCGGAGGCGCTGGTCAGCAGCAGCAGCAAGAGAAAGGCGGTGTCGGTTCCAGACTGCATTTCATCCGTGATGTCGCGATTGCGGCGCGGCTTCAGGGACAACAGGCCGATCGGGCCGATCAGCAGGCCGACGCCGCCCAGGGCACCAAGCACGACCGGCAGGCTCATGAATCCATGAGGGGCATGCCATCCAAACACGTAGTGGTAAACGGCGCCGAGCGTTGTGGCCGCAAAGCAGAGCAGAAACCCGTAAAAGGTCAAATGATGAAACCATCGCCGAAGCTGCGAGCTCTCATCGCCCGGATAGGTACACCCCCAGCCGTTGCCGTCCAGATACTCAAGACGCAGCGCTTCCTTGAGGGCGGTTGCGAGAACGGAGGGCTTCAACAGGCCCGATACCTGCTCACCGATGTCGCGGCAGAAGCGGAGCAGGCCGATCACGACGGCCAGTGCGCTGAATAAGCCCACTATTCCGAAAGTGATGATCAGGGTTTCATGAGACGTCACCTGGTAAAAATTGCCGCCGGGAACCGCTGTCTTCAGCGCGCTGCCTCCCTGAACCAGAACAACACCGAACAGGAAAACGATGAGTGCCAGCGCTGAAACCAGTGAAACCACCAGGCCGTTGGCCCGGTAAGCAGAGGCCAGCGCTTTCGGCCAAGCGTGTCGCTCGTAAGACCGGCCGCGAATCCTGGCAAACGTCAGCGGCGGGTTGATCTCCCATTCGTGCGGCGGCGCATACTGACAGGCGTAATAGCACTCGCTGCAGTCGTGGCACAGGTTCGCCAGATAGCTGAGATCGCCCTCGGGAAAATCGCGGCGGTATTCCATCGCGCGCCAGACGGCACAAAAGCCTTCACAATAGCGGCAGGAATTGCAGATCCTCATCATGTCCTGACCTTTGCTTAACAGATTATTTTCCGCCATTGCTACGTCCCTCCTTTACAGTTGAATTCTGCTGCAGGGCGCCGCTGTTTTTCGCAAATCCGGCCGCTTCGGCCCCGGCTGTTCGCCCGAAGATGTTACCGATTACCAGACCGACCCCGCCGATATATCCTTTCGGCAGGATGTTGCCCGCCATGATTTCTCCGGTTGCATAAATGTTCTTGGCCGGTTTCCCGCCTTTCATTATTACCGCCGCCCGTTTGTCCACCGTCAGGCCGAAATAGGTAAAGGTGAGCCCCGGCCGAAGGGGGTAGCCATAGAAAGGCGGATCGTCGATCCGCAGAGCCCAATGGGTCTTTGGCGGCGTCAGCCCGCTGGTTTTACAGTCGTCGAAGACGGTGTGATCAAAATTCCCGGGCTGGACAGCCTTGTTAAAAGTGGCGATTGTGGCTTCTACCTTAGCGACCGGCAAATTAAACTGTTCCGCCACTTCGGCGATTGTTTGCCCTTTGATCGGCGGAAAAACCGAAGGCATAAACCGGTCGAAGGTCTTGGAATCGATAAACACATACGAGATTTGGTCTTTCTGCTGGGCAATCAGACGCCCCCAGATGGCGTATCGCATGCCCCAGAAGTCTTCACCTTCATCATAAAAACGTTCGCCGTCCTTGTTCACGACGATTCCAAGGATCACGCAATCCAGACGGGTGACGATCCCGCCGTCGAATTTCGGCGAGCGCGCATCGATGGGGACCATGTGGGCCTGGGTGGGATCTCCGATGGGTTGCGCACCATGATCCAGCAGGATCTTGAGCAGTGTGCCGGTGTCATAGGGCGTTCCGCGAATCAGAAAATTGTCGGATACGGGACCCCAGGCTTTTCTCAGCCACTCCAGATTCGATTGAAATCCGCCGGCCCCTACCACAACGGCTTTGGCGGCAACCTTTTCGGTTGCCTGGCCGTCCACTAGAACCGAGGCGCTGCGGAAGTGGCCGTCCTGAACATCCAGGCCGACGACTTCGGCGTTGTAACGGATATGAACGCCCAGTTTCTCGGCGCTGCGATACAATGTGTTGATCATCGCTTTGCCGCCGCCCATGAACCACGCGTTGGTTCGGCTTAAATGCAGGGTCCCTGTTATGGCAGGCTGAAACCGGACGCCGTGGTCCTTCATCCATTCCAGAACGGAGGCGGAGTTGTAAATGACCTGTTTTGCCAGTTCCAGATCGGTCGCGCCGCCCGTGGCCTTGATGTAGTTGTTCCACATTTCCTCTGCCGGATAGGCGCCGGTGTAGGGGTCAATTTGGGTCTCATGGGCCAGGCGCATGTTGCGTGTGTGACGGCTGTTCCCCCCCCGGAAGTGTTTGGGGGCGCATTCCAGCAGCAAAACGCTCGCCCCTTGTTCCCGTGCGGTGATTGCTGCGCAGAGCGCCGCATTGCCCCCGCCTATCACAAGGACATCATAATCTTTTGCGTTTTCTTGATTCATAATCATCTCTCCAAATAATATTCAGGTCCCCCGCGCCTTCCCGTGGCGGTACCTCCGCCAAGGGGTCCAGGTCGAGTTTTTTTACGTTGTTTCAGCGTGGGCTGTTGAAAAAGGCCAGGGCGTCCAGCGGGTCCAGCAGCATATGGATCATCGCCGGTCCGGCGGTGTTCATCATACCAGCGAGCGCCGCAGGGAATTCATCGGTTTTGCGGACCGTCCATGCCGGCATCCCGTACCCGCGGCCGAGGGCGGCAAAGTCCGGACTCTGCAGGCGCGCACCGAAATCCCAGCCTGGGAATCGTTTGCGTTGATTCGTAAAGATCGATCCCCAGTAGTTGTTATCAAGGACCATCAGCTTTACCGGCAATTTTTCCTGTACGATGGCGGCACATTCGTTGCCTGTCATGAGGAAGCTGCCGTCACCAACCCAGACAAATACGAGCGCTTTCGGGTTGGCGAGCTGGGCGCCGAAACCGCCGGGAACTCCATACCCCATCGAACCGCTGATGCCCCCCAGCTGTGTATTAGGTCGATTGTAGCGGTAATATTGCGCAACCATGCGGACACTGATGCCGACATCCGATACCATAATTGCGTCGTTTGGCACAACGGAATTAAAGTGTTTGATAACCTTGATCAGGTTAAGCTCGCCCCGGCTTTCAATATCGCCGGGGGTGCCGTATTCCACCTCCTGCCGGTGCAGGTTATCACGCCAGGCCAAACGTTCGGCGGACGGCTTGGTCGACAGCGCGGCGGCAATAGCCTGCATCGCCGGAGCCGTATGCGAACACAGGGCGACATCCGGCTGCCACTGTGAAAATTCCGCCGGTTCCGGGTAGATCATGATCAGCTTCTGGTCGTTTCGAAACATTGCGTAGTTGGCGGTGGTGGTGCTGTCAAGCCGGGTGCCGACAGCGATAAACAAGTCGGCCTGTTTCAAGGCTTCATGCTGGTAAGGCGGACGTTTAAACGTCAGCTGGCCGAAATTTGCGGGGTGGTCGGCGCGGAAGAGGTCCTGCTGACGAAAGGCGGTCATTACGCCGGCGCCGGTAACATCGGCAAAACGCTCGAGCTCTTTGCTGGCATCTTCAAAATTTACGATTTCACCGGCGACGATGATCGGCCGCTGGGACGCAGCGATCATCCGGGCGGCCTCCCTGGCAGCCTCCGGGTCCGCTCCGAGCCGAACCGGCGCCGAAGCCTTCGGGATTGCGGGATCCCCGGTTTCGCCGTCGAGGATGCTCTTTGAAATGGCGACGACCACTGGACCGGGCCGGCCGGAAACCGACAGATCAAGCGCCCGGGCCAGGACCGGGCCGACTTCGTTAAAGGAGCTGACATCGAACACCGCCTTGGCGATCGGGGCGTACATCTGCAGGAAATTAATTTCCTGGAACGCTTCACGGCCCATAAACTGCCGCGGGATACTGGCGATGATCAATACCACCGGCCGCGAGGCTTGTTTGGCGTTGTGAATGCCGATTGAAGAGTTGGTGGCGCCGGGGGCGCGGCTGCAGAGTACGCAGGCCGGCCGCTTGCGGATAGCCGCGTAGGCGTCTGCGGCGAAGACCGCCGCGGATTCAAGCCGGGTCGGTACCGAACGGATCTCTTTTTGGTGGCGGCTCAAGGCCTCAAAGATTGTGGTATTGGTCTCGCCCGGTACAAAAAAGACGGTGTCGATCCCGCGCGAGATCATGGTTTTGACAACGACTTCACCCCCGTTCATGTAAATCCTCCTTTAAGCCGATGACAGGCCTCAGCTTGTTTTTTTATGAGTGAATTAAGGTAAATTTCTTAATCGATCATCAAATTTCTGCTATACCCCGACAGGGCGATATATCTTTAGAACCCGGAGAAAACGGTCCATTTTCGAATTCGCAGCGAGCATGCACCAGATTAAAGTGCAATAAGTTGTATATTTATATATACAATTGTTGTTGAAGTCAAGAAGAAAAATTAAATTTCGGACCTGTAACCCCGAATTAATATTAAATTTCCGGAAGACGGAAGCTCCCTGCTGTCGCCGAGAAAGATCCTGCGCCCGGCGAACGTCAAGCCGGAAAAAACCAATCATTATTATTGCAACCGGTTCTGATACCCGATAAAAAATTTTGCTTGACATACTTTGTATATTATCATAGACAACTGTACAGATACTCAGATTAGCATACCCAATAGCGAACCTAACCTAATCAGGTGGAGAAGGTGAATAGAGTGGCAACCCCCAAGGTGCAAATACTGACCAAGCTGTGCAAGCGGTGCGGCATATGCGTTGAATTATGCCCCAAGGAAGTGTTCGGCACGGATGACATCGGCACGCCGGAGGTTGTGCGTCCGGATGAGTGCACCCAGTGCCTGTCCTGCGAACTCCATTGCCCGGAGTACGCTATCGAAGTCGTTCGACCGGAGGAATGAGTCATTATGGCTAGCAAAACAAAACGATTCTTCATGTTGGGTAATGAAGCCTGCGCCGCCGGCGCCATTGCCGCCGGGGTCCGGTTTTTTGCCGGTTATCCCATCACGCCTTCGACGGAAATCGCTGAATACATGGCGCGTGAACTGCCCAGGGTGGGCGGCCAGTTTATCCAGATGGAAGACGAGTTGGCCGGAATCGGCGCCGTGATCGGGGCTTCCGCGGCCGGGGTCAAGGCCATGACCGCCACCAGCGGACCCGGCTTTTCCCTGATGCAGGAATTTATCAGCTATTCGGCGGTGGTCGAAATTCCCTGCGTCGTGGTGAATATCATGCGCGGGGGACCGGGCGGGGGGGCGGCCACCGTGCCGGCCCAGGGCGATGTGATGCAGGCCCGCTGGGGCACCCAGGGCGATCATCCGGTTATTGTGCTTTCCGCCGCCACGGTCCCGGAAATGTATTACCTGACCATCAAGGCGGTGAACTTTTCAGAAAAGTACCGAATACCGGTCATCCTGCTGTCGGATGAATCCATCGGCCATCTGCGGGAAACGACTGAAATACGGCCAACCGAATCAATGGAAATCGTCAATCGCCGCAAACCAGACCTTCCGCCCGAACAGTTCGAACCGCTTAAAGCGGATATGGGCCAGGCGCCCCCTATGGCATGCATCGGCGACGGATACCGCGTGAAAGGGTATTGCCGGCTCACGCGAAACGAGCGCGGTGATCCGGGCGCGGTTCCCGATGTCCAGGATAGACTGATGCGGCGCCAGGAAAGTAAAATCACGGCCAATCTTGCGGATATTCACATGTTTGAAGACATGGGGGCCGGCGAAGCGGACGTCGTGGTCCTTGCCCACGGCTCGAACGTGCGCACGGCGCTTTGTGCCTGCGCCCGGGCCAGGGAAAAAGGAATCCGGGCCGGGGTATTCAAAATTACCACCTTATGGCCGTTTCCGTATGCCCCGCTCAACCGGGCGATCGGCAGGGCCAAAGGCGTGCTCGTTCCCGAACTGAACCTGGGCCAGATCATCGGAGAGGTGGAGCGGGCCTGTAAAGGCCGGGCGCCGGTTGTCGGTTTGAACAAGGTTGACGGCACCCTGATTACGATCAACGAGATCTTTGACGCAATTGTGGAGCTGAACAAGTCATGAGCGCTTTACATAAAGTGGTTCCGGCCTCAGAAATCCGGAAACATCTGAGTAAGACCGCCAAACGGATCTGGTGCCCCGGATGCGGTACAGCGATCGCTATGGGCGGTATGATCCGCGCGATGGTGGAATCGAAAATTCCCGAGAAAGAATTTGCGGTCATTACCGGCATCGGCTGTACCGGGCGCGCCCATGCCTATGTCGATTACGATTCCCTTCAGACCCCCCACGGCCGGACGCTTCCCGTCGCCACAGGCATTAAACTGGCCCGGCCCGGGATGCACCTGATCGTATTTTCCGGAGACGGAGACCTGCTGGGCATCGGCGGCAACCATTTCATTCATGCCGCGCGGCGAAATATCGGCATCACGGTCGTCCTGGTCAACAACTTTATTTACGGCATGACCGGCGGGCAGGTGGCCCCGACAACGCCGACTGCGGATACGGCCTCCACGGCACCTTACGGCAACCTCGAAGAGCCCTTCGACACCTGCGCGTTGGCCATGGCCGCCGGGGCGACTTATGTGGCGCGAACCACCGCCTACCATGTCCGCCAGATGGTTGACTTTATCGGCGAGGGCATTAAAAATAAAGGATTCTCCGTTATCGAAGTCCTTTCGAACTGTACAACCCAGTACGGCAGGATGAACCGTAAAGGGAGTTCGGCCCAGATGCTGAAATGGTTTCAAAAGAATTCCGTTTCACTGAAAAAAGCCGCCGACCTGCCCCCTGAGAAACTGTCCGGGAAATTCATTACCGGTGAGTTTGTCACGGGCAAACGGGGCGAGCTGTCGGCCCGTTATCATGAATTGATAACCCAAAAGAATAAAGAAAGGGTTGACGCCCATGAAGCATGAGATTCGGTTAAGCGGCCTTGGGGGCCAGGGGCTGGTCCTTGCCGGCAGAATCCTGGGTGAAGCGGCCACGATTCATGAAAACCTATACGCGGTCCAGAAACAGTCCTACGGCCCGGAGGCGCGGGGCGGAGCCAGCCGATCCGACGTCATTATCGCGGATGCGGAAGTGGATTTTCCCTATATCGACGAAGCCGACATTCTGCTGACCATGTCTCAGGAGGCCTATGCCAAGTATGCCGGCCGGGTGCGGCCTGAGGGGATTCTCATCGTAGACGATCTCTTCGTCCGGGCGGAACCCAAAAAGCATCCGGGCCGGTTTTTCAGCCTGGACTTTACCCGGCTGGCCCGCAACCGGCTGAATAACGACATCGTGGCCAACATCATCGCACTGGGCGCAGTGGCCGGTCTCCTGGGAGTGGTGTCCCGTGATTCGCTTCTTAAAGTAATCGAAAAACGGGTCCCGTCCCGGTTCATTGACGTCAACACGGAAGCACTGGACCTGGGTTTTTCACTGATCGGGGAGGACAAGGGTTGAACTTATACGAATATCAGGCCAAGGACATTCTCCGGCGGCATGCCCTGCCGGTTCCCGAAGGCCGCCTGTGCGAAAATGCAGCTCAAGCGATCGCAGCCGTTGCCGAAATCGGCCTGCCGGTCATGGTCAAGGCCCAGATCCTGGAGGGGGGGCGCGGCAAGAGAGGCTTGATTCTATCTGCCGAAAGCAAAGATGAAGCCGTCCGCCAAACCGAAAAGATGCTGTCCGGGGCGGGGCAGGGTAAACCCATCGGCAAGGTGCTGATCGAACAGCGCCTGCCCCTGCAGAAAGAGTTTTATCTAAGCGTCACGTTGGACGAATTGAACACCGCCCCCGTTTTGATTCTCGGCACCCAAGGTGGAATGGATATCGAGGAGCTGTCTCGAACGCGGCCGGAAACAATCTTTAAGATGCATTTCGATCCTGGAGACGGGGTCGGGGAAGACCAGCTCAATCAATTTCTCGGCGATATTCCGGTGGCGGATGCTATAAAGGAAGCCTTCCGCCCGTTTTGCCGGAACATCGTCTCCTTTTTTCTGCAGAACGACGCGCTGCTGGCGGAAATTAATCCGCTGGGCCTGGTTTCCGCGGACAGGCTTGTCGCGCTGGATGCCAAAATCAGCATTGACGACAATGCCTTGTTTCGACACGCCGATTTTAAAAAACTGGAAAGCTTGGCTTCCGACGTCCCGCTCGAAAACAAAGCCAACCTTCTCGGCTTTTCCTATGTGCGGCTGGATGGAAATATCGGCATCGTCTCCCACGGTGCGGGGCTGGGAATGTATACGGTAGATCTGGTGGGCAAGGGCGGCGGCCGGGCGGCCAATTTCATCGACATCAACGGAAGTGAACGGGAGCTCAATCGGTCCCAGGAGCTTCGGGTAAAGAACGAATTGGACATCGTCCTGTCGGACCCCCGGGTCGTGGCGGTTCTGTTTAACGTATTCGGCGGCCTGACCCGCTGCGATGAAGTGGCGACGGGCATCCGCAAGTACCTGGAACAGAACCGGGTCAATGTACCTTTGGTGGTGCGGCTGGCTGGGTCGGCATCGGAAAAAGTGCCCGATATCCTTGCCGGGGTGAACGTCACCCTTGCCGGAGATCTGTCCGAAGCGGTATCCGCGGCGGTAACAATCGCCAGGGAGGTTCAGAGCGCATGACAATACTGGTGGATAAGAACACCCGGCTGATCGTTCACGGGATTACCGGCCGGGAAGGGTCGCGCCAGACCCGAACCATGATGGACTATGGGACTCGGGTGGTGGCGGGGATCGTACCTGGCAAAGGCGGACAGACTTTCGAAGGTATTCCTGTTTTCAATACAGCGCGGGAGGCTCTGGCGCAAACAGACGGCAACACCTCGATATTTTTTGTACCCAAAGCGTTTGTTTTGAACGCGGCCGTCGAGGCCATTGAAGCCGAAGTTCCGCTGATCGTTTGCCTGGCCGAAGGGGTTCCGGTGCATGATGTGCTCAAGATTAAAAAGCATCAGAAAAAGAGCGCTTCCATATTTATCGGCCCCAATACCCCCGGCCTGATATCGCCGGGCGTTGTCAAGGTCGGCGGCATGCCGCATAAGGTTTATACCCCCGGTTCAGTCGGAGTGGTTTCCCGCAGTGGAACGCTGTCCTACGAAATGGTTAACATGCTCAGTGCAAGCGGGATCGGTCAATCCACCTGCGTGGGCATCGGCGGGGATAGAATTCCCGGATTTACTTTCGTGGATGCGCTTAAGCTGTTCAAAGACGACGATCAAACAGAAATGATCGTTATGATCGGCGAAGTCGGCGGAATCGGGGAGATCGAGGCCGCCAAATATATCAAGGCTCATTTCAACAAGCCGGTGTTTGCGCTCATCGGCGGGCTGAACGCGCCGCCTGGCAAAAAAATGGGGCACGCCGGCGCAGTGGTCGCCGGCGCGGATACCACTGCGGCCGCCAAGATGGAGGCGCTGCAGAAAGCCGGCGCGTTTGTTGCCGATTCTCCGCACGCCCTGCGGGATGCAGTGCGGTCCGCTATTTGATCTGAGGAGTGAAAGCCATGAAGATCAGCAACGTCACCCTGACCCTATTTGCCTGGAAGGTGCCGCCCGGCCTCCGGCCCGGGAGCCGCCTGGCGCCGCGCTACGGAAGCGGGGAAATAGCGGCCGTGACCATCAGCACCGATGAAGGGATCGACGGCCACGCGTTTCTGGGTTCGGCAACCCGCAGCGCCCGCAATGAAGCGCCCGCCCTTCTGCATTATCTTAAACCCGTCATCATGGGGCAGAATCCCCTGGACATCGGCCGGCTGTGGCAGGGGATGTGGCGGAACAATCAGCAGGTATCGCTGCGGTGTATCGGCGCGCTGGACGTTGCCTTGTGGGATATCGCCGGCAAAGTGATGAAACAGCCGATTCACCGGCTCCTGGGAACCTGCCGTGAAAAGGTTCCCGCCTATGCCAGCTCCGCTTATCTGCCGACGCCCCAGGACTATGCCGACGAAGCGCTGGAGCTTAAATCAAAGGGGTGGCAGGCCTATAAGATTCATCCCCACTCCCATCCCGCCAAGGATATTGAAATCTGCCGCGCCGTGCGCAAGGCCGTCGGGGACGATTACACCCTCATGCTGGATTCGGTCTGGGCCTACGGCTATGAAGACGCGCTGCGGGTCGGTCGCGCCATAGAAGAACTCAATTTTTTATGGTATGAAGACCCCTTGCCCATGGATGACATCTATAATTACGTTAAACTCAAACAGAAGCTGGACATACCGATTCTGGCAACGGAGTACGCCCCCGGCGGCCTCTACGGACTGTCTCAATGGGTCCTTCAGGGCGCCACCGACATGCTGCGCGGAGATGTTTCCGTTAAAGCCGGCATCACCTCCCTGATGAAGATCGCTCATATGGCCGAAGCGTTCCGCATGAAGTGCGAAATTCATCACGGCGGGAACTCCCTGATGAACGTCGCCAACCTCAACGCCACAATGGCGATCAGCAACTGCGACTGGTTTGAAGTGCTGCTTCCGGATGTGACCAATAAATACGGGCTGGTCCGCGATATTGAGATCGATAAAGAGGGGTTCGTCTATGCACCGGTCGGCCCGGGTCTGGGGTATGATATCGACTGGGAACTTGTCAAAAAGAATACCACGCAGATTCTGCAGTAAAAAAACTCTTAAGAATACACGGCCGTTCAACCGTCGCAATGTTTCGCTTCGATCGGCCGAACATCGGTAAAATAAAAGCCGGACCTGTTCGCACAGGCCCGGCTTTTATTGGTTGCGTTTGCCCTCAAGGGCGCTCCAGCGTTATTTCTTTTCTTCCTTTTTAACTTCGATTCCCTGGTCCACCTGCATCATATCGATGGTGGGCGCCAGTTGCTTTTCCATATTTTCCCAGAATTTGGCATAATCCGCCGCTTTCAGGTACTTGATGGGGGTGCCCATGCCGGTGATTTTCTGGACGACCGTGGGATCCTTCATGGCTCTGCCCAGGGAGGCTTCCAGGGCCTTTATGGCTTCCTGGGGGGTGCCTTTCGGTGCGGACAAACCGCGGGAAGATCCCATGACAAAGTCGATGCCCAGCTCCTTCAGGCTCGGTGTGCCGGGAACCGGGGAGACCTCATCCATGATGGCCAGGTGACGCATGGTTCCCGCTTTGGTCTGGGCCAGGGTGGCGCCCATGCCCATGAAGGCGGCGTCGGTTTTGCCGCCCAGCAGGGCCACTACTTCCTCGGCAGAGCCGTCGAAATGCACGACGGCAAATTTAACACCCATGGCTTTCTGCACAACCACGATCGACATGTGGTCGTCGCTGAACATGCCGTTGGTGGTAGCCTTGATGGTTCTGGGTTTTGCCTTGGCGGCATCGATAAAATCCTTGAAGGTCTTGTAGGGACCATCAGACTTAACGGCGATGGTCTCGGGGTCGAAAACGAAGAGTCCGATGGGTTCGAAGCTGCTGCGATTAAATGTCGCCTTACGGCTGGGCATCATGTAGACGCCCATGGTGGTGGGGTTGTTGGTGGTCCCGATGGTGTAGCCGTCGGGCTTGGAGGTAGCCAGCTGCGTGAGGCCCAGTTGAGAGCCGGCGCCCGGTTTGTCGATTACCTCAATATTGACGCCAAGATCCTTAGCCATGAACTCGGCGATGATCCGGGTCTGAACGTCGGTGGAGCCGCCCGGGCTGAAAGGCACGATAATCTGGATGGTCTTGCCCTTTTCAGGATAGGCCGCGTGAGCGACCGGAGAGAGACCGGCTATTGCCAGGGTTGCCGCCAGCAATATCGCAATTAGGACTGGGAATACTTGCTTTTCTTTGATTCTTGCTATTAAACGATTCATGACCAACGCTCCTTTTGTAACATGTTTTGTTTATCAAATACCATCGAAGACTACGGAAATGAATACTCAGGCCCAAAAATAAAAGGGTCTTTTTCAAAATGCTGAGGGCATATGCCTTGGAAGCCATTTGTTCGCCTTCAGGATGCAGCGTTTTCTATTAACCACCTCCCTTCAACTTTTTCTAACTTAAATAAGTTTATATCGTTTCACCGGCATTACTATTGTCATGGGTAAACCCATCTGTCGATTTTATTCTGTTTTTTTTCTTTTGTTCGGTATCAAAAATTTCAGCATGGGTGTTATCAGAAAAATCGCCGCGGCGATCAGCAGGAACATGGCGATGGGGCTTTCCAGGAAAATGCCGAAATCCCCCTGGGACATCTCCAGGGCGCGTCGAAGGTTCTTCTCCATCATCGGTCCCAGGATCAGCGTCAGCACCGCCGGCGCCAGGGGGATGTCCACCTTCCTTAAAAGGTAACCCAGAATGCCGAATACCAGCATGGTCATGATGTCAAATGTGCTGTTGTCCGTGGCATAGGCCCCCAGCAGCATGAAGGCCATGATGACCGCAAACAGGATGGAGTAGGGGATCTTGAGGATCCGCACCCAGATCCCCACCAGTGGCAGATTCAAAATCAACAGCATCACGTTTCCGATGTACATGCTGGCAATCACCCCCCAGGCTACATCCGGGCGCTCCACGAACAGGAAAGGGCCCGGGATCAGTCCGTTCATCATAAAGGCGCCCATCAGAATCGCCACCGTGGCCGATCCCGGGATCCCGAGGGTAAAGAGCGGAATATAGGCGGCATTGGCATGGGCGTTGTTGGCCGTTTCCGGTCCGGCCACTCCCTCGATGGCGCCTTTGCCGAATCGCGACGGGTCTTTGGCAAACTTTTTCTCGGCAATGTAGGAACTGAAGGAGCAGGCCGATCCCGTCATCCCCGGGACAAGTCCAAGGAAGAATCCGATGAAGGTCCCACGAATGATCGGCCAGAAAGAGGCTTTGAGATCCTTGAGCGTGGGCATCACCTTGCTCATCTTCTCGGTCACGATAGGCTTCCACTCCTCCTCGGCATTGGTGAGAATTTCGCCGAAGCCGAATAATCCCATGATCACCGATATGAATCCAATGCCGTCCAAAAGCTCGAGCTTGTCGAAGGTGAACCGTGGCGCTCCCTGAGCCGGGTCCATCCCGATGGTGCCCAGCATGAGCCCGAAGGCTGCGCTCATCAGGGCCTTAACCATGGATTTCCCCGCTAGGCCCGACACCAGCGCCATACCCAGCACCATCAGGCTGAAGAACTCGGCCGGTCCGAACTCAAGTGCGAAGCGGGTCAGGGGGGCGGCAGCCGCCAAGCCCAACACGGCGACGGTTCCTCCCACGAAAGACCCGATGGCTGCGATGGCCAGGGCGGCCCCGGCGCGTCCCTGCTTGGCCATTTCGTAGCCGTCGATGCAGGTGATGGCCGAGGAAGCCTCGCCGGGAACGTTGATCAGCACGCTGGTGATGGTCCCGCCGTACTGAGATCCGTAGTAGATGGCCGCCAGCATGATGATCGCGCCGGTGGGCGGCAGGTTAAAAGTTAGAGGAATCAGCAGCGCCGTTCCGGCGGCCGGGCCGAGTCCGGGCAGGACGCCCACCAGGGTTCCCAGAATGCAGCCGATCAGGGCGAACGTCAGGTTCTGTATACTTAAGGCTATCGAAAAGCCCATCAAAAGATCGTTAAAATATTCCACTGAGACCTCCTAAAAGCCGAGAATTCGCAGGAATGAAATGGGACACTCGGGCAGATGCACGTTCAGGTATTTGGTAAAGACGTAATATACGCCGAAGCTGCCGAATATCGATACCGTCAGGGTGACAAAGAGGGTCTGACGTCCCAGGGCATACAGCAAAAAGAGCAAGAAGGCGAACATCAATAACGAGAAACCGAGATGCTCAACCAGCAGACCAAAGACCGCCGTGGATGCAATCAGTGCGGCAACGCGCAGCAACCCGGCCCGGTCGGGAACGGCATCCATTGCTTTGCCCTTCAATGGTTTTAACCATAGCTGGATGAACCATATGATGCACATCAGAATCATGAACAATGCCAGCCAGAAGGGGAAGAAGCCGGGCCCGGGCCCCAGCGATGTATAGTAATTCATATGGATCGCCTCGACCCCGACCCATATCGAGAAAATGAAGATAATCAGGCACGCTGCCTGGTGTACGCGCGTCATAATATGACTCCCCACAGTTTTAATGATCGATGGAAAAAAACCTCTGACCCTTGCCTTTGGCGAAAACCACAACAAAAGGGTTTTTTGCTTAATTTCCGCGTCAGATTCGGAAGTTACTCCGCATGAAACGGATCATCCCCCGAATTGAAAAGTGATGAGTGCCACGGCATTGTGGCACTCATCAACGAGTTACTATTTCTTGCTATCGGCGTAAGCTTCCTTAAAGATCGGGGTAACCCAGGCATCGATCCTGTCCCAGGTCTTCTCGTGCTCCTCGCAGCTCTGATATCCCACCGGGAACCCGGCTTTGTCCATCCTCGCCTGATGCTCGGGATCGTTGACGGCCTTCTTGAGGGCGTTGCACAGGACCTTGCGGACTTCCGGATCCATGCCGCCGGGCGCGTACCAGCCGCGAACGGAGGCTGCATATAGTTTATAGCCCTGCGATTCGAAGGTGGGGAGTTCTGGAGCCTTGGGCCAGGGTTTCGTATCCATTAAACCAATGATTCTGAGTTTCTTGTTCACGGAAGCCGCATAGAAGGATCCGGCGTTCCCAAAGGATGCGTCGATTTTGCCACCCATCAGGGCGGTATCCCGTTCGGGGTTGCTGTCAAAATGAACAGTAGCGAACTTGATGCCCGCTGTCTTTTCCACGTCGATGATGGCAAAATGGTCGTCGCTCAGCAGACCGGTGGTGGCGGCTTTCAGTTTGCCGGGGTTGGCCTTGGCTGCATCCACCAGATCCTTCATGCTCTTATAAGGACCGTCGTACTGGACGGCGATGGCGCCCGGGTCGGAAAGATGAATGCCCAGCAAGGTAAAATCCTTCTTGCTCTTGAAAACGGTTTTCCGGTCCGGGTTCAGCCACATGGTCATGGGGGCGGGCAGGTTTGCGTAGAAAATCGTATAGCCGTCGGGCTTCTGTGACAGCGCATAGGTTACGCCGACCTGGCTGCCGGCACCGGGTTTGTCGACCACTTCAACCGGTATTCCCAGAACCTTTTCCAGGTAAGGTGCCAGGTTTCGAGCGGCAGTGTCCGTGCTTCCGCCCGCCGAAAACGGCACGACTAACGTAAGGGTTTTTCCCTTTTCGGGAAAAGCCGCCTGGGAGGTTCCTGAAAACACCCATCCCGCCAGCACAAAGACGGCGAGCGCCATCACGAAGTGCTGTTTCATTATGAATCTATTCGTTTTCATGCTCATCACTCCTCCTTTTATGTTGGTTACAATAAGTGTACGTTCTTGCCATCCTTATTTTTGACCTCAAACAGAAAAAAAGTCGCAATGCCATTACATTTGCTTTGGGTTTCTTATGTGATCTGGTTTTATCGGGTTGAATATTTTTTCATGAGGGTAACATTGCGGCAGACAGTTTTGCATTTATGAAAATTTAGGCACACAAGATAATAACAGACAGTTTGTATATCTGTATAAACAAATAATACCATTGTCAAGGAAAAAGAAGGTCGGTTCCGGCAGATTCAACATGTCATTCGGGACGCACGCATTGATGAAAGGGTTAATACCTCCATTCACCAGCCGGGTTGGGGTCATAATAGGTTGCGCCACAATTATGGGTTTCCCGTTAAGCTTTCTGACGGCTGCCGGCGCCGCCATGGAATTTGAGAATATTATCAGCGGCTTTTCATGCCAATTCGGGAGACGTAAACTTGTTAAGGCAGCCGTAAGGGGTTGAAAGTTTGTTTTCGGTTTACAAATTTAGACAACCGGGACAGGTCCGGCCGCTCGATTGTAAACCTGTATACAAGTTGACATATAAACTGTATGGGGGGAGCCCCCCGCATGTCAACAATTTTTTTTAATTTTAAAGAATAGCCCGAATTCATATTTTTTTTGCCGGGTTCAACACCTCCGGATTTACAATGCAGTCGGTGTCGATGTGATTTTGCGTCAGTACGCCGATTATATTCTGCGCCGCCCGCATACCCATTCGCTGGAAGGATTCCTTCGTCTGACCGCCGATATGAGGGGTGAACACCACATTGGGCAGCAGCCAGAGCGGATGGTCCTTAGCCGGGGGTTCGCTTGAAAACGTGTCAAGCCCGGCCCCGCCAATCGTATGGTTCTGCAGGGCTTCAGTTAGCGCTGCCTCATCGACGATGCCGCCCCGGGCGGTGTTGATCAGGTATGCGGTGGGTTTCATGAGCCTTAATTCATCACGACCGATCATGTTTTCTGTCTCGGTGGTCAGCGGACAGTGCAGGGAGAGAATATCGACTTCCGCTAGCAGGGTTTCGAGTCGATCAACCTGCCGGGCGCTTAAACAGTCGGTATGCTCCGGGAGGGATATATACGGATCATAAATGAGCATGTTGACCTTAAAGGGTTTGAGAAGGGCTAAAAGCGCTCGCCCGATGTTGCCGAAGCCGACGATGCCCACTTGTTTTCCGGACAGCTCGCTTCCCTTGGTGGTAGCTTTCGGCCACAAGCCCTGACGAATTCCCCGGTCAAGATTGGGAACGTCTCTTAAAAGAGAAAGAATGAGTGCCACAGCGTGTTCAGCAACCGCCAGGGCGTTTGCCGCCGGCGTTATCATGACGGGAATACCGAGGGCGGTGGCTGCGGCGACGTCGATGGTGTTGACGCCGACTCCGTGCTTGGTGATGACACGCAGCTTTCGAGAAGCCGAGATAACATCCTTGGTAATCGTTCCCATCCTGACAATCAGGGCATCTACCTGCTCTCGTTCGGCCGTATTCTGCAGTTCCTGGGTCGGGCAGTAAGGGGTCGACGTAAAGATAGTGGCGTTGTGCTGCTCAAGGATCGCCGTGGCCTCAGGAACAAGAGCCGGGCCGGTGATAAGAATTTTCATGGGGGTGCCTCCGGTTTATAATTTGATATCGCCTGTGAAGCCGAGCATCTGTTGGTCGTCTGGTTAATAGTCGTTCTGAATCATGAACTTATTGCTTACTCCTGTTGCACCCGGATTCTCAGACCTTTCCGGGATCAGTTCGCGCCGGCGTGGCGATTATGTTTTGGGCGGATCCTGCGGATGTTCAAAGAAAAAACCAGTCGCAGACGCCGAATAATCCGGAGCGGTTAAACCCGGTTATTTCACCCGCAGGGTGAAAATTTTTATAGCATTTGTCTTTTTCAATAGAGGGAACAAAGTGTCCCTCTGTTTTTTTCGCAAATTTAAATTGAACGGACTGTTAACATAATCTTTTTAAATCTTGCTGAAAAATTTTCATGAGATAAACGGGTTAAACGTGGCGGGCGTGGAGATCCAGCGCGTCGCTGACATATTCGTTATCCCATTCAGGGGTCGCTTCGAAATAGCCCGGATCGCCCGGATCGATATGCCTTCGGATTTCCTCTTCGTTCAGTTCAATCCCCAGGCCCGGTCCCTGGGGTACGGGTATGTAGCCGTTCTGGACAATGGGCTTGGCAACGCCGCGCACCATGTTGTCCCAGTAGTCGACATCGACCGCATGCATTTCCAGGGCCACAAAGTTTTCGGTCGCGGCCGCACAGTGAACGCTGGCCATGGCGCCTATGGGCGAGGTGTTATGGTGGATCACCATGCAGATGCCGTGCTCCTGCGCCAGATCACCGATTTTTTTTGTCTCCATAATCCCGCCCGAACAGAGCAGGTCGGGATGTGCGACTGAAATCGCTTGTGATTGGAACAGCTCCATGAATCCCTCCTTCAGGTAGATGTTTTCACCGGTGCAAAGAGGGGTGTTGCAGGATTCGGCCAGCCGGACGTATTGCCGGGTATACTGCCACGGGATCATATCCTCGAGCCAGGCGAGGGAATACCGGTCGAGGGCCTGAGCCAGACGGATGCAGCTTTCCAATGCAATCGGCCCGAAATGATCCAAGGCCAAAGGAATCTCATAACCGATCACGCTGCGGACTTCTTCAACGTACCGGCACATCAGGTCGACGCCCTTATCTGTAAGGTGTACAAATCGAAGCGGTTGCATCATATTTTTTTGTTCAAGGCTTCCGGCCGGTGCGACGACGGCGTCGGAGATTCCCGCCAGCAGCTGGATGCCCAGATCCATCTTGAGAAAAGTAAATCCGCGCTGCATGCGTTCCTTCAGACGGCTGCCCATCAGGGTCGGGTCCGCCACCCAGGGGGTATCGCAGTAGCACCGGATTTTGTCTCTGAACCTGCCACCCAGAAGCTGGTATACCGGTACGCCGTATGCCTTCCCGGCAAGGTCCATGAGGGCGACCTCTATGGCGGAAACCCCGCCGCCCTGCCGGCCGTGCCCGCCGAACTGCTTGATCCTGCGGAACAGCCGGTCCACATCGCAGGGGTTCTCGCCCAGCAAACGGTTCTTTAACATCAGGATATAGGTCTTGGTGGAGCCGTTGCGCGCCTGGCCGTACCCCACAATTCCCTGGTTGGTATCGATTCTGACGATGGGCGCCGGTCTTTCGCCGTGGTTCTCATCCACCGTGGTTCTAATGTCCGTTATCCTGAGCTCCGACGGCCTGGAGTATGGATTGACGTTGTTTTCAATTTGTCCGGATTTTTTATCCGAAGCGTCCATGGCGGCCTCCTTTATTATGGCAATCATTTCACTAGTGTTGCGTCCCGGAAATAACTTAAAAAAGTCGCGGCCGTATTTTGGATCCGGCCGGCATGAACCCGATGGTATCCAGGTGTCCGGATTCGAATCGGCACCACACAAAAACTAATGAATAATTTTTCGCCATTATCCGATTCGAATACGGGACACCCGCCAAGTTCTTGCTGACTGAAAAGCATGCCGGCCTTCTCCAAAACACATCCGCTTCCCCTTATGAGCGGCAAATAGAAACGGAATCTACTTCCGGGACGCAACAATAGAAGTTATCTCAAAAAATAAATTATTCAGGGATCGGGGAATATTTAGATGCTCTCCGGTCCGACCCGGGACAGCCCCCGTGGGAGCAGTAGAGTCTATCTCGAAAATGTTTTCGGTATATGAATTGTCCGTTCGCATTATCATTGATATTACTTTCGGCCTAAGATTTGCGGGCAAATTTCTGCACGGTCCTGGCGCCGCGGTCCACCTTCATCGCATTGGACATGGAGACCTCGCCCACATAGAGATCGCCTCTGGAGTCAAGGGCGATGGCATGCGGCGAGATGAAAAGCGGGTTGCGGACATCATGGCGTTCGTTTCCCCAGCGCGCGAGCAGCTTGCCGTTTATGGTGAATATGCTGATGCGCTTGCATAGTTCCGAAATGAAGACCGTGTCATCATCGTCTATCACCAGGTCCTGCGGGCGAATCAGATCGGTCCACTGGTTTAATAACTTCCCTTTATCGCTGAAAATCTGAATGCGGCTGTTTTCCCGGTCGGTCACCCAGACCCGATTGCGTTTGTCGATAAAAACGGAATGGGGAAGCCTGAACTGGCCGGGCCCGGCACCGGGTTCTCCCCACGAGAGCAGCAGCTTGCCATCGGGGCTGAATTTGTGTACGCGTGCGTTTCCATAACCGTCCGCCACATAGATTTCTCCGGCCGGCGACAATGCCACTCCGGTGGGGCGGTTGAACGGCGCCCCCCCTTTGGTAATCGAAGATATTCTTTCGAAGAGATCAGGAACGTCTCTATAGCCGGTATCGGACGGCTGGTTTTTGGTCCCCAGAACCATCAATACCTTGCCGGCGTCATCAAATTTGGCGACGGTGTGGTTCCGGTCGTCGGTACAGTAAATGGCGTCGTCCGGACCGATGCAGCTGCCGTGGGCATGGGTAAAATATTCCGCCCCCCAGGATGTCAGTAAATTTCCTTCGCGATCAAAGACCATCATGGGGTGCCGGCTTCGGTTGAAGATAAAAACCCGGTCCCGGCGGTCGATTGAAATCGAGCTGATATCGATGAAAGATTCTCCGGCGGGGAGTTTGGCCCATCCCTCAACCAGTTCATATTGATAGGTTCCAGATCCAAATTGCATGCATTTTCTCCTTTACATTGATGCTCCCGTTTCAGTCGGCTTCCCTGCAATCATACTTAAAGACCCGCAGCGCCGGCCCGGCGGGGATCGCACCGGCTTTCAAGTTAGCGGACGACGGCGGTTCTCGGCCGGGACGGATTTACGACCAGATCCGCCGCAGAGAGTTGCTCCCCTTGCACCAGGCGCAACATGTTTTTGAGGCCGTGCGCCGCCATGGGCTCGACGTTGTCCATGACGCTGCCGGCGGCATGGGGCGTCATGACGACATTGTCGAATTCCACCAGCCGGGATCCGGTCGGAAGCGGTTCGGGTTCAAAGACGTCCAGACCGGCGCCGGAAAGGTGCCCGGATGCGAGGGCGTCGACCAGGGCGTCTTCGTCAACAAGATCTCCGCGGGCCGTATTGATGAGAATCGCACCGGGTTTCATTTTGCCAATGGCGGCTCTGTCGATCAGGTGCCTGTTACCGCCGCCGCCCGGGGAATGCAGCGTCAGGATGTCGCTTTCTGCAAGGAGTTGATCCTTTGTCACATAAGTCGCTCCAAGGTTCCTTTCGACCTCTTTGAACGGTCCCATGATATCATGATAGAGAATCCGGGTCTCGAAGCCCTGCAGCCGCCGGGCAACTGCGCGGCCGATGTTGCCGAAGCCCAATATGCCCACCGTCTTGCCGAGAAGCTTGCGGGCCTGGGGCCGGATTTGCGCCGTAATCCAGCGTCCTTCATGCATGGCCCGGTCGGCGAGCGGGAGGCGGCGGAAGACGGAAAGCATCAGCAGGACGGTATGTTCCGAGACGGTGGCCGCATTCGCTCCCGCCGTAATGGCAACGTAAATCCCATGGCGTTCGGCGGCGGCCAGGTCGATTTTGTCGACGCCGATCCCCCATTTTTGAATCATCCGGAGCTTCGGCGCACGCAGGATCATATCTTCATCCACCGGCGACGACACAAACAGAAAATCGCTGGTTTCCAGCCACTTGTCGGTTTCCGGGCCCGGCTGTTCGGCGAACAGCAGCTCGAAACCTGCGGGTGCGACCGCCTGGATGATCGGCCGGGCCTTTGGAATGAAAACATGGCCGATGCAGGCGACCCTGATGTTGGCGGCAGTGCTCATTTACGGTTCTCCTTTCAAATCAGCTGGTCTTTATCAGGTGAAGCGGTTCCTGGCCCGCCAGGACTCTCTGGAAGTTCTGATAGGCGAATTTCGCCCGCCTGACGACGCTTTCATAAGTGGTGCCGGCCAGATGCGGGCTGACCACCACATTCTCGAGCTTAAAGAGCGGATTGTCGGCGGATGCCGGCTCTTTGGCAAACACATCCAAGCCGGCGCCCCTGATCTGGTTGGCCTTGAGCGCGGTAATCAGCGCCTCCTCGTCCACGACTGGCCCGCGTCCGGTGTTGATCAGCAGGGCAGAGGGCTTCATCAGGGAAATCTCGCGTTTTCCGATAAGGCCGCGTGTCGCAGGCGTCAGGGGCGTATTGATGGAAACGATATCCGACTCTTTCAGGAGCACGTCCAGTGCCACCCGCCTGGCGTTCAGCTCTTTTTCAGCCTCGGGATAAGCCGTCACATCGTAGTAGAGAATGGGCGTGTCAAATCCCCGCAGGCGGCGCGCCAGCATCCGGCCGAGCCTGCCGAAGCCGATGATCCCCACGGTCTTCTCGGCCAGGTCGAAGTGATCCATGCCGGTTGACAGGTCCCATCGCCACTTACCCTCTCTGGTGCCTTTATCCATCTGGATGAGGCGCCGGTTGAGGGCCAGGATCATGGCGATGACCATCTCGACCACCGACTGCAGGAGTTCTCCCGGTATATTGGAAATCGGAATTCCCAGCTCGGCGAGAAGCGGCAGGTTTTCCTTGTCGAAACCGGCGGCAAACAACTGGTAGTGCTTCAAACGGGTGGCGGCCCTCAGGCAGGCATCGGTAATCCGGCCGCCGCCGTGAAGCATCAGAAAATCGGCGTCTTTGATGATTTCAATTTTCTCTTTCTCCGAAACCGTGGCGGGGCGCGCCGTAACGCTAAATTCGGGCGGTGCCAGGCCGACGACCACATCGATACAAACAGGCTGGACGGTAAAATAGGCGATTTTATACATGTTAACGCGCTCCTTTCATATGCGTGCGAACTTTTGAATGGTTCTGGGACCGCGGTCCACTTTTGAATTGGTCATGGAGACTTCGCCGATGTAGAGGTCGCCCCTGGAGTCGACCGCAACAGCATGCGGAGAATAAAACAGCGGATCGGACGGCTCGTGAGACTCATTGCCCCAGCGCGCCAGCAGCCTGCCGTCAATCGTGAAGATGCTGATCCGTTTGCACAGTTCCGACACATAGACCGTATCCTCCTCATCTATGAACACATCGGTGGGCCGGATCAGGTCTGTCCACTGTGTCAGGAAGTTGCCCTTATCGTCGAAAATCTGGATGCGATGGTTCTCCCGGTCGGGCACCCAGATCCGATCGCGCCTGTCAATAAAAATCGAGTGCGGCAGCCGGAACTGTCCGGGCCCGGGGCCCGGCTCCCCCCACGAAAACAGGAGCTTGCCTTCGGGGCTGAACTTATGCACCCGTGCGTTCGCATACCCGTCGGCGACATAGATCGCCCCGGTGGACGACAGGGCAACGCCGGTGGGGCGGTTGAAGGGGGGGCCGCCCTTTGAGATTGAAGCGATTCTTTCAAAAATTTCACGAACATCCCGATACCCGGTATCCGAGGGCTTGTCCCTGGTTCCCAGCACCATCAGAACCTTGCCGTCGGAGCTGAACTTTGTGACGGTGTGGTTTTTGTCGTCGGTACAGTAGATGGACCCATCCGGACCGATGCAGCTCCCGTGGGCCCTGGTAAAATGTTCTTCCCCCCAGGATGCCAGAAAATTTCCGTCGGCATCAAAAACCATCATGGGATGTTTGCTGCGGTTGAAAATGTACAGGCGATCTTCAGTGTCGATGGAAATGCCGCCGATGTCGATAAAGGATTCACCTTTCGGCAGCTTGGCCCAGCCATCCACCCGTTCATAGGCATATTTTCCGGTTCCGTAACGCATGCTGATTTCTCCTTCTTAAGTAAGCTTATATAACCGCGCCGATATTCCAAAGAACGAACTCATTATCCCCCATATCCAGCGCTTCACTTTTTGTCTTTTTGCCGGAAGCGATTTCGAGGATGAAACGGAAAATCCGCTCACCCATCTGCGCCACCGTGGTCTCTCCATCAGCGATGACGCCGCAATTGATATCCATATCGTCCGGCATGCGCCGGTAAAGGGCCGTGTTTGAGGCCAGCTTGATGACGGGGGAAGGTTTGCAGCCGAATACCGAGCCTCTGCCGGTGGTGAAAGCGATCAGATTGGCGCCGCCGGCGACCATGCCGGTAACCGACACGGGGTCGTAGCCGGGGGTGTCCATAAAGACGAGCCCCTTGGCCTTGACCGGCCGGGCGAAATCGTACACCTCCACCAGAGAGGTGGTTCCGCCCTTTGCCACTGCCCCCAGGGATTTTTCAAGTATGGTGGTCAATCCTCCGGCCTTGTTTCCCGGGGTCGGATTATTGTCCATGTCACAGGCATTGCGTGCCAAATACTCCTTCCACCAGTTGATTTTGGCAAGCAGGCGCCGGCCCACTTCCTTAGTTGCGGCGCGCCGGGTCAACAGATGTTCGGCGCCGTAAATCTCTGGCGTTTCGCTCAGCACGGCCGTTCCGCCGTTGCGCACGAGGATATTGACCGCTTCTCCCAGGGCGGGATTTGCGGTAATGCCTGAATAGGCGTCGGAGCCGCCGCATTCGAGCCCCAGGATGATATGGCCGGCCGCAACGGGGCGGCGTTTAACCTTGTCGGCTTCGGAGAGCATTGCCCTGATCCGGGCGGCGCCCTCACGAATCGAAGCGGCAGTGCCGCCTGCATCCTGGATTGCCATGGACTGAAGCATGGGCCCGTGTTCGACAAGGGTGTTGTTAAGGAGCGATTCAACGGCCATCTTTTCACATCCCAGGCCGACCACCAGCACACCGGCAAAATTCGGGTGGCGAATATAACCGGCCAGTGTCCGCTGAAGCACTTCAAATGCCTCGCCGCTGCTGGCGGTGCCGCATCCGGTTTCATGGCAGAAGGGGACGATACCGTCGACATTGGGATAATCGGCCAATGTGTCGCCCGAAAACGTTTGCGCAATGCGTCGTGCCACTGCGGCTGAACAGTTGACCGTGGAGACCACGCCGATATAGTTGCGCGTAGCGATGCGGTTGTCCGCGCGAACAATTCCCTGAAAGGTTGCCTGCAACTCCTCAGGTAGGGGCGTCGGTGCCTGCGCCTCGGTGCTGATTGCAGGATCGCGATCAAATTCCCGGTATGCCAGGTTGTGAAGGTGAACGTGCTCTCCGGGATAAATGGCGGTTTTTGCAAACCCGATGACCTGGTTGTATTTAATCACCGGCCGGCCGGAAGGGATGGGGGCCGCTGCGACCTTGTGACCGGCCGGAATCAACTCCCTGCAGACAAGATTTTCTTCCGGAACCGCAACGCCCCGCAGGAGTTCCCGGCCTGCCACAAGGATGTTGTCGGCGGCATTCAGTCGAATGGTCGACGGTCCATTTTTAATGTTCATATGTTCCCAAAATACCCGGCAGATTCAAATGGATCTGCCCGAAAAAATTCTATTCAGGAAATATCAGCCGCCAAAGGAAATAAAGGTTTTTCCTGATTTTCCGGCAAAGGCCGCGGCAAAGGCCTGCTCGTAATCACCGACGCCAAAGGTTGCGCCTGTGAAAACTTCCGTATTAATTTTTCCCTGCTCAAAAAGCATTTCGCTCAAATACCAGCTCTCCCATAGTTTTCTGCCAAAGATTCCTACCATCCGGATTTCGTTATAGATGTTATATGCCAGGGCATTCAAATCGATATTCCCGGAGAGAATGCCCGCAAAGACCAGCGTGCCCCCGGGACGCAAGACCTGGAGACCCTGCTGGATGGCCTCCTGGCTTCCCGTCATATCGATAACGGTTCCGATGCCGCTTCGGCCGGCTTCTGAACGGATGCTGTCGATGATTCCCCTTTCCGATGCATTGAATACCCTGTCCGCCCCCATTAAAAAGCCTTTCTGCAGCTTTTCCGGGCTGCGGGCGGTTGCAAACACGCGGGCCGCGCCAAAGGCTTTAGCGGCCGAGATCGACATTAATCCGATGGGGCCGCAGCCCAAGACGAGAACATTGTCCCCGGCGATGTCGTTTTTATGAACCGCATGCACCGCTACGCCCAGGGGCTCCAGCAGCGCCGCTTCATGATCCGTAAGGGTTTCAGGAACCTTTCTGACGCTGATCTCCGGAACGGTCAGATACTCGGCAAAGCAGCCGTTGACCGTTCGGCCCACATTTTTCTGGTTGGGGCATATATGGGCGTTTCCCGTATTACAGGTATAGCAGTCCATGCAGGGAATATGCGGCTCCCCGGCCACGCGGTCGCCCACTTGAAACCGGGTGGCATTGGGGCCCAGGGATTCGACCACGCCGCAAAACTCATGACCCAGTATGACCGGCAGTGATATTTTGCGCGCGGTCATTTTGCCTTCCAGGTTGTATAATTTCAGATCCGACCCGCATATCCCGGAGAGCCTGACCTTGATCAGCACCTCATTGTTCACCGGGACCGGCCGGGGAAAGCGATGCAGGTCCACCCCTTTTGCCAGCTTCATCTTTGCGAGTGCGTCCATGAAACCCACCTTCCTCAAATGGTTGATGCAGATAGTGTCATGGGGTTATCGATAGCGTTCCAGAAAGGTGCCCGGCAGCCATAATCATCCGATTCCGCACGCGTGAAACGCACGCATAAGGATGCGCAATGCGGGTCGCCCTATTTGAAAACTTCCGGGTTGGCCGCAAACTTCAGATCAACCTTCTGTCCCTGCAGCATGCGCACGACATTGCTGACGGTATCGGAAAAGTTGCTCACCTTGGTTTTATGGGTGTTTCCGCCGATATGCGGAGTCATCACCACATTTTCCATGTCGATCAGCGGGTTGTCGGTATCCGGCGGCTCCTTTTCAAACACATCAAGGGCCGCGCCTGCTATCACGCCGTCCCGCAGGGCCTGAATCAACTCCTTTTCCTTGACCAGCCCGCCCCGGGACGTATTAATCAGGTACGCCGATTTCTTCATGGTTCGTAATTCGGCGGCGCCGATCAATCCGCGTGACTTCGGTGTCAGGCTTTTGTGAATGGATACAAAGTCGGATTCCTTCAGAAGGTGCTGAAGGTCTGCAAATTCCATGTTCGGATATTCCGCTTTCTCATGACCCCGCGTTTCCGTAAAAACCATAATCCTTTTGACATCGAATCCCTGCAACTTCCGGATGGTTTGTTTGGCGATATTTCCATAACCGATAATGCCGACGGTGCTGTCGGTGATGTCGTCCCCTATGAATTTAGGATCCCGCCAGACGCCGGCTTCCTTGATATGGGACTTGCCGATCTGGATGCGCCGCACGACAGCGAGCAGCAGTCCGATGGTAAGGGTTGCGACGGCATCGGCGTTTGCGCCGGGATTATAGGTTACCGGGATACCCATATCGGTGGCAGCTTCCAGATCAATATTTTCGATGCCCACGCCGTATTTGGCGATTATTTTAAGATTCGGACAGGCTTCGATCACGGTTCGCGTCATCTGGGTTTTGGCGGAGAGAATGATTGCATCGACTGTACGTGTAATCGATATAAGCTCCGTTTGATCCTTTGCCAACCCCTCTTTTATTTCGGCAACCGGTTCGAGAATCTTCCGCTGGAAGTCAGTGGGTGGAAGAAATTCAGGGATATAAACCGTCCATTTTTTTTTCGTCATACCGAGTTCTCCTTCTCAGGTTTATTTTTTCAACCCAAATCGAGCGAAAGTCGAGGCGGCCCAACTACTAGACGTCAACGGGCGAAGCCGTAGTATGCTACTGCAAGCCCTTTGCAACGCAGAAGATGGGCAGCCTCGACTTTCCCGAGGGTGAACAAAACGGAGATATTTTTTTATAAAGATATCTCATTTACAACAGAATGATGCGATCAGAAAAATAATGATGAAAAAGAAACTATTTTAAAATGTTAATACAGTTTTCCGCTTTGTTTACGCTCATTTAGGGGCCAAGTACTTGGAAGCCCATTCGAGGTTGAGTTCAACCAGTCTGGCGTAGGTGGGCACGCCGGAGGCATCCCAACCGAGCATCTGATAATACAATTTCTGAGCTTCGGCCAGCTTGCCCGGATCCACCGTTACATTTTTCAAGGGGCCGTCGGGATGCGGCGTAAAGAATCTGGCGGGCAGCTTGTCGTCTTTATCGCTGAGTCCTTCCCGCAGGTTGAATATCCGCGACAGGGTAATTCCCCTTTCGACGGTTTTCATGAGCCGCCAGTAGCTCATGGGCCATCCGGTAATATATTCCATGGCTTCGGTGAGCTGTTGCTGGCTCCAGGACACAAAAAAGCACATTCCGAGGTAATTGGTCACCTGACGCCACATCCCGAAATGGTAGAGAACCCGTACTTTGCGGGGGCTGAGCTCGGTTGGCGGCACCGGTTCGGCCACATCGATCCGGTCCATATCGGCCACGCTGGCAGTGAGCCGGTCGTCATGGATGCCGGTGCCGTGGTCGGCCCCCGAGGCATGAACGCTGTAATGCAGCCCCAGGCCCTGTTTAAAGCGGGGTTCGTGCATGGGAATTTCGTTTCCCTTGACATGGATCGCAAACTTATCGGCGCCCTTGCCGATGATTTCCGCAGCCCGTTTGGTTCCCCCGGCTAGTATGTTTCCGAATCCTTTGCGATAGGCGATCCGCTCGATCATCTGTAGCATGGCCTCGGTATTCCCAAAGGTCAGATCGAGGCCGTCGGTGTCTTTTTGCGTCAGGATTCCCTTTTGCGTGCATTCCATGGCAAAGGCAATGGTCGCGCCGGTGGATATGGTGTCCAGGCCATAGCGGCCGCAAAGTTCATGGCCTTTCATGACGGCTTCCAGATTGTCGATTCCGCAATTGGAGCCGAGGGCCGCCAGGGTTTCATATTCCGGTCCGCCGTAGGTCGGATCCACCGGCCAGGGGGCGCTGATCCGTTTCAGTTTTTTCTTGCATCTCACCGGGCATCCGAAACAGCTCTCCATCTTGTCCCAGTATCCCTTTGCCTTCATTGCCTGGGGGCTTATATCTTTGACCCCGGGGAAAATGCCGTCCTGAAAGTTGCGCACGGGCAGATTGCCCGCTTCTGCAAACCCCAAGATATTGCCGCCCGTTCCGTGGATTGAGAAAATGGTAGGCTTTTCCTTGGTTCTCTGGGTCAACACCCGGGCCATTTCCAGAATTTTTTCGCGTTGGGCCATCTCAGGCGGGGTATCGCCTTTTACGGCGATCAGTTTCAGTTTTTTTGAACCCATCACCGCCCCCATACCGGTCCTGCCGGCGGCATGGGTGACGTCGTTTAAAATGCAGGCAAAGAGGACCAGGTTTTCTCCGGCCGGGCCGATGGCGGCGGTTCGAAATTTTCTACCCCCGAGATCTTCGCGCACGGCCTTTTGGGCATCCGCCACTTCCAGCCCCCAGATGCCGGCCGCATCCCGGATTTCGGCGCGGCCGTTTTCTATCTTGAGATAGACCGGGCGGGCCGAAGCCCCTTCCACAATAACGGCATCAAAGCCTGCCCGTTTTAATTCCGCCCCCCAGAATCCGCCGGCCTCGCTTTCGCCGAATGTTCCGGTGAGGGGCGATTTGGCCCCGATGCTGTTTCTGCCGCCGCCCGGAAGGGGATGGCCGGTTATGGGACCCAGGGCAAAAATGAGTTTGTTTTCAGGACCCAGGGGGTCGACCCCGGCGCGGAGTTCGGAGAGGAGCTTTTCAATGATAAAGCCCCGTCCGCCCAGGTAAAGCCGGTAATAGTCTTCCGGCGGTGTTTCCACCGCTATCAGGCCGCTGGTGAGATTCACCCGTAAAAATTTACCATTGTATCCTTTCATTAATCAGGGCTCCTTTCATGACGCGTACCTTCCACAGGCATTTCGGATCAGAAATCGCGACAATGGTTCATATGGTATTTTCGAATGAGAGCGGTCGGAAATGCCGCGGGCGGTCGGAGTGTTTGGCCGGCAGGGAGGTCGTGAAAGCCGTCTCAGACATATCGAATTTTAATTGCCGGACCAATGCCATTCGTCCCTTCCGTTAAGAACTATTCGCACAATTTAAATGTATAGTCAACTAGATAATAAAGCCTTCCATAGATCGCCAGGAAAACGGGCGCTCAATTTGAGACCATCGGAAGCGGCTTGAGCTTTTCTAAGGAGTGCGGCAGGGTTGATTTATTGGATCGATTGTAATACATTTTTCAAAAATTGGAATATTCAGATCGATTTCAAAACGGAAATGGAAGCCGATGAACAAGGTTTATGACCCCCGCATGCATTCGGCCGAGCATATTCTGAACCAGACCATGGATCGAATGTTTGGTTGCGGGAGGTGCTTCAGCGCTCATATTGAAAAGAAAAAATCAAAATGCGACTACCGCTTGCATCGAGAGTTAACCGCTGACGAAATTCAAGAAGTTGAAACGCGCGTGAACGCTGTAATCGATAGGGACTTGCCGATAACTGAAGAATATATGGGCAAACAAAAGGCTTCGGAAAGCTATAATATCGAAAGGCTGCCCCGGGATGCCGGCGACGCCGTCCGGATTGTCAAGATAGGCGATTATGACGCCTGCCCCTGCATCGGCCCCCACGTGGAGGCAACCCGTACAATTGGAAAGTTCCGGATAACAGCGACAAGCTTTAAAAACCAGGTCTTCCGGATAATTTTCAGGCTTCAGAATGGGTGAGTTCCAAATGATGGCAGCCTAGTGAGCAGACGCGTTTCGATATGCTCTAAAAGCTGTTGTTAATGATATGAAGGGACAAATAGCCGGATTCCGGAATTAGGGTGTTACGGACAAGGCAAACACTGATGGCCGTGGTCTGCGGCAGCAGGGTTGAAAATATCGGCGATCAATCGTTGCACGTTTTGATCGTGATATGTTTTAGGTATTAAAGACTTTTCTGCTATCTGATATTGCTGGATCGCAGCAGATATCACAAATGCCCGGGTACAAGCCAAACGCCTGCTGCGCCATAGGGCCGGCACGACGACAGCAGCTCGGGACAGCGGCGTCCGTCTCCTATCCCGCCGGGCTCACTGCCCCGGGTAGAAAGCGAGCCGGAAGCCCAGACCGTCGTCGCGGGTGCCCGGCAAATACCTTTTCCTAAAAGCTGAACGACAGGCCCAAGCGTAACTGCCCCAACTGCCGCCCCGACCCACGCGGTGTGAGCCGGATGACGGCTCCAATGGATTCGTCACTGCTCCGGAGGGATAAGCGCCGTACCATTCCCGGCACCACTCCCACACATTCCCGTGCATATCGTACAGCCCCCAGGCGTTGGGTCGTTTCAGGGCTACCGGATGGGCCTGTTTATCGGAATTGCCACAATACCACCCCACGGCCGCCAGGTTTGCATCATGCCCGCAGTCGGCCTCGGATATATCCCCGCTGGTAAACGCCGTCTTGCTCCCCGCTCGCGCTGCATACTCCCATTCGGCTTCCGTCGGCAGGCGGTACCGGCCTGCCTCTCCCTGGGCGTTCAGTTTGCTTATAAATTCCTGAACCTCATTCCATGATACACTCTCCACCGGGCAATCGTCTCCGCAGTTACGAAAATGGGAAGGATTGCTCCCCATCAGCGCCCGCCACTGTCCCTGCGTCACTTCCGTGGTCTGAAGGTAAAAACCGTCGGCTATCGTAACCTGGTGCTGGCGTTCGTCATCATACCGCCCCCTTTCCGATAAAGGGCTGCCAATTGTAAACGTACCCGGGGCAATATACACGAATTTCATGCCAAGATTGTTGATCTTTGATTTTTCCACAGGTCTTTTGCCTATGGCCAGATTTGGGGCACTGCCTTGAACGGTGATCCCCCTTGTTGGATTAAAGAAAAACTCACCCATTAAAGAAGATGACTCCCAGGGAATCTGGTTTTTAGAAGATGCCATAGCGACATCGATTCGGACAGACTTGAACAATTTTTCTAAATCAAGTCCGGGCGTTTTTATATGCTTTAGCAGCTTCTCAGTATATAACCCATTTCGCCCGGTCCCGTCTGCCGCGACAGACCCCGGTGCTGTTGCATAAGCTAAGAACGATCCGGTGGGGGCATCCATTTTTGCAAGACCCTTTTCAGAAGTCCGGAAACTTCTGGCAAAAGGGTTGTCCCGGCAGGCATCAAGAATGATCACATTCAGCCCATTCCCGGCATCTTCCATTTGTCCAAGTATTCTACCGACATCAATAGCCTCATACTCTACTTCAGATTCTGTACCGATATCAGCACCAACAGGTATAAGGTAATTGCGTCCTTTTACCTGCATACCGTGCCCAGCATAATAGAAAAGCCCCATACCTCCTTGCCGAAGGCTTCTTCCAAAACTTTTTATGGCCTCTTTCATGACCAGTGAATTCGCGTTAGTCTCCAGCGTTACTGAAAAGCCAAGATCTCTTAGTGCATCAGCAATGTCTTGTGCATCATTAACGGGATTTTTAAGCGGTGATGCTTTATAATCCCCGTTACCGATAACAAGTGCCGTACGGTGCTCCTGGCTATATGCGTTTAAACAGAGCGTAAAAAGTAAAAGCAGAAGGGTTACAAAAGCAGATAGGAAGGATAAATTTTTGCGCATGGCCCGCACCACTTCTCAGAGAATTATTATGATCCTTTGTTAAGCAAAGTTGTTAAACCCTAAATTGAGCGTAAACAAAACGGAGAACCGAATTAACCTTTTAAAGCAGTTGCTTTTTCATCAATATTTGCCTGTTCACAGCATCTTTTGCAAATGAGCTGTTTTTATAAAAAAATGGCTCCGTTTTGTTTGCCCCTTGGGAAAGCCGATGCTGTCCCATCTTCAGCGTTGCAACGGGCCCGCAGTAGCAGACTGCGGCCTTGCCCTTTTGACGTCTTTCGAGTGAAACGAAGATCCCGTTAACGGGGGAAGCCGGGCCGACGCGACTTTCGCTCAATCAGGGTCTTACAGGGCCTCCCCGATCATAACGCGCTTACGGCTCAATTTCGGTAAGCGCCTTGCTCGCGGTGGTCAAACGCTCAGCGCCGGATTCCTGAATCAGATACGCATCGGCGATCCAGACGTTTCTTCCAGACGCTGTCCGCAAACGCGGATGAACGATGATGAGCATGCCGCTCTTGAGCTCCTGGGTCTCATAGGCGCTGATAATGGGCGGCTCAAACATGTCCAGACCCTGCCCATGCCCGGGGTGCTGTGACAGTTTATAACCGTGTTTGTCCGCGACCGCCTGGATGGCATTAAACACATCGCAGGATCGTTTTCCCGGCACAAGCATTTTTTCGGCCGCTTCCGCAGCTTCAAGGACGGCCGCGTAAGCCTTTTGGATTTCATCGTCGGGTTTGCCGATCACAAGGGTCCGGGAGAGCTGAATGTAATAACCTCCTGGGCCGGCCGGTTCAGTATTGAAAAAAATCAGGTCCCCGGGTTCATAAATCCGGTAGGCCAGATCCCGGTATTTTTGTAAAGGTTCATAGCCGCTGGCAATGGTAAAGAAGCTCGATTCGCACCCCATCTTCTGCTGCAGCGCGTCGATTTCCGCAAAAACAGCATGCTCCTGCTTGCCAACCCCCACCAAACCCTTGAACGCCTCGAAGGCCTTGCAGGCGATGGATGCGGTTTTTCGAATCCAGCGCTGTTCCTCCGGGCTTTTAACCATCCGGATCTGATAAAGCATCTCGGAGGCGGTCTCAAATTTTATTCCGGCCGCGTTCAACTGTTCCATCAGGCCGACATAAAAATCACCTGACATATTTTCGGGTCCGCAAAGTCCCAGTGATCCGATCCCGGCCTCCTTTATCTTTGCAGCGACAAAAGAGGGCGGAATTTTGGAGGTAAGGCTTCCCGTTCCCGCAGTTTTAATGCCTTCCTGCAGCCCCGAACCGAAGACCGGATAAATTGCGTTCAGCTTATGTAACTTTATTGCCACATTGGCGCGGTTTACATACCTGGAGAAATATACCGGCTCTCCCTTCTGCGGCAGCAGAAAATATTCCTCAAACTGGATCTGGTTCCAGTTCGTAAGGTACCGCAGGCTCCCCTTGCTGCTCTGGTCACCCTGCCCGGAGACCAGGATCGCGTCGTAATTATGCGCGGCCATGGCCGCCCGGGCGGCGTTGTGGCGGCGTTTTAATTCCTGAGGCGTAATCCTTTCATCTACTGAAGGGAGAAGCATCACACGTTCCTTTCATCCGAATCAGGTGGAAGGGACGGTTGAAAAGGATCCTTGAAGACATCCGCCGAATCGTTCAGCGCGTCAGACGGCGGTATTTGATGCGGTGGGGCCGTTCGGCCGCCGCCCCCAGGCGTTTTTTGCGATCAGCTTCGTATTCCGACCAGTTGCCCTGGAAGAAAACAACCTGGCTGTTGCCTTCAAAGGCCAGGATGTGGGTGGCAATGCGGTCCAGGAACCAGCGGTCGTGGCTGATCACCACGGCGCAGCCCCCGAAATTTTCCAACGCCTCTTCCAGCGCCCGCAGGGTATTGACGTCCAGGTCGTTGGTGGGCTCGTCCAGCAGGATGACATTGCCCCCTTCCTTGAGCATCTTGGCCAGGTGCACCCGGTTGCGCTGCCCGCCCGAGAGGGTTTCAATTTTTTTCTGCTGGTCGGCGCCGGAGAAATTGTAACGGGCCACATAGGCCCGGGAGTTGACCAGGCGATTGCCGAGTTCGATCTGATCGTTGCCTCCGGAGATCTCCTGCCAGATCGTCTTGTTGGCGTCCAAATCGCGGTTCTGGTCGATATAAGCCAGTTTCACCGTTTCGCCCAGCCGGAAGGATCCGTTGTCGGGCTGCTCCTGTCCCGTGATCATCTTAAACAGGGTGGTCTTGCCGGCGCCGTTGGGACCGATGACCCCTACAATGCCGCCGGGAGGCAGCTGGAAATTCATGTTTTCCATCAGCAGCCTATCTCCATAGGCCTTGCCCACAGCTTCAGCCTCAATGACTACATTGCCCAGACGGGGCCCCGGCGGGATATAAAGTTCCAGTTCTTTTTCGCGACCTTCGGCTTCCTGGGACAGCAGCTTTTCGTAAGCGTTGATGCGGGCCTGACTTTTGGCGTGGCGGCCCTTGGGGGACATGCGGATCCATTCCAGTTCCCGCTGGAGGGTTTTCTGGCGGGAACCTTCGGATTTCTCTTCGCGGCGCAGGCGCTCCTGCTTCTGTTCCAGCCAGCTGGAGTAGTTTCCCTTCCAGGGAATCCCTTCTCCCCGATCGAGTTCGAGAATCCAGCCGGCGACATTGTCGAGAAAATAACGGTCGTGAGTGACGGCAATGACGGTCCCCGGATATTGCTGCAGATGCTGCTCGAGCCATGCGACGCTTTCGGCATCCAGATGGTTGGTGGGCTCATCCAGCAGGAGAATATCCGGCTTTTGCAGCAGCAGGCGACAGAGCGCCACCCGGCGCTTTTCACCGCCGGAAAGAACATCGACCGGCGTATCTTCCGGAGGGCAGCGCAGGGCGTCCATGGCCATGTCGAGGCGCGAGTCGAGCTCCCAGGCATCCAAGGCATCCAGTTTTTCCTGAACCTGTCCCTGACGGTCGATGAGGGCGTTCATTTCGTCGTCGCTCATGGGCTCGGCAAACTTGGCATTGATCTCTTCGAATTCCTTCAGAAGGTCCATGGTTTCCTGGACGCCCTCTTCAACCACCTGGCGCACGGTTTTATCCACGTTCACCAGCGGCTCCTGCTCGAGGTACCCGACGGTGTAGCCCTCCGAAAGGACGGTTTCTCCGTTAAAGTTCTGGTCGACGCCGGCAAGGATGCGCAGCAGCGACGTTTTACCGGAACCGTTGAGCCCCAGCACACCGATTTTAGCGCCGTAGAAATAGGACAGCGAAATGTCCTTTAAGACCGGTTTTTTGTCATAATACTTGCTGACCTTGATCATCGAATAGATGACCTTGTTGATTTCATTACTCACATTGTCCCCCTTATGGGATCATCGGTTATTATGACTGGCGAACGTCAGTACCGATTTTTTTTAAATGGATTGCGGAAAAAAAGGCTGTTTTATTATTGAATAAGTGCTACATACCCCAATTCCATAGAGGAGTCGATATCACAGTGCGAAATAGGGATCAATCAGAATCAAACCGGTCGACAGGGAAGCTGAACAGGATGAAACCGGCGGTTGCCGAAGCGTTAGGGGTCGTAAGCCCTTTCATATCTGCGCGGGCCGGCGGACAGGATCGGTAAATGCAAACGTTGGACAGGAGGGATAAAAAAAGCGTCGTCGTTCCCCTGACCGCCACGCTGGTGGTTCAGGCGCTGGTTTCCATGGCGGCGGTCACCGTTCCGATTTTTGCGCCGACGGCGGCCGGGGATATCGGGATTTCCGCAACCAGCGTCGGCATCTATGTCGGCCTGATTTATATCACCAGCATGATCTCGAGCCTGTGGAGCGGTGACTTTATCGGCCGCTATGGCGCTCTGCGGGTCAGCCAGGTCTGCCTGATTTTTTGCGGCGCCGGCCTGGCGATGGCGGCAGCCGCTTCGGTACCGGTATTGGTCATGAGCGCGCTGGTTCTGGGTGTGGGGTATGGTGCGGTCACACCGGCCAGTTCCCATATCCTTTCGCGCAACACGCCGGTGAAGCTGATGTCGTTCGTATTCTCCATCAAACAAACGGGAGTTCCGCTGGGGGGCGCCGCCGCCGGAGCAATCGTGCCGGCGCTGGTCTTGTTCACGGGCTGGAAGCAAGCCGCAGTTATTGTGGGGGCGATTTGCGGGCTGGGCGCCGTCCTGGCGCAGCCGATCCGCGGGGGAATCGACAGCGATCGTCAACCGGTCCGACGAATTTCCTTCCAGGGGGTAACCGGTCCATTGAGGCTGGTGCTGAATCACCGGCCGCTCTTGCGACTGGCGATGATCTCTTTTTTTTACGGCGCCATGCAGCTGTGTCTGATGACCTATCTGGTGATCTACCTGACCAAGAATATCGGGATGGCGCTGATCAGCGCCGGCCTGACCCTTTCCGCGGCTCAAATCGCCGGATCGGCCGGAAGGCTCATGTGGGGCATCATTGCCGACCGGCTGCTGAGACCGTCGCTGGTGCTGGGGCTGATCGGAATTACGATGTCGCTGGGGGCTATTGCGACCGCCTGCTTTACGCCGGACTGGTCATATCCGGCCATCTGGCTCGCCGTTATCGTTTTCGGCGCCAGCGCCATCGGTTGGAACGGCGTTTATCTGGCGGAGGCGGCGCGCCTGGCGCCCGACAGCCAGATCAGCGCCGCTACCGGCGGCTGTCTGTTTTTTACTTTCCTGGGGGTGGTGGTGGGGCCGCCGGTTTTTGCAGCAGTGGCCACGCTGACCGACAGCTATTCGCTGGGGTATCTGCTTTTCGCCGGCCTGACTTTTGTAAGCGCCCTGGTGTCAATTGCCGGCGGTCGTAAGAAGGCGGATCACTAAAAGATTCCAAGGTTCGAGTGAAATGAAAATAGGCTATCAAGCGGGCAGGCTGGGAAGCAGGAAAGAATAAAGACCCATCAATTTCGTTCCTCCTTACAAAAAGGGTCAGGGGATTTTATAGCAGCCTTGATGAAATAGATAATAGGCACACGAACCCTTGCCCCTTCGAATCCTTATTTAAGAATTTGAAACAGATTGGAAAAGTCGTCGGTCCACAGGATGCGGCGGCGGGCGCCTGGGTTTCCGGGCGTCGTTGCGTCAAGAATATCCTCCTGGGACAGGAACGCACTGCTGCGGGACAAGAGCATCCAGGTCGCCGCATCAATTTCCTCATCGGGCTCTGATTCCGAATCGATCAGGGCGGCAGCGAACTTGAAATGGTCTGCCAGGGTTTCCATCACGGGCGCAAGGTCCAGATAACGATTGGTGATATGAACCGCAATAACCCCCCCTTTTTTTAGGTGCCGCAGATACGTTTCAAAGGATTCCAGCGTCAGGAGATGAACCGGGATGGCGTCGCTGTTGAAGGCGTCCAGTACCAGGATGTCGAAGTCCTGGGGGGGCTGGCGCTCAAGGGAGACGCGGGCGTCGCCCAAGACGATGTCGCATACCGCCTGAGAATCGGACAAGTAGGTGAAGCGGCGGGTGGCGATGTCGATGACGGCGGGATTTATCTCGTAAAATGTGAACCGGTCTGATTTGTTGCCATAGGCGGCGATGGTGCCGGTGCCGAGGCCGACAATGCCGACGCGTAATCCTGATTTTCTCGGCATATTCAGCAGGGCGAGGCCGACACCGCTGCGGTCGCTGTAATAGGTGGTGGCCTGCCGCCGACGATCTTCCGACACAAATTGGCAGCCGTGGCTGATGCGGCCGTGTTCCAACGAATAATTCATGCTCTCCGGAGACCTCGGGTAGTTAACTGAGACCCGCAGGATGCCGTAGAAGTTACGGGAGAGAGAGACGGTGTCCGCATGTGTCTGCCGGGCACTCAGCCGGAGAGCTTCACCGAAAACGCCTAAAACCGCCAGAGACAATACCGCATATGCGGCTGCCTGCCATTTCAGGAGGCGTCGTCGTCCTATTCTGAGTTCATAAAGGAAGGCTGCCAATGCCAGGGCACAGCATGACCAGAGGCCGACATGCAGCTCCGCGTAGGAAGTAAAAATCCGCGGCGACACCAGCGTGACAAAGAGGCCTCCCAGTGCGCCGCCTGCCGAAATCATCAGATAAAAGAGCGTCAGGTAACGCGGTTGCGGCTTCAGCCGCACCAGTTCTCCGTGGCAGACCATGCAGCAGACGAATAAACCGGCCGAATAACCCAGGACCTGGGTTCGGATGGAAAGATCCACGCCTTTATCCAGCATCCACAGGAAGGCGCCGGCTGCCATGGTCAGCAGCGTCCAGAACACCGGGCGATAGTAGAAGCGGTCGTTTTCGAAACACAGGATGAACGTCAGCAGGTAAAGCGAAAGCGGCAGGATCCACAGAAAAGGAACAACGGCAATGTCCGCGCAAATCTGGTTGGTAACCGCCAGCAGCATCACCGACCCGCAGGCCGCCAGGGCCAGCCACAATGATGCAGCCAGCGGCGAGGGGCGGGGAATTCCCCCGACGGCGGCAGCTTCAGCCGGTGAGATGTCAGGAGTCGGCCGGGATTGAATTTTCCAGGTTTTGAGGGCACAGACTGCGCAAAAAACGCCGAAAACGCCCAACCCGGCCGACCACAAGAGACTCTGGATCCGCAACCGCAGCGCCGGCTCGACAACGAACGGATAGCTCAGCAGGGCGAGAAGCGATCCGGCATTTGAGAGGGCATAGAGGCGATAGGGTGAAGTGCCCGGAAATAACAACCGGTACCATGCCTGCAGCAGGGGGCCGGTGGCGGCAAGTAGAAAATACGGCAGCCCGATTGATGTGGTCAGGATAAACAGAATGCGCACGACCGGGTCGTCACCTCCGGCAGGCTTATAACCGGTGCCGGGAGCAATGGGCAGCAGCAGCATGGCCGTCGCGATCAGGCCGATATGAAAAAAGACCTGTTTGCGCTGGGCGAGATAGCGGTTGATCAGATGGGCGTAAAGGTATCCGGCCAGCAGCAGGAGCTGAAAAAAGAGCATGCAGGTGGTCCATACGGCCGGAGTTCCGCCGAACCAAGGCAGGATATACCTGCCCATCAGGGGTTGAACCTGAAACAGGAGAAAGGCGCTCAGGAAAATGGTCAAGGCGTAGGCCGCCACGTGGTTCCCTCCATATTCCAGGATGGAATTCCCGTTCCCCCGGGCCGGGATCCTTTACTCATCCGGATTGTTAAGCCATGGGAGAAAACGACGCCGGAACCAGAATTTTGTTCTGCTGACTGACCATCAGTTCACGGGTCTTGGGAGGCCAGGTATCGAGCTTGCGGGACTCCCGACGGATTCGTTCCCGGTCATCCAGACTGGCATAGGGCCAGATGTGCATCCAGACATTGAGCTGCCCGAGTTCGCTGGACATGCAGGCAGCCAGGGGCGACAGGTCCGTGCGCCCGCCTTTTAAAGCCGACTCAAAACGTTCAATGACCGTGGGAATGGATCCCGGCTTGTATTGATAAATACGCATTTCGTAGACATTGCCGAGTTTCCGGCCGCCGCCCAGTTTCGGTGAATAGGGTGCGGGGATAAAAATTTCCGATTGCATGGACAGGATCAGTTCGGAGGTTTTCGGCGGCCAGCCAGGCTCTTTGGCGGCGCGGCGGCGAACCTCGGTTCGGTGACCGAGATCATCATATGGCCATACATGAATAACTTGGTTCAGCGGTCCGAATTCCGTGTGCCAGAAGGCCGCCAGTTCGGAGTAAGGGGTGCGGTGGGGGAGGGCGGCCGCAAACCGTTTTTCGAATTCGGGGATGGAACCCGGCGCCAGGGTATAGGTTCGGATTTCGTAAATCATTTTTCCTCCTTTGATTTATCAGGGGATGATCTCGGGTGTCCGTCCCCCCATGCGGCAGGCCAGGACTGCGCCTGAGCTCTCCTGCAGATGTTCCAGGATTTTCTGAGCCAACTGTTGTCCCATGCCGGCTTCCTCGTCGATGATGATGTCGGCGCCGGCCTTTTCGATGTCGCCAACGTGGCGGTTATAGCGCGAGCGGGCAGCGATCGTCAATTCACTTCGTAGGCGTCGGAGGAGCTGAACGATCCGAATGGTTGATTGGGGGTCCGGAACCGTAACCACCGCCAGGCATACCTCCGACAGGCCGGCGTGCAGCAGCACCTCTTCACTGGCGGCATCACCCAGATGGACCGGTATTCCCAATTCATCGGCAGTCGCCAGGCTGTTGGGATTTAAATCGACGCCGATCGGCTCCAGCCGGTGTTCTTTTAAAACCTCGATAATCCTGCGGCCGGCCGGCCCCAGACCCACTACCAGAACCCGGCTGGTGGGGGCCCGGGACAAATCCGGTTCGCCTCGGGCGGCGTCGGGTGAGCGGCGGGATATCAGCTTCAGCAGAAACTCAGCCGCCGGGAACGCTTGGGTTACCATATAAGGAGCAGCGAACATCAGTACGATAATCACTGCAACGATGAGGTCAAAGGCATCTTTTTCCAGGATGCCGCCGGCGCGGGCGGCACCGGCCAGGACAAAGGAAAACTCTCCGACCTGGGCGAGGGTAATCCCGGCGGCCAGGCTCTGACGGGCATCAAGCCTGAATAAACGGCCCACGCCGAACAGGATGGCGGTCTTGACGATAAATATCAAGACCGCCGCCGGCAGGACCCAATGAACATGATGCAGAACCCAGAGCGGTTTGAACAGCATTCCGACCGAGGCGAAAAAGAGCGCGATCATAATGGTGCGAAGCGCGCCGATGTCGGCCCGGATCTGGGTCGCATAGGGCGATTCACCCAGAAGCAGGCCGGCGATGAACGCTCCCAGCGCCGGAGAAATCCCGATGGTATGGGACGACCAAGCGGCCCCCAATCCGGTGGCAATGGACAGCACGATCGTCAGTTCACGATTGGCAAATACCCCCCTGGCGGAGAGCAGCAGCGGGAGGGCATAATGCAGGACCAGATAAAAAAACATGACCAGCCCCACGATCGAGGCGCCGATTTTAAGCAGATGCAATCCCGGTCCGGTGTCGGCGGCGGCCGGCGTAAAAAGGCTGACCATTAGGACCAGTGGAACGATGGCGATATCCTGCAGCAGCAGGAGCCCCATGCAGAAGCGTCCGCGCACGGAATCGATCTCGGCTGATTCAACCAGCATTCGCATGACCACGGCGGTGGAACTCAGGGACACAAGCGCGCCGACTGTCAACGCCTGGGGCAGGGTCAGCGGGATGATCAAAAGCAGCCCGACGAGGCCGATGGTAGCGAGAACCTGAACCGTGCCGCCGCCGAATGCGCTGGGACCCATTTGCCGCAGACGTTTAAATGAAAATTCGAGTCCGATGGAAAACAGGAGCAGGGCAACTCCCAGTTCGGCGGCGTTATTGACCGCAGCGGCATTGAACAGCAGGGGGCCGACAATCATACCCGCCAGCAGATACCCCACGATAGGATTTTGGCCCAGGCGCTGGGCCAGGGCTCCCAGCAGGAAAGCACTTCCCAGGAGCATCACCAGTTCTTTCAGAAAAAACCAGAGATCCATTGTGCCGCCTCCATGATTACGACCGGGATAGTTTACCTGATTTGCGGGCAGGTTTCAATTGATATGATATCCGCTGGGGGCATGCAGCAGAAACGCCACTAAGAACGCCTCTTCCTGGGGGACGATTTCCGGCAGTTTTACAAGAAAACCGGCGGTGGGTTCATAAAACCACGGCTGGTAACGCATTTGCTGTCGCTGCAGGGCGTTTATCAGAAGATTCCGGTTGATGCCTCCCCGGCGAATAGCCGCGATCAATCCCTCCCTGTCCCTGGCGCCGAAGCGTTCCTGCCACTCGCGGAACAGCTGGGGCGGCTCGCGATGCAGCATCCCCAGATCAAAATAAAACGCATCGTATAGACCCAGCAGCCGGGCCACCGACAGCGACAGTTCGTCTTTGGCCTGAGGCTGAATATTGAGCAGATATTTCTGGAGCAGCAGGTTGTAATGACGCGGATTACCCCATAGAGAGATTGCCCGGGCGGCCTCAATCAGGACATAGGGGTTTTCGGATTCAGAAAATTTTTTTTCGATCCGCGCAAACGGGCTGCGCTCATCCAGCTCAACCAGGGCATGGATCGCTGCGCCGCTCAGTAGAAAATCTTCGCTGTCGATCGCCCTGATCAGAAGCGGGGCGGCTTCAACCACTTTCCAGTGTCCCAGCCAGTAGGCCGCCTGGTGGGCGGTAGTGAATTGATTGACCTGTAAATCTCTTTGCAGTGCCTGGATAAGGGTTCGGGTGGGTTTGGCCCGCTGTAAGGCATCCATGGCCCGTTGCCGGATAAAGATGCTGGGAGAATTCAAATAATGTTCCAGGTCGGCCTGATAGATGCGCGAATCGGTGTACATCAGCGCCGACAGTGCCTTGCTTTCTTCGTCTTCACTCTGAACGCTGATGGCGCGTTTGACCGCGTGAATGGCGCGCCAGTCCCATGGAGAAAATAGGGCACTGAGAGCGTCGCGGATTCCCTGGGATTTGAGACGCGGCAGTTTAAAGAATACCACCGTCCGAAAGATCAACAGCAGGAGCAGGCCGCCGTAAAACCAGCGAAAATGCTGGAGCGGATCGATCTGAAGCGAAGCCGTCAACTTGAGCTTTTCAAGCACCCATCCCCCCAGGGCCAGCGCCAGCCCGCCTCCCAGGCCGCCGAAGGCGCGGGTGATGATTCCATGTGCCAGCTGATGGGCATGGGTGGTAATGCTGATAAAATAATGCTGCATGGCGGCGTTGAAAGCGATCTGAACATAGCCATTGATAAAAAACAGGGTGCCGATCAGAAATGCCATATAGGCTTTCGGAAGCAGAATGACGAGGGCAACGCCGGCGATATCCAGAAAACTGGTAATCACCAGCAGCGGCCGGGAGCCGAGCTGGTCCAGAAAGAGACCGTAGGTATAAGATGCCACAATGCCGCCTATGGTGGCAACCAGAATAAAGAGCACGACACTCTGATCGCTGAGGCCGTATCCCTGCTTGGCAATCAGAATGCCGAAAGCGTAAGTGACGCCCTGAGTGATGGGGATCACCAGCATCATCGCCATAAACCATTTGCGTCCCCGGGTCGCCAGGCTCCACTTCAGTTCTTCCCAGAGGTTTAAGGGCGTTTTTTTGCGGAAGATTCCGGATTCCGGCACTTTGAACAGAGCGCCGGCGGCGGTCAGGCCGCACAGCATACCGAAGGCCAGGAGGACCTGATAGCGGTAGAGCGGGGCGGCGGCCCCTAAAAACAGGGCCATACCGAGCGTCATCAGAATCGATCCGAACTGTGAGATTTTGGATGAATTTGAAATCAGTTCACCGCGGTCGCGCTCGGTCGTCAGCTCGGTAATAATGCCGGTAAAGGATATCAAACCGGCGGCCCGACCCAGCATAAAGCCGAGTGAGCCGAAAAACATGAACCACAGCGGTATATTCACACCCAGCCCCAGCGTCCAGGGGGCGATAATCATCAAAGCGGCCGAGCAGCTGCGGATTCCCCAGAACAGGCCCGCCGTTCCGGTCACGCCGAGCCGGGATACCGACGTATATCCCAGCACCATTGCCGGCAGGGTTACATACTGAAGGGAGGTAACTAGCCCCACCCAAGTTTCGGTTGCGCCGAGCCGCAGCAGCAGAAGGATGACGACCCCCTCGGCCAGGGCCGCCCATGAAAAGGAATTAAAAAAAGCGTACAGGTAGTAGAAGCGTTTGCCGAGGGCGCGCTGTTTCAGGGTCAGCGACAGATCAATAGCTTTTGCGGTGCTCACACGAAAAACCCTTTGGTTTCCGAAAGGTTCCCATCATGGCGGATCTTTTTTTATTCCCCGGGGATGGTTTAAAATGACACGGATAGTATAACGGAATTGCACGGCAATAGCGAGCAGATTCTCTGGCCGCTTCCTTCTCTTTTTAGGACAACACGCGACCAGCGTCGGCAAAATAAATATTGACAATTGAATTTTTTTAAAATTAGATATTTTAATAATCAATAGGCTTCTATAGATCTCCATTCTCTAATTGGATTTTCTCGGGAAGGTCTGATTTGATAAAGCCAAAAATCTTCCCCGTGTACTGATAATTTTATTTCCGTATAAAGCCGTTCCTGTTTAAGACCGAAACCTTTTAATAAAGTTCAATCCTGTTCAAGCTCAATAGAGGCAATCCCGCCGCGGCTGGTTTACTGATACCCGAATTGAGCAAAGGGGACAAAGGTCTCGATCATTAGATTTCAGTCAGGTATCAGGTTGCTCGCCATTTTTAAAATCGTTTTAGAAGACACCAAAGGAGGATCGTTATGAAGAAAAATTTCGTTGTTTTGCTTGTGATCGTCTGTCTTGCAACGGTTTTATTTTCGTTTGATCGAGCTCAGGCCGCGCCCTATTATGAAGGCAAGAAAATTAAAATTGTGGTCGGGTTTGCGCCCGGCGGCGGATATGACCGCATGGCCCGGCTGCTGGGAAAACACCTTCCGAAGTATATTCCCGGAAAGCCTTCCTTCATCATCGAAAACATGCCGGGGGCTTCCAGTATGATTACCGCCAATTATGTATACAACATTGCCAAGCCGGACGGATTGACCATCGGCACCTTTAACCGCGGTCTTCCCTTTGCCCAGTTGACCGATAAGAAGGGCGCCAAGTTCGATATGCGTAAGTTTGCCTGGATCGGGTCTTCTGCGGTGGAAGCCACCGTATTGGTGATCCGGACGGATCTTCCCTACAAGACCTTTGACGAGATGCTTAAGGACAAATCGGTAAAGATGCTGGGCTCCACCGGTCCCGGCGACAGCAACGGCCATCTCCTCAGCATGTTGCAGGCGTTTGTGGGCTTGGACTTGAAAAATATCAGTTATCCTTCCAGCGCGGATGTGATGCTGGCGGTCGAACGCAAGGAACTCGACGGCCGGGGTTCTTCCTACAGCTCCGCGCTCCCGTTTATTGAAAGAGGCGTGGTGCGCGCCGTATTGCGCGGCCGTATTGTGGAAGAAGGGATTGAGAATCTGCCGGTTGATGAAGACCTGGTCACGGATCCGAAAGCAAAAACGCTTTTGGGGATGCGCTCTGCGCCCGATGGCTTCGGGCGGCCCTATGTGGCGCCGCCGGGGACTCCGGAGAACGTGATGAATATCCTGCGGGAGGCTTTTGCAAAAGTTGAAAAAGATCCGGAGCTTCAGAAGGATGCTGAAAAAAACAAGATGAAAATCACCTATGTTTCGGCCGACGAATGCCTGAAGGTGATTAACTTCATCCTCAATCAGCCTGAGGATATCGTTAACGAGTTCAAGAAGTTTGTGCAGTTCTGATGTGATGTTGCCAGGCTTGTCGAATGTTGCTTAACCCATCAGGCGGGGAGCGGTCATGTTTGATGCTTTTGTAGGCGGACTGGTAGTCGTTTTCCAGTGGAAATCGTTTTTGTATCTGCTCATCGGCGCGGGAATCGGATTTTGGGTGGGAATTCTTCCGGGATTGGGGGGGGCGACGACTCTGGCCCTGATGATGCCGTTCATCTATAAAATGACGCCCCAGGAGGCCCTCCCCTTCCTCCTGGGTATGCACTCGGTTGTCCAGACGACCGGCGACATCACCTCGATTCTGTTCGGCATTCCCGGAGAAGCAACCACGGTGGCCACCATTGTGGACGGGTATCCCATGGCGAAAAAAGGAGAAGCCGGTCGTGCGATCGGAGCCGCTCTGATGAGCTCACTGATCGGGGCGGTCTTCGGGGCGGCATTTTTAGCCCTTTCCATTCCGATTGTGCGGCCCCTGGTACTGGCCTTCGGATCGCCGGAGATGCTGATGGTCATCCTGCTGGGGTTGACCTGCATTTCTTCCTTGAGCGGACGGGGGCGCCGGGGACTGCTCCTGGGCCTGCTGAGCGGCGGCATCGGGCTGCTGTGCTCACTGGTGGGACAGGACCGCCAGGCCGGCATCCTGCGGTTTACCTTCGACGAGCTTTATCTCTGGAACGGGCTGCCCGTTATTCCGGTACTGGTCGGCCTGTTTGCGATCCCGGAGATTGTCGACCTGGCGGTTCGCGGAACCGCCATAGCAGGAGATGTTCCTTCCGGCAAACTCGGCAAGGGGGTGATGCAGGGGGTTCGCGACACCTTCACCCACTTCTGGCTGACCGTCCGTTGCAGCCTGATCGGCTCTTTGATCGGGATCCTTCCCGGACTGGGAGGCGGAGTGGCCCAGTGGATGTCCTATGCCCATGCCACCCAGAGCGCCAAGACCATCAAAGAACAGGAGGGTTTCGGCCAGGGGGATATCCGGGGCGTCCTGGGACCCGGAGCTGCCAATAACTCCAAAGAGGGCGCCGGCCTGATACCCACGGTCGCCTTCGGCATTCCCGCCAGCAGCGGGATGGCGATTCTGCTGGGAGCCTTCTTTCTTTTGGGACTGGTGCCCGGCCCGGAAATGCTGACCAAGCACCTGACGCTGACCTTTTCAATGGTCTGGACCATTGTGGTGGCCAACATCCTTATCGTCCTGGTGAGCCTGGTCTTTATCAATCACATCGCGGCCCTGACGACGATCCGGGGGAAGCTGCTGATTCCATTCCTGCTCCTGCTGACGTTTATCGGAGCCTATACCTCATCCAATCATATCGGCGACCTGATTGCCGTTCTGGTGTTCGGGTGCGTGGGGTATTTTATGGTTCGGTTCAGCTGGCCGCGCCCGCCTTTTATCCTGGGCTTTATCCTGGGAGAACTCGCCGAGACCTATCTGTATGTCTCCACGTCGCGCTACGGCTGGGATTGGCTGTATCGGCCCAAGGTGATCATCATATTCCTGCTGGCGGTGGCGGTGGCCGCTTATCCGTTTATTCAGCGCAAAAAACTGCAGAAGGGAGAATCATCCCATGAAATTTAACGGCGGCGCAGCACTGAGTGCCGTTTTCGCGGGGATTTCTCTGGCGGTTGTCATCACTGCCGCCAGCTGGCCCTTTAAAACGGCGCTGTTCCCTGTCGCCATCGGCGTGCCGGTTTTTTTTATGGCGGTAACGGAATTTTTTATTAATTTGTTTCAAAAGGGCGAAGGGGTTGGAGATGCGGCCGGGTTCGATTTTAAGCTTTCGGACGGGGACGCCGACAGCCGGACGGCTTTGCGCCGGACCCTGTCCATATTCGGATGGATTTTCGGATTCTTTATTCTGATACTTCTGATCGGTTTTCCCATGGCAATCCCCATCTTTTTTGTTGTTTTTTACAGGGGTTACGGAAAGGAAAACTGGAAAATATCCATCGGACTGTCCGCCGTGGCCTGGGCAAGTTTTTACGGCCTGTTTATCTGGCTTTTGAATGTCCCCTTCCGGGAGGGGTGGATTCTCAGTCTGTTGGACTGAAAAATTATTTTTTGCTTGTTAACAGATCGGCAAGATTTGCAAAGGGCCGGTGGGTAAGACCCGGGTCCGAGTCCGCTTCAGGCGTGCTTCCGGTAACATATCCAGCTTCCTCATAACGCGAGTGTTCATTATCATGACAGTACCGGCACAGCAGTTCCCAGTTGCTGCCGTCCGGCGGGTTGTTGTCATGGTTGTGATCCCGGTGATGGACGGTCAGTTCGCGCAGTCTTTTGCCGCCGAACTCACGCCCGCAGCGGCCGCAGACCGGCGGGAAGAGCTTGAGCGCTCTGGCCCGATAGGTCTGCTCCCATTTTTCGCGGTTGCGCAAGGCTTCGGCAACGATCCGCTCCCGGTCTTGGTTCCCCGGCCCATTTTTTTTATCCGATGTCATTCGCGGCTCCTGTCCCGCTCGGTTGCAGGCGGTTCCCGTCATTCAACCGATCTATGGTAGATAATCCGTGCAGATAATGTTCTCACTGCTGCTGCCCACCAGCCGGTTGCGACACTCAAAGTAACGGCTGTAGTTTTGAACGTAAAATAAGATTTTTATTTCGACCAGTTTGTCGATGTCGCGCCTTAAATTCCTCGGCGTGTTTTTTCTGGTGTAGCCCCGGTGGGAGAAATAGTCTCCGATACTGCTGAAGCCGCCTTTCTCGAAGGGATCGCCCGCCGGAGTGACGCCGAATTTTTTTTTCAAGGCCGCAACAACGGTTGTGATCTCGCTTTTGATTTCCTTGACGGGAGGGTCCCCGGGGTCCCCGTAGGAGAGCACGATCATAATTTTGTTTTTGTCCCAGTCGTAATCCACAAAGGCCGAATAGGGGGGCTCAAACCTGATGGTGAGATCGTTCCGAATCGCCCTGATTTCATTTTCGAGTTTGTAGATGCCGAAATCCAGCATCGATACGGAGTCGTTGATGAGAAAACTCGCACCTTCATCGGGTTCCGCCAGGGAAGGGGTCGCCCCTGCTGCCAGCAGCGACACGATCAGGATGAGTATTTTCATGTTTGCACGCATCATGCCGGGTCCGGTTTCTTCCAGCGATAGGGCAGCTCCCGGACCGTGCCGGGTTGGGTCATCGTGCCCAGGGCTTCAAGGGCATCCAGGATGACGCGGTGCTGGCGTTCGACGTTGCCGGGCTCTCCAAGCATGCTGCCGCGGGGAAATTTGACCAGCAGGGCCCGGGGAGGCTTGATATGGCCCATGCGGTCGGCCATATTGCCGATGGATATGGTAGGAATCCCCGCCGCTTCGACCTGACGCTGAATCAGACCCACGGTCTGATGGCATTTGGGTCAGACCGGCACCAGGAAGAGCACATCCACCCCGGCCGTCCGGATCCGTTTGATAAGTTCCGGAACGGTGCGGGAAATCAGAGGCGCAACGTCGTTGACGTAGCTGAAACTGTAATGGGTCCGGGTCAGTTTGCCGATGACGCCCTCCTTTTCCAGTTCGATGAAGCGTTGAATGGGGAAGATGGTGTTGACGTCCTGCTCCGCCAGGCTGTGGTCATAATGGGCGTGGGCAAAACGCAGGTCTTGCTGTCGAACGCTCCGGGGGATTTCACGAAAGGACGGGTCCCCGTGAATCGATTCAGTATCAAAAGGGGGCTGGCTGTCTTTAAGATACAGTCCGCCGCTGGTCACCAGGGCAAAGGTCTGTTCGGAGGGCTTGCCGCTGTATGGGGTCCAGGGGACATCGTCGGATATTACAAAAGGGTACTTTTTGACGATTTCATCCATTTTGTGGGCGCGGAAATCCGGCAGGCTTTCCGCAACCCATTTGTCATAAGCGGTTTTAAAAGCGTCCAGATCAAACGGCATCGATTGTTTCTCCTTTCATCCCGCATGTGGGGCTAACGATCGAATTCAGCCCGTAACAATTCGTAACTTGTGGGTCTTTCGAAGGTGCTGCCACAACGCGAAAATAACGACGCCTGCGGCATCCCCGACGGAGATTTTATTTGTTTCGGAATAAAGGCGGCATGATTCCAGCAGGGCGCTGTTTCCGGACGGCAGACCGAAATGGGTTCGGACATAGAGCCCCAGGGACGCATCCAGGCCGGAAATCTCCGCCGCTGTCATGTTGGCGATGGTCGCCTTGTCTTTGAGCGGCATTTTTAGGACCAGCAGGTCAACGGCCGCTTCAATGCTGTTCGGCAGGTCGGGCGGAGCGGTCGATTCGGCAAACCGTCCGTCCGTCCGTGATCGGGCGGTTTCAGCCATGCCGATATGAAAGGCGGCGATCAGAATGTCCTTTGTTTTTTTATAGATGTTCAGGTCGTTGCTGGCGCGTGGACCGGCCACATTCAATGTTTTGATACGGTGCAGAGTAATCCAGGCGGCAACCATGGCGGCGGCCTTGAACGCCGGGACCGGATTCAGATCGATATGCAGACAGGGCCGCCCTTGCTTTTGCGCCAGTTCCTGCGTCAGGGCGGAGCCGCCGGACAGCGGTCCATGGGAGACGATCAGCGTGCCGTCGGCATCCGCGACGTTTTGCTCAGTTCTGGCGGCATAACTGTCGGTGGGCATTTCGTTCAAATGATAGGAAAGCGGAACCGCGCCGTCTTCGGCCAGTCGTCCCTTTGGAACCCAGCCGCCGTGGGGTATGCCGATTTCAATGGCGGCGTCCAGGGCGGCCCGATCGGCTCCGGTTTGTCCCCCTGAAATAATTTTTTCAATCATGCTGATTCCTGTCCGGTTGCAGCCGGAAAGTAAACCGAAAAGGTCGTTTCTCCGGACCGGTGGCAGTCTTCCGGCCGGGTGCAGAAACGGCAGCTGCTGATTCTGCCGGGGCAGAGATCCGTCTCCTTGGGGATAAACCTGCACCGGATTGAGTGCATTTCGATTTGAAAATGATAGCGTTCGGAAAAAATTTTCATTCGCAGCAGATCCGCGCCCTTGCCGCCGGCATTGAATTCAAAAGGCTTGCGGGTTGAGTAAGATGAAATATCCCGGGATGTAAAAAAGCCTTCGAAAATCCTTTTTTGAGCTTCCTCGGTTATGCCGACCCCGTAATCATGAACCTGCAGAACCGCGCCTTCGCCTCTTTTGTATACGCCCACTTCGATCCTGCCTTCATCCGGTGTGTTTTCGATGGCGTTTCGAATCAGGCCGTCCACGACCTTCTGGACGACCTCCGGGGGAAGTAATATCGGCGGGACCGGTTCAATCCGGCGGATGATGTCAAGCCGGCGCTCTGAAAAACGGGATTTTAAAGCGTGCAGCCGCTTCCGCAAGGTTTCACCCAGATCGATGTTCCGGGAAACCGCGACCGCCGGTCCGAAAAGCTCGTCGATACGTTTGCGCAAGCGGTCAATCAGGTCTTGTTCCCCGGCATTTTCAGCGATCAGGCTTTCCAGTTCGTCCGTGCATTGATCCAGCAGGAGCATGAGCAGGCCGTAGGCCTTGGTTTCCTTGCCCTGCATGATGTCGTTGAGTTCATACTGGATGTCAAGGATCCGGTTCAGGTTCCGCTTGATCCTGTCGATGGTCGGTTTCCAGACGGGCGAAGGGACGGCACTGATCTTTTTGACCAGAAGACCCAAAGAGCTGGTAATAATGGCGACCGGGGTCTTGAGTTCATGGGACAAATGGTTGATAACCTTGTCCTTGGCCCGGTTCAACCCTGTTACTTCCGTATAGGCCTGTTTCAGCTCTTCCGTAACTCTGGCGTTCTTGATGGAGAGGGCGACGGTGCCTGAAATCGAACTGAGCAGCTCCACGTCCGAATGGCCGAAATCTCCTGATTTCTTGTTAATGGCACACAACACCCCCACAATTCGACCCCGCCCCCGCAGGGGAACCAGAACCAGGTTGCGGGTTTTGTAGCCGAACTTTTTATCCCTTTCTTCATGAAGATGCCGGTTGACGGTCGTGTCGTTGATGATCACCGGTTCACCGGTTCGAATCACTTTGCCGGCCTCGAGCTCTTCGATGCCGAATCGATATTTTTCGACCCTTTCCTCGGTATCGGTGGCATCAAAGGCGGCGCCGATGGCAAAGAGCTCCTGTTTTTCCTCATCCAGCAGGATGACCATGGCGCCCTCGGAATCCAGGAGCCGCTTGATTTCGCTGTTGACATAATTGAGGCGGTCGTCCAGCTCGGGGTGCATGGGCAGAGCGACACTGATTCTTAAAAGGGCTTCGGTGAATCGCAGCGCTTTCTTGATATCTTCGGAAAACCGGGCATTTTCAATCGAGAGGGCCACGGTCCCGGCAATCAGGCTGAGCAGTTCCATATCGGACTGATCAAAGACGCCTTCTTTCTTATTAATGGCGCACAAGGTGCCGATGGTGCGTTCACTGCTTTTAAGGGGTACGACCACCAGGTTGCGGGTCTGGTAGCCGAACTTCTTGTCCCTTTCCTCGTAAAGCTGCCGATTGAGGGAGGTGTCGTTAATGATTACCGGTTCGCCGGACTGGATCACCTGCCCGGATACCAGCTTGTCGATGGGAAAGCGGACTTCCTGCACCCGCTTTTCGGTGGCCATGTCATCGTAGGCCGCCCCCAGCATGAAGAGATCCCCTTTGATTTCGTCATAAAGCACGACAATGGCGCCTTCGGTGTAGAGCAACCGTTTGACTTCGCTGTTGACATAATAGATCAAATCCTGCAGGTCCGGATATTCCGGCAACGCCATGCTGATGCTGAGCATGGCCTCATTGTTGCGGGTCATCCGGTTTTCCTGGGTGACATCCCTCAGAATGACAATAATTCCGGCGGTTTCGTTTTCGGCTTCGGAAAAGGTGGCGGTTCGGATGACGACATCCAGCAACCGGCCGTCTTTGGTCAGTCGCTGGCTTTTATAACCGGTCAGGATCCTTTCCCGAAGAAGGCGCTTGATATCTTCACGGGTTGAACCGACAAGTTCCGGCGGAATATAGGGAATCCGCTTTCCTTCGAGCTCGGGCAGGGTCCAGCCGAAGGTTTCGCTGAATGCCGGATTCAGGTAGGAGACGCGGCCCTCCAGGGTAAAAACCACGATGGGATAGGGGGCAAAATCCAGCAGGGCTCGCAAACGTCTTTCGGTCTGGCGCAGTTCCTGTTCGGCGGATTTCCGGTCCGTGATATCCTGAAGCGTTTCAATGGCGCCGATAATCCTGCCGCTGTCTTCATCCAGCAGGGGGGCGGCCGTAAAAAAAAGCCATTTGCCGTTACCCCCCGCAAGGGGGAAAAAATCTTCCACTTCATAGGCGTTTTCCACCAGGGCGGAACGGCGATATTTTCCGGGATAGTATCCGGCAATGACATGTTCGGGAACCCGATCGACAATCAGGTCCGCCAGGGTCGGACGCTTTTGAGAATAAAATGTTTTCCACTGATCCGTAGTCCCCACCAGTTCTTTGGCTGAAATGCCGGTCAGGCTTTCCAAGGCACGGTTACAGTGGGTGATGACGTGGTTCTGATCGATGACAAACGCCGCAATGGTCAGCCCCTGCACAATCTGGTTTAATCGCTTTTCGCTTTCCTGCGATGCCAGTTCCATTTGCCGGCTGTCAGGGCAGGCGTCATTGTGCTGATTTTCCAAAACCCCTTGGGGCGATTCTTTGGGCATGCTGAACCTTATTATTCATGGTAAAATTGCAGGACGCTACAGGAAGAAGCAGTTGCCTGTATCCCTGACCTTTCTCGAATCCTGGACACTATTTTCCCAGGAAATCGGGAAAATAATTTTTAAATGAATCTGTCGAAACAGTCAATAAATCTTAACAATTTTAACACGGACGGTGGTTCAACCGTCCGGCAGACAGGGCGCGGGTTTTTCAAGCCTGCCGGGCGGCTGCTTCTTTTTTCAGGGCCGCCACCAGGTCTTTTACCGTTCCGGGGGGCGGCTGCCAGCCGGGACGGGTCTGCATTTCGATGGCATCCTGGGGGCAGCCGGAGGCGCAGACTGCGCAGCCGAAACAGCGCTCCCCGTCCACCTTGGGCACGTTCTGTTCACCCATTTTCAGCGCCGCGGGCGGGCAGCGGCCGATGCAGGTCTCGCAGGCGGCGCAGCGTCCGGGGTCAAAAACCGGTTGGAATCCCGAGTTGAAGACCCACCCGGGCCGGGGCTGTTTAAGAACCTCGGTGACGACTTCGCAGTGCCAGCGGTCGCAATTGCATAAAAAGTCGATTTCATCGCTGGTATTGCGGCTCATGTGAATCAGTCCGGCCGCTTCGGTTTCATCCAGAAGTTTTCGCGCTTCCTGACGGGTAAGCCGGCGGCCGCCCAGCCGCTCAAGTGCAAATTCGCCGGTTTTGCCGAACCAGAAACAGACCTCCATGGGCATGTCGTGAACGCTTTCACCTCGTAAGCGGGCTGCCTGGCGACAAAAACAGGTCCCCACGCAAATGGTATCGTACCGGTCGATGTAGGTCTGAACCTGATCGTAGGTGTGAATCGTGTTGCCGGCGCTGATTTTCCGGTCTACCGGAATGACGCGGGTGACGGGAAAGGTGATGGCGGCAGGGGGCTTTGCCGCCGTAAAGGCCTTTTTATAAATATGAATCAGGGCGGCAATTTTTTTTTCGCGTTCCGATGAGCGGCCCGGTAAAAACTGATATTCAAAAATGCCCGGCATAAAAGGGACCCCCTGGTAATAGCGGATGCCGTCCGTGACGGTCGTAAAACACAATCCCTGATCCGCCATGTCGTTGAGCAAGGCTGCGGTCCGGGCTTCATCCTTTTGGATCCGGCCGGCAATGTCGGCGGCCGTGGCGGGTACGCGGGTCAGCGCATTGTTGATTTCAGCCTGCTGAGGTGTAAACAGCGCTTCCGCCAGCGCATAGAATTCGGGAATGTCCAGACCGGCATAAGGTCCTCCCCGCCCCGCCATGACGTCAAGCATTTGTTTGTATACGGTGGCTGGCATAAGTTACCTCCTAACGGTTTAAAGTGTCTTCCTCGGCGCAATTACCCAGGACCATGTCGCAGGGCAATCTTTTCAAACATCCGGGCCAGCCCTGTCCCCAGGGCGAAGAGGGCTTCGATGCTGAGGTTTTCTTCAGCAGTCGCATCAAAGAAAATATTGAGATCGGATTCAAATCCGTCCTGGGGCCGAGTGTAGCTGATCAGGATCGGCACCTTGGGCAGAGGGTAGAGCACCAGGGCGATGTCTGCATCGTAATGGTTCTGTACCTGGCGGCCGTTAAAAATGCGGATCATATCCTCAAAAAGGTCCGTATAGGAGTCTGCTACCCGTTTGAGGGGCTTTTCGCACCGCTGGGCAAAGAGCCGCTGCCAGGTTTTGCCGTTTTTCAGTTCCCTGAACGGGAGCCATTTCCCTGACGGAAAAACGCCGAGACCCGCGAGGATATAGTTGAGTACCGGGATCGCCACCCATGAGTGAATATGGATGTCCGAAGAAAGGTTCCCTCTGGTATCCACACTGAAATCCTTGCCGAAAATCTTGAGGGTCAATTTGCCTCCGCTGAACCGGGCACCCAGCCGCTGAGCTGCTGCGGCCAGGTCGATCGAAGCGATTCTGTTCTGAAGCTCCTTTGCCTGGGCGCCACCTTCCTGTTCGACAACCCTGCCATGTCCGCTGTCGGGGCCGAACCGTTCAACGATTTCCCGGGAGAGGCGAGGACATTCAGCCAGCAGCTTTTGTCCCTTATAAACTGCGGCGGCAAAGGCCAGACACGTCGGGAGGTGACACTCCCGGCAGTTGGATTTCTCGAGCAGCAGGAAGATCTCCATGGGGTTCTTGAAAGCGGACATGCGCTTCTACTCCGTTGAGCGGTAAAGGATTTCAGGAAAGAAGGTCGCCGACATTGATCTGGAGCATCTTTACACTTGCCAGGATTCGCTCGGCATTGCGTTCGATTGCCTGGATGCCCTGGGCGCTTTGGATCAGCGCGGCGGTCGACGTTTCGATTTGTTCGATCATTTTGTTAATCGTGTTAAGGTCAAAAGCGTCCATATCCGACTCCTCAGACAGTTTGTTTTTTGCGCAGATCCTTAAACCGTTTGGCCTTGACGTCATAGCGGGGCAAGGAACCATAGGCGTAAAAAGAGATATCATAGCGCAGGCCGGTTTTGTGCCTGAGCTGGTCATTGAGCTTCATCAGGATTTCCGCCTTTAAGTTTTCGGCTTCCGGCTGCAGTTCCACTTTCAAAGAGATGTCATCAGTATCGCCTTTTTTAACGACGACCACTTCGTATTCGTCCCCCAGCTGGGGAAAGCCCCGCACCACCTCTTCGATGGCGGTGGGCGCGAGCAGCACCCCCTTGACCTTGGTGATGTCGTCGGCTCGGCCCACGACCCCGCCCTTGATCATGCGGAATGTCCGCCCGCAGGGACACGGCCGGTCGTGCCACATGATGATATCTTTGGAATCGAACCGGATGCAGGGCTGCGCCAGCCGGTCAAAGGCGGTGACGATCATCTTGCCCTGCCGGTTCGACTCCGTAATCACCTCGCCGGTTTCGACGTCTTCGATCTGAACGAGGAAAAGTCCTTCATTGACGTGCAGCCCCCCCGGCTGGGCTGCGCACTCATAGCTCCAGGCCCCGATTTCAGTAGCGCCGATGTGATCATAAACCTTGGCCCCCCAGGCCTCTTCCATACGTTTTTTTGTGGCGGGGATGCTGGCGCCGGGCTCTCCGGCGCAGGTAATTCTGCGGACATAAAGATCTCTGGCCGGATCGATCCCCAGTTTTTTCCTGGCGACATCGGCCATGCCGAGAATATAGGTGGGGGTCGCCATGGTAGCCGTGGCCCGCAGTTCCTGCATCTTGAGCAGGCGGGCTTCCGTGTTGAGGACGCCGCCGGGCACCACTTCGCACCCCAGTTTTTCGGCGCCGTAATGGCCGGCCCAAAACGCGACAAAAATATTATAGCCGAAGGGGATAAACACCCGGTCTGATTTCCGGTAGCCCTGGGCATAAAGGATATAGGCCCAGCATTCCGCCCACCATTCCCAGTCCTGCCAGGTGTCCGGCTGATAAACGGGCTGGCCGGTTGTGCCGCTGGTCTGACGAAAGGCAGACACACACTCCAGAGGAACGCACAGCATGTCGCCGTACGGGTAGGGGTCTTTTTTTTGAATGCGCTGCATCATGCTTTTTTCCACCTTGGGCACCCGGGCGATATCCGCCATGGTCCGGATATCCTCCGGGGTCACCCCTGCATCGGTATAAAGCTGCCGGTGAAATTTGGAGTGGTCAAAGGCCCACTTCATGATTCGCCGGAATTTTTTAACCTGAAGCGCTTCGAGTTTTTCTCTTGGCAGGGTTTCAAGCAGCGGATTCCAGAACGTGTCGGATTTCGGGAACATATATTTCCTCCTCTGTTTCATACGCTGCAACGGGGTGTTTCTGCCGGCATTTAGACAAGGTGTCCTTGTTGATGCCACCCCCGGGCGGTTTACCTGAGGTTACGATTTCCGGACATTCCCGCGGACCAGCGAGATAAAAATTCCTGCAAAAGTGAATCCGAAAAATATCGTCAGGGCGATTTTAATGCTGCTGATCAATTGGGGGTAAACCGCAGTGTTGATGGAAACGCGTCCCATGACGACCGCCAGGACCAGAGTCGCGACGCCCATGCTGAACAATTGGCCCAGGACGCGCATCGTTCCGGCCAAACCGGAGGCAACCCCCAGAAAGCGGCGCTCAACCGAACTCATGATAGCATTCATGTTCGGTGAAGAAAAGACCGCAAACCCGAAGCCCAGCAAAAATAGCGTTGCAATGATATGACTCAGCGGGGTGTTCGCCTGGAGACGGGTCAGAAGCATCAGGCCGCAGGATGTCAGCGCCATGCCCGTTGAAGAAATAAAGCGCGGTTCAAAACGGTCCGAAATCTTGCCGGCCAGAGGTGAAAAAAGGGCCATCATGACGGGTTGGGCCATCAGAATCAGGCCGGCTGTCTGGGCATCCAGCGATTTGATATACTGCAAATACAGGCTCAGCAGAAACGTTACCGCAAAAGTGCTGCTGTAGTGAATCAGGGCGGCCAGGTTCGACAGTGCGAATACTTTGTTGCGGAGCAGCAGGTCGATCGGAAAGATCGGGCTGCGTACCCGTTTTTCCCGCACGACAAAGGCGATGAATGCCGAAAGGCTCAGCAGAATCAGGCCAATGCTTTTTTTGTCGGGCAGCAGCGAGAAGCCCGCGATTAAAAGAATCAGCGCCAGTCCGTAAACCAGGCTGCCCCAGATGTCGAAAGCTTCGCCCCGGGCTTCGGCCCATTCCCCCTTGAGCTTCAGGAAAATAAGTCCCAGAACGGCAACGCTCAACAGGAAGGTGAGGGCAAACAGGGCGCGCCAGCCGATCTGGGTGGTCAAAATGCCGCCGATAAAAGGTCCGCTGGAAAGGCCGATATAAACGGCCGACACGGTAATGCCCAGCACCTTGCCACGTTCACCCGGCGGGTAAACGGAAGTCAGGATCGCCATGGTGGTTCCGAAAAACATGCCGCTGCCGATCCCCTGGATGATTCTGAAAAATATCAAGGCGTAGACGGACCAGGCCAGGGCCGACAGTAAAGAAGCGACCATAAAAGCGGAAAACCCGATCGCCATGATTTTTTTCCGACCGTAGATGTCCGACAGCCTTCCCATGGGAACCAGGGTCACACCGATGGCCAGCAGATAGGCGGTGGGAACCCAGCTCAGCAGCACGGCGTCGATATGGAATGTCCGGGCGATGGCCGGCAGGGCGACGTTTATGGAAGAGCCCATAAAGGGGGTAATGAAATAACCGGTTACCGCTACAATCAACGCGGATTTTTGAGTGCTGTCGGTTTCCATTTAGTTGATCTTTCTGCTTGCGCCGGCTTTTCTTATGCAGGCCGAAATCAATGCGTAAAAAATCAGGCGGCCCTGTTCGGCTTCCGCCATCCGTTCAGGGTGCCACTGCACGCCTACTAGGAATCGCTTGCCCACGGTTTCGAGCGCTTCGATGACGCCGTCCGGGGCCAGGGCGGCCACCCGAAGTCCGGTGCCGATGTGGTCGGGATGAACGGCCTGGTGATGGGCGGAGTTGACGCGCAGTCGACCGGTTTTAAAAACCGCGGACAAGGTCGTGCCGCCGATTAGGGTCACCGCATGGGAAGCGTCTTTCGTAAATGAGGCGGCTTTGTGGGTGTTGACCGAATCCAAATGCTGGATAAGTTTTCCGCCCAAAGCGATGTTGATCAGCTGCAGCCCCCCGCAGATTCCCAGAACCGGCATGTCCGAAGCGAGTACCCACCGGGCCAGATGAATATCGGCCTGACACCGGCGCGGGTGGGCAGGCTGCAGGTGCGGTTGTGGCTTTTCTCCATAAAATTCCGGCGGGTAGTCTTCGCCGCCCGTGAAAACGAACCCATCCACGCGTTCCAGATATTCTTCGAGAAGTTGCACATTGCCGACAGGCGGAATCGGAAGGGGAATCCCGCCGGCAGCGGCGACCATATCGACATAAGGGGCATAAATATCATAGCAGTCGCGGAACTGGGGGTCGCCGGCCGGGTATTTGGGATAACAGGTGTAATCCATGTTCAGGCCGATGACCGGTGGTTGCATGTTCTTATCCATTTATCGTTTGCGATCGCATTATATTTTCATCACGGTCCGTTGCGGTCATGATCGTTTGATTTACAGCCGCACGGCCAGGCAGACGGCGTCTTTTTCGGGAGAGTGCAGCGGCAGATAAGCGTATAAACTCACCGAACGCCAGCGCTTGTCCGCATGCACCGCACGATTGAAGCTATCGGCTCCCTTGTAAGAGACATTGTCGGCCACCAGCAGCCCGCCGGGCCGCAACAGCCGGTATAAATGGGGCAGGGCCCGGATATAATCCTCTTTTTCGATGTCGATGAAAACAAGGTCGAACCGTCGGTTCATCTCGGCAAGGGCCGCCAGGGCATCCACCAGAACGACCTCCACGGTGTTTTCATACCCGGCCTTGCGGATGTTGTGTTGCGCCCTTTCGGCCATGACAGGATCATTTTCCAGGGTAATGACCTTGCCGCCGCCGTCTTCGCAGCCCCGCGCCAGAAATATGGCCGAATAGCCCGTGGCGGTCCCCAGTTCCAGGACCTGTTCGGCGCGGGTCGCTTTCGCCAGGACGTAAAGAAGTTCGCCCACCACCGGACCGATGATCGGAATCCCTTCACGGGCGGCTTCGGCTTCCAGCTGCAGCAGCAGTTCATCGCGGGGATAGAGCAGCTTCTGAAAGTATTCTTCGGGTTTATCGATACTCTGATTCATTGCCGGCATTCCTTTCCGCGGCGGCCTGTTTTTGCCTGTAATCCGCCAGTCAATTTTTAAAGGTTTAGGGCGGCGCCGTCATTTTTCAAGATGGAATCTTTTTTTGCGGTAAAACCCCGAATAGATCGCACCGATGGGGTTGTGCGCCAGAACCCTGTCTTTTACCACAAGAGTGGTCACAAGCGCTTTTGAATGCTTTGTAAACAGAATATCATGCCCCAGACACAATCCCACAACAATATTTAAATCGGTCTTTTTCCTGTTCAGAATTTCCGCCTGTCCGATCGGGTTGCAGGATATCCTGCCGTCCTTGGGATTTGATTTCAATTGAAAGTCGGACTTGCTGATGCCGCAAACCTTGCAGATCGCGGAGAAAACTTTGAACTCTTTGGACAGGATTTGGTCGATTATTTCCGCCTCATCCTTCAGGCCGCTGCAAAATGCCAGCCCCAGTTTTTTATAATCCATTTCTTTGGCAAAATACAGGATCTCTTCGAGCCTGGTTTTTTGCATGTAATAATTTTCGATTAATTCGTCGGCAACGCGTAAGATTTTAAAATCCTCCCCGACATATTTCGCTTTAACTTTCGCCGTGATATCCGTGCAGTCTTTTCCTTTGATACATTTTTTTTCAGAACAGGGAGCGCATTTCATCTGTAGCCTCTTTTCGCAGCGAGTAATAATTTCAATCCAAGCCCTTTGATACCTAATCCCCTTTACGGGGTGGGTTCTTTCTTCACATTTTTTCGTTTTTTTATCAAGTCCTTGTAAAAAAGGAAGAGGTTTGCAGGGCTCCCGTTCCAAACCATGGGCCGGCGAGCCTCAAGATCCGAATGGGGCGTGTTGACGACAACAGGTTTATTATGCGTCATTCCCGCTTCCGTGCCGTAGTAGATAACAACCGGCTGATCAACGCCAAATTGAAGCGTCGCCGCCGCTTTGAGCCGTTCGATGTCTCCTTCGCATTCGAATAAAAAACGGTTCATGTCGTGATTGTCGAGAAAAGCGGCCAGGAAAAAGCCGGATGGATAGGCGCCATAATGGTGCTGTAAGGCGGGTCGGAGACTATCAGCCTGATCGTATCGCGGGCCATGGGCAATGTGGATTTTCATCAGATTCTGGAATTGAAAATCCAGAACACCGTCCAATTCGCCGACATACTCCTTCTGAATGCTTTCCTGGGAGATTCCCAGGAGCCAGCGCAGGTATTTATTCCGAATTTGTAGGGTTTTTAGATGGTTGAATTGAATCCCTTCGAACCAGGCCTCGCCCAGCAGGACCGCCCGGGGGAAGTCTGTTTTGATTGCTTTTCTGAATTCATGCCAGAAGGTGTGCGGAGGGCCCAGTACGTGATCGAGCCTGAATCCGTCAAATCCGGCGGCCAGCCAGTATTCGGCCGCCCGGATGACATACCGCCGAGTTTCGGAATGCCGGAGATTCAACTTGGGGAGTTCGCGGACACCCAGAAAACATCGATAGTCGTGGGGCCACTTGTTAAAAATGAACCAGCTGCGGTAACGGCTGGCTTTGTCATGGGTTGCTTCATGAAAAAAAGGGTGCCGGCTGGAACAGTGGTTTGGGACAAAGTCGGCGATGATGCGCATGCCGGCGGCGTGAACGGCCTGGATCAGGTCTGTTACATCCGTCAGCGTGCCGAAACGGGGTTCCACCTCCATAAAATCGGTTACATGGTAGCCGTGGTAGACGCTGGTCCGGTAAAAGGGCGAGAGCCACAGGGTGTCGACTCCCAGATCTTGCAGGTAATCGAGTTTTTTAAGGATTCCCTGAATATTTCCGCCCAGAAATTCAGGCTGCTGCCGGTCCGCCGATGTTACCCCGGCAAACCGGTCGATCAGGATGTGGTAAACGGTCGCGTTTTTGAACCAGCCGGCATCAGTCATGACATCTACCTGATTCAGGGGCGATCGGAACATATTAACAATCAATAATAATACATATGCCCAAAAGGGGCTACGATTATTTTGTCGCAGCCCCCTGGCTGAACCCCTTTCGAAAAACCGGCGTTCCAACGATGGCGGCGGCATTCGAATTTCAGCTTCCATTGCGGAAGGAACAACCTATTAAAATCCCAGGGTGGAAGATTTGGCATCCGCTTTCAGGTGCTCTTTCCATTTTCTGCCCCAGAGGTCGGGGACCGTCTCTTCAATTTCTATGAGGGACTGATAGGTTGCCCCCAGCTTTTTGAATACTTTTTTCAGTTTGGCCTCATCTTCGGCCAGCCATAGGCAGTACCGGATTTTTTCTTTTTTGTTGTAATACGTCCGGATCCAGGTAGCGGACTCAACATTGGCCGATTTGGCCCAGTTTTCTTCGATTTTTTCCCAGCTGATGCCGGGGTCCTGATGAACGACTATAAATTTTTTCGCGGTAGCCATGATCCCCTCCTTTTGTTGAGATGATTCATCATTCCTGCTATCGACACGTTACGTTCCATAGCCGATGCGGACCCAGAATCCTCATGCTGCGGTGAGAAGGTTCTTTGCGATATGGAACGGGAGCAGACGGACATCCCAGTACGCCGGGACCGATTCTACCGGCTCGCGGTCCAGCCATAACTGCACAGGCATCTGATCAGATTTCGCGGAAAAGGCTCTCGCTGGAGGTGAAATTTAACGGATCGCTTTTATCCTGCTGTTGATTTCCGTATCAGGTTCAGAAACGATGGGGACGTTTGCGGAAAGCGCTTGAAACGAGTGTTCAATCGGTGTTGGAACGAACGTCATGCTGTTGTTGAAAATATATCTGATTCAACGGTATTGATCAAGATAAATCAAAAATAGGCGCCCATGCGCCGTATTTTGGCTTTAGGCGGCGCAGTTAATCAATTCTTCCGCGGCCGTGGATCCGGCACATGTAACGGAGTGTCAGTCGGCGGGGTGGACCCGTCTGTCTCGAAACGTTGAAGCCGATTTTCGGTCAAGGGGTGGGTGGAAAGGTAGGTCATCCATTTTTTATCCAGGGGGGCGGGGGATTCCGCGATTTGTTTATCGATGCGGCGCATCAGCCTGGCAAAGTGTACCGGTTCGATGCCGTTGGCGCGCAGATAGTTCAGGGCATATGTGTCCGCTTCGCTTTCAAAACCGCGGGAATAGGCCAGCTGGGTCAATAAAACCGGCAGCCCCAGAAACAGTTCCGAAGACCCGGAAACGTCCCCGGTGATCGCCAGGAGGACAAAACCCAGGAGAGAGTCCTGAATCAGGGTGCGCATGCCATGGCGCTGAACCACATGTCCGATTTCATGTACCAGTACCGCCAGCAGTTCGTCATCGCCTGTCGCCAGCTTGACCATTTCATCCGTGAATAAAATCCTGCCGTCGGGAAGCGCAAAGGCGTTCGGGCCGATCTTGCCCCCTTTGCGGAACAGAATGGTAAGGGTTTCATCCGGGTGGTTTTTTACTGCCGGCCCAAAGTGCTTGAGCAGGCGGTTCTGCACGGCAGGCTCGAGCTGCGAAGGGCGCAGAAGGGATTGATCCAGAAATTCAAGGGTCTGATCGCCGGCCAGCTTGAAAGCCGCCGGCGGGAGCCGAAAGGCAACTATTTTGGCAAATATCGGAACACCGTAGCGGATGCTTCCCCATAGAAACAGAAGCATGCCCAACAGGGCGATTAATACATAGCGCCAGCGGCTTTCAATGCGGAAAATCAGCGAGAATGCAGATGATCGTTTGAATTTTTCGTTCAGGCGATCGACGGATTCATTGTCGTCGGTTTCGAATTTTTCTCCGCCGGGAAAGTATAGATAGCGGGGAGTATCGGCCAGGCGTGCGGAAGACTTGATGCTCAACCGGGAAAGAGAATGGAGCAGCGCGCCGGTTTCGAGCGACTCCACGCGGACCGCGCCGGTGTCATAGATCTGGCAGGCCGCCGGTGTTTGAGCGGATGTGCGCCCATCGTACCATTTGCCCGTAATGGTCATCATAGGCCGAAATCCATGTCAAAAAAATCGCTGACTTCGTCGGCGAAGGCGCTGACCTGTTTCTCTTCACCGGCAATGAAGCTGTCGAGTTCTCCAGCGGCAACCAGGGTCAGATTCTCCAGCGTGTAACGGAAGGCTCGGACCTTTGCCCATGGATAGAACAAGCCCAGCGTTAAAGCGGTGGCCACGGAGTTGGTGGCAACGATGACGATCAGGTCCCACACTTTCAGGTTGGCACTGAAGCGATGCCCCACCAGCCGGCTGGAGTTAAAAATCAGGTTGGTGGTTGTTGCCGAAAAGTAGGCAAACAGGTAAAAATATAACACCAGGCCCGGCAATGGAATAAGCGGAAAAAACAGAAATGCCGCGCCGACAATCGCGGCCAGGCCGAGGATGGCCGGCAACAAGGCCTTTAAATAAAGACCGTAATAATCTTTGGCGGTGGCTGTAAAGGCAAATCGGGTGGTGCCGTAGGAGCTGTTTTCCACAATAAACTTCTTCTGGCGATAATAGGCGGCCGGAAAAAGCAGCCCAAACGTTAAAAAGGCCAGGGCCGGCCACAGGACAAAAACCATGGCGGCGTCTTTTACGCTGCCGCTGAATCCGAAACGGATATTTCTGAAGGAACTGTTGCGGGCATTAAACGAGAGGGATCGAACCACGATCCAAGGCAGGGCAAAAAGGAAAACCAGGCTGAAGACCGGGCCGGCGATCGGGATCAGCTGGGATAGCGCGGAAGAAATCAGCAGCATCGTCACGATGATAGCGCGGCCTTTCAGAATCTTCAGCGGCTTGGCAAGATACTCGAAGCTGGCGCCCTGCAACCGCGTGCTGCCGTAAAAATACTGTTTCCTCCTGACTTTGGCCCAGGCCGAATAAATCCCCAGCGTCAGGAAGGATAGAATGATATTGACGATCCAGATTTTAAAATAAGCGGTTCCGGTTCCCCGAAATTCAAAGGGTATTTTCCGGATGGGCGGAGCCGGGGGCGGTGCCGCCGGCATCTTCTCTGCGGCTTCAAGCGGCTGCGGATCCGCAGGTGGCATTTCCCCGGGGAGCGGACGGTGGGGGTCTCGATGCGCTGCAGCCGATTCAGGAGCCGGGGGCGCCGGGTCGCTTCTGACCAGAACAATATCAAGACCGGCCCGCTTCAAGGCCGTTCCGATTTTGCGGGCAGTGGCCTCGTCCGCGTCTTTCTTTAAAACTATCCGGCCGCTTTTCAGGATCTTTTCAGCCTTTTCCTCGCTGAGGGCGAAAGTCGTGATGAGTTTTGCTTTGGCCGTTTCAGTATCAAACCCCGGCAGGATCTTTCCCCGATAGACAACGCTGAAATGCGGCACGGTCATGGCTGCCCTCCCTTGTTGCTGTAAACAGCAAAGTGATTGAGTTGTTGTCAGCCCCCTTCCATTTGCCGGGCCCCGGTGAGCGGATCTTTAGTCCCGGAAAGCTGCTGGCGCCGGGAATGCGCAACCTTTTCATCCAATTCCGATATTGCCGGTGGGATCGACAGCAAACGTCCTTGTTCCGCTTAAATGGCGGGCGGTAATCCTCAGCGGGGTGGAATTGCCCGAGACGGTAACCGTCACACCCTCGGAAGTTCTGAAGCCGTAACCGTCGAGCGCATTCACACCGGAAAATACCTTCTGGGGAGCATCGACGGAATATGCCCGGGCCGCATCAGATGAATTTTTAGCATCGGATTTTGCCATGGCATCATATCCCCTCTGGCGATAGCTGATGACATTCGGGATCTCAATGGCGGCCAGAATGCCGATGATGGCGATGACGATCATCAATTCGATAAGGGTAACCCCCCTGGCGTAAGCGAGGGTTTCGCCGATGGCGGCGGTGCATAGCCGCTTGATTTTCCGTTTCCATATTAAACGGGTGGCATACATGTCTTTTAGAGCCCTTCCCGGCGAATGGAGTAAAAAAACAGGGCCTGCTCCATTCCAGGCCCATGCCCTTTTTACCTATATCCCTGCTGCAGTTTAAAAGTGGTGTTGCCGTTTACTGTGTCAACAAATGTTTCAGGTCATGAAGTGCGCCGGGTCAATTTTTTTAAAATACTATACGTTAAAATTTGCAGAAAAGTCAAACCGAAGCGGATCGAAGCCATATCAAAAATATAATTATTTCAGGAGGCGAGGGGGCTGTCCCGGGCCGGTGCGCCGGCGAGCGGTGAAGTGACGACGGCTCGCTCCCTAGACGTTTGTAATAAAACTTTCCGGCCTCTCAGTCATTTAGCGTGTCATTTTTTTCGGATGACTTCTCATACGACGGCCAGGCGCCGGACAAGGGCTTTCCGGGTGCCCATGTAGGGCAGCTACACGCCTTCAGCATGCCTTCAGCAGGCATGCTGGCATCATTTTTCCGTCAGGGATCGCATGATCGCCTCATCGGGGATCAGCTCCAGACCGGAAAAGGTGCAGACCTCCCGGCAGGCGCTGCAGAGCATGCATTTGGTTTTATCGAGTCCGGGTGTATCTGTCCCTTTGGTCAGAGCCCCTGAGGGGCAGATCTCGATGCAGGCGGAGCAGCCCTGGGGGTGCCGGCAGGTCTGGGGGGAAATAAACGGGCGATAGGCCACGCGCTGCCGGTAAAAATCGATGGATGTCCTTCCGCTGCCCACCCCCGCTTTATAACTGTAGCTCGATTCGGGCGGCTCCGGTCGATGATATTCTTTTATGATGTCCGCATCTCCGGTGACATCGATACGGTCTATGTCCGTTTCTCCCAGCGACAGGTCCCGGGCCAGGCGCAAATAGGGGATGTCTTCCAGATTGAATCCGACGATTTGGGCTTCGATCCGGTCCAAGGCCACGGCATCATCCGATGCCAGGACCTTATTGACCCAACGTGTTTCGGGTGATGCCGGCCCGTAGCCCTCCATGGCGAGAATGGCATCCATGATTACAAGGTCCGGCGGCCGCAGGCGGAACATTTCAATTACGATTTCGGCAAATTTTTCAGGCCGGACGCAATAATAGTGATACCAGGCCTTCTGGCCGCCGGTCAGCAAACCGTAATTGTTCTTGACCGCGCCGCTGATCATGGTCAGACCGTGGGTCTTCATCTTGGGCACGGATATGTAGACGTCGGCGTCAAGGACATCTTTGAGGACGGCCACTTTGCGTTTAAAGGGCTTTTCAAGTTCGATCACTGCCAGATTCCGGTTAAAATTGCGATAATAGGGGCCGGCGGCTTCTTTCAGACGGGAACTGCGGAAAACGTGTTCCGAGTTTCCATAGGACTCGGTCCCCACCGAATCGCCGGCCGCAATTTCGGCGGGGTGGAGGGATTCCAGCTTTGCAATAACGGCCTCAAGCAGCCGGTAGTGGGTCACCATGGCCTGCCGGTCGGGATCGCAGGCCTTCAGGGCGTTCATTTTGACCGCGACCTTTTTGCCGCGGACATCCACCGGAAAGAGCGCGAAGGCCTGATCGACGGCCTTCCGGCAGTTTTCGTAGGTGCTGTCCATTACCAGGACTTTTTGCATGGATCAAACCTCATCATTTGGTTATGGGCGCTTCTCTGAGCACCGCCGGTGTTATCGCCCGGTCGCCCGGATGCAGTCATTGCTGATAAATTTTAACGACCGCATCTTTGAACCAGGGTGGTCGTTCCAGTAAAACATAGATGAGGGTAACGCCCAGGATCGGAATCGGGATGACCACATCCACGGCACTGAGAACAACCAGCAGGCAGAGATATTTTGTCTTGATCTTCATATGACGGGACCTTTTCAGACAGGTTTTATCCGGTTTCATATCAAAGCCGCGCGCATCATTCAATAGCCCTTTATGTTTGGGATTTGCGGCCGATTTGATCCGGATTTCGCGGGCCGTTTTAAGGATAACTCGCCAGTGTCAGGCAGTTAATGCCGCTGAATATTGCCGGCCGCCCGGGCCGGGCCGGAGAACAGCTAAAATACCCTCCGACTCCTGAAATAATTATATATCATTTTTTAAGATGGCTTTTCATAATTATCACAACCGACGGTTGCGTTTTTTTTGGTTGCAAGCTATAGTATTACATTTTTAACAATCCAATCCCTTTGTCGGCCGGGCTGACAGAAAATGCTTAGGGCATTCTACAGGAAAATGCGATGAGGTTTCGGGGTGTATTTCGCCGGCTCGCGGCGCTGACGATAATTGTCCTGTTGGCCGGAGGGTGCCTGCCCTCCAAAAAGTTGACGGTTATATCGGCGGCCGCTTTGCTGGAGGACATATCCCGTGCATCGGCCAGGCAGTCCGATCTTCGAATTGTACGCGAAGGGATGCCGGCCTATCTGCTTTTAATGGACGGCATGGCGGAAGCCTGGCCGGACAATGAGCGCATTCTGCTGGGGGCGGCCCAGGGCTATGCCTCGTTTGCCGCGGCCTTTATCGCCGAGGAAGATAAAGAATACGCCGGCGTCCTGACCGCCAAGTCTAAGCGATACGCTCTCAGGGCGTTGGAGTTGCGTGGTTTTCAAAACCTGTACTCAAAATCAGTGGACGATTTCAAAACCGGCCTTGAGGATATTGGCCGTAAGGACCTGCCGTTTCTCTTCTGGGCCGCTTCCTGCTGGGGCAGCTGGATCGGTCTGAACCTGGATTCCATGGCGGCATTGGCCGATCTGCCGAAGGTGGAGGCCATGATGCGGCGGGCCCTTGCGCTGGACCCCGGGTTTTATTACGGGGGGCCGCATCTTTTCATGGGTATCTGGTATGCATCCCAGCCCAGCATTGCCGGAGGGAATCTGGCTCGCTCCCGCGAACATTTTCTGAAAGCCCGCGAATTCGGAAAGGGCCAGTTCCTGATGACCGATGTATACTTTTCCCAATACCTCGCCCGAAAGGCTTTTGACCGGGATCTTTTTGTCGCCACCTTGCAAAAGGTGTTGGACACCCCGGCCGATATCAACCCCGACTTGACGCTACTGAACACCGTGGCCCGGCGCAGGGCCCAACAAATGCTGGAGCAGGTCGACGATTATTTTTAACAGGAGCGAAGCCGATGGTCATACCTCGCAAGTTGAAGCGGATCATTCTTTTCTGGGGTGTTTTCTTCTGGATGCTGCTGCCGTTAAGCGTTACGGCCGGGCCTGTACAGGTCAAAATCGCCACCCTGGCCCCGGAAGGCAGCCCCTGGCTGCGGACCTTTAACCGGGTGGATGCCGAACTCAAAAAAAAGACAAACAATCAGGTACAGCTTAAAGTATATCCCGGCGGCGTGCTGGGGGATGAAAGGGACATGCTCCGCAAAATGCATATCGAGCAGATTCACGGAGCGGTCTTGACTTCTTCCACCCTTTCCATAATATTTCCTGAAATAAAGGCCTTTCAAGCCCCTTTTTTGTTTCAGACCAGCGATGAGGTCGATTATGTCCTGAAAAAGATGGATGGCTTCTTCCGCAACGGAATCGACAAAAAGGGGTTTCAGATAATGGGCTGGTCGGAAGGGGGCTTTGTGCGGCTGATGTCGACCATACCCGTCGACACCCTCGAAAAAATTAAAAAAGCGAAAGTCTGGATCTGGGAGGATGCGCCCATGGCCCGGGCGATTTTCAATGAAGCCGGGGTTTCGGCCATCCCGCTTTCGGTGCCGGATGTCTTGGTGGGGCTCCAGACCGGGATGGTGGATGTGGTCTATGCGCCGCCTTCAGGGGCCATTGCCCTGCAGTGGTTCACCAAAACCAAATTCATGAATGACGTCCCCCTGATATATCTGATGGGCGGAATCGTGATTAAGAACAGCTTTATGAAAAAACTCAGTCCGGCGCAGCAGGGCCTGCTGGCGGAAAGCTTCAACAGTCACATGGACGGCTTGCAGGCGATGGTCCGCCGGCAGAACGAGGATGCCATGAAAGTGATGGCGGATTACGGGGTTAAAACCCTTAAGGTGCCGGATGACGAGGTCGAACAGTTCAAGGACCTGGCGGCCAAGGCGCTTCAGAAGATGATGGGAAGCAGTTTTTCGCCGCAAACCCTGAATGCGTTGAAAGAACATCTGGCGGTATACCGCCGGACAAAAAAACCATGAACCGATGGCAGCGATTCGATAATTTTATTTCCCGCCTGGAACAGCTAATGATTTCCGTGCTGCTCGGCGTCATGATTTTAGCGGCATTTCTGCAGATCGTCCTGCGCAATTTTTTCAGCACCGGTCTGGCCTGGGGCGATCCCCTGGTCCGGTACCTGGTGATATGGGTCGGATTTATCGGCGCGTCCCTGGCCGTCAGGGAAGGCAAGCACATTACGATTGAAATCGTAGCACACTGGCTGCCGGCACGGGCCAACCGCTACCTCCGGTCGGTTTCCCATCTTTTTTCGGCTCTGGTTTGCGGGCTACTCTCATGGGCCGCCCTAAAATTTGTACGGGTGGAAGCCCTGATGGGCGGACCGGCCATCTTCGGCCTTCCGTCCTGGGTTCCCCAGATCATCCTTCCGGCAGCTTTCGGCATCATGACCCTGCGGTTTGGGGCTCAATTCGGCATCGAACTCTTTACGGATTCAAGTTCCGGTCTTAAACGCTATCAGAACCTGAAAACATGACGCTGACGCTGGCTGTAATCATCACTGTCGTTCTGCTGCTGATCGGTGCGCCGATTTTTATCGTCATCTGCGGCCTGACCCTTTATCTTTTTTATTCCAGCCAGATTGATTTTTCGGCCATCATCGTTGAGATCTATCGCCTGGCGACTACACCGGTGCTGGTGGCCATCCCCCTCTTTACCTTTGCCGGCTATCTGCTTTCGGAGAGCGGCGCGGCGCGGCGGCTGATACGGCTGTCCAACGCCTTCCTGGGCTGGCTGCCGGGGGGTCTTGCGGTCATCGCCCTGTGTACCTGCGCCGTATTTACGGCCCTGACCGGTGCCACCGGCCTGACCATTATCGCTTTGGGCGGCATCCTGCTGCCGGCCATGATGCGGGCGCGTTATTCCGAACCGTTCTCGCTGGGGCTGGTTACGACATCCGGCACACTGGGGCTTCTGTTTCCGCCCAGCCTGCCCCTGATCGTTTACGCCGTTGTCGCCAAGGTGCGCATCGACCACCTTTTTATTGCCGGTATTCTGCCCGGAATCCTGCTGGTGGTGCTGCTCTCGGCTTTCAGCGTGTACCAATCGCTGCGCACGGAGGTGCCGCGATCACGGTTTCAGCTCAATGAAGTACTCGAAGCGCTGAAAGACGCGGCCTGGGAACTGCCGCTTCCCGCTGTGGTTTTAGGAGGGATTTACAGCGGCTTTTTCGCCGTCAGCGAAGCCGCCGCCATTTCGGCCGTTTATGTACTCCTGGTGGAAACGGTAATTTACCGCGACATTTCTTTCCGCGCTCTTCCCGGGATCATGCGGCAAAGCATGGTTCTGGTCGGCGGGATCCTGATCATTCTGGGCGCGGCCATGGGATTGACCAATTATCTGATCGATGAGCAGATTCCGCTGAGAATGCTCGCTTTTTTCAAGGCGCACATTCACAGCAAGATCATATTTCTGATGGTGCTGAACGGTTTTCTGCTGGCCGTGGGCTGCACCATGGGTATATTTTCGGCGCTGGTGGTGGTGGTTCCCCTGCTGGGACCGATCGCTCAGGCCTATGGCATCGATCCCCTCCACTTGGGCATCATCTTTCTGACCAATCTGGAAATCGGCGCCTCCATTCCGCCGCTGGGGATCAATCTGTTTATTGCCAGCATGCGCTTTGAAAAACCGGTTTTAAGACTCTATGTTGCCTCGCTGCCCTTTATCGCCATCCTTTTGCTTGCCCTGGCCCTTATCACCTACTGGCCGTCTTTAAGCCTGATGCTGATCAAATAGCAATACGGCGCGCAATCACGTTCTCATTTCATTCGCAGGAATACTGACGGGGACACCTTCATAGGGCGTTCTGCGGGTCGTCCGACGGGCCTGGACGTCGCGCAGGGTTTTCATGATGTCAATACTGCTTTTAAGTCCCTTGGTATAGCGGGCCATATTGATGGCCATGCCGGCGATTTGCGCCAGGGCCTGCACAAAGTTGACATCTTCCAGGGTAAACTCCCAGGGCTCGGCGGTATAGACCCGCATGGCGCCAATGATCGTGCCGGCGCTCATGACCGGCACCGACAGGATCGAGGCAATCCCTTCCTTGCGGGCTGCTTCCGGGTATTGGATTCTGGGGTCGTCCATTACGTCGAAGATTGCCACGGGCCCCTCTTCCAGGGACAGGGCGATGGACTGAAGGGCGCTGACCGGTCCCTTGTTCAAATATTCGTCACTGAGTCCGAAGGATGTGACCAGTTCCAGAACATTGGTTTTGCGGTTGATTAGAAAAAGGGAACATCCTTTGGCGCCAAGGGCCGTTTTAATGCTTTCAACCGTCATCAGGGCCACTTCTTCCGGATCGCGGGAATGGCCGATGACGTTGGCAACCTTCAGCAGGGTCTCATAATTGATCAGCTGTCTTTTCATGCGATTCCTCCTTTCAAGAGCGTGTTTTTGAAAAGCGGGTTTTGTCCGCCGCGGTCGGAATGCCGGAACTTCTCTGATTGGTCCGGGTTGCAGCAATGCCAGCCACAGTCGCTGGGGATGCGGAGCAACGATGCTGCCGCAGCGAAAAGAACGCCGTGCCAGGGTGATGCCGCAGGGGGTGCCTGTCAAGAAACGACCGAACACAAATGAACATTGAAGCGCATGCCCGGATGATCGATGCCGTATCCGTTGATACCGGTGGTGCTTGAGGTGAAATAAATGGGAAACCCGCAGGTGAATCTGTAGTTCATTCCCAAAATAGGTCAAATGAATCCATTAATCAACCTTTTTTTCGGAAAGCGGCAGCCCGTGCAGGCGCTGTTCGATTCCCCGGCCCTATGCTTGATATTTTAAAAAATAGCGGCTGACTATTGCAAAAATCTACTGTTCGCGTATAATATGAAAGATTAATTCTGAAAAGTGCCGGACGGAGATTGGGGTGTCGCCAGTGCCGGGAACCATTAGGATTTCAACGGCTTATTTATTCATCGTGGAATTGGCCCGTGGAAAAAATTCTTATTGCCGAAGATGATACGAAGCTCCGCAATTTTTTCAGAATGTACTTTGAAAAACACAAAGATACTTTCGAGGTCATCTTTGCCGGAGATGGGGAAGAAGCCATTGAGGTCCTGAAGCAGAAGTATATCTCTCTGGTAATTACGGACCTTCTGATGCCCAAGCTCGACGGCTTCGAACTTCTGGCTTACATCAACAACAAATTTCCGCATATTCCCTGTATCGTCGTGACCGGTTACCCCCCAAGCGGCCTGAACCAGAAACTTTCCAATGACAACCTCATTCGGGTATTTCAAAAACCGTTCCGGCTTGGCGAACTGACCGAAGCCATCCTGCAGGCCCTTGAACCGGACATGCCAGGCGGCGTGCTCAAGGGGATTTCGGTTGCCAGTTTTTTGCAAATGATCAAGCTCGAAGAAAAAACCTGCCTGTTTGAGGTGCTGTCGCCGGGAAAGGGCAGGGGGGTCTTTTATTTCAACGAAGGCGACTTATACGATGCCGTTTACAAGGACTTCATTGGCGAGGAAGCCGCTTTAAGGCTGATCGTCATGCAAAAGGCCGAGATCCGCTTTAAAAACCTCCCTCGCAAAAAAATTGCCCGGCGGATCAACAAGGAACTGACGGGTTTGATTATGGAAGCGGCGCGGCGAATGGATGAATCCGATGGATAAAGTGCTCATTGTTGAAGACGACCCGAATCTTTTAGAAAGGCTCCGGGAAGAACTGAAAAAATATGTGGGGCAGTTTGAAACTTTAACGGCGGCAAACGGGGCCGAAGCCCTTGAAGTTCTGAAAAAAGAGCGCATTTCGGTGCTGATTACGGATCTGGATATGCCCCGGATGAACGGGATGGAGCTGCTGGCACACATGCGCAGGCATCACCCCCAGGTTCCCTGTGTTGTCATGACGGAGACAGAGAATCCGGAAATCAGTACCCGGGCGGCCACTGACAGCGTCCTGGGCTGCATCCCGAAACCGGTTGATGCGAACATGCTGTTCACGCTGATCATGGAGGGCCTGGAACGGCTGGACGAAGGGATGTTCTGGAGGAAACACCGTAACAAGTAGAAGTCGTCTCAAAAAAATATTTATTGAAGACGCCGGAGAGTTTTTTATATTTGCTTCTGTCCCCGGCCGGACCAAAGACAACGCTGAGCTAATTTAGAACACCATTTTTTTCAGACGGCTTATAGCTTCTCAACAGTCTGCCGACTCCGCAGCTTTGCGTGGGTGAATATCGATGGATCTTAAAAATATCATCAAGACGCGTTTCCGCGAAATCGAGGTTTATCGTTCCCACAGCCTGTTTGAAGAGGCAATGGAGAAGTGCCGGAAGCTGGCGGCATTGATCCGGCAAAGCGACCGGATTAAAAACAAACAGGAGCTTTTGAGTATTATTACAGAAAAGATCAGGACGCTGGAAAAAGAAGCCCGCAAGGTTGAGGCCGCCGCGGCATCCGCTCAAATGACGTCAAGAGAACGGGAACTCGTCAAGCGGTTATTCACTTTTACGGAAGAAAAGGATGAGGATTCAGTCGCATGGGAAGTGGCTACGGCGCTGCTGGTATTCGGTCAGTTCCAGATGGCGTTAAGCGAGTTTCAAAAGCTGGTCGAACGGAAAGGGTTGCGGGTTGACGCCGCCAAAAGCATTTTACGGTGCCATATCGGTCTATCTTCCCTGGAGGAAGCCGTCAGACAGTACCATCAGTGGATGACGGGCGACCTGTTTTCCGACAGGGAGCTTGAGAATATCCGTTCTTTTCTCCAGGACATTCTTGAAAAAAAGGGGATCCGTCAGACTCTGCCGAAACCGGCGGCGAGCCGGGTTGCCGGTGAGGATAAGTATGAGGAGGAAGAGTTCATCGATATCATGAGCATTCAGTTGCCGAGCCCCTACAAACGGTCGGATGGACAGGACGTGGTCTTCGATGTCGCCTACCAGAAGGGGAATCTGATCAGCGTCATCATCCCCGGGGGGGATCGGGAAGTGGTTGAAAATTTCACGACCGATTTGAGAATCGAAGACGTCCAGTTCTTTTCGCCGGCGGTGGTGTTCCGCTCTGCGTGTCTGGTTTCCGCGGTGAACCCGATCCTGACTGGCCCCCAAAAAGGGGGTCACGCCCTGGTGATACAGGTTTTGAATGAATAAACAGCAAGAGGGAGGAAATGGCGCCGGATCGCTTTCTGCAATATAACAAAGGGGAGAAACCATGGCAAAAAAGGTGTTGACGGTGGATGATTCACCCAGCGTTCGTAAACTGGTCGAATTTACCCTTAAGGCAAAAGGGTTTGGGGTAAACTCCGCCGGAAACGGACTGGAAGCATTGGAACTGATGGCCAAGGAACGGTTTGATGCCGTTATTCTGGATATCAATATGCCGCAAATGAACGGGCTTGAGTTTTTACAGAAAATCCGGGCGGATAATACCTTTGCCGCCATCCCGGTCATCATGCTGACAACCGAGGGGCAGGACGAGGATAAGGACAAGGCGATCTCCCTGGGTGCCACCGCCTATATTGTCAAACCGTTTAAACCGACTCAATTGCTGGGTCTTTTAGAAAAAATCCTGCCTGCTTCCTGACGCCGGGCGACCGGACCGTGAGCCGGACCGGCCGATTTTTTGAGCTATGGGTATAAACGCGATGGAGGAGAGGTTTTATGACCGATGAAAATGGCGCGCAGGATCTGGACAGTCAGATACTCCAGCGGATGCTGCAGGACTTCCTCGAGGAGGCCCGACAGCACCTGGATCAGCTGAACCTGAATCTGATCCAGCTGGAAGAAGATCCGGCGGCTGAAGAGACCATCCAGGTGATCTTCCGAACGGTTCACTCCCTGAAGGGCTCGGCGGCTTTTGCCGGGTTGAAGCAGATCAGCGAGGTCGCCCGCAAGATGGAGGAGGTATTCGGATCCGTGCGCAAAGGAACGCTTGCCGTCACGGATGCCGTCATCCAGGCGATGTACGCGGGAGTGGACGTCCTGACCACGCTGATAGACAAGGCCGGGTCCGGCGACGCCGCCGAAGCGGACCTCTCTCTTATTCTTAACAGCCTGGACGGACTTCACGATAACCAGTCCGCCGAAGCTGCGGCGGAGCCGGAAACCGTCAAAACGGCCGGCGATGATTCCGGAGAATTGCTGGGCATTTACAAGAGCAGCTATGACCAGTTGGCTGCCTTGAAACATCTCATATATGCTTCCGCCCATCTATCGGACCCGCAATCACTGGCCGGGCTTCTTTCCAAGCAGATTCAGGACGGGCTGGCCCCGGAGCACAATGCCGTCTGGCTGGTAACGGAGGAGCAAACGGCGGCGGAGGTCGCCCGCGATGGAAAAATTGTGGATCAGGATCAGCGTAGGACACTGGAGATTGAATCGTCGGAAATTTTGAAATGCGTGATAAATGACCAGCTGACGGTATGGCCGTCCAGAAGCCCTGGGGATTTCAAAGCGATTTTACCGGGACATAAATCGCCTGTTCTTTTTCCCATCAAGGCCCGGCCGCAGGCTTTCGGTTTTATGGTTGTGGATCCGGAAGAATCGGCCGAGGTGGAAATATACCAGTTTATCGGCCAATTCGCGGCCATGATGCTCAGCAACTCCAGACTTCACCAGCAAGTTGAAGCGCAGCGCAAGGAACTGGATGAGATGACCGGGATCCTGTTCAAGCAGAACGCGCAGTTGTCCGCGCTGTATCATGTTGAACTGGAAATGATGAATGCGAAAAACCCTGTCGATCTTTTCCGGATTCTAACCGCCGCCGTCGTCAATGACCTGGAGGCCGCCCAAGCGGCGGTTTTTCTGCTTGATGAACCCGCGCAGGAACTGGTGGGGGTCGCACAAAGCGGCGGCCTTGAGGGGATTGAATCCCTGCGGTTCCCCCTCGGCAAGATTGCGCCCATCCGGCAGTCTCTGGAATCGGGCCGGGTGATTTCCTGCCGGGACAGCGCCGGGGACCTGCGCCTGGGGGACAACCGGTTGCAGGACTGGATTGTGATATCGCTTAAAGGCAGAGAGCGGACGTGCGGGGCGCTGGTAGCCGTGATCAGAGAGGAAGACATCATCGATCCGATTTCCATCCTGGTAAATAATGCCGGAATTCTGTTCGATAATCTGAGGCTGACGGGGAATACACCGCGATGAGGATGCCGGATGCATCTGAACCGGCCGGCGGTTTTTAAAAGCGAAAACGCCGGCATCCCTGCATAAAGGTAACAGGCGACATGGATAAGGTTCTGATCGTAGACGATGATGCGCAACTGCTGCTGATTTTGTCGGAAGCTTTAAGCAAATACAGCGGCAAATTTAAAATCAAGACCGTCCGGGACGGGCTGGCTGCCATTAAAGCGCTGCAAAAGGAGCATTTTTCCCTGGTGGTGACGGACATCCATATGCCTAAGGTCAACGGCCTGGTCCTGCTGGCCTACATGGCCAGGAATTTTCCCAAAACGCCCTGTATCGTCATGACGGGGTACGGAACACCGGGTTTGGAAAAACGGATGGCCCGGGACTCCCTGTATTACATGACCAAGCCGTTCAAGTTGCCGGAGATGGCAGAGGCGATCATTTCACACCTGGATCAACATGTCATGCTGGGTGGAACCTTGACCGGCGTTTCGGTTACCGGTTTCTTGAAACTGGTCGAAATGGAATGTATCACCTGCCTGTGCGAAATCAAATCGGCGGAAGGGGGAAAGGGGTATTTATTTTTCAACGGGGGCACGCCCTATAATGCTTTTTATGGAGAGCTGAGAGGGGAAGAGGCGGCCATACGGCTGCTGGGAATGAAAGGCGCCACCATCCGGTATAAAAAACCTCCGGAGCAAAAAATAAAGCGGCAGATCCTGAAAAGTCTTTCGGCTTTGCTGGCTGAAGCCGAAGCCGCCTAGCAGCTGTTGGAAAACCGCGCCTTACGCCGCCATGTTTCGTTGAGCGGCTTTCGTCAATGTTCATATATGCTTATATATGCCGCGATTGCCGAATCGCCGCGCGCCTTACCTGACGACCTGATTCTTGTTTTTCAACAGGCTGCCAGTCGGCTTTTGCAAAGGGACCTGAGATAAACGCCCGACCAGGCCGATCATCCCGTTTCTTGTTTTAGAGGGGCAATTGAAAAGATGGAAAACGTTCTGATCGTTGACGACAGCGAGATGCTGATAAATTATCTGGAAGAGTCTTTTACAAAGTACAGGGACAATTTCACTTATTTTTTAGCCAAAGACGGGCTGGAAGCCATCGAAATTCTGAAAAACGAGAAAATTGCCCTGCTGGTAACCGACCTGCAAATGCCCAGGATCGACGGGTTGGGTCTTCTGGCCTATACCAATAAGTACCATCCCAATATCCCCTGCATCGTCATGTCGGCCCACGGCACGCCTTCGATCAAGGAGACATTGCATAAAGACATTCTCCAATTCATTGAAAAGCCGTTCACGGCCGATGCGCTTGCCAAAGCCATTATTGCCGCCCTGAAACGCGGCCTTCCGGACGGCTCCCTGTCCGGCATATCCATTGTGAGTTTTTTGCAGATGATTGAAATGGAGCAGAAGACCTGTCTCTTTGAAATCGAGTCGCCCGGCAATCCCAAAGGTTTTTTTTATTTTAAGGGCGGGGAACTGCATCATGCCGTTTGCGGGGACCTGAAGGGGGCGGAGGCGGCCATAAAAATGATCCAGATCGAAAATCCGACCATCAATTTCAGAAAGCCGCCCGGCCGAAACATTCCAAGGGGCATTCAAACGAAACTGACGGGACTGATCCTTGAAGCGGCCCGGCGCAAGGATGAGGGATGATTTCTTTTGGGGACCGTTGCGGAAAAGAGAGCACGGCATGACTGACGCCACAGAAAATATTGACGACCTGCTGCTGAATGATCCGGAACTGGTGGCGAATTTTATCGCCGAAGCCAAGGAACATCTGGACACGATCGAGGATGATTTTTTAAATCTCGAGAAACAGCGGGACCGTCCGGACCCGGAACTTCTCAACAAGGTTTTCCGGGCGATTCACTCGGTCAAGGGGGCGGCCGGCTTTTTAAACCTCGACAATATGGCCCGCCTGGCACATGTCATGGAAACCCTGCTGGCTGATATGCGCGCCGGCAAGATCCTGCCGGAATCGCGATATGTCGACGCGCTGCTGGCGGGGGTCGATCTGCTGACAATGATATTGGATGATGTCGCCCATCATCAGGAGGTGGACATCGCCGGGGCGCATGACCGCCTGAGCGAACTGCTGGAGGAGGGCGCGGCCGCGCCGGAACGTCCGGCTCCCCGGCCCCCGGCTGCGGCCCCCGGCAAGGCACCGGAAGGGCGCCTGCCGGAAAGAGGGGCTGCGGAACGCGTCGATACGGTCCGCATTCCCGTGGATATACTGGACAGGCTCATGGTGCAGGCGGGCGAACTGGTTCTGATTCGCAACCAGCACCTCCTGACCGTCGATGAATCCGACCCCGTCTCCCGTTCGCTTGCCCACCGGCTGGATCTGGTGACGGCCGAACTGCAGGAAACCATCATTCGCACGCGCATGCAGCCCATCGGCAAGGTCATCGGCAAGTTTCCACGGGTCGTGCGCGAACTGGGCAAAATCCTCGGCAAACAGATCCGGATCGACATCAGCGGCAGTGAAGCCGAACTGGATAAAACCATCCTGGAGTCCCTGACGGACCCCTTGACACATATCATTCGAAATTGCTGCGGCCACGGCATTGAACCCCCGGGAGAACGGGTTGGGGCCGGCAAGCCGGAATCCGGCCTGATCACGCTCAAAGCCTTTCATGAAGCCGGCCGGTTCAGCATTGAAATCAGAGACGACGGCCGCGGGATCGATCCGGGCCTGATCCGAAAAAAAGCCGTGCAAAGGGGGATTAAAACCGAGGGGGAAGCAGCGCAGGCGAGCGACAAAGAGCTTCTGCACCTTATCTTTCTGCCCGGGTTCAGTACGGCGGATGAGGCCAGCCAGGTTTCCGGGCGGGGTGTCGGAATGGATGTCGTCAAAACCGGCATCGAAAAACTGGGAGGTTCAATTGAGCTTGACTCCAAACCGGGAGAGGGAACCACGGTCCTGCTCAGACTGCCGCTGACCCTGGCGATCCTGCCCGCCCTCATCGTTACGCAGAACGGCAGCCTGTTTGCCATCCCGCAGACCAGCCTGGTGGAACTGGTCTGCCTGTACGATGAAGACGTGCAGACAAAGATCGAATGCGCCGACGGACTGGAGATCTGCCGCCTGCGGGGAAGGCTCCTGCCGCTGGTCAGGCTGTCCGAGGTGCTGGCCAGACCGGCGCGCTTCACCCGGGAGACCGGCGTCGAGATTGCCGAAAAATATCACCGCCCCCCGGCGTCGATTCGACCGGAAGCGGCCGATCCGGCCGGGCCGCACAAATCTGCCGATACGGGAACGTCCTTGAACTTCGTCGTTCTAAGGGGGGTTAACGGGCGCTACGGCCTGATTGTTGACGGCATCCTGGGAACCGAAGAGATCGTCGTCAAGCCCATGCATCGGGCGCTGAAATCCCTGGCCATTTATGCGGGGGCCACCATTATGGGCAACGGCAAGGTCGCCTTGATACTGGATGTGGAAGGGATTGCCCGACACGCCGAAACCATGCTGGATCTTGCCGCGACGACCACGGACATCGAGCCGGGGCCTGACAAAAGGGAATTGCAGCGTGTGCTGCTGTTCAGGTCCGGCCCGAAAGAGCAGTATGCCCTGCCGGTTGCGCAGATACGCCGGATTGAAAAAGTCGCCCTATCCGCCGTCGAACGGATCGGGGAGCGGGAATATATCACAATCGACGAAAAATCGATTCGGGTGCTGCGTCTGGACCATGCCCTGAAAGTGACGCCGCTATCGGATCATGAAAGCATGCACCTGATTCTTCCCAGAGATGTCAGCCGGCCGGTGGGGATTTTGATATCGGACCTGGTTGATATCGAAGAAGCGGCCCTTGATCTGGATACTGAAAGTTATCCGGAAGACGGTTTGCTGGGCACGGCCATCATTCGCAATACCATGACGCTGTTTATTGATATTGACCGTCTGGTAAAAATCATCGAACCGGAGTGGTCTGCAGAGGTTTCCGACCGTTCCGGCTGAGCTGCCGGGACCGATGCGGGAGGATTTGACTATTCAAAGGAATCATGCCGTGGAAAAAGAGGTTGTCGAAGTTCCCATCCGTCAGTTCTGCACCTTCCGGATAAACGGACGGCTCTATGGGATCGATATCCGCGATGTAAAGGAAATCAGCCCGGAAATCGGCTTCACGCCGATATTTCACGCTTCCCGGGCGGTCAAGGGGTACATGAACATTCGGGGGCGGATTTATCTGCTGCTGGATTTGCGGCGGATGCTGGGAATTGAGGACAAAGCGGTGGACGGGAACAGCCGGGTGATACTGTTTAAACCGGAAGTGGGCGAAAATTTCGGTATTCTGGTGGATAACGTTGCCGATATCGAGTCCGTTGACGGCGCCCAGATTGAAAACCGCCGCAAGCAGGACCGGGAGCTTCCGGAGGGCAGGGAGCGCCGCGGCATTGATATTGCTGCAGGCATCTGCAAAATGGAAAAGGAACTGCTGGTGGTCATAAACTCCAAAAACCTCCTGGGCATCGCCGTCAACCCGAAAATCCGCACGGTATAGACGAACAAGAACATGCTCAACCCATGAAAACCAAAATCCTCATCGTCGATGATTCCCGGATTTTTCGCAGCGCCGTGGCCGAAAGCCTGGCCTCTTTTGAAGATATCGAAGTCATCGGTTCCGTCTGGAACGGGTCCAAGGCAATCGAATTCATCCGGTCCCATCCGCCCGATCTGGTCACGCTCGATGTCGAGATGCCGGACATGGACGGCATCGAGACGCTGGCGGCGATCCAGAAAATCAACGCGGACAATAAAGATGCCAGGCCCGTCGGCGTGATCATGCTCAGCTCCCATACCCGCGAAGGGGCCGACATCACCATCAAGGCCCTGGAAATGGGGGCTTTTGATTTTATCCAGAAGCCGGAAGGCGAAAATCTAAAAGAGAGTTTTGAAATCCTTCGTCGGCAGCTGGCCGCGAAAATTCGCAATTTTGCGGTCGAGGGGCCTCCGGCGGCTGTTGTCAAACCACTGCCGGAAACCATTTCGAAACCGCCGACCGATTCAATCGTCAGGGGGATTCTGATCGGTGTGTCCACCGGCGGGCCCAAAGCGCTGGCGGAAATGCTGCCGTCGCTGTGTGAAAAGACGGATGTCCCGATATTCGTTGTCCAGCATATGCCCCCCACATTCACCCAGTCGCTTGCCAAAAGCCTGAACGCCAAATGCCGTCATGCCGTAATAGAGGGCAGGCATCATGACGTTGTGCGGGAGCGGCACGTCTATATCGCCCCCGGGGGGCGACACATGCTGCTGGGAAAAAGACGAAATGAAGTTGTAACGGTTGTCAACGACCAGCCGCCGGTCAACGGCTGCCGGCCTTCCGTCGATATCCTGTTTAAATCCGGGGCGACGGTTTACGGGCAGGATGCCGTTGCCGTGATTCTGACCGGGATGGGGACGGACGGCACCGAAGGAGCCAGGATTCTGAAACGGACCGGCGCGGTCATCATCGCCCAGGATGAAGCCACCAGCGTGGTGTGGGGCATGCCCGGGAGCGCCTGCGCATCCGGCAACGTGGACCAGGTGCTGCCCCTTGCGAAAATCCCTGCGGCGCTGGGCAGGATTCTGCAGCATTAGAAGCGATCTCAAAAAAACAGGGGCCGGCAAACGGTGCAGTGGCGACGGCTCACGCCGTAGGCAGCTGGAATAAAACTGCCCGACCTTTCAATCATTGTCGATTTTGAACCGTCCCACCATGGTTTGGATTTCGACGGCCATTTTCGCCAGTTCGCCGGCCGAGGCGCTGACCTGCTGGGCGCCGGCGTTGGACTCATTGGCGGCCTGACTGACCCCCTGAATGTTGGCGGAAACCTCGGTGACGCCCTTGGCGGC
>JBFLWU010000008.1:0-135904 GCA_040757625.1 Thermodesulfobacteriota bacterium | reverse complement strand
GCGGCTCTCGCCAATGCTCACATATATAGAATATGCTGCGCTTGCCGAATCGCCGCGCGCCTTGCCTGGCGACCTAATACTTGTTTTTCAAAAGCTGCCGCTAATTGAGAGCAGAACTTGACTTATGTCCAAAGTGTTTGCGCTGGTGGATTGCAACAATTTCTATGTTTCCTGCGAGCGGGTGTTTAATCCCCGGCTTTCCGGAAAACCGGTCATTGTCCTGTCCAACAACGACGGGTGCGCGGTGGCACGCTCAAACGAGGCCAAGGCCCTCGGTTTCCGGTTCGGCGTGCCGGTGTTCGAGATAGAGGCCCTGATAAAGACCCACGACATCCAGGTGTATTCGTCCAACTACGCCCTGTACGGCGACATGTCCCGGCGGGTCATGGAAACCCTGGCGCAGTTTGCGCCGGAAATGGAAATCTATTCCATTGACGAGGCCTTTCTGGATCTGTCGGATGTGCCGGGGGACGGTCTTGCCGAATACGGGCGCCGCATCCAGGCCGCCGTCAGGCAGTGGACCGGGATTCCCGTTTCCGTCGGGATTGCGGAAACCAAGACCCTATCCAAAATCGCCAACCGGCTGGCGAAACGATCGGCGGAAACAGGCGGGGTTCTGAACCTGGTCGCTTGCCCCCATCGGGACCGGGCGCTGACCGAAGTGGAGGTGGCCGACGTCTGGGGAATCGGCTGCCGCTATGCCGAGTTTCTCAGGAAAAACGGCATCCTGAACGCCCGCCAGCTTCGCGACGCCGACCGTCAGCTGATCCGGGGCCGAATGGGGGTGGTGGGGACCCGCATGCTGCAGGAGCTTAAAGGCGTTTGCTGTTACCCTCTGGAAGAAAACCCCCCGGGCAAAAAGGGGATCACGGTCTCGCGCAGTTTCAAGGCGGGAGTCGAAACCCTGGCGCAACTCAGCGAAGCGGTGGCCGCGTATGTGTCCCGCGGGGCCGAGAAGCTGCGCAAGGAAAACGCGGCGGCCGGCGTGCTCATGGTGTTTCTGATGACCAACCGGTTTAAACAGGACCGCTACTACTGCAACCTGCAAACCATCCGGCTGCCGGTGCCCACCAGCGATACGGCCGAACTGATCCGCCATGCCGGCGAGGGGCTCCGAGCGATTTACCGCCGGGGGTACAGTTATAAACGCGCCGGCGTGATGTTCAAGGACCTGGTGAGCGCCAGCCGGATTCAGGCCGGTCTTTTTGATGACAGGGACCGCCGCCGGTCCAAAAAGCTGATGGGGGTCCTGGACCATATCAATGCCCAGATGGGCGCGGGCACCCTGCTCTATGCCGCCGCCGGCCTGGGGACCGGGCAGCCCTGGCGGACGGTCTTTAAAAAGCGTTCCCCGGCTTATACCACTGACTGGGCGCAATTGCCCACGGCAACATGAGACCTTTGAGAAACGCCCCCTTTTGCTCAATTTCGGCGCCTGCCCTGTGGAATACGAAGTCATATTCCACGGGGTAAAGCTCAAATTTTAATCCTCGAAATACTCCAGGTATTCCTGCGGTTAAAATTAGCGCCTTCCTTGAACCTGAACAAAATTGAGCATTTTTCAAAGGTCTCAATATGAGCATCCCGGAATAAATTTCCATTATATGGTAAAGAAGAGTTATTTTGTTTCAGCAGATTTTCTACAGGGGCGTCCTCGCTCCCGGCGGCAAAGCTGGCAGCGATCGTCCCCGCAGTCCTGACAGGAAAAACAATCCGCGCAGTCATGTTTTTTTTCGGTTTCGGGCTTTTCGTCCGGGACAAATAACTTTCCGGCAAGACCCGGAATGTTGACAAATGCCATGGGCGTCCTCTCGACCCGGGCCCGAACGAAATCGGGCATTGTTCAAAGGTCGCGCTGCTTGAAAAAGTTTTCTTTTTGTTTTACAACACCAGCGCATGATATTTATCAGGAAAGTTTAGCGGGTACAAGGGGGCATTGAAAATATCGAAGGGGTGAAACCATTCAGGAGGATTCAGATGGCCGATGTGACGAAAATCGGATATGCGGGCAAAATTTTGCGGGTGAATTTATCTGAAGAAAAAACATGGACGGAAGACCTGGACGAGGCAACCGTCCGCAAGTGGGTCGGCGGGGCCGGCCTCGGCGCAAAATATCTTTACGAAGAGGTGCCGCCGGGGGTGAAATGGTCCGACCCTGAAAACCGTCTGATATGGACCACCGGACCGCTGGCGGGAACCGGGGTTGCCGGGGCGGCGACAATCAACATCATGGCAAAAGGTCCCATGACCCATCTGGCCGGCTCTTCCCAGGCCAACGGTTTTTTCGGGGCCTACCTGAAATTCTGCGGTTACGACGGCATTGTTTTCCAGGGGAAAGCGCCGAAGCTGGTCTACCTGTTGCTGCGCGGGGGATCGGTTGAGATCCGTGACGCCGGACATATCAAGGGAAAAACCGTGGGGGAAGTGGAGGAAATTTTAAAAAAGGAACTGGGGGTCGGCAAATACGGCGCCAGTGTGTTCGGCATCGGCCCTGCGGGCGAGAACCGGGTGCGGCATGCCTGCATTACGGGAGACTACGGACACGCCGCGGCCCACAACGGCCTGGGGGCCGTGATGGGCGCCAAGAACCTGAAAGCGGTGGTGGCCCTCAAGGCCGAGGCGGCTTTCGGAGTCTTTGACCCGGAACTGCTGAAAATAAAAGCGGCTGAAATGGTCGATTACGCCAAGACCACACGGATCTATCAGTGGGGTACCGGCGGTGGGCTTTCAGCAACCTACAATCTAGGCGCACTGCCGGTCAAGAATTATACGACCAACATTTATCAGGAACATGAAAAAATGAATGGTCAGTACATGCGGACCCACTTTAAGGTCCGCTCCCGGCCCTGCTACAAGTGCGCCGTGGCCCACGTCAAGGAGGTAACGGTGACCGAAGGCCCCTACAAGGGATTTGTGGGGGAAGAGCCCGAATACGAGATGCTGGCGGCCTGGGGCCCCCAGATCGGCAATACGGACATAGGGGCGACGGTCATGCTGGCCAACGAGGTCGATACCCTCGGAATGGACTGCAACGAAACCGGCTGGATTATCGGCTGGGCCATGGAATGTTTTGAAAAGGGCGTGTTTACCCCCAAGGAGACCGACGGGCTCGATCTGACCTGGGGCAATGTGGAAGCCGTCAAAACCCTTATGAACCGGATTGCCCGCCGGGAGGGGGCTTTCGGCGATCTGCTGGCCGAGGGGGTCATGCGGGCCTCTAAAAAGATCGGCGGCAAAGCCGCCGAATGGGCCGTCTATACCCAAAAAGGGTCGGCCCCCAGGGGCCACGATCATCGCGGGCGCGGAAGGTGGTTTGAGCTTTTTGACACCTGCCTGACCAATACCAGCACGCTGGAAGCGACCCACGGCCCGATCCAGCCCAAACTAGTGGACCTGGAAGATCCCAGCGATTATTTTTCCCATGAACAGGTCTCCACCTTCAATGCCAGGCACAACGGCATCGGCCTGTATCATGACTGTACCGGCACCTGCCGGTTCGTGGCGGCCGACCCCAAGCGGCTGATCGCCTGTTTCAACGCGGCCACCGGGTGGAACTGGGAGCTTGCGGACGCCTTTACCCTGGGCCGGCGCATTGTCAACCTGCTGCGTATCTTTAACCTCAGGCACGGATTGGATATTAAATTTGAACGTCCATCGGCCCGCTACGGCTCCGTACCGGTTGACGGCCCCAACAAGGGGGTCGACATCATGGCAAAATGGGACGCGATGGTAAAGAATTACTACACCCTGATGGGATGGGACCCGCAAACGGGCGTGCCGCTTCCCGGAACGCTGGAAAAGCTCGGACTAAAAGAGCTGATCAAAGACCTGTAATGGACTGATTTGTCAAAGGAGATTTAGCTGATTATGAGCGGAGCCCTTGAAGGTATCAGAGTCGTTGATCTCGGCCATGTGCTGGCGGCGCCGACCGCAACCATGTTTCTGGCGGACCTGGGTGCCGAAGTCATTCATATTGAGTCTTCGAAGGGAGACGATGCCAGAGAATACGGACCCTTTATAAAAGAGCCCGATAAGAATCGGAGCGGTTATTTCATCAGCCTCAACCGGAACAAAAAGAGCATGGTTTTAAATCTGAAACATGAACTCGGCAAAAAAATCCTTCGCGAGCTGATTGTCAAATCGGATGTTCTGGTTGAAAATTTCAGGCCGACAACGATGAAAAAACTGGGCTTCGGCTGGGAGGAAATCCAGAAAATCAATCCGGCAATGATATATGCTTCGGTTTCAGGCTTCGGCCACGACGCCCCGGCCGAATACGCCGCCCGCCCGGCCTATGATATGGTGGTACAGGCTTACAGCGGTATGATGAGCATTACCGGGCCACCGGACGGGCCGCCGTGCAGGGCCGGATCCTCCATCGGGGACATCTTTGCCGGTCATCAGGCCGCCATCGGCATTCTTGCCGCGTTGATTCATCGAGCGAAAACCGGCCGGGGGCAGTATTATGACGGATCCATGCTGGACGGCCTGTTTGCCGTCATGGAAAGCGCCATCTCCCGATATACCATTGAAGGCGTCATTCCGGGGCCGTTGGGTTCTGCGCACCCGTCCATATCCCCATTTCAGGCGTTTCAAACCAGAGACGCCTGGATCGTCGTCGCCATCGGCAATGACGCCATGTGGTCCAAATTTTGTAAGATCATTGAAAGGGAAGATTTGACCAGCGATCCCAGGTTTTATTCCAATCCCGCCAGGACCGAAAACATCAAAACGCTTGCCGGGATTATTCAGGATGAAATAGGCAAAAGGACCACGGCGCAATGGTCGGATATTTTCAAGGAAGCCGGCCTGCCGTATTCGCCCATAAACAATATGGAACAGATATGTCAAGATCCGATTGTCAGGCACCGAAACATGCTGGTGGAGGTAGATCAGCCGACAGCCGGAAAAGTAACCATTGCGGGCTCTCCGATCCACCTGTCCGAAACGCCCGGCAAGGTTTATGCCCCCGCGCCGCTTCTGGGGGAGCATAGCGAAGAGATTCTGCGGGAAATTCTCGGTTATTCCCGCCGGGAAATAGACCGGTTGCTGGCCGAAGGCGTGGTGAATAGTTAATACTTTTGACATCACCCGCCGAAGGTGTTAATTATAAAAAAATTGTGAACCGAAACACGGTTTGGTTCAGGATAACTGTTTCCATTTACCCCCTTCCTGTATATGATTTCATATTCCCATTACATCGCCGGCGGACAGAGAAGCTGTTCAGTTTGCGGCGACGTTTTTGAGGCGCAGCGGATTTTGGTTCTGGATTTGTCGGGTTCAATTAAAAATACAAACAAAAGGAGGCCGAGTATGTTCAAAAAAATTGCTGTATGTATGACCGTAGTTTTTTTCCTGCTTGCCGGCTTTGCCATGGCCCAGACAACTAAAAAGACCCAAGCCGCCCCAAAGACCAGCGGCCCCCAAAAAGGGGGGACCCTGGTTTACGGCCGGGGGGGCGACTCGGTCGGACTCGATCCGGCCTATGAAACCGACGGCAACTCGTTTATGGTCTGCGACAATATTTTCGAGGCCCTGGTCGCCTATGCGGATGAGTCGACTCAACTGGAACCCGGACTGGCCGAATCCTGGGATATTTCGGCGGACGGCAAGACCTATACCTTCCATCTGCGCAAAGGCGTAAATTTTCACGACGGAACCCCGTTTAATGCCGACGCGGTGGTTTTTTCCATCGGCCGGATGATGAAAGAGCGCAAGGTTAAATTCCTGAACCAGGCCCTGACGATTCCGGCCCAGGAACGGACGCCCGAATACTGGGTGTCCATGGAAATGGACAATACCGTTGACGCCATCGAAGCCGTGGACGATTACACGGTCGTTTTCAAGCTCAAGCGCGTGGAGGCCCCCTTTCTGGCGAATATGGGGATGGATTTTGCCGACATCATCAGCCCCACTGCCTTTATGAAAAACCCCAAGGAATTCGTCCGCAATCCCGTGGGAACCGGTCCTTTCAAATTCGTCAGCTGGGTGAAGGACGACCGGATCGTTCTGGAAAAGAACAAGAACTACTGGGATAAAAAGGGCGGTCCCTACCTCGACAAACTCATTTTCCGCTGCATCCCGGAAAATTCCGTCCGCTTCCTCGAACTGAAAACCGGCAATATCAACATCTGCGAGTTTCCCAACGCCGCCGACATCCCGCTGGCCAGAAAAGACCCCAAGCTCAAGCTGGTTTCCCAGCCCGGGATGAATATCGGCTACCTGTCCTTCAACCACACCAAAAAATTGTGGCAGGATGTCAACATGCGCAAGGCCATCGCCCATGCCATCAACCGCGTGGCCATTGTGGACAATATCTATCAGGGCATGGGCCAGGTCGCCAAAAACCCGATTCCCCCCACCATGTGGGGCTATAACGATGCGGTGCCGGGATTCAAATACGATCCCGAGCTCGCCAAATCCTACCTGGCCAAAGCCGGTTTTCCCGAAGGCAAAGGCCTGCCTGAAATCACCCTGTGGTCGATGCCGGTGCCCCGGCCTTACAACCCCGAAGGTCTGAAGGTCGGCGTCGCCATGATCTCGGATCTGAGCAAGATCGGCGTCAAGGCGAAAATCGTCAGCTACGACTGGGGAACCTATCTCAAGCGGCAGCGGGAACAGCCTGAGGACATGGATCTCTTTCAGCTTGGCTGGACCGGCGACAACGGCGACCCGGACAACTTCCTGGCGGTGCTGTTCGACGGGCTGGCGTCTTCTTCGGTCCGCACCCAGTGGAAAAACGAAGAATATCACAACTACATGCTCGAGGGGAAACAGACCGTGGATCAGGCCAAACGGGCCGAGATTTACAAAAAATCCCTGCAGCTCATTTACGATGAGTGCCCGGTCATCAGCATCGCCCATTCCACGGTGATCTCGCCCAGCACCAAAAACGTGATGGACTTCAAGCTGCACCCCACGGCTTCGATTCGCATGAAGAATGTCTGGATGCAGAAAAAATAATCGGGTTTAAAAATTACCGGGGGAAAAGGCGACCAGCGCCTTTTCCCCCGGAGCGCGGGCGCATTCGAAAGGGACAAGCATGTCGGCCTATTTTTTGCGAAGATTCCTGATCCTGATCCCTACGCTGCTGGGCGTGTCCATTATCGTATTTCTGATGCTGCGTCTGACGCCGGGGGACCCGGCCGAGCTGCTCCTGGGCGAACGGGCCACCGAAAGCGCCCTCCAGGAAGTCCGCGAACACCTGGGACTCAATAAACCCCTCCATATCCAGTACGGTCTGTTTCTCAAGCGGCTCATGAAAGGCGACCTGGGCGAAACCATCTGGACCCGGCAGAAGGTCTGGGTGGAAGTCAAGCAGCGCTTTCCCGCCACCATTGAACTGTCCCTGGTGGCGCTTTGCATCAGCTGCTTTTTCGGCGTCCTTTTCGGCATCGTTTCCGCCACCCGGCAATATTCCCTGTTTGACTACCTGAGCATGCTGGGGGCCTTGGCCGGCGTCAGCATGCCGATCTTCTGGCTCGGCCTGGTGTTCATGCTGATCTTTTCCCTGAATCTGGGTTGGCTGCCCATTTCCGGACGCCTGGATGTCCACATCAATCTCGAGGTCATCACCAATTTCTATATCCTGGATTCCGTTTTGACCCGCAACTGGGAGGCGCTGCGCAACGCTCTCTGGCATATCATCATGCCGGCCGTCACGCTCAGCACCATTCCCACGGCGATCGTAGCCCGCATGACCCGTTCCTCCATGCTGGAGGTCCTGCGGCAGGACTATATCAAGACGGCCAAGGCCAAGGGGCTTTCCAGCTTCAAGGTGATTTACAAACACGCCTTGCGCAACGCCCTGATCCCCGTGGTCACCACCATCGGCCTGCAGTTCGGCATTCTGATGGGCGGAGCGATTCTGACGGAAACGATTTTCGCCTGGCCGGGCGTCGGCAAGTGGATGTATGATGCCGTCATGCAGCGCGATTACATGGTCATCCAGGGCGGGACCCTGTTTATCGCGACGATATTTGTGGTGATCAACCTGCTGGTGGATGTATTGTACGCCGTGATCAACCCTCGGATCAGTGTAAAATAAACGAGGGGTTAAGGAGTTTAATTACAAATGTCGATGGGGTTAAGCGTTGTCATTTCACAGTTTGTCGGCGGACCACCCGGGGATAGCCCCCGGGCGGAGAGGACAAAGCTTGAAGAACTCTCCGGCCCCTGAAATAAACGGATGACATGAATACAAGAAACCCGCGAAAAAATCCCGAAGACCGGCATCCGCTGGTGGACCAGCTCGGCCAGCTGTGGAGAAACAAAACCGCCGTCATCGGGCTGATCATCATTTCGGTATTTATTCTGGCGGCGATATTTGCGCCGTATCTCAGCCCCCACAACCCCGTTGAAACGGCCCTCTATGATCAGCTCAAACCGCCGGTGTGGCATGAAACCGGCAAATGGAAGAATATCCTGGGCACGGACGACCTGGGGCGGGACATTCTGTCCCGGCTGATCTACGGCGCCCGCATCTCGCTGCTGGTGTCGGTGGTCAGCGTGGGCCTGGCGTTTGTCTGTGGAACCATCCTCGGCTGCATTTCCGGATATTTCAAGGGATTCAGGGACTCGCTGATCATGCGCATCATGGACATGATCCTGGCTTTTCCCTATATTCTGCTGGCCATTGTCATCGTGGCCTACCTCGGACCCAGTCTGCGCAACGCCATGGTGGCCATCGGTATCACCTACGTGCCGCGTTTTGCCCGGATCGTGCGCGGAAGCGTTCTGGAAGAGTGCGAAAAGGATTATGTCACGGCGGCCCGTTCCATCGGCGTCGGCGACGGGCGCATCATTTTCATTGAAATTCTGCCCAACTGCCTCGGGCCGCTGATTGTTCAGACCACGCTGAGCTTTGCTTCGGCCGTACTGGACGCCGCGGCCTTAAGCTTCCTGGGGCTGGGCGCCCAGCCGCCCACGCCGGAATGGGGCGCCATGATCGCCCAGAGCCGCTCGCTGATCCTCAGGGCTTCCTGGGTCATGACATTCCCGGGCCTGGCGATATTGTTTGCCGTTCTGGGATTCAACCTTCTCGGCGACGGCCTGCGGGACGCGCTGGATCCGCGCCTGCGGGATTGAAAGGATTGATGGTTGTTCAGTGTGGAAAGCAGTCTTTGTGCCCGTTCAATGGCACTTGAGCGGGATCGCTGCCATGCGCTAATGATTCGATAAGATGATTACGGCCCCCATGGGGGCTGTCCCCCGGCAAACGGGACAACATTTGAGAAACACCCCGATCCCTGAATTAGGTTATAAGATCATTCTTTTAAAGTTGGTTATCAATGGCGGGATAAACCGGTTATGGCCCAATCACATCTTCTGGAAATTCAGAATCTGGAAACCCATTTTTATGTGCACGGGCACGTGGCCAGGGCTGTGGACGATATCAGCCTGTCTCTGGACTCAGGGCAGACATTGGGCCTGGTGGGAGAATCCGGATGCGGCAAGAGCGTTACCGCCCACTCCATCATTCAACTGATTCCGAATCCTCCGGGCAAGATCGTGGGCGGTAAAATTCTGCTGGAAGGGATGGATCTGTTGAGCCTTTCCGAAGCCCGCATGCGTGCGATTCGTGGCAACCGGATTTCCATGATCTTTCAGGAGCCCATGACATCCCTTAATCCGGTTTTCCCGGTGGGCGATCAGGTCGGCGAGGTCATCCGGCTGCACCAGAAGCTCTCCCGCAAGGACACCCGCCGGCGGGTGGTGGAGATGTTCAAGCTGGTGGGCATTCCCGCGCCTGAATCCCGCCTGGATGACTTTCCGCACCAGATGAGCGGCGGCATGCGCCAGCGGGTGATGATTGCCATGGCACTGGCCTGCAACCCCCGGCTGATGATTGCCGATGAACCGACCACGGCCCTGGACGTGACCATCCAGGCCCAGATCCTCGACCTGATGAACAAGCTCAAGGACGAGACCGGCGCCGCCATCCTGTTCATCACCCATGATCTGGGGGTGATCGCCGAGATGGCTCAGAAAGTTGCGGTCATGTATGCCGGCAAGGTGGTTGAATATACCGATGTCAGAACCATTTATGCAAACCCCAAACATCCTTACACGGTGGGCCTGCTGCAGTCGATTCCGGTGATCGGCCGCAAAATGAAGGGGAGCCGTCTGAACACCATTTCGGGCACGGTGCCGTCTCTATTTAATCTGCCGGCAGGATGCCTGTTCAGCGATCGCTGTCCGGATGTGTTTGCCGACTGCCGCAACATAAAACCCGAAATGTATCAGATAACGGAACATCATGTCGCGCGGTGTTTGAAATATGCCTGATTCTCGAAAAAACCCCGTCCTTCTGGATGCCAGAAACGTCGTAAAGTACTTTCCAATCCTGGGTGGCGTTTTTATGAAAGAAGTCGCCTCGGTAAAGGCGGTTGACGACGTCAGCCTGAGTATCCGTGAGGGCGAGACCTTGGGCCTGGTCGGCGAATCCGGCTGCGGCAAGACCACCTTCGGCCGCACCGTTTTGCGGCTGGAAGCGCCCACGTCCGGGGAAGTCTTCTTTGAAGGTGAAAATATACTTGCCTATGATTCAGAGAAGATGCGGGCGCTCAGAAGAAAAATGCAGATCATTTTTCAGGACCCCTTTTCTTCTCTCAATCCCCGGAAAACCGTATCCCATATTATCGGATATCCCCTGCTGGTCCATGGCGGTACAAGCAAAACGGAGAGAGAAAAAAGGGTGCTGGAATTGCTGGAGGTGGTGGGGCTCCGCAAAGAACACATGCGCCGCTACCCCCATCAGTTTTCAGGGGGGCAGCGCCAGCGCATCGGAGTGGCCCGGGCGCTGGCGCTCAACCCCAAGCTGATCGTCTGCGACGAGCCGGTTTCCGCTCTGGACGTATCCATCCAGGCCCAGGTGATCAACCTGCTCAAGGATCTTCAGGAAAAGTTCGGGCTGACGTATCTGTTCATTTCCCACAACTTGTCAGTGGTGGAAAACGTCAGCGACAGGGTGGCGGTCATGTATCTGGGCAAGCTCGTCGAGCTTGCCGACAGTCAGACCCTGTACCGGACGCCGCTGCATCCCTACACCCGGGCGCTGCTGTCGGCATCGCCGGTGCCCGATCCCGCCCTGACACGCAAACGCATTATCATAAGGGGCGATGTTCCCAGTCCCATCAATCCGCCTCCGGGCTGCCGGTTTCATACGCGCTGTGCTTTCGCCGACGCCCGCTGTAAGGCCGAGATACCGGCCCTGATCCCGCACGTTTCCGGATCTCAGGTGGCCTGCCATGCCGTAGAAGAGGAAAGGATTTAACCCGGTCATTTCAGCGGTTATCCGGAAAATCCCGGTGAAGCGCTTTCCGCCGCCATGGCGAGAGCCGCGCAACGCCGTATGGCGGCCTCAGACGCCGTTTTTCAAAAGCCTGCTAATCGGTTTTTGCCGCCCCGAACAAACGGCCGATGGTGCGCAGGATCGCCTGAATCCCCCGCCAAAGTCTGGGCAGCAGCCAGATCAGGAGCAGGATAAAAACCGCCAGCATCACAACGAACACCCAGGGATGGTGAAGCGCGGTCCACAGGCCGGCAATAACGACAACATCTTCCAGCAGCGAAACGATCCAGTTGCTGAAAGGTTCGGGCGAGGTGTTGATCATAATCCGGGCGCCCGACTTGGCGGCATGGGTGCCGGCCGCCAGGCCGCCGCCCGCAATGGCGGCGGCAAGCGCCAGGGGCGGGTTTGTCCCTCCCACCGCTCCTGCGGCCATCATCGCGCCCAGGGGTATGCGGACAAAGGTTTGAACCGTGTCCCAGCCGGTATCGGCGCCGGGGATCTTGTCGGCCACAAACTCCACCAGATACATCAGTCCCGCAGCAACGACAACGATCGGGTTCGCCAGGATCAGCAGGTCCGGGGGCAGGACGATATTTCCAGTCATTCCCAGAATACCCAGCACCAGGACGGCGGCATAAAGATTGATTCCGCTGGCCCAGGCTGCGCCCATGGTCAGGGCAATGATTTTGACGACGGCGCCAAGCTGTTCCATGGATAGCCACCCTCCGGGTTTAATTCAGTATAATGGTTTCGCCGTGTTTTAACACCGTAAAGTCGGGCGCCGGGTTTTGTTTTTCTTTCAGGGCGTTCTGCAGCTTTCGGGGGGGCTCATCCAAAGGTTCGTCCGTGAGAATAAAAGTGCCCCAGTGAATTCCCACGGACTTTCTGGCCTTGATATCAGCGTGGACCTGCAGGGCCTCTTCCGGGTTCATGTGGTGTTGCTTCATAAACCAGCGCGGTTCGTAGGCGCCGATGGGTATGGCCGCCAGATCGAAAGGGCCCATCCGGGCGCCGATCTCCTTAAAATGCGGAGCGTAACCGGAATCGCCGCAAAAGAAGAATCGAAACCGCTCGGACCGGACCACCCACCCGGCCCACAGGGACTCGTTCCTTGAAAACAGACTCCTTTTGCTCCAGTGCTGAACCGGCACCGCCGTAAAGATCAGACCCTTGTGGGGGTGCTGTTCCCACCAGTCCAGCTCGATTACCTTGCGGATGCCCAGATCATCAAACCAGCCTTTAAAGCCAAGGGGGACAACAAAAAGCGTATCGGCGCCGCCCTTGCGTTGATACAACGCCCAAACAGTCGACTTGTCCAACGCGTCGTAATGGTCGTGGGAAATCAGCACCATGTCGATGGGGGGCAGGTCTTCAAACGCGAGGCCCGGCGGAACCACCCGTTTGGGTCCGGCCCACTGCACCGGGGATGCGCGCTGGGAAAAAACCGGGTCCGTCAGAATATTTTTTCCCTCCAGCTGAAACAGCAGGGTGGCATGGCCGATCCAGGTCAAGGTGGTTTTATCCGTGTTTGACCTGAGGGCGGCGGGATCATTTTGAGCCAGGGGAAATTCGTAAGATTCCGGTTCCGGACGGTTCTGCCAGAGGCGCTGCCAGCGCCACTTCATAAAATCCGCAAAGCCGTGGCGCTCATAATCGTAAAGGTTCCGAAAGCCGTCGGGCGTATGGTGGGGCTTGGCGGTGTACGGCATCTGTGCGGCGCAGGTGCTTGACAGCACCGCCAGAAGGCTGAATGCCAGCAGTTTGAGCTTTTTGGGTCTGGAAGAAGGATTCACGGTTAATGTCTCGCATCAAGCTAAAGGGCCGGCGTCCACAAAGCCCCCAAAACAGTTTCACGTCTACCAGCAAGAAGCTTCCGGCCGCATGAAGCGGGCTCGCCTGCTGTTGTTAACGAGGTCATTATTTTTTACTTAGCGCTCTATACACCTGATCATGCAGGGGGGTTGGGATTCCCAGTTCCTTGCCTTTTTTGACAATATAACCAGTGAAGATGTCGATTTCAATCTTTCGGCCGGACTCATGGTCCATTTGCATGGAAGTTTTGGTTTCAAAAGGGAAAAGCGCATTTTTTTTCAGGGCGGCCTGGATCTTTTCATCCGGGATGGCGACCCCCTGAGCAGTGCCGACGGCCGCGACTTCCCGCATCAGTTCTTCCAGAAAATCACGTTTTTCGGATTCTTCCACAAACGCGCCGATGGGCTGTTTCAAATAGGCGGTGGCGCTGGCGAGGGGGGAGACAAACAGATATTTTTCCCACACAACGGTCCGGATGTCGTCCGTCAGCGATGCTTTTATGCCCGCCATTTTCAATACGGATTCGATGGCGGACAGTCCTTCCATACCGCCGTCTTCAGGCCCGAACAGCAGCTGGCAGGTCCCGCCGGCCTGCCGGACAACTCCCGGCTTGAGAATATGGGCGCCGATATAGACGCAGCCGTTTAATACCCTGGCTTCGGGAAGAGATGCTTTGAGCGGCCGGACATTGTCGACGCCGTTCAGCAGGGTGATGACCGTGCTGGTGCGGTCCAGGTTGTTTCTGATACGGGACGCGCTCTTTTCAAGATCGTATCCCTTTACGCAAAAAAGCGCCAGGTCAAAATGGCCGCAGGTTTCGGGCCGGTCGGTCGCCAGTCGGGGAACCGCGGTAAAATTGCCCTCTTCGGTTATCTGCTGCAGGCCGTATTGTTGAATCTGTTTAAGATGTTCCCCCCTGGCGACGAAAATAATTTCAATGCTGCGATGGGCCGCATAACAGCGCGCGAGCTTGCCGCCGAAATAGCCGCCCACGCCGCCGATTCCAATTACTGCAATACGCATGAGTCCTCCGTTTAGGTTAATTCCAGCTTATAAAACTTGGCCCTCAAATCCAGGTCAGAAGACGTATCTGACCTCGTGAACATGATTTTGTTCTTGTTATGAGAGTATTTGATAGTTGAATTTGTTTCGCATTTCGAAATTCGGATTTCGAGTTTTGCTGATGATTCTCGCATAAATCATGCCCTCAATGCATAGGAGTCGTTTCAAAGCCTCGGATCAGGTCTGAGAGCAAGGAAGGCGCAAACCGATGAAAAAGCGCAGCAACCATGGGAGGTTGTGAGCATTTTGAAGAGGCTTGCAACGCAGCTGTCAGGCCTCAGATGGGGGTTTTGAAATGGCTTCTAGACAAAAGCCGGCTCCTTTGGGATCGGATATTTACTTGTCACAACTTATTCTTCATTCGACACTTCAATAAGATTTCCATCCGGGTCCCGAAAATAGATGGACAACAGCGGCCCGAACGCCCCCGCCTTCTTTAGCGGGCCAGCAATAATGGGGATGGAATGGGCGCGAAGATGTTTGGCCACGGCGGCCACCGGCGTTTTGGTTATGAAACACAGGTCCGCAGAGCCCGGGGTCGGCCGCAGGGCTTTGGGTTCGAATTCATTGCCGGCCTGATGCAGGTTGATTTTGCCGGTATTGAAAGTCAGCGCTTTGCGATTGCCGGTAAACGTTACCAGCTTCATTCCGAGCGCCGTCATGTAAAATTCACTGGTGGTCGCGATATCTTTAACCGTCAAAACCAGATGGTCCAGCTTTTCTATCTGCATGCGGATCCCCTTCCGCTTTCATGGGCGGCAGCAAGAGAAGATTTTTCCAAGCGGTTCGATTTTTAAGGTTCAGGGATTGAGTACATCCATTTGAAATGTACCGTCTTGGGTTTCGATGACCAGGCGGTTGCCGCTGACGACCCGGATGGTAAAATCCGTATAAATTTTTTGATTGAATATTAAAATTTTGGATTTCCCCTGGTGAAAATAATTGCCGCCGTTGGCCTGAATGGTTTTTTGGATCAGGGCATCGTTTATTTCGATAATCTGGTCGGCCCGCTGCTCCAGCGCGCGTTCCTGCGAGACGGTAAGAATTCCGCTAGAGGCGGGCAGCCTTTCCGCGCCGGCCGGGAGTTGCGGGAAGAAACATATCAAAACAAAGAGCATCATGATGTTTGTAATCTTCATTGTCTGTCCTTTTTGGATCGACCTCGAAATTTTTATGTACTATCTGAAACGATCTTAGTATAGTATCGGGCCGAACTTTCTTTCAAGGAAAATGTGCGGCCTTTGCAAAACGCCCCCTTTTGCCCAATTTCGGCGTTAGGCTCAAATTTTAATCCTCGAAATACTCAGCGTATTCCTTCGGTTAAAATTTTCGCCTTCCTTGAACGTGAACAAAATTGTACATTTTTCAAAGGCCGCCCCGTGGGTTGTCGGATTCGAACAATTGAAGAATCCTGCAGCCCCGCATAACGGGTTCTTCGCTTCGACAAGCTGCAGGGTTAGCGCTTGCCGTTGCGGGGCGATCTTTATTATTTTTAAACAAGGGTGTGGAAAAGCTGAACAATGGCGGCGGACGAAAAGGATAAACAACCGAGAATATTTTACGGGTGGTACATTCTTGGGATCGGCATGATGGGTGTCGTAATGGCGGCCGGTACGTCTCAGCTGTTCATGAGCATCATGCTGAAACCGTTGACCGCGGAGTTCGGCTGGAGCCGGACGGCGGCAACCGGCGCGATTACAGCCGGCACCCTTATGGCCGGGATTGTGTCGATTGTATTCGGCCGCCTGGCCGACCGCTACGGCCCGCGGCTGCTGACGTCCCTGGGAGCGGTTGCTACGGCGGGAATCTATCTCGCCCTGACGCGCCTGGCGGATTTGTGGCACTTTTACGTCGTCTATATCGTCGGTCGGGTAGTAGCCTCAAATACCATGGCCAAGGTCGTGCCGAATACCGCAGTCGTCAACTGGTTTCGCCGGATGCGCGGAAGGGCCCTGGGGCTTCTGGCGATGGCCTCGCCCCTGGGGTCCTCCCTGCTGGCGATCACAGGCCAGTACCTCATCGAGCATCACGGCTGGCGGTCGGTTTTTTACGTGTTTGCCGGTGCCATACTGGTGCTGGTGGCGATGCCGGCTGTGCTGATGCTGAGGCGGCGTCCCGAAGACATGGGGCTGCAGCCCGACGGCGGGTCCAGGTCCGGATCGGCAACATCTTTGAAAAAGAATCCGGCTGAAGATCAGGAATACAGCTGGAAACTTAAAGAGGCGATACGGACGCCGGCCCTGTGGCTGATCATTTCGGCCATTGTCATAGCCCTTTCCGTCAATGCCGGTATCGGATTTCATCAGGTTGCCTATTATACGGATGTGGGTATCGCGGCGACTGCGGCGGTTGTCGCCTTGAGCATCTATGCCCTTTCCGGCGCCTTTGCCAATGCAATCTGGGGATTTCTGACGGAGCAATTTTCAGAGCGGCTGCTGGCGTCCCTGGTCATGCTGCTGACGGCGGCTGCCATTTTGTACCTGCAGACGATCCGAAGTCAAACCGGCGCCATCACATTTGCGATTTTTTTCGGGTTGACTTCCCGGGGTGAAGACACCCTGGTCAATATTATCCTGGCGCAGTATTACGGCCGCGATTCCTATGGCGCCATTGCCGGCTTTGTTTATCCCTTTCACATGCTGGGTCTGGGCCTGGGCCCTATTGTGGCGTCCGTCTCTTTTGATCTTACCGGATCCTATCATGCCGTGTTCAGCTTTTTTGTTTTTGCAGCTGTTGCGGCTTCCGCCTGTATCTGGTTTGCCAAAAAACCGGTTCCTCCCGCCGGCAGTCAGAACACCCCGCGATAGAAGGCCAATCGCTTTACGTAAGGTTTAAAGCGTGGGGTCAAATTCTCAGCGCCGTTCATATTTTCCCATCAGTTCGGCCCTGGCGATGACGTGTCCTTCCATGGCCTTTTCAACCTGCTTTTTGGAAGATTTCGCCGGAAGATCCAGTTTTGCATCCAGGGCATACAGCCTGAAAAAATAGCGGTGTTCCCGGTCCGGCGGGCAGGGGCCGTAATAGTCCTGATTGCCGCCGGTCCCTTTTCCGTGGGTGCCCTCGGGCTCCTTCCCTTTTTTGATTTCGCGCACATCCGGCGGGATGTTGAAAACCACCCAGTGGTCCCACATGCCGTCCGGGCGGATGCTTTTGGGGACATCCGGATCGTCCATGATGATCGCAAGGCTTTTGGCCTCGGCAGGAACATCTCCGATGGACAGGGGCGGACAGATGTTGGGTCCGTCGCAGGTATACTCCAAAGGGATCTTGCTTCCATTTTGAAAAGCGGAGCTGGTAAGCTTCATGATCATTACCTCCTTAAAGGTTTAAAGGTGGCAGGGGCCGGGCGCCCCAAGCGGCGGGCAACGCTTGTTTTCAGCCCCCCGTTATTCAGACAAAGCGCCTGTTGCGATTCTGTTTGCATCCCCGCCTGCCGATAAGTTCCCACCTATTTTCGGGGTGCCGGGCGCACGTACCAGTAAGCGCAAAGCAGGCGCGAACGAAGGGCCAGCGGAAAGATCATGAGGATAATCAATAAAAGGGCCTGCCGGGGCGTGAACCAGTGCAGCTTTCGAACAGAGGTCGCGATCGGCGGATGTTTTATGATCCGAAACGTCAATCCTTTTGATTTGCCCCAGGCCCGGAGCTGTCGTGAAAACCAGATTTCCTCGCTGGCGTAAACCTTTTCACTGAAACCGCCTACGGCTTCAAATCCCTGCCGCAGGGTGTAAATAAAACAGCCGGCGGCCCAGTTAAATGCCCGGGACAGCCGGTTCCACAATTCGATGGAACGCAGAACGGCTGCCGGCGGCGCCTCTATGGACGATACCCAGGCGCCGCCGCCGCAGCAGGCGCCGTCCGCAAGATTTTTCAGGGCGCTTTTTAATAAATCGGGCGGCAGAAGGGTATCGGCGTCCAGAAAGATGAGGTAATCGCCTCCGGCGGCGTCTGCGCCGGCATTTCGTGCCCGGGATATCTGGTTGCGGGGTTCGAAGATGATCCGGGCGCCGTATTCGGCGGCAATCTGAGCAGTGCTGTCGGTGGAATTGTTGTCCACCACGATGACTTCGCCCGCAAGGCCGCAGGCGGCCATGGCGGTTTTGAGACTGGTCAGCGTTCGGGGCAGCCAGTTTTCTTCGTTGTAGGCAGGGATGATGATGGAATAGGTTACGCCCATCTCCGACTCGCAGTTCAAGGGTCTCGTATATTAAATTGATTTAAGGTTCGGGGATCAACTGGTGTCCGCCCGACCGGGGATACCCCCCATGGGAACCGTGACCAAAGCTTACTGTGTCCGGTACACGTCCCCTAACCGTTGCGCCAAGTCGCGACAGGCAGAGATGATCATCAGGCATTCATCATGAAACTCCCCAAAACAGGTCACTGTATTGCGAATCGAAGACTTAGTAGTTGAGATACGTACTTAGAATGGAACTGTCCTTTACATTCTCCAGCCGAATAATACAGTGATATATTTCATCCGCCTGCGCGCGGGTAATCTTGTGCAGGGCGTTCGAATAGAACTTGTCCTTGATTTCAGTCTCCGTCATTGGATTTTTACGGCTCCCCTTGTTGTGGGACTGGTGGTGCATGAACACACGGCCGTCCGTCAGCCTGATTTCGAGCTTGCCCGGATAGGTGGCGGGATAGGCGGAATCCGGATCGACTTGATACTCGACCCGATCGGCGACTTTCAGAATTTCAGGATTTCCGACCTTGTCGTCGGTAAAGGACTTGAGGGTCACTTCCTGATCAACCATTGCCGCGGCAACGGCAAACGGCAGACTGAATTTGGCATGGTACCCGGATTCCGGGCGGCGCTTGGAGGGGATCGGTTCACATACAGTCTGAGCTGCATCCGGGTGAATAAAACAGGTAATCTGTTTTATCTCATCGGGCCTAATGCGGTGCTGCTTTTGCAGACTGCAGGCGCATTCAATGAAGGCGTGGTTTATTACACCGCACGGGTAGGGTTTAAAATCAATATTGCGAATTTCCCAGCGCTCGCCGAGATCATCGAGCAAAGCGGAATAATCGCCATCCCCGGGATAAAGGTGGCTTTTAAACAGGCCAAAGCGACCTTCGTAGACCGTTGGTGTTCCGGTATAGCCCTGCTGTGCCAGCAGGGCTGCCATGGCGGCGCTATGGGCCGACCAGGCCGGATGGAGCATCTTGGTCCAGGACCCTCCCGAAAGATAGGCCTCTCTTAAACCGGCGGCGGAACTGCCGACAATCCCCTGTGCGTGACATGTCCGGGCCGGATCGAGATTGAGGGCCTTTGCCGCTGTTATCACGCCGCCCATTGTTCCGGCCAAGGCAGTGGTGTGGAACCCCCTTTTATGGAACCCGCCCCGGGAGGCCAGGCCGATCCGGCAATCGAACTCAAGGCCCAGGACGAGCGCTTCGAGTATCTGAATCCCGGTCAAATGATTGCGTTCGCCGAAGGCAAGGGCGATTGGAACGATGACCGGCTCGGTGTGCGCCACCGAACCCGCGTGGGTATCGTCATAATCATGCCCATGGATCTGAATTCCGTTTAGCAGAACGGCCCAAATGGCCGGGATCTTTCGGGATTTTCCAATAACGGTTGATTCCGGTGCGCCTCCGATCTCGCTGACAACCCGATACGCAATGTCCGAATATTGCATGTCCGCAGTTGCAAAACACAATCCGATCGCATCTATCATGAGGCTTTTTGCTTTAAGCAAAACATCCCCGGGGACGTCTTGCAGACGAAAATCACAGGCATATTGAGAAATTTTTTGTGAAACGCTCTGGTTCATATCGATTCCTTCCTTGTTCGGACCTTTTCGGGAGGTCAGCCCCGTATATTCTTCAGCCTGATATAATTCAACAGCCCGCCCTGCAAAATAAGCTTTAACTCTCTATCGCTGAAATTGCCGATTGTTTCAATGGTATGTTCTTTAAATTTATTGATGACGGAAACCCTGCCGGAGGTGATCTGGTCAGGCGCATCTTCAATAACGAGCAGGTCGTCCTTTTCGATTCCGTTATAGTCTTGAGGATTTATAAAAACCAGAGGAACGACTCCAAAATTGATCAGGTTCTGTCGATAGGTCCGTGCAAAGGATTTTGCGATGACCAGTTTCATCCCGATCACCAGGGGAACCATCACGGCATGTTCCCGGCTGGATCCTTGGCCGAAATTATCTCCGGCCACAACCGTCCACTGGTCGGGCAGCGTGTCGACCCTTTTGGCAAAATCCGGATCCAGCCGGTTAAACACAAACGGGACCGATGCCGGAACATTTGAACGCAGCGACAACATCTCGGCCCCCCCGGGCAGAATATGATCGGTAGTGACATCGTCGTCGGTTTTGAGCTTAACCGGGCATTCCAGCCGCATCTCCAGCGGGCGGCCCAGCGGCATGGGTTTGATGTTGGGGCCCTTGACAATCTTCACGGCTGCCGGGTCGTCCGCAGGGGGAATAAACATGCCTGAATTTTCCGGAAAAGATACCGGCATCTGAATTGCGGGATATTGTCCGAGCTTCCTTGGATCGGTTATGCAACCGAAAAGGGCCGAAGCAGCCGCTGTTTCCGGGCTGGCCAGATAGACATTCGCATCCAGGGTTCCGGCTCGTCCCTTATAATTTCGGTTGTAGGTTCTCAGGGAATTGCCTGAGGATGCCGGCGATTGGCCGACGCCGTTGCAGGGGCCGCATGTATTTTCCAAAATCCTGGCTCCGGCCCCCATTAGTTTCTGCAAAAGACCGGTCTCGGTAATTTTCATGGCGGTGCGCCGCGACCCCGGTGATATGACCAGGTCCAGATCCCGGTGCACCGTTTTTCCGTCCAAGATATGAGCGGCAACGGCCAGATCCTTATAGGCAGCGTTGGTGCAGCTCCCAATCCCTATCTGCGAAAGCGGGACGCCTTCAGCATCAGAGACTTTTGTTACATTGTCCGGGCTGTGCGGCATCGCAATGAGCGGCTCAATGCCGCAAAGGTCTACCACGATGATTTGATCATAGGCTGCGTCGACATCCGCTGCAACCGTCCGCCAGTCATTCTGCCGGCCGAAGCTTGTTAAAAACTTTTCTGTAACGCGGTCGCTGGGAAAAATGCAGCTGGTGGCGCCCATTTCAGCACTCATATTGCAGATCGTTGCCCTGTCGGGTACCGACAGGGTTTCAACTCCGGGCCCGAAAAACTCGAATATCCTGCCTGCCCCGCCTTTAACCGATAACATTCCCAGCAGGTAAAGGCTCACATCTTTTCCCGCAGACCAGGGCGGCAGGCGGCCCTCCAGTTTGACCCCGACGACTTTCGGCATTTTTACAAAAAAAGGTTCGCCGGCCATAACCGTTGCAACATCCAGGCCGCCCGAACCGATGCCGAGCATCCCAACCGCACCTGCCATGGGTGTGTGGCTGTCGGAGCCGACCAGAATTTGTCCCGGTCTAGCAAAGTTTTCCAAGTGGACCTGGTGGCAGATTCCGTTGCCGGGCCTGGAAAAAATTGCCCCGAGTTTGCCGGCCGCAGCTTTGAGATAGCGGTGGTCGTCGGCATTGCGGTATCCTACCTGCAACGTATTGTGATCGACATAGATAACCGTAAACGGTTTAATTTTTTTGATCCCGATGGCTTCAAGCTGAAGAAAGACCGGGGTGGCCGTTCCGTCATGCGTCAGTACCTGGTCAGGGACGATCGGCAGTTCAGCCTGCCGCCGGTCCAGGTTGTGCGAATTGCAAATCTTCTGAAAAATATTCATTCCCATTGCACACTCCTTTTGCCAAGCAGCAAATTAACAAAAGTAAAAGGCAAAGGCAAGGGCGGCATTTTTGACCGATTCGCCCGATTATTTTATGAAAATTTTTCAGCAAGTTTTAAAAAGATTATGATAGCAAACGATTCGATTCAAATTTGATGTAACAACCAGAGGTATACATTGTTCCCTCTATTGAAAAAGACAAATGCTTGAAAAATTTTCACCCTCTGGTCGCAATGCATTCACCCATTTGCTGCGTTATCCGGGGCTTGCGGTACGTGAAGAACAGCTGCACCCTGGAATGCCTTGCAAATGAACGAATGCATTGCGTGAAAGAACCGGGTTAGCGCCGGCGCAGTTGTCACGCCCTGAATATCGATTGAAACGGCCTGAAAGGAAACGGCGGCATCATCTGATCCGTTCAAAAATCAAAGTGCGCCCTTTTGGGCATGAAAAATAACAAAAAAACTTGCTTGAGGGGCGTTTAATGACTATAACGAAACCTATCAGGGGCGGTAAGAAGACGGATCGTATCATCAGGCGTTCGGATTAACACGGGGAGGAATAAGGTATGGCAGCTGCGGAACGGAGGGAAAGAAAGCGTGTTCCGGTCAAATTCAGGGTTGATTGCATTCATGAAGAAGACTACCTCATTTCCTTCAGCAAGGACATTTCTGCCGATGGTATGTTTATTCATACCGAAAACCCGCCGGAAGTGGGCCGGCAGATAGAGCTGCATTTTTCCATTGACGGGGTTGAAAAGCTGGAGGTCCCGGCCCGGGTGGTGTGGGTCAACCGGGCCGGAAGCAAGAAAGATTTCGGGCTGGGGGTGAAATTCATCAGGCCCCGGGTCATGGTCAAGGACAGCATCATGCGCGCGGTCAACAAGGTGGCTATTCTGGAAAAACCGGCCTGAACGGAAAGTCCCGCCTCAATCGTATATTTTAAAATCCGGAAAATATTTTTTAGCGCATTCCGGACAGATGCTGTGGCTGAACTCTGCGCCTGAATGCCGATGAATATAGGCTTCGATCCGGCTCCAGTAGCCCCTGTCGTCACGAATGTTTTTGCAATACGAACAAATCGGTATCAACCCGCTCAAAGTTTTAACTTCTTCCAGGGCCTTTTGCAGGCTTGAAATCAATTTTTCACGCTCTTTCTGGGTTTCTTTTAATAATTCAACGGTGTTTTTAGCTTTCCGGTAAAGATTGGCATTTTCAATGGCGGTCCCGATCTGGCTGCCGATGATGGCGCACATATCAATTTCATCATTACTGAAACGGCGCGGCTTGAATGTGTAGATCGTCATGGTGCCCAAAATCTGATCTTTAGATTTTAACGGGAATATGATGCTGTTTTGCGCACCGATTGATAGACCGAATGCTTTGATCTTCTGCTGGTAGGGGTCTCCGGGATCATATGTGATGACTTGGACCTGATTGGTCTGGATGGCCCTCCAGTTATTCCCATCGCCTAGTTCCCGCTTTAGCGCCAGTTTTTCCAGATTTTTTTTGGAAAGGCCCTTATGGACAGCGACTTCCAGAATCTGGCTTTTGGCGTCCAAAAGACGAATAAACCCGCAATCAACCTTGAAAAATCCAATCACGCCTGAAAGGGCGGTCTGCAACAGATCGTTCAGTTCCAGCGACTGGTTGATCGACTGCGAAATGCTGTTGAGGGCGTCCAGGTTTTCAGAGTGTTTCTTGAGCCGCGTGAACAGCCTGGCATTTTCCACCGCCGTGCCGACCATGCTGCCGATACTGGCGAGCATCTGGATTTCATCGGCCTGTAAGGTATGCGCCTTGCGCCAGTGAATCCCCATTGTTCCCACCGGACGGGCTTTTGATTTCAGCGGCAATACAATGGAAGAGCGAATCCCTGTTTTGCTGAGAATTGTCGATCCCTGAAACGGCTGATTTTGAATACTGATATTACCGGTTTCGAAGCATCGCCAGCTTAAACTGCCGCCGGCCCCTCTTCGTTTGATGATGCTATTGAGTTCCGATTTAGAGAATCCGGTGTGCGCGGCGATGACCAGTTCGCGGGCCTCGTCGTCAAACAATCGGATGAGGGCGGTATCCGCATGCAGTACCGTTGTTACTTTTTTTAAGGAAATTTTAAGGGCGTCATCCAGGTCAAGGGTCTGGTTGACGATTTGGGAGATGTCGTCCAGGATCGAAAACGCCAGGGGTCGTTTCCCGGCTTGCTTATCAGCCTCTTTGTTTAAGTTCTGCATTTTCATGATGGACTCTATTTTTTCCGAAAATCAGGCACCGTAATCGTCACGCAGTGAATGGCGCCGTATTGTCTGATAATTTCATCGGAGTTAATAAAAACAATCCCGGCATCGGGAAACAGACTCCGGTAGATTGCCGAGACCTTACGCTCCAGATCCTGAAAGCCGGAATAACTCGGGACAAGGAGTAATCGACCGGACTGGCCGTTTATATAGGTTGCGTTGAGATAGCTGCGGTACACGTAAACATAATTGCCGGGATCCTCCAGTGTTCCTTCCCGGAGGTAACCATTCAACAGTTGATTCAGCAGTTCATTATCCGAACGCTTTTCATCCCGCCCGGGCGGCAAGTCGGCGCGGTAAGACGCTGCAATCCATTCAAGGAGGCGGGGGTCGTTTTCGAGCAGCCGGCTCACGGCCAGGTTCAATACCGCTTCATATTCGCCTGAAAACCGGGTTTCATCGAATGGTCCGAGTACGCTGCGCAGGCGGTGGGTTTCATTGATGGCTTTGAGCCGGCGGTAGCGCGTCAAGACATCGCAGAGAAGTACAAAATTTTTAATATCCCATCTTTCGGGCGCCGAAATCAAGCCGGCAGGCAATTCATACATTCTGGCGGTGAATAAGGTCCTTGTCAGCGACAGCAGGGCGTCGTCCAGTTTTGATATGCGCTGAATCGGCGGCATCGGAAGCTTGACAATGGCCCGCCCGGGAAATTTTTGCTGAAGTTTGGCGGCATTGGCATCCAGCGTCCGTTTGGTTTCGCGATGCAGATATTGCAGATAGATGTCATTATCCTCGACATCGGCCGGGTAATCGGCCACCAGGAAGCGGTCCGAACCCAGGGGCTTGAAGATCATATCCAGATGTTTGACGGTATCCCCGGGGAAAGGCTCCAGGTACGTTAGGGATTTCATTCCGTAATATGATGTTAGAATCTGCTCCAAATCCAGCCGGTGCCCCCCATTGATCAGCAGGGTTTCCGTCGAAATGAAAAAATTGTTGGATCCGTCCGCGAAGATATCGCCGCCCTGCAGCTGAAAGGGCACCCGGATAATCGGGATATCGTAACCGTGTTTCTGGTAAAGATGGTTGGCCAGATACATGGACATCGCATCATCTTCGTATCGTTCGGCCGGTTCCGTTTTTTCGTTTTTTTCCCCGTCTGCGGGCATCTTGGCGCCGACAATATTCAGCACGTCGGCTTTGAAAAAATCATTGATGGAATAAAACTGCGGTTTGTTGATTTGTCCGCGGACATCCCCGCAAATTGCATCCAGAACGCAGATGTTGCCCCGGCGGTTAAGGGCAAAAATGGGGCCGTAGTCACGGACCCATTTGGTGTTGAAGCGTGCCGGGACAATCCTGATGGAATGCTTCTGACCGTCGTAAAGATAACGGTCCAGCTTCAGATGAACCAGCTGGCGCACGATGGCTTTAAAGTCGAACAGTTCTCTTTCGTTTACCAGTATGATCACGTCCGTGACCGTAACGGCCTGGGCGATGATCTTCATGTAAAAGGAAAGGAGTTTGGGGTTTTGAATGGCGTCTTCATACGGCAGGGCCACAACGAGGGCTTCAACCGGATCCAGTTCATGAAGGACCCGGTCGATTTTCTGGGGATAGGAGGGGGAACGATACATCATATACTCGTTTATCGGCCGGGTGCGCTGCAGCTCAACGATTTCTGCGATGCGGTCTCTCTGAAGATAATTCGGATTGGTAGGCGAGCAGGATGTGCACAACACGAGCAATAACGCCATCCGCAAAAAGATGCGTTTCATAAATTGCTCCAGGGAGATACGGGTACAAAGATTATGCTTTTCGGATTTCCGGCGACGCCCCGTTGATGTCAAAGCCCCTGGGACGATTACGCTCCAGGGGCTTAACTTTTGGTGGTCCCAACGGGATTCGAACCCGTGTTACCGACGTGAGAGGCCGGCGTCCTAACCGCTAGACGATGGGACCTGAAAAAATTATCAAATCCGTGCGTTTGCATATAGGAGCGCAGGGATTTTGTCAAATATTATCGAAGGGAGGGAGCTAAATCAACCGGTTTTTTTCCCCTTTCTGAAACCAATGGCAAAGTAAATCATGCATCCGATATAAGGAATAGAAGCAACAATCAGCCAGAGCGCCTTTTTGACCGGTGTGCCGAAGTCCTTCAGGGCGGCATCCACCACGGCCCAGACGGTCAAGATAAAAAAAGGGACGGATAGGGCCAATAGAACGATAGCCGTTCTCAATTTCCCCCCCAGCCTTTCAGGCGATCCACAATTTCTAAAATCGTGGTTACATAGTAACTGCTGCGGTTGTAATGAAAAACAACATTGTAAGCTTTTTTGGGATCAATTCCGGGCTGCCAGCCGAAATGTTTCAGATAGCTGGCGATGCTGGAGATGGCGTCGGCGTGATTGAACAAGTCGATGCGGCCGTCGCCGTCGCCGTCTTTGGCGAATGCGATAATATTGCTGGGCATAAACTGGGCAATGCCGAGAGCCCCGGCAATGGATCCGTTGATATCGGCCGGGTTGATGGCTTCCCGCCGGGTATATTGCAGGAAGGACTTCAATTCGGCATAGGCCCATTTTGACTTCCGGGCCGCCCAGGCGTCGAAGTCTTCCTTTGACAGATTGACGGGGTTTGACATTTCGTTCCAGACCCGGGTACGAACATCCGGGTCCAGCAAGGACGCCAGCGACGAAAGCGAGTTGAAGACCGAACGATTGCCCACAATGGTTCCAAGCTGCGTTTCAACCAGGATGATGGCTGTAATGATTTCCCGGTCGACCCCATAGGTTTTTTCGGCACGCTCAAGGTCGGCCTGGTAGGTTTCCATGTACCCACGGGCTTTGCTGATGGAATTGTAGGTAATGAACTGGTCGTAATTGAGGCGTGATTCCCGGTGGGAAAAAAAACGCGAAATATTGTTCATATCAAAAAAGACATTGGGATTCTGGAACAGGCTGTCGATTTCGGAGGCGTTGAAGCCATCTTTTACCAGCATCTGCCGCAATGTTTCAAAATAATTCTGGCCGGTCTGGGCATCGGCGATGCCAATCGGAGACAACAGGGCGACAGTGATCAGGGCGGCTGCAAACAGGGAAAAATGTTTCATGCGGCATTCGCTTTCATTGAAATGTTCTCAGAGGTCTGTTGAAATGGTGGGGTATTATAGCGAAATTGAGAAGGGTTGTCGACCGCTAAATGCGGTTAAGGGATGCGCGCCGATTTCGTTGGCAAAGATGGAGCCGTATCGTCAGAAGTACACCTACAGCTTTTCTTGATTGTAGTCACACGGCATGATATGGTCTTTTATATCAAACTTTTTACACCAGCCGATTTCCGGGACGGGCACTTCATTGAAAAAAAACGCCAAAACCATTTTCTGCTGTCAAGCGTGCGGCTATCAAAGCTCCAAATGGATGGGAAAATGTCCGGATTGCGGGCAGTGGGATACGCTGGTGGAGGAGACGATCGCCGCGGCATCTTCGAAAGGAGGGATTCCCGGGCTGCCGTCGCTGCCGAGCGAGCCGGTTCCGATCGATTCCATCGAATTTGAAAACGAGGAGCGCATCCAGACGCAAATCCAGGAGTTTGACCGGGTCCTGGGGGGCGGGCTGGTGCCGGGATCGCTGGTGCTGATCGGAGGCGACCCGGGGATCGGCAAGTCCACCCTGATGCTGCAGGCACTCTACGGCCTTGCGGAAAGAGGTCGGAAGGTTCTGTATGTTTCCGGAGAGGAATCCATTCGGCAGCTGCGGCTGCGCAGCAAGCGCCTCAACGCCGTATCCGCCGACCTGCTGGTGGTATCCGAAATCGACCTGGAAGCGATCCTGGGGATGATTGCCAGGATCAAGCCGGATGTTCTGGTGATCGATTCGATCCAGACCATGTACAGCCCGGACCTGACCTCGGCGCCGGGAAGCGTAAGCCAGGTGCGGGAATCGGCCATGCGGCTGATGGTCATGGCCAAAAAGTCCGGCATACCCACCTTTATGGTGGGACACGTCACCAAGGATGGGGCCATCGCCGGTCCCAGGCTGCTGGAGCACATGGTGGATACGGTGCTTTATTTTGAAGGCGACCGTAATCATATCTTCCGGATTCTGCGGGCGGTGAAGAACCGCTATGGCTCCACCAATGAGATCGGTGTGTTCGAAATGAAGGAAATGGGGCTGGATGAGGTCAATAACCCGTCGGCTGTTTTTCTGTCCGAGCGTCCGGTTAATTCACCGGGTTCGGTGGTTACCGCCAGCATGGAAGGCACCCGACCGATCCTGGTTGAGCTGCAGGCCCTTGCCAGCAGTACCAGCTTTGGAACCCCCCGGCGGACTATTCTGGGGCTGGACCAGAACCGGGTGGCCCTGCTGGCGGCCGTGATGGAAAAGAAGTTGGGATTGCATTTAATGGGGCACGATATTTTCATGAACGTGGCCGGAGGCGTCAAGGTGGACGAACCGGCCGTGGATCTCGGCATCGTTTCAGCGATTGCTTCCAGTTTTCTGGATAAACCCATTCAGGACGGTACGGTCGTTCTGGGCGAAGTCGGGCTGACCGGCGAGGTCCGGGCCATCGGCCAGGTTGAGATCCGAGTGGGCGAGAGTAAAAAAATGGGCTTTGTCAGGTGTATCGTTCCGGAGAGCAACCTCAAACGGGTCATGAATGTTACCGGGATCGAACTGATCGGCGCCCGTTCGATGTCGGACGCGGTGGAAGCGCTCTTCTAGGAAAGCGGATGTTTTCATCTGAATCGGGTGAGGTAACTTAGGGGGCACCCCTTTTCGTGGGGTTTTATTTGACTTGGAGAGGGGTTCGTTATATATGAAGCGGTCAAATCCTAAGGCGAATCGCTGGGAAGATCACTACGCCCGCAGGGCAAAAAAGGAAAACTTTCCGGCCCGGTCGGTGTATAAGCTCGAAGAGATCCAGCAGAAGTATCATCTCATTAAAGCAGGCGACGCCGTTCTTGACCTGGGATGCGCCCCGGGGTCGTGGCTGCTGTATGCGGCCCGGCAGACAGGGGACCGCGGACGGGTGGTGGGAATCGACTTGAGCCCGATTAAGCAGCGGCTGCCGGAGAACGTGCGGGTTCTGACCGGTGATGTTTTTGAGCTCAACCAGGAACTGCGCGCGGCGATAGGGACCGGGTTTCAGGTGGTTCTCAGCGATATGGCGCCCGCCACAACCGGAAATCGGATCGTGGATACCGCCAGGTCCTTTAACCTTTGCCAGGCGGCTTTGGCGATCGCCCGAGACCTGTTGCTGCCGGGAGGGGCGTTCGTCTGCAAGATTTTTCAGGGTGAAGATTTCAAGCTGTTCGCGGATGAGGTCAAAACGCTTTTCAGCAGGTCTAAAATATTTAAGCCTCAAAGCAGCCGAAAGGCCAGCCGAGAGATTTTTATCATCGGAATGGGGAAAAAATAGGAGGAAGATATGTCGGGCCACAGCAAGTGGGCTTCAATCAAACATAAAAAAGGCGCCGCGGATGCCAGGCGCGGCAAGGTTTTTACCAAGCTGATCAAGGAAATTACGGTGGCCGCCCGGATGGGAGGCGGCGACCCCAACGGCAACCCGCGGCTGCGATCGGCGATTCTGGCAGCCAAAAGCGAGAATATGCCGAAGGACAATATCGAACGGGCCATCAAAAAGGGAACCGGCGAACTGGAAGGCGTCAGTTACGAAGAAAGCGTTTATGAGGGTTATGGACCCGGCGGCGCGGCGGTGATGGTGGAATCGCTGACCGACAACAAGAACCGGGCGGTTGCCGAAATCCGTCATATCTTCAGCAAAAACGGCGGGAGCCTCGGCGAAAACGGCTGCGTGGCCTGGATGTTCAAGAAAAAGGGATATATTTTTGTCGACAAGGGCGCTGTCAAAGAGGAGATCTTGATGGAAACCAGCATTGAGGCCGGCGCCGAAGACGTTCGCGAGGATGAGGACGGGTTTGAAATCATCACGGCTACGGAGGATTTTGAGACCGTCAAAGCCGCCCTCGCGGCCGCTTCAATTCCTTACCAGGGGGCTGAAGTCACCATGCTGCCGCAGTCAACGACCGACCTGAAAGGCAAGGAGGCCGAACAGATGGTCCGCCTGATGGAATCCCTGGAGGACTGCGACGACGTACAAAAGGTATACACCAATGCCGATATCCCCGAAGAGGTCGCTGAAAGCGCGTAAGGCCCGGGGATAATTATCCACCGGCCCGGCCGGCTGAAAAATAATTGCGCCTGAAGCCGCCAAGCGGTCTCGGGCGTATTAAGTTCATGATCTGTCTGTGAGAATAAAAGAGACCTTTGCAATCGGGAGCGTCTTGCAAAGGTCTCTTTTCTATTGGTCCAGCCGCAACACATCCGCCCCGGCCGGGATATTGAATTTAAAAATGCGGTCGTCGTAGTTCTGGTTGAAGCGCAGGTCGTTAAAAATGATGCGGGTTTCATCCCCATATGAATTTAGCGTGACGACTTGGACGATATCATACACGGTTTTTGAAATTGAAAGATAAATGACGGACACGTCCACTTTTTGCGTATTGGGATAAAGCGTGAGGACATAAAACAGATCGGTGTCGAGCTGTTCGTGCCGGATGGAGAAGTTTTCGCGAAGCTGCTTCATGTCGGAAAGAAAGCTGGCCCCCTTCCCGCTGCCAAAATAGGCGGGCGCTTCTCCCACCATGACCTGATTGTCTGCCGGCCGGTAGACCCAGAGCGTTCGGCTGTCGGTGACAAAGATCTGGCTATCCGGCTTTTCGTATTCCCAGCGCATCATGCCGGGGTGCTTGACATGGATACTGCCGGAAGCGCTGTCGGTAATGCCCATTTCCTTCAATGTCGAGGTCTGGGTGAAACGGGCAAAAAAACCAGATCCTGAATACCGTTTTTCAACCCCGGCAATGATATCTTCCAGTTTGGGGGCGAGCGGTCGGGCGGCTGCGGCCTGGCCGCCGCCGGCCAGCGCATGAACGCAGATCAGCAGCCCCAGCAAGAGTTTTAACCGGTTTGTATGTGATGCCATATGGTCTCCTGTGTCGAGACCTTTGCAAAACGCCCCCTTTTGCCCAATTTCAGCGTCAGGCTCGAATGTTAATCCTCGAAATACGGCATGTATTCCTGTGGTTAAAATTCCCGCCTTCCTTGAACTTGAACAACATTGGGCATTTATCAAAGGTCTCGTGTCATGATAGAAATTTAAACACCTCCTCCAGACCGTTTTCACGGCCGAAATCTCCCAGATCGATGCTGCCGCCGGCTTCGATAAAGTCGCTTTTGCCGAATACCGCGTAGCCGATTTTATCTATCAGTCCCATCCGTCGACGGGCCTCGTCCATGTTGAAGTGCGTCATTCTGACGCCCTGCAGGAGCAACGTTTCCATGTTGCTGCTTTTGAGCTGCACTTCAAGCCGCCGGGCTTTCTGCAGGTTCTGGAAAAAGAACCGTTTCTTTTGCATCAGGGTGCGGTAGAGATCAGCGTCGTCTTCCAGTTCTTCAAAAAAAGAGAGCAAAAAGTCGTATGCTTCGAGCACAATCCGAAATTCAACCGCCATTTTTTCAAAAAAAACGATGAGAAATGAAATTTTATTTCGGGTGAACGTCAAACGGGCGTTTCGCAGCCTGACCCTGCACAGGGCCTGATATGGTTGCGGTACGTGGCGCCGGATTGCGTCCACAAGGTCCGGCTCCGGTTTTTTGGAAATATGCAGGCGGCTGATGAAACGGGCGATTGCCCAGTCCGGAACGGCCAGGGGCAGGCGGCCGCGGCCGTCGGGAAAAAGGAGAACCGTGTGCAGCCTCTTGGCGGCGAGGGCCCGAGCCAGCCTTTCTTCATCTTCGGCCGTAACGTCGCAGTTTTCCAGCAGATCTTCTATCTGAGCCTGAAAGGATAGGTCCGGAAAGAAGATCAGCTCCAGCAGCGAGTCCTTTTCGCAGTCGGATTCGTCGCAAAGGATCCTTTCCAGCTCCTGCAAAGAGGGATTTGAAAAGGTGGAGTCGATATAGTGCAAAGCGTCCGGCGAAAGCGTCAGGCCCTGCCGCCAGATGGTTTCAATGGCGTGTTCGAGTTGTTGCCAGGGTTGCGGCATGGTCATATCTTGAGGCCCTTGATAAATTCCCAGCCTTGTTCAAATTCAAGGAAGGCGAAAAACTTAACCACAGGAATACATGCCGTATTTCGAGGATTAAAGTTTAAGCCTGACACCGAGATTGGGCAAAAGAGGGTGTTTTGCAAAGGCCTCATCTTCAAGGCATCACCCCGTACTGCTTCAACTTGGTGTGCAGTGTTTTGCGCGTTATTCCCAGTCTGCGTGCGGCCTCGCTTTTGTTGCCGCCGGCCGCTTCCAGAGTTCTTAATATCGTGACCTTTTCAACCTCTCCAAGGGGAATTTCACCGGACAACTCGTCCAGGGCGGATATGGCCCCGGCAGGGGTTTCAACCGGAGCGGGTAGAAACGGCAGGACTTCGTCGTCAAGGTATTCGGAACGGGCCAGAACCACGCCCCGTTCAACTGCGTTCATGAGCTCCCGGACATTCCCGGGCCAGTCGTAGCGCACGAATTGGTCCATAGCCTTCGGGGTCAGCCCCTTGATGTCTTTCTGGTTTTTATCGGCGAACATTTTCAGAAAATGCTGGGCCAGCAGCGGAATGTCCTCTCTTCTTTCCCGCAGCGGCGGGAGCTCCAGGCTGACGACATTCAGGCGATAGTAAAGATCCTCACGGAACTGCCCTTTGGCGATTAGCTCTGTCAGGTTTTTGTTGGTGGCGACGATCAGACGGACATCCACCGGCACCACGGTTTCGCCGCCGACCCGGGTAACTTCTCTTTCCTGGAGTACCTGCAGGAGCTTGACCTGCATGCTGGGGGACATCTCGCTGACCTCGTCCAGGAAAAGGCTGCCGCCGTTTGCCTGGACAAAGCGGCCTTCTTTTCTGCGGTCGGCGCCGGTAAAGGCACCTTTTTCATGCCCGAACAGCTCGGATTCCAGCAGGGTTTCGGTGATGGCCGCGCAGTTGGTCTTGATGAAGGGGGCGTCTTTGCGGGGGCTGTTGAAATGGAGGGATCCGGCGATCAACCCCTTGCCGGTACCGGACTCGCCGGTAATCAGGACTGTGGCCTCGGAGGGGGCCACCTGGGCGACGGTTTCCAGCAGGCGTGTGATGGCCGGGCTCTGCCCGATGATATTGCGCCGGTCAAAGTGTTTCCCCAGGCTTTCTTTCAGCATGCGGTTTTCTTCTTTGAGGCGCAGGTGCTCCACGGCCCGCTCAATCGTGAGACGCAGTTTGTCGAAATCCAGCGGCTTGGTAAGATAATCATAGGCGCCCTTTTTAAGTGCAGCCACCGCCGACTCGATGGAAGAATAGGCCGTCATGATGATCACGGGAATGGCCGGGTTGAGGGTTTTGATCTTGTCCAGAGCTTCGATTCCCGAGACCTTCACCATGCGGATGTCCATCAGGATCAGATCAAAGGGCTGCTGCCGGACCTGTTCGATGGCGGTGGAACCGTCATCGGCCTCGGTGACGGCATAGCCCCAGCCGCCGAGAAGTGTCCGCAGCATGGTGCGATGGGCCTTGTCGTCATCGACCACTAGTAGGGTTTTAGTCGCTGTCATGGCGTTCTATTCCTTCTGAATGGGGTAAAACAATCGTGACGGTCGTACCGGTGCCGGATTTGCTGTCTACCCTGATGACGCCGCCGTGACCTTCGATGATTTTTTGAGCAATCGCCAGACCGAGCCCCGTACCGGCGGGTTTGGTGGTAAAGTAGGGGTCAAAGATATGGCCCAGGTCCTGCTCGCGGATGCCGCAGCCGGTATCGGCGACCCGGATCACGACCTGCCGAGCCGGTCCTTCGGCCGCCAGCGTCACGCTGAGACTGCCGCCGCCGTCACTCATGGATTCGATGGCGTTCAGATAGAGATTTAAAAGAACCTGATTCATTTTATCCGGGTCGATCGGAACGGTTCCTGCCGGCTCGGCAAGGTTCGCCTGAATACGGATATTCTTTTCACCGGCCTGTCTTTCAACCAGTTTAAGGGAGTCGGCCACAAACGTTTTCAGGTTGAGGGGGCGTTTTGAAACGGCGATCGGCCGGGCGAATTCCAGCAGCTGCCCCACGACCCGGTTCAAACGGTCGACTTCCTGGATCATGATATTGGCAATGTGGAGGTCTTCAGGGGCATCCTGATATCTTTCTTTGAAATAGGTGGCAAAACCCTTGATGGAGCTCAAGGGATTGCGGATTTCGTGGGCAACCCCGGCGGCCAGTCGGCCGACGGTGGCCAGGCGCTGGTTTCTGGCAATTTCCTTACGCAGGGCGCGGACTTCGCTCAGGTCTTTAAACAGCAAGACGCTGCCCAGCAAATTCCCGGACTCATCCTTGAGCAGGGTGGCGTTGACTTCAAGGGGAAGGATCTTGCCTTTGTTCAGGGTGCATTCAAATTCCTGTTCGACAATGCTGCCTGCTGTGCTCAGGTGTTGCAGCTGCCGCAGCAGCTCCGGCGGCAGGGCCTGCCCGGCATCCTTGCCGATGGAATCGGGAACGGAAAGTTCAAGGATGCGGCCGGCCACGTAATTCATGGCCACCACTTTCCGTTGCGTATCGGTGGCCACCAGGCCGATGGGCATGTTATCCACCAAATTGTCTGAAAAGGCCTTGATTCTGGACAATGATGCTTTGGCGGCGCGGTAGCTCTGGGTCAGAAAGAGCAGAACAATACCCGCAAATCCCACCAGCAGCAGGATGAGCCCCATGACGATCGAATGGCGTGTGTCGGCCAGGCGTGCCTGCTCGATGGGGGTCATGTCCAGGCCGACAAATATGACCTGTATGGGAGGGTCCGGGATTGCGTCAGGGACTTTTTCAGACCTGAACGGCCGTCCAAACATCATGCGCCCCATCCGCATCCCCATCATGCCACCGCCGGCGGGTGCGAATCGGCGGAAAACTTCAAATATCTTTTTCCCGTCCGGCCCGGTGACAATCCGCCAGTGAAGGTCCTGAGAGCGGGAAATTTCCTTTAAGTTGAGTTCGTTGCCGTAAACCGCGTCGATGCTTCCCGGTTCGTCATGGGCCAGGATCCTGCCGTCGGTGTCGGTCACCATGAGGTATTCGATATCCGGCTGCTGGGCGGTTTCGCTCAGCAGTCTCTGGAGTCGAAAATCGGTGCCGTGAATGCCCATCATGCCGGTTCGGGTTCCGGCTTCAAAAGAGCGGATTAGCGCCGCACCCTTTTCCAGCAGCAGCCGAGTGCTGTGTTCCTTCTGCCGATGAACATTCTCATAGACCAGATAGGCGAATATCGGCAGCAAAATCAACACGGCGCCGATCAATATCCAGGGGGGTACGCCGGACCAGAATCTGCTTTTTTTTATTTGTGTCCGCATAAGCATAAGTATTCAAGCAAAAAAAATGCCATCTCTGGAAACGCCCGATACGACTGTTTCTCTTCTATTTACAGGTTATATTTTTCGAAATAACGGATAATTTTTATCCATTTGGAAAGAACTCAGACCCTGTAAATGCATATTAAGTATCCACCATTCGGGGGGAAGTGACAAGCAAATTCTTTAATTAACAAAATTCAGTCAGGTGCGCTGAACTTTGACCAAATTTTGTACCTTTGGAACCGGATAGTTAATGATAATCGGGAATATTCAGATCGGCAATTTCCGCAATAAAGGGGGCTATCGTTCGAAGCTCGTTGGGCCGGATGGGCCGCCAGCCGATATCGTAATAGGCTTCAGGCCCGTAAGTAAATCTGGGTGTAAAAACCGCGGCATAGATTTTTCCAGAGGTGTCGGGGAAGAGTTCCAGCCAGAGGGTTTCTGCCATATTCAGGCTGAAGTCTCGAAAAATTCTTTTTCCCATGCTTTCAGCGCAGTTGGTCTTAAAAATTCCGTTGCCGGCGGGGCTTGTAAAAACGATAAACGGCCGGATGTGCCGGATGTCGGGCCGGCCGAGAGACAAATTGATGATGCGGACGCGCCAGGCATAGGCCGATTTCCGTCGAGATGTTGCATGGCCGCCGTCAATACCCGCCTGCAGGCGATATGTACCGTCGAAAAAGATCAAGATCCTCCGCAATTATTGCGGCGTTTAAGAATTTCAGCGCATTTCCAGCGCAGCGGATGCTGCGCCCAGCAGGGCCGTCTTATCGTTCAGGATGACCCGCACCGCAATGCGCTCAAGGATATTTTTAAAGCACCCCTTGTTTGTAAAGGCCTCCATGAAATTTTTTTTCTTAAGTTCAGGCAGGATTTTGGGCGTGATGCCGCCACCCAGATAGACCCCGCCGAAAGTCATTGCCGTCAAGGCCAGGTTTCCGCAGGCTGCACCGAAAATTGAAATGAACATTTCGAGCGCTGCCCTGCAAAGCGGATGGTTTTGTTCCAGGGCGGCGGCCGTGATCGTCCGGGCAGGATCGGCGTTGCGCAGGGCCTCGGCCAGCCAGCGTGGCTCCCGGTAGCGGCCGGAATCACGAAGCCACCGATAGATGTTCACCAGGCCGGGGCCGGACAACACCATTTCCAGGCTGACATGCCCGAATTGTCGGTGAAGATAGTGCCATAGCCGGGCCTGCGCCTCCGTATGGGGAAAAAAGTCGGCGTGACCCCCTTCAGAGGCTAAGGGGATGCGGCGACCACGATCATAAGCCAGTAATGCCTGGCCCAGGCCGGTGCCGGGAGCGACCAGACCGACCGGTTGTCCCTTTCGGGGTTTGGCCGTGTTCAGCGATAGAAGATCGCGCCGGGGAAGCACCGTCAGCCCCATTGCCGTGGCGATGAGATCGTTGACAAGGCGAACGCGGGTCCAGCCAAAGCGTTTTTTCAAGCGCCGCTCCGAAACGTCCCAGGGCAGGTTGGTGGTTTTGCAGCGGCCGTTTATCACCGGTCCGGCAATGCCGAAACATGCCGCAATGATGCGAGCCGGGTGGTTATGGAGAAACCGCATGATGATGGTTTCCAGGCCGGGTGCTTCCGGGCTGGAAAACTCTTCCATAACTTTCAGCCGCGGCCTTTTTCGGCCGGCATCAAACAGGCCGATATAGGTTTTGGTCGCGCCGATGTCGCCGGCCAGAAATAGATGTTTATTGTTCCCTGTTTTCACTAGGCTTCCTTTCAGTGAGCAGAGATGCCGCCGCGCGGTCCAGGAGCCAGATCAGATTGCGGCTGTAGGGCTGGACATGTTGCGCGGGCAGGCCGGCGGACGGTTCTTCAAGGATGGTTTTTACGATGGCGGCCTTGTTTTTGCCGGAAACCAGAAAGAAAAGCTGCCCTGCGCTGTTGAGTACCGGGAAGGTCAGCGTCAGGCGACCGATATCCGGGCTGCCGCCCCTGACGGAGATAACCCAGGCGTCGCCGGCATCATCGGCGGGAGGGCCGGGAAAAAGAGAAGCGACATGACCGTCGCTGCCGACTCCCAGGCAGATGAGATCAAGGGCCGGCAGGCGGCCCGGGGCCGGCTTGAAAAATTCTCCAAGCTGCCGCCGGTATTCAAGCGCGCCCTGGGCCGGCGTATTTTCGGTCGGCATGGGATGGATGTTCGCTGCCGGCAGGGGCACGTGATCCAGCAGATCTTTGCGGGCGAGTCCCAAATTACTGTCGGGGTGGTCGGCGGGGACCAGCCGTTCGTCAACCCAGAATATGTGGGTATGGCGCCAGGGGATATCGGATCGATAGGGGTCTTCTGCGAGCAGGCGGTGCATGGGCCGCGGGGTGGTCCCGCCGGAGAGGGCCATCGTGAAGCGGCCCCTATGCGCCACGGCGTATCCGGCGGCTTTGCGGACAATTTCGGCGCCGACGCGGACGATCTCTTCGGGATGGTCTTTGATAATAGTCTTGCTCAATGGGGTCTCCGGTATGGAAAATCTGGTCCTCTGGTTCTGTTCAGAGTTTGGCGGCGCGGCCTTATAAATTTATTATGTCTTTCGATATTTGAATTTTGAAATGCACCCATTGAATTTGTGGGAACCATGCCCTCTGGAGTCGGAACTATATTTTCAACCCGGCTAAAACTCTCCGGGGTCGGATCCTATTCGCCGGTGATGCGATGAACGTTTTGGGATTGAACATGTTTGATACCAGGTGGTTATGGCGGCAGTATGCCCGGTCCGAGCTTGCCGCCGGCCGGCGGGCCCCAGGTGCCGGTTGCGTAAGTATGGAGCATTTCGGTGCGGTCCCGGCAGATTTCACATCCTTCCAGGATGGGCGTTAAAAAGGACCAGCAGGCCTCGACACCATCCTGGCGCCAGAACAGCATCTGATCGCCCAGCATGCAGTCCTGCAGAACTTTTTCATAGGCGTCCAGGGTCGGCCCGGCCTGATCCTGATAATAATTAAAATTCATGGTTACGGGGCGCAGCTTGACCTTCACGCCGGGCGTCTTGGTCTGGAACGTCAACACGATTTTTTCATCCGGGAAGATTCCCAGAACCAGCTGATTGGCCGTGATGGTTCCCCCCAGCGTCCGGCGGAACATGGAATGGGGGACGTCTTTGAACCTGATTGAAATCCGAGTCAATTTGCGGGACAGCCGTTTGCCTGATGTTAAGAAGAACGGAACCCCCTGCCAGCGCCAGTTATCGATGAATAATTTCATCATTGCAAAGGTCGGCATCATGGAATCCGGCCGGACGCCGGGTTCATCGCGGTAGGCGGGCATTGTTGCGCCGTCCTGCATTCCGGGTCCATATTGACCCAACACCAGATAGTCCGATAGGCGGTCGACTGGAAACGGCCGCAGGCAGCGGTGCGTCTTGGTTTTTTCATCCCGGACCCGTTCGGCGTCGAAGGCCGAGGGGGGTTCCATGGCGATAAGCGCCAGGAGTTGCATCATGTGGTTCTGAAACATGTCCCGCAAGACGCCGGCCTGTTCGTAATAATCGGCCCGGTTTTCAATGCCGAGGGTTTCCGCGGCAACGATGCTGACATGATCGATATATCTGCGATTCCAGATGGGTTCAAAGATGGCGTTGGCAAACCGGAACATCAGGATGTTCTGAACGGTTTCTTTTGCCAGGTAATGATCAATTCTGAAAATTTGATGTTCGCCAAAATACTGATGAATGCCGCGGTCCAGGTCGGTAGCGGATTGGAGGTCCCGGCCGAAGGGTTTTTCCACAACCAGCCTTGACCAGCCGAGGTTGTCCAGGTGCTCCCGTCCCAGACCGGCCCGGCCTAACAGTTGAGCGGCCTGCTTGTATAAAGACGGCGGCAGGGCAAAATAAAAGATGCGATTGCCGGCAAGACTGTGTGTGTAGTCAAGCTCCGTCAGATATCGGGACAGATTCTCAAACGAGGCGGGGTCGTCAAAGGAAAGCGGCTGGTAGTAAAGGTTGGCGGCAAAGGCTTCCCATCGGTCGGGGCCCGGGTGAAAGGCGCGGTCCACCTCTGCTTTCATTTTTTCCCTGAACCGGCGGGTGTCGAGCCGCGTCCGGCCGCAGCCGACAACCGCAAAAGGTTTCGGCAGGCCGCCGTGCTGATACAGATTGAACAGGGCCGGCATCAGTTTCCGGGCGGTTAAATCGCCGGTGGCCCCTAAAATCACAATGCTGCAGGAATCCCGGGGCCGTTCAAACAGGCATTCGGCCGAATCGGCCAGGGGATCGGGTTCGCAGGGGGCGATAACGGCAGACATGTTTTTGTCCGGTTTTGAGATGTCGCTCATAACAACGTCATTCGTTATTTTTTATCGGCCGGGACAACGGCATGGCCTCCGAATTCCCGGCGCAAGGCGGCAATCACTTTGTCGGTAAAGGTGTCCTGCTGTCGGGATCGAAATCGTCGAAACAGGGACAGGGCGATGACTTCGGCGGGCACGGCGGTTGCGATGGCCTGCTCTACGGTCCAGCGGCCCTCACCGGAATCTTCCACAACCCCTCGAATTTGGTCTAACCTGGCATCACCGGCAAAGGCCCTTTCCAGCAGCTCCAGCAGCCACGAGCGAATCACGCTGCCCTGGTTCCAGAGGCGGGCGATTTGGGCATAGTTGAACCCGTCGGCGTAATCCGACTTTTCCAGGATTTCAAAGCCCTCGCCATAGGCCTGCATCATGGCGTACTCAATCCCGTTGTGAACCATCTTGACAAAATGGCCGGCGCCGGCCGGCCCGCAGAAGAGATATCCGTTTTCAGGGGCCAGGGTTTTAAACAGGGGTTCAAGGTGCCGAAAGGTTATTTTGTCCCCGCCGATCATCAGACAGTAGCCCTCGGTCAACCCCCATACGCCGCCGCTGACGCCCGCATCCATAAAGCGGATGCCCTTTTGCGCCAGCAGATCGGCCCGTCGCAGATCGTCCCGGTAGTACGTATTGCCACCGTCGATGACGATGTCAGCAGGAGAGAGAATCGCTTTAAGCCGGTCAATATGCTCATCGACAGCCGCTCCGGCCGGCAGCATCAGCCAGACAATGCGCGGGGCTTTGAGTTTTTCGACCGTCTCTTCCAGGGAATATGCGCCTAAGGCGCCTTGCGCCTTCAATCGGTCTGTCTTGTCCGGGCTGCGGTTATAGGCAATGACCTGGTGGCCTCCCTTGAGGAGACGCTTTGCCATGTTCATGCCCATCCGTCCCAAACCAATCATGGCTACCTGCACAGGAAAACCTCCCGAATCAGAATCAAAACGGAGCTTCGCACACGCCTCCGAATTATGAAGGGTTCCAGCGACTACCTAAAAAATATATAGAAAAGGGAATTTAAAGTCAAACCGGAAGAAATTCGATTTAAGGGCGTGCGTCGTTTAAAAAGAGGCTTTTATAAAAAATGTCCGGGCGAAACGGCATCGTCCGTCGGGCGCCGGAAATCTGTCTGATAATCACGTTCAATCGAAAAATGACGGCGGGCGGCAAAAAAATCCCGCAGCCCGTTTGGGCTGCGGGAGTCAAGAAGAATTATTCGACGTTATTTCTTGTCGTCTTTTACTTCTTCAAAATCGGCATCCACCACATCATCGTCGCCCGCAGCGGCACCGGGCTGTTCGCCGCCCTGGGGGCCGGCCTGCTGTGCGCCGGCCTTGGAGGCCTGCTGGTACATGGCTTCAGCCAGCTTATGGGATGTCTGGGTGAGTTCTTCGCTCAGACGTTTGATTTCTGCAGGGTCTTCACCCTCCATGGCCTTTTTAAGCGATTCAATCGCTTTTTCGACTTTTGACTTGGTTCCGGCGTCAACCTTGTCGCCCAGTTCCTTGATGGATTTTTCCGTGGAATAGATCAGTGCGTCGGCCGTGTTGCGGGCTTCCACCAGAACCTTTCTCTTCTTGTCTTCATCAGCATGCAGTTCGGCATCTTTGACCAGTTTGTCGATTTCTTCCTTGGACAGGCCGCTTGAGGCGGTAATCTGAATGGATTGTTCCTTGCCGGTGGCCATGTCTTTGGCGGAAACGTTGACGATTCCGTTGGCATCGATATCAAAGGTGACTTCAATCTGCGGTATGCCTCTAGGGGCCGGCGGGATGCCCACCAGTTCAAAGCGGCCAAGGGTTTTATTGCCGGCGGCCATTTCACGTTCACCCTGCAGGACATGGATCGACACGGCCGGCTGGTTGTCGGCAGCCGTGGAAAAAACCTGGCTCTTCTTGGTCGGAATGGTCGTGTTTTTTTCTATCAGCCGGGTCATGACACCCCCCAGGGTTTCGATGCCAAGTGAAAGCGGCGTTACATCCAGCAGCAGGACGTCCTTGACGTCCCCTTTCAGAACCCCCCCCTGGATGGCGGCGCCCACCGCAACAACCTCGTCCGGGTTAACGCCCTTGTGAGGTTCTTTGCCGAAGAGTTTTTTGACCCGGTCCTGGACGGCTGGCATGCGGGTCATGCCGCCGACGAGGATGACCTCATCAATCTGGCTGGTGGAAAGTCCCGCGTCCTTAAGTGCGGTGATGCAGGGCCGCTCAAGCTTGTCGAGCAGATCGGCGACAAGGGCTTCGAGTTTGGAGCGTGTCAGCTTGATGTTCAGATGCTTGGGCCCGCTGGCGTCGGCGGTTATAAAAGGAAGATTCACATCGGTCTCAACAGAAGAAGACAGCTCCATCTTTGCTTTTTCTGCCGCTTCTTTCAGTCGCTGAAGCGCCATTTTATCTTTGCGGATGTCGATGCCCTGGTCCTTTTTAAATTCCGTGGCCATGTAATCGATAATTCGCAGATCAAAATCCTCGCCGCCCAGATGGGTATCGCCGTTGGTGGACTTGACTTCGAAAACACCGTCACCGATTTCAAGGATGGAAATATCAAAAGTGCCTCCGCCAAGGTCAAAGACCGCAATTTTCTCATCTTTTTTCTTGTCGAGACCATATGCCAGGGAGGCTGCCGTGGGTTCATTGATGATTCTAAGTACGTTCAGACCTGCGATTTTGCCGGCGTCTTTGGTGGCCTGCCGCTGGCTGTCATTAAAGTATGCCGGCACGGTAACGACCGCATCGGTGACTTTTTCTCCCAGATAATCCTCTGCAGATTTTTTAATGTTTGCCAGGATATAGGATGAAATTTCCGCAGGACTCAACTGTTTGCCGCGAATATTGATGTGTGCATCCCCATTGGAGGCTTGTTCGATCTTATAAGGCAAAATCTTGATGTCGTTCTGGACTTCCGGCGAAGCGAACTTCCGGCCGATCAGCCTTTTGACCGCAAAAACGGTATTTTCAGGGTTTGTGATGGCCTGGCGCTTGGCGATCTGGCCTACCAACCGTTCGCCGCTGCTGGAAACGGCGACGATCGACGGGGTGGTGCGGCCGCCTTCAGCGTTGGTAATAACTTTGGCTTCATTACCCTCCATGATAGCCACGCAAGAGTTCGTGGTGCCCAAGTCAATTCCGATTACCTTTCCCATGTGTTTTCCTCCTTAAGAATTATATCCATACTGTCAGGTTTTATATTTGTATCTATAATTTATATTGGTTATTTTGAAACCACGACCATTGCAGGCCGCAGCAGCCGATCATGAAGAAGGTACCCTTTTTGCAGTTCCCTTACAACGGTTTGCGCTGGGAAATCGACTGATTCTTCCTGCATGACGGCCTGATGAAATGTCGGGTCAAACGCCTGTTCCAGCGCAATAATCGGTTTAACCCCGAATTTATCCAGAATTTTTATGATTTCATCCAGGGTCATTTGGACCCCTTCAACCACTTTGGCATTTGAATTTTCATCGTCGCGTGATGACTGGATGGCCCTTTCAAGGTTGTCAACAACGGTCAGCAATTCCATGATCAAAGATTCATTGGCGTATTTTCTGAACTCATCCATCTGGCGGGAGGTGCGTTTCTTATAATTTTCAAGTTCGGCCGCATTTCTAAGAAAACGATCATAATTATCTTTGGCCTCCTGCTCGGTTGCTTCCAGTTTTGATTTCAGCTCTTCAATGACAACCGAATGTTTTTTCTTCTCTTTTTTGACTGTATCCGCCTTCGATTCAATTCTTCCCTCAGCTTCGTTCGTAACCGAATCCGATTTCGGTTCAGTTGATCTGCTTGTAACGACAGGTTCGGTTTCGGTTTGGATCATGTCTTTATCAGTCATCAGGCGACGCTTTCTCCACAAAATTAAAGGGTCGTACCCGTATTAAATACGCTACGGGTTAACACCCGAAAATAAATAAAAAAATAAATTAAATCCTTCGACTTTTGACCAAAAAAATAAGACTGTTTGTAACGATGTCAAGGTGTTAATTGCGATGTTTGAAGCTTTAAAGGTTTTTTTGGGGTAAGGGCGGATAATCTGCCGGTCAGCAGCCCGACAGCCGCCGTGATCGGTGAGCTTTCGCAAATCCTTCCGGGGGGTTGGGGGGTAAATCGGTTGTGCACCCCCTATCGAATTTCATCTGAAAAAAGGCGGCCAAAAATAGACCGGGGTCAAACCACGACACAAACCGCATCATTTATCGCTGCTTCCTTCCGGACCTGACGAGGTTCATGACCGTTTGTTGCGCGGAGTCCGGCCGGGTATGGCAAGCCGATTTTCAGAAAATAAACTCTCCAGGGGGGATTCAGCCCCGCATGAAGCGGATTTCGGGACAAGGGCACCGCTAGCTCCCTGCCTAGCACAACCGAATATGTTATATAGTCATTTAACAGGGGTTTTTCAAGAAAAAACGCAACCACCCCTGCAGTGGCGCGGAAACAGATCATACCACAATATAACCATTCGTTTTTCCTGCGAGGCCCCACATCATGTATTTTTTGTTGACTTGAGGATGGCTTTGTCGTAATCTGACAACAATTAAAAATCAATTCTATAAATAAAAACAGAGGGATTTCACTTTATGCCGGTGGAAACTTCCCACTGGGGGTGTGAAAATGTTAAAGGTACGTAGTGGGCCTTCGGCCGCTAAAATACGTCAAAAACCGGAAGGAAAACAGATGAAAGCGATGTCGATGGCAATGGTCTTACTGACCTGTATGATCGTTCTAACGGGTTGTTTCGCGTTGGTTGCCGGTACGGCTGCCGGAGTCGGTGTGTATAGCTATATCAATGGCGAGTTGAAACGCTCCTATCCGGAATCCTTTGATAAAATTTACGCCATATGCACGGACACCCTTGAAGGTCTCAAAATCAATATCGAGGAAAAGACATCGGACGGCATCAGTGCCACCATCAATGCCAAACGGGCCGACGGGACGCCCGTTTGGGTCAAGGTTTTTATGGTGACGCCAAAAATCACAGAGGTTTCCGTCCGGTCCGGGGTGGTGGGCGTGTGGGACAAAAAAGTTTCCGAGCTGATTCATGCCAGTATCGCACAAAGGTTGTCATAACAGGCTCATACGTGAAACCGAACGGACGATCAAAGCATATGGAATGTTTCAGCCCGGAGATTCTGTTCTGGTCGGGGTGTCCGGCGGGCCGGATTCAGTTGCCCTGCTCCATGTGCTGAACATACTTGCTCGACAACTTTCCATCAATCTGGGAGTCGCCCACCTGAATCATTCGTTGCGGCAAAAAGACTCGGATCAGGATGCCGCCTTTGTCGAAGCCCTTGCAAATAAATTAAACCTTCCCTGTTATATTCATAAAGCGGATACCCGCGCCTATCAACGCCGGCACAGGCTTTCCACCGAAGAAGCGGCCCGGCAGCTTCGTTATGCCTATTATAACAGCGTTGCTGAAACGCACCGGTTCGACAAGGTAGCCGTGGCTCATCATTCGGACGACAACGCCGAGCTGGTATTGATGTCTCTGTTCCGCGGGAGCGGCCCGCTGGGGATTGCGGGGATTCCGCCCGTGCGTCATGCGATGATTGTTCGGCCGTTTATCGAAGTCGGCCGGGCTGAAATTATGGATTTTTTAAACAGGAACGGACTGCAATATGTTTACGACCGGTCCAACGAGGATGATCGCTTTTTGCGTAACAAGGTGCGTCGGCAGCTCGTACCCCTTTTAAAGAAAGAGTATAATCCAATGGTTGTGGACGCCCTCAACAGGGTTTCAGCTATATTACGATCGGAAGACGAATGGATGGAAGCGATGCTGACGCCGCTTTACGACCAGGCAGTTGCGGCCGTGCGGGAGGATCAAACGGTGCTCCTGGTTACAAGGTTGCGCCCCCTGCCGGAAGCCGCCGTCAGACGGATTGTCCGGCGCGCGGTTGCGGCTGCCAAGGGAGATTTGCGACGCATCAGCTTCAAGCACATCCGGGCAATTACAGGGTTGATGGGGCCGGCCCGGACAGGGCGGCTGGATCTTCCCGACCGGATCAGCGTCAGACGCGACGGCGACCACCTTGTTTTTTCAAAGGAATCCATACCGCTGCGACTGATCGAAGGTGCAAGCGGAGCGACGCGGTCGACGGCAACGGAGCCGGCTTATGAGTATGAAATCGGAGGACCGGAAACCGTGCTGGTCAGGGAGATCGGTCGATATCTGAAGTTTGAGGCGTTTGAAGGGAACCGGCCTGATATTCGTCAATCTGGACATTCCGCTGCTTTTTTTGATATGGATAGATTGCACTTTCCGCTGAAGATCAGAAACGTTAGACCCGGCGACCGGTTCACGCCGCTGGGGATGACCGGATCCCAGAAGGTAAAAAAATATTTTATCGACAACAAAGTTCCGCGCGCTGAAAGGTACAGATGCCCGCTGCTCTTGAGCGCCGGGAAGATTATCTGGGTCGCAGGCCACCGCATCGATGATTCGGTCAAGGTTCTGCCGACGACCCAAAGAATACTAAAAGTGGAGCAGGTGCTTGCCTAACGGCTAAAGATGCTTAATTTACTAACTTAACGTCGGCGCCCGGGGTTTGTTTCGTTTTTGGAATTCGGACTTGATATTTAAAAAAAATTCCCGGACGAACAAGTTTTTCCATCTCTCACGATATAAGCTGTGGTATACTGGGATTAATCATTCATATTTGGGAGGACTGTTTATTTGAATCCGTTTTACAAAAATCTGGCATTATGGCTTGTCATCACCCTGATGATGATCATGCTGTATAATCTGTTTAATCAGCAACACGTATCGGAAACAAAAATCAGTTACACGGATTTTCTCGGCATGGTTGAAAAAGGGAAAGTTGCCGAAGTCGTGATTCAAGGCCAAGAGCTTTTTGTAACTGACGATAATCGAAACCGGTATAAGATATATGCACCCGCAGACGGCGATCTGATTAAAATTTTGCGAGAAAAAGGCGTGTCTATTCAGGCAAAACCTCCCAGCGAATCTCCCTGGTATATGTCCGTTCTGGTTTCCTGGTTCCCCATGATTGTCCTTATCGGCATCTGGATATTTTTCATGCGCCAGATGCAGTCCGGCGGGGGCAAGGCGCTTTCTTTCGGTAAAAGCCGGGCACGGCTCTTATCCGATCAGTCCGCCAAAGTAACTTTCGCCGATGTTGCCGGGATTGATGAGGCCAAGGAGGAGCTGGGCGAAATTGTCGAGTTCCTGCGGGAGCCCAAAAAGTTTACCCGCCTGGGGGGACGGATACCCAAAGGCGTGCTGTTGATGGGACCTCCCGGAACCGGGAAAACCCTTCTGGGGCGTGCCATTGCCGGGGAAGCCGGCGTACCTTTCTTCAGTATCAGTGGATCGGATTTTGTAGAGATGTTTGTAGGCGTGGGCGCCTCGCGGGTTAGAGATCTTTTTGTTCAAGGTAAAAAAAATGCTCCCTGCATCATCTTTATTGATGAGATCGATGCGGTGGGCCGGCATCGCGGCGCTGGCCTTGGCGGCGGCCACGACGAAAGAGAGCAGACCTTGAACCAGCTTCTGGTTGAAATGGACGGGTTTGAATCCAATGAGGGCGTCATTCTAATTGCCGCCACCAACCGGCCCGACGTGCTGGATCCTGCTCTGCTGCGGCCGGGACGTTTCGACCGGCAGGTGGTCGTCTCGCTGCCGGATATCAAGGGCCGGGAAAAGATCCTGGCGGTCCATATGCGCAAGACACCCATTGCGCCGGACGTCGATGCGCTCGTTCTGGCCAAGGGCACGCCGGGTTTTTCAGGAGCGGATCTGGAAAATCTCGTTAACGAAGCCGCCCTGCTGGCAGCCAAAAGAAACAAAGAAAAAATTGATATGATCGACTTTGAGGAATCCAAGGACAAAGTTTACATGGGCCTGGAGCGCAAGTCGAAAGTTATTTCGGATGAGGATAAAAAAACCACGGCCTATCATGAAGCCGGGCATGCTCTGGTGGCGCGGTTTCTCCCCTTTACCGACGCGGTCAACAAGATCACTATCATTCCCCGGGGGCGGGCCGCCGGTGTGACCTGGTTTTTGCCCGAAGAAAGAGATTTTAAATACAAAGACCAGCTGGAAAGCGAACTGGCCGTTGCCTTTGGCGGACGAGTTGCCGAAGAAATCGTTTTCAAACGCATCAGCACCGGGGCTTCCAACGATATTAAACAGGCCACGGAGCTTGCTCAGAAGATGGTGCGGGCTTGGGGCATGAGCGAAAACCTGGGACCGCTGTCTTACTCGAAAGATGAAGAACATATCTTTCTGGGACGTGAAATCGCCCAGCACCGGGATTACTCGGAGGAAACCGCGCGCAAAATCGATGCTGAAGTTAACAATCTGATCAGCAAATCGCATGGCCGCGCCAGGGAAGTATTGGAAGAAAATATCGATATCCTTCACAAATTGGCGGAGAAGCTTCTTGAAAAAGAGACAGTCATGGGGGCCGAGCTGGATGAACTCATTAGGGCCATGAAACCGGACTTCAAGCTGCCGTCGAAGCAAGCGGAAGAAACCGATAAAAAGGAAACGGCCTGAAGCCGAAGCGGTTCTAATTATCGGTTCCTTTCACGGGGTGTCCCGGATATTTTAACTGATACACGAGTGTCAAGATTGACGCATCCTGATCAGTAGCATCGGATACGAATGGAAATACATACGTTAGCGTGGGGGGCACATCGCCTTTCATTCGGCCAGCGGACCTATATCATGGGGGTTATAAATGTAACCCCCGATTCATTTTCCGACGGCGGAAGATTTTATCAGCGCGATGCGGCCGTGGCTCAGGGTCTGAAACTGGTTCAGGAAGGGGCTGATATCCTGGACGTCGGCGGGGAATCGACGCGTCCGTTTTCCGAACCGCTTCCCGCCGAAGAGGAAATTCGGCGCGTGTTGCCGGTCATTGAAAAACTTTCCCCCCAGGTATCCGTTCCGATTTCCATCGATACGAACAAAGCGCAGGTGGCCCGGCAGGCCCTTGCGGCGGGAGCCGCGATGATCAATGATATCAGTGCGCTGCGATTTGATCCGGACATGGTGCGGGTGGCTGCTGAACATCAGGTGCCGGTTGTTCTGATGCATATGAAGGGAACCCCTAAAAACATGCAGATCGCACCCCGTTATGACAACTTGATGGGGGAAATTCAATCGTTTCTGTCACAGGCCGCCGCCCGGGCGCAGGCGGAAGGCATCCCCCGAACGCATATCATTATTGATCCGGGAGTTGGTTTTGGCAAAACGTTTCATCACAATCTGGTCTTGATCAACCGCCTGAATGAACTCAAATCCATGGGTTTTCCCTTACTGGTGGGGCCATCCAGAAAAGCGTTTATTCGAAACATTCTCAAGGGCGAAGGCGAGGCGGATATCGATCCGGATTCCGAAATTGTGGAAGCAGGCACTCAGGCCGTGATTGCCGCCGCAGCTTTAAAGGGCGCCGACATCGTAAGGGTGCATGACGTTGCCCGGACCCGGCCCACTGTAGCGCTTTGCGACGCGATTAAAAAGGCATCGGTCGATTGACCTGCCGCAGGGACTTGACGATGATTCGATCCGGTCACGCGAAAGCTATTCTTATACTTGGGCTGATCTGCCTCTGTTTGGTGTTGCTTTGGCCCGGAATGGCAACGCATGAAGCCGACCGGTATGTTTCGGTTAAAATTGAAAACCTGCCTGCCGGAATGGTGGCAATCCAGTCCCATTTAAAGGGTATTGAAATTCGGGTGCGGGGTCCCCAGGCGGTTATTCGATCGCTTCAAGACCAGAAACTTGAATACCGCTTAAATTTGGTCGGCGCAACACCCGGAGTTCGCGCAGTCGTGATCGATCCGAATTTAATCAGTCTTCCAAAGGGGCTTACGATCCGGGCGGTCAATCCCTCTCAGTTTTCAATAAAGATCGACAACGAAATCACTAAGGCATTGCCGGTCGGCGTATCTTTTAAAGGAGAGCCGGCCCCCGGTTTTTTCATTACCGATGTAGTCGCCCGACCGGATTCCGTTACAGTGCGGGGGCCCGAAAGCGTTTTGGCGCCTTTGACGAAAATAGAGACCAAGCCGGTTGACGTGAGCGGTTTGAATGAGACCTTCCGAAAAGAAATACCCCTTGATCTGGCTGAGGGTCTTGAAGTTATTTCAGCCTCACCGCTGGTGATGGTTGAGGTTAAGCTGGACGAGAAAATAATAACAAAAAAACTGGAAAAGGTGACGATTCAGGGGATAAACACACAGCTCCGGTGCCGGATTTCACCGGCCATTCTGAATATCTTCGTCAAGGGACCGGCACAGGTCCTTGAAAAGCTGGATCCAGCCAGAGACATCAGTGTCACCGTGGACCTGGGCGGGCTGGCCCCGGGAATATATGTTAAAAAGGCTTCCATTGCCTTGCCGGTTCAAGCGACCCTGGTGGGCGTGGAACCGGAAAAATTCAGGGTGACCCTTACGGCCCGTTAACCCGTATTTCAAGTAAATTTTTCAGCAGGATGGCAGCGATGATTTTTGTTATTGACGTGGGCAACACCAATACTGTTATGGGAATTTTCAGCGGCGAAAATCTGGTTAAGGACTGGCGGATTCGGACCGAAAGAAACATAACCGAAGATGAGTTTAATGTCCTGGTGACGGGGCTGTTCAGCGGTAGCAACATTCCCTATCAGGCGGTGGAAAAAACCGTCATTTCCAGTGTGGTGCCGCCCCTGGCCAGGGTTTTAGAGGCATTCTGCCGAAAATATCTGGGGCGGGCGCCGCACTGGGTTGATGCCAAATCGGCCGCCGGGATGCCGATCCTTTATAACAACCCGGCTGAAGTGGGCGCAGACCGGATTGTCAATGCCGTGGCCGCCTTCCACAAATATAAAACCAGCCTGATCGTGATTGATTTCGGAACGGCCACGACCTTTGACGTGATATCTGAAAGGGGTGAGTATCTAGGCGGCGCCATCAGCCCCGGCGTCATGATCGCCGCCGAGGCGTTATATAAAGAAACGTCCAAGCTGCCCCGGGTTGAAATTTTGTCTCCGCCGGCGGCTGTCATCGGCAAGGATACCGGAAACAGCATCAAATCGGGGATTATTTACGGATATGCCGGACTGGTGGATGGGATGGTGCGGCGAATGATATCTGAAATGAAAACAACCCCTAAAGTCATTGCCACCGGCGGTCTGGCAACCCTGATGCAAAATGTTGCCGAGACCATTGAAATGATCGAGCCGGATTTGACCCTGAGAGGGCTGTGGATCATCAGCCAGCAGATCTGATTCTCAGATCCGTCCGGTTTTGCGCATCATTTCCTTATACACCCGGTAGAAGTAATCATTGTCGGTGAGTCCGCGTTTTAAAATTTTGTCAAAATCCTTGATGTTGCTGAAATTTATAATAATATTAACACTTTTGTTGAACGCAAGCATGTTGTCCATGGTTCGATATCGGTTGCTGATCAGGACGACGAACATGTTCCGGCGAATGGCCATGTGCAGGCGCTCGATAAAGATCAGCACCCCGTTTCGGTCCGGGTCGGTTGTGTCAAATTCCTCATTGACCAGAATCAGGTCGTAATTATGATATCGCATCTTTTTAAGAGCGTCTCTGGCGTTTTCTGCGTCGGTGATATGGTAGTCCAGGGCAGACAGGGCGGTGTTGATGGTTTTTTTGACGCCGGGGTCTGATTCGCAGACCAGCGCGGTTTTGCCTTCTTCCTCAACGAAATCAAAAGGCTTGTCAAACGCATCGTACCCCTCGATGCTACCCGCTTCTGCCGAAGGCGCGTCTGACCGTTGCGGTGTTTCTTGTGAAGCGTTCGACTCCTGGGCGGACGGCGTTCCTACGGTTATTTTCTCTTTGCATTTGGGGCAGCGGAGTGTTGCGATCTTGCCTGCCGGTATCTTTTCGTCCGGTATCTTGAATTTGCTTTGACATTTATCGCAGGTAATATCCATGATGCCTGAAGCAGCTCCTCTCTATTTTTTCTTGCCGTATTTTGCGTCCATTTCAAGGTGCTCGATGTCTGTTGTGGCTTCACCGCGCGAGCTTTTGACCTTGTCGATACCGCGGCCGACAATCCCTTTGCGGGATGAATAGGCCAGGGCGGTGTCTTCGGTGATGAGCCCCTTTTCGTAAAGGCCGATAATGTAGTCATCAAAAGTTGTCATCCCAAAGGCCATGCTGGCCTGCATGATTTCATAAAAGGTCTTGCCTTCCGACTCACCGTGCAAAATGGCATCCGTAACTCTCAGATTCGATCCCAAAATCTCAAAGGCAGCGACCCGTCCGCCGCCGACCTTGGGCAGAAGGCGCTGACAGACAACCCAGCGAATGGTATCGGCCAGGCGGATTCGGATCTGATTTTCCTCTTCGGCGTTGAACATGCCGAGAATACGGTTGATGGTTTGCCCGGCGTCGACGGTATGCAGGGTTGTCATAACCAGGTGGCCGGTTTCAGCGGCGCTCAATCCGATCTCAACGGTTTCGCGGTCGCGCATTTCTCCAACGAGGATTACCTTGGGCGCCTGGCGCAGGGCCGCACGAAGCCCGCTGGAAAATGCGTCAAAATCCGCACCCAGCTCACGCTGGTTGAAAGTGGATTTTTTATGAGGGTGCTGGTATTCGATGGGATCTTCCAAGGTAACGACATGGACCGATTTGTTGTTGTTGATTTCATCCAGTGCCGCCGCCAGAGAAGTCGACTTGCCCGAGCCGGTTGCGCCGGTTACGAAAATGATCCCGTTTTTTTCCTGGGCGATTTTGTAAAAAGCAGGCGGGAGGTTGAGTTCGCGTATGGTCGGTATTTTGGATTCCAGTTTTCGCAAGACAATGGAATAGTTCCCGGATTGCGAAAAGATGTTTACGCGAAAGCGGGCCTTGCCGGCCAGGGCATAAGAAAGGTCACAGGACCCTTCATTGAGCAGAATTTCCGTCAGGCGGCGGTCCTGATTGATGAGATTCAGGGCAAAAACTTCGGATTGAAAAGGTGTGAGTTCCCTGAATTCAGGATCCATGTCCACACCGACCAGTTCGCCGGAGCTTTCCACCTGGAGCGGTTTGCCGACGGTCAGGTTCAGGTCTGACACATTATTATGGGAGTCGAGCATCTTGGTTAAGATATGATCTATTTCCTGTTTTTTCATGATAGTCTCCCAAACGGCAAAGTCCATCGATACGTAAATTCGATGAAGAATTGCTTGCTCAGCCCCCGGCCATGCGCTCGGGCCGAATGGCGTGGGCAATGATATTGAATTGATCGCGCAGCATTCGTCGCGATCATTGCTTATCGAAGCACTAAGCTTCGGTAAAGTCGGCCGGCGGTGTTTTCAGAAACGGCCGGAAACGACCCTTGTCGTTTGACTTGGCATATGCCTCGTCCGCGCTGATTCGCCGTTTCTCAAGCAGTTCCATAATAGCGTCGTCCAGAAGCTGCATCCCGTATTTCTTGCCGGTCTGGATCATGGAATTGATTTGATGGGTTTTGGCCTCCCGGATCAAGTTGCGAACGGCAGGGTTGGCGATCAATATTTCTAGCGCCGGCACGCGGCCTTTGATGTCGATGCGCTTGAATAGAACCTGGGCAATGATCGCCCGCAAGCCGTCCGACAGGGTTGAGCGGATTTGCGGCTGCTGGCTGGCCGGAAAAACTTCAATGATACGGTCGACGGTTTTGGCGGCGCTGGAAGTATGCAGGGTTCCAAAAACAAGGTGGCCGGTGGAAGCGGCCTCGATAGCCAGTGAAATGGTTTCAAGGTCTCTTAATTCCCCCACGAGAATAATATCGGGATCTTCACGCAAGGCCCCCCGCAGGGCCGCATGAAAAGTTTTTGTATGGAGACCTACTTCGCGGTGGTTCACGATGCACGATTGGCTTTCATGCACAAATTCGATGGGATCCTCGACCGTGATGATGTGATCTTTGCGGGTCCGGTTGGCCACGTCGATAATGGCCGCAAGGGTCGTTGATTTGCCGCTGCCGGTCGGGCCGGTCACCAGGACCAGCCCCCGCGGAAGCCCGGCCAGTTTTGACATGACGGGCGGTAGTCCCAGCTGCTCGGCCGTCATGATTTTGCTGGGAATTTCTCTGAAAACCGCGGCCACTCCGTATTTCTGCATAAAGAAGTTGGCCCGGTATCTCGCCAGTCCCGGGATTTCATAACCGAAATCGGCATCGCCGGTTTCTTCAAAGGATTTGACTTTGTCTTCCGGTGCAATTTCGTAAAGCATTGCCTTTAATTCATCATTTTCCAGCTTTTTATACTTCACCCGTTCCATATCCCCACGGATTCTGAGGGCCGGCGGTTGTCCGGATACCAGATGAAGGTCAGAGGCACCCTGGTCGTTCATCAGTTTGAAAAAAGCATCAATTTTAGCCATTTGTGACTCCTAATCCTCAATAAAATGTTTCGGTTCTAAATACTGGATCAAAAATCAACCGGTTCCTCATGCGATAAAATGGGTTTTCAAATCGCAACTACTGCAGCGATCTTGATAATCTAAAGAGACTGCTGACAACAAATGTCCGCAAAAATATCACGCCCAAGAAGACAATAATCGGAGAAAAATCAATACCGCCAAAAGCGGAGGGAATGAAGGTTCGAATGCGGTATAAAACCGGTTCTGTTATATTATGAATAAATCGGACTATCGGGTTAAAGGGATCTGGATTCACCCAGGATAAAATTGCACGGGCAATAACAATCCACATGAAACAAAGCAGGACAATATCCAGTATCTTTGCGATTGCCTCTAAAAAATAGCCAAATACAAACATCCAGAAAAAAACCTTTGATAGACGGAAAACGACAGTGAATAATCTTGATTTGTTTGCCCAAACAATTATACTTAATTAAATTAATTATATTTTTGGCAATAAGTCAAGATATTTTGAAGCAAAGGATTGACAACCTGGAGGGGTGAACGTTATGGTAATACGCCCTTGGCGGCGTTTGAGAACACTGAAAATTAAAGGCAGATGAAGCCGGTGCGCTGATAAGGGAAATGCGCTAAAAAACCTGGGGTGCGAAGTTTCTCAACAGCTTAATGACTATGTTGTCTCTTGAGTGCCGGACCCATTTTCTTCAATGTGTGGTGAAGAACATAAAATTTAAATTGCAGAGGTATAACCACGTGACTAAAATTGAAAAAAAAATAGGCGTGTTGGGTGCAGGGAACATGGGCGAAGCCTTTGTGGGGGCGCTGGTACGTTCCGGAGTCTCTGAGTCCACTATGATCGAAATCAGCGATGTCCGCACAGAGCGGCTTGATTTTATGCGGTCGACTTATGGCGTTCTGCCGGTTACCGACAATTTTAAACTCTTTAATGACTGTGAAGTGGTGATACTTGCCGTCAAACCGCAGCAAACCCCTGAGGTGCTGCAGCAGATTGCCGGGCACTCGGCATATAAGATCGCTGCACGGAAACTCTTCATTTCGATTGCGGCGGGAATACCGATTCGTAAAATGGAGGCGTTGCTGTATGCCTCCCTGGATGAAGGCATGCGTAAAAAACTGCCGATCATACGGGTCATGCCGAACACCCCCGCGCTTGTTTTGGCCGGCATGTCCGGCATGAGCGCCAACGCAAATGCCACGGCGGAGGACCTTGAGACAACGCGGACGATTTTAGGGGCTTTGGGAACGGTCATGACTTTCAAGGAAGCCGACCTTGATGCCGTAACCGCTCTTTCCGGTTCAGGGCCGGCCTATGTTTTTTATTTTATCGAATCCATGATAGCCGGCGGCCTGGCGGCGGGTCTCGAACCGCAGGCGGCCGAGACGCTGACGCTGGAAACAATGAAAGGGGCTTTAAAGCTTTTGCGTGAACGAAAAGAACCTCCGGAAGACCTGCGTCGCAAGGTTACGTCGCCCGGCGGCACGACCGAGGCGGCCCTCAAGGTGATGGAAAGCCAACAGGTTAAACAAAGCATCGTTGCGGCGATTGTCGCCGCCGCACGGCGTTCGCAAGAACTCAGCCGCTGATGCCGGAAGCATTTTTGAAAAATCCGAGAACAACATGTTTGCCGAAACAGTCACGTATCCTGCCGCTTTTATAGCGGGCGTCCTTTCTTTTTTTTCACCCTGCATCCTGCCCCTGATTCCGGGATATTTTACGTTTATAACCGGATATACTCTGGATGACCTGACCGGCGGGGCGGCGGCCGGGATTCGCAAACATGTTTTTGTTTCGACCGTTGCGTTTGTCCTGGGGTTTTCAGTCATATTTGTTTTACTGGGCGCTTCAGCGTCTCTGGCAGGAAGCGTTTTGTTCAGATACCGTGACGGGATTCGCATCCTTGGCGGTATCATCATCGTGATATTCGGCATACATTTAACCGGGTTGATTCGCATCCCCCTATTAAATTTTGAAAAGCGAATTCAATTACAAAGGAAGCCGATCCATTTCCTGGGAACATTGCTGGTGGGCATGGCGTTTGGCGCGGGCTGGAGTCCCTGCATTGGGCCGCTGCTCGGATCGATTCTGGTTATCGCCGGCGGCCGGGAGACGGTACGGGAGGGTGTGGTGCTGCTGGGCATCTATTCGACAGGGTTGGCCATACCGTTTGTAATCATATCGGTCTTTATTAATTTTCTGCTGGTTTTTATCAAGAAAACCGCGTGGACGCTGAAATATTTAAACCCGGCAGCCGGTATTCTGCTAATCGTTTTGGGGCTTATATTGATGACGGATCAGCTCAATCTGATAACCGTTTCAATGTAGGATTGCTCCAGGCTCAGCGCCCCAATATCGGAGACGCTAACTGAAAAAACAATCTCGGGCAGTTCTGATGCGGAAGTAAACCCTATTGTTGCAGAACGGTTCGACTATCGCAGCCCCTATGCAATGAGAAATCAAGCAAGCAGGCCATTCGGCCGTATGACTTTAAGATTTCACGAGTGGTGGATTTTATAATACCGGCGGCGGCCAAAGCGCCTGCCGCTTCTGAAAAGGCAAAATGGCCGATCTTCTTTGTGTTTTATGCAACTACAGGGTAAACTCAATGAACAATAAACTTGCGGGATTGATGCTGGCGGTCCTGTTTTTTTGGGGATTGTTTTCGACCGGCAACGCGGCCGCGTCGGGCGGCATCCAGTGGTACTCCTATGAAAGGGGAATGGAGCTTGGAAAAAAAGAAAATAAAAAGATATTTCTTCACTTCTGGGCTGAATGGTGCGACAGCTGCAAAAAAATGGCCAAGGAAACATTTACCGATTCGGCTGTGATTGCGTATCTGAATAAAAATTTTATTTCCATCAAGGTTAATTCCGACAAAGAGCGGGCGCTTGCAACCGAGTACAATGTTCGTGGCGTGCCGGACAACTGGTTCATTGCCGAGAAAAACGAGATCATCGGCAACCAGCCGGGCAATATTCCGCCGGATATGCTGCTGCCGCTGCTAAGATATATCCACACCGACAGCTACAAGAAAATGTCGTACAGCAAATTTCTGAATTTGAAATAACTCGATGGCCCCGGATGCCCATTGCCTCCGATTCCTTTTCAGCACTGCAAAGATTGCAGAATCACCGATTTTCATAATTTTGAATGCGGCCGGCGGCCGGTGCTTGTTGCCGCGCTTCGCCGAAGATTGAGAGCGGCGGGTGTTATTGTTATATTCGAACCGGTTTCCGATTGAAAGGAATAGTCCGGGGAACGACGCACCACCGCGTCGTTTTGATAACCGCCATGGTCGTTCAACAGGACTCAGGCTGGCTATCTGGCATATCGGTGAAGGTATCGCTTTGTCAGGCGGATAAGGGTGGATAGGATCACCCCGGCGCTCAAGACGATCAGGAGCACCGGGACCCAGATATGCGTATGGGTGGAGGGATATGTGCGGGCTACCGAAATTCCGGTGAAGCCGAAAAACATGATGATTCCCATACAGACGATAACGACATAACAGGCCGTGTCGGAATCATACCAGGGGACGATGATTTTTCGAAAAAATGGATTTTGATCCATGTTGCGCTCTGCTGCCGGAACCCCTACCCGCATCACGGCAGGGTTGATTTTATACATGATTTATAGCAGCTAGTGCAGCCAAAAAGCAAGACATGATACGGACGGATAACAATTTAATCTTCGATGAAAAGCGGCCGGCCCCCCTCGGGCTGATCCTGGGTTTTGTTTTGGCGGGCATCCTTTGGGGGTGTGCCGCGTCGCCCAAAAAAATAGTCATTCCGGGCAGCCCAACAGGATTTGCCCCTGGGACAATTGTATCTGCGAAAACCGCTGCGCCTATTTCATTTGAAGCCCTGATAGATGAAATAAAAGATGTCCGGGTTGTTTATATCGGGGAAAATCATACCGATCCGTCCCATCATCAAATTCAGCTGAACATTATTCGGGCGCTGGCCGAAAAGCGACCCGATATCAGCGTGGGAATGGAAATGTTCGACCGGTCCTACCAGGCGATCCTCGACCAGTGGGCCGCCGGACTTCTGGGGCAGCCCGAATTTATTAAAAAAACGCACTGGTATGCCAACTGGCGTTATCCGTATGAATTGTACGCAGAACTACTTGATTTTATAAGAGTAAAAAAAATACGGCTGGCGGCCTTGAATCTGCCGTTTCATATTCCGCCCAAGATACGAATCGCTGGCATCGGCAGTCTTTTGGAATGTGAATCATCCTATCTTCCCAAAGAGATCGATACGACCCACCCGGCGCACCGGGCCTATGTTGAGGATGTCTTTAAGCAGCACCACGGACGGGCCGGAGATAATTTCGAATACTTTTATCTGGCACAATGCGTTTGGGAGGATGTAATGGCTGAATCGGTCGCTGAACACCTGAAGGGAGATATGATGGTTGTCCTTGCCGGCAACGGCCACATCATTCACAAATTCGGCATTCCCAATCGGGCATATCAGCGTTCGGGAGCGTCTTTTCGAACCATTTATCTGGCCCCTGTCGGAAGCAAGGTGACGCGGGAAGCGGCCGATTATATCTGGATAACCCCTTGAAAGAATTCAAAGTTCCCACTGATTATCCTCTATAGTATCAGCCTTGAGTGGTTCGGATCAACCTTGCCACGGCAGGCCTGATCGCTCGAAACGGTTTCATGCTTTTTGTCGGGAACAGTCCGCCAGTTTGAACCATCGACCTCTGTTTTGTGAATCATTTTAGGGAACGCTTTGCGACCGGCAGCCCGACCGGTTTGGGGGTGGACCCGCAGAAAAACCAGATCGCAATATGTAGAATTTAATTCTTGACAAACAACTACATGTTGGGATAGGTACTATCTTGCCGTCTTAAAGCAGGGTTTCCGCAAGATGATATAATTCTCAATTCTTCAAGTTAAAAACAGTTTATTCCTATTAATTTCTTAAGGCTGTCCGGCAGCCTTAACCTTACGTTTCAGCCGAGGGCAATTTTCTCGGCATTATCCGTTTCATTAAGGGGAGATGTTCGAACGGATTTCAAAGGCATGAGTCAGGTTTCTTCAACACTGTTGGTTGCGCGTTTTCTAAAAGCTGGTATTAGCCGCGGAACAATACACACTAATTATAGACCACTTGGCCGGGTAGGGGGATGCACGTGTTTGAAACGATAAAAAAGCGCGACGGGCGGATTCTGGATTTTGATTCATCGAAGATTACCAACGCAATTGCAAAGGCGGGGAAAGCCACCGGAGAATTTGATAAGCGCGAGGCGAGGAAGCTGACGTTGCGGGTCCTGACGCTGGCGCATGAGCTGCGCCTGGGGCCGGTTCCCGAAGTGGAAGAGATTCAGGACATTGTTGAGCGGGTGCTGCTGGATTCGCCCTATTATAAATCCGCCAAAGCCTATATCCTGTATCGCGAACAGCACGCCCAGATCCGCAGCATCACCACCAAGGCAAACATTGACCTGGTGGAGCATTACATCCAGAAGCTGGACTGGAAAATAAAAGAAAACAGCAACATGTGCTATTCTCTACAGGGCCTTAACAACTATATTTCCTCGGATGTGACCTCTGAGTACTGGCTCAACAGTATCTACCCGCCGGAAATCCGGAACGCTCATAAAAGCGGGGATCTTCATATCCATGATCTCAGCCTGCTTTCCGTCTATTGCGTGGGGTGGGATCTGCAGGATCTGCTCAGACAGGGATTCAAGGGGGTCGAAGGCAAGGTGGAAAGCGCGCCGCCGAAACACCTGCGTTCCGCTCTGGGTCAGGTTGTCAATTTCTTCTATACCTTGCAAGGGGAAGCGGCCGGCGCCCAGGCCATTTCCAATTTTGATACGCTGCTGGCGCCCTTTGTTCGGTATGACGGCCTGGATTACAGCGAGGTAAAACAGGCGATCCAGGAGTTTGTTTTCAATATCAATATTCCGACCCGGGTCGGTTTTCAAACACCGTTTACAAACATCACCCTCGATCTTTATGTGCCCGGCATTCTTGCCCATCAACCCGTGATCATCGGGGGAAAGGTGCGGGAAGAAACCTATGCCGACTTTCAGCCGGAGATGGATATGATCAATCGGGCTTTTGCCGAGGTCATGATGGAAGGGGATGCCAAAGGCCGGGTCTTTACCTTTCCGATTCCGACCTATAATATTACCGCCGATTTTGACTGGGACAACCCCAATATTGAAATGATCTGGAAAATGACGGGCAAGTACGGGATTCCCTATTTTTCCAATTTTGTCAATTCAGACATGTCTCCTGAAGACGCCCGTTCCATGTGCTGCCGTCTGCGTTTGGACAACCGCGAACTCTTAAAAAGGGGCGGGGGCCTTTTCGGCGCCAACCCGCTGACGGGCTCCATCGGCGTGGTTACCATCAATCTGCCCCGGATCGGATACCAGTCCGAGAACGAGGATGATTTTTTCAGCCGGTTAAAGGACAAATTACAGATGGCGATAAAAAGCCTGACAATCAAACGCAAGATTTTAGAAAAGTTTACCGATAAAAATCTTTATCCGTATTCCATGTTTTATCTGCGGGAAATCAAGAACCGCAGCGGTCTGTACTGGAAAAACCACTTTTCCACCATCGGGATTATCGGTATGAATGAAGCCTGCCTGAACTTCCTGGGGGAGAATATTGCCAGTCGCGGCGGACAGCAGTTTTCCCTGAAAGTCATGGATTTTATCCGGGCCTTCATCACCCAAGTCCAGGAAGAAACCGGTGATATTTTCAATCTGGAAGCTACCCCGGCGGAAGGGACGTCTTATCGTCTGGCGATGTTGGATAAAAAACAGTTTCCGGGAATCCGGTGCGCCAACGAGAACGACTTCCAGAAAGGTGCGGCACCCTACTATACCAATTCGACCCAGTTGCCCGTGAACTACACCGACGATATTTTTGAAACTCTGATGCTGCAGGACAGCCTGCAGGCGAAATATACCGGCGGGACCGTCTTGCACATATTCCTGGGTGAAAGTGTCAGTGATACGAGATCCATCAAAAGCCTGATTCGCAAAATTTCAGCCAATTACCGGCTCCCCTACTTTACCCTGACGCCGACTTTCAGTATCTGTCCGTCTCACGGCTACCTGACCGGGCAGCAGGTAACCTGCCCCAAATGCAAGCTCGAGACCGAAATCTATTCACGGGTGGTAGGATACCTTCGGCCGGTCAAACAGTGGAATAACGGCAAACAAGCCGAATTTGCCTTGAGAAAAACATTCAATGTGGCCTGATGCGGTCAGACGGCCACACGCTCGGGATCGGACTCCCCTAGCGACCGCGTTTGAGTCAGCTTGTGACTTATTGACAATTTCAAATCGTATATGAGAGAAAACTTATTGTTATGATTTTCGGTGGGTTGCAGAAAAGTTCACTGATTGATTATCCCGGGAGGATCAGTTGCGTCTTGTTTGCCACGGGGTGCAACTTCAACTGTCCTTACTGTCACAATCCCCGGCTCGCCAGAGGATGCAGGGACAGCGCCACCGCATTTGATGAAAGAACCGCCTATGATTTTCTTGAAAGACGCAAGGGCTTTTTGGAAGGGGTGGTGATTTCCGGCGGGGAGCCGACACTCCAGGAAGATCTTCCGGCCGTATGCGAAAAGATCAAAGGGATGGGGTATCCGGTCAAGCTCGATACCAACGGCAGCCGTCCGCAAATTTTAAAGCGCCTGATGGATGCCGCCCTGGTCGACTATGTCGCCATGGATATCAAGACCGACCCCTCCGGTTACAATCCCCTGATCCAAAAAAATTTCAATCCGGCGGCCCTGCTGGAAAGCATCCGGCTGGTGATGACATCAACGGTTGAGTATGAATTTAAGACCACCTGTATCAAGCCGCTGGTCGATGAGTCTGTGATTGAAAATATTTCCCGCCTGATCAACGGGGCTCCGCTTTATGCCCTGCAGCAGTTTCAACAGACCGATGTGCTTTGTCCCGAATTTTTCCAGCAAAATGACCGCTGCTATAATGAAGACGAACTCAAGTCTCTAAAATCTATCGCCCAGCCCTGGGTCGGCGAATGCCTGGTTCGCTAGGCAAAACGCCGTGTTGCCTGCTGGACACAGACTTATAAAAAATGCACGACACAGCAACCGTGCTACCCGATTGTACTTTTAACGATGCCCAGCAGCTTGTCCGGATCAAAGGGTTTTGAAAGGTAAGCCACGGCGTCTTTGGCAGCGTGCTGTCCGGCGATTCCGCTGATGATAATTACCGGCGTCTTCTTAAGATCCTTTTCCTTGGTCAGCCTGCGGTAAAATCGACTTCCCCATTCTTCCGGCATTTGCAGGTCTAGGGTAATCAGATCCGGCTTTTCTTTTTTCAGGGCTTCAAAGGCCGCCACACCGTCGGAAGCGGTACAGGTTTCATAGCCGTTGTCGGCAAAAAGCGTTACCAGGTATTTAACGATGACAGGGTCGTCATCAACGACTAAAATTTTTTTTGCCATTACACCCCTCTCTTTTGGATTCGGTAGGGACCGGTTTTACTTGCGGTGACATTCACTGCAGAGCACCGGCCCTGCTTTTTTTTCGATATGACATCCCTTGCACTGCAGATGATACACCCTGGTCAGCGACATGGGGTTGTCCCCCTTTTGCAGAGTATGACACTCCGAACACATGGTGCCTTGCGAGGCTTCGCCGTCGACCCGCTTGCCGTCCTGATACACGTGATGGCACACGCCGCAATCTTCTATCTGGGCGTTTTCATTGTGCTGATCGTGAGTGAAAGGGACCGGCGGTCGCATCCGAGATGTAAACGCGCTGTCCTTTACAAATTTGATATCTTCCTGGGAACTGGCAGAGAAAACAGCAATGAATAAAGCCATTGCCGTCAAAACGATCGATATTGTCAGAGTCCGTTTTTTCATTAGGTGTACTCCCTTGTTAAATCCTTTCAAATATGGGTCTCATGCCGTGTCAAACAGATTCAGGCCGCCGGTTTTTCGATGGCTTCATAAAGAATATCACCCAGAAACTTCAGTTCCATGTCAAGGCCATAATGATGAATAATATCTTCCAGGCCGCCGTGGCAGTTATGGCAGGGCGCGATAATGGTTTTGGCGCCCCTGGCTTTGACGGCAAACAGTTGTTCGGCCTTTATTCGGTTCCCTTCAACGCGGGTCATCTTAAAGGGCGGGCCGCAGTTGATGACGCCGCCGCCGGCGCTGCAGCAGTAATTGTGCTCCCGGTTCGGGTGCATTTCGATAAATTCGCTGCAGGCCGCTTTGGCAACATACCGGCCCATTTCATGAAGTCCGCGGCCGCGAACCGTGTTGCACGGGTCGTGAAAGGTCACGGGCTTATCGTATTTTTTGGCAATTTTCAGTTTGCCTTCTTTCAGCATTTCATAATAAAACTGGATGGCGTGCACGACCGGGATGGGCGTCATTTTCCAGCCAAGGACCCGGTTGCCCACATCGTAAATGGAGCGAAAGGCGTGTCCGCATTCGCCCATGACGATTTTTTTGACCTTCAGGCGAAAAGCCGATTCGTAGTGGACTTTTTTGAGACGCGCCATCATTTCATTGTCGCCGGTAAACATGCACATGTCGCTGTTGTCCCATCCCGGTCGGGACGGCATGGTCCAGTCAACGCCGGCCGCGTTCATGATTACGGCCGCTTGGTAAATCAGCTGGGCCCGAAACTTGGGCTCGGGGCCGATGACGGAATAGTAGATTTCTGCGCCTTCTTTATCCAGGGGGATCCGCAGGTTGGGGATTTCATCCTGGGCCTCTTCTTCCTGCCAGTGCAGACTGTCGATCCACTCGTCGTCCTTCACCCACATCTGATTCATGGTGGCTGCATGACTGTGGGCGGTATCCTGGATGTACTGCGGGGTAACCCCCAGTTTGTGGCAGATCCGGCGCATGACCAGCATCAGGTAGGCCACATCGATTCCAAAGGGACAGTACATGGCGCAGCGACGGCATAGGTTGCATTCGGTCGAGGCGATTTCACAGGCGCGTTTAATAAATTCGGGCGAGACTTTCCCCTTTTTTTTCAATACTTCCCAAATGGTCTGCTTGACCTTGCCCGCAGGTGAAAATCTGGGGTCATTGTCATGGGAAAGATAAAAATGACAGGCTTCGGAACACAGGCCGCAATGCACGCAAGTATCCACATAGGTTTTAAGGCGCGCACCGGTCTCCCCGCTTAAAACCTTGTTGATAACCTGTTCAATTTTTTCAGGGGTCAGCTTGGCCGCGCCCTGTTCGATGCCTTTGTCAAACGTCTTGGTTTCGGTTTTAATCGCAGGTTCACCCATAATTGTCACTCCTTATATAGAAGAATAAATCTTTATCACCAGTCCTTGACGTTTCTGATGGCGCCGAATTCAGAACCCATGTACCCGCGCGTGAACGGAAAGAACAACATGTGGCTCAAACGGGTAAAGGGGATGGTCGCCAGCATGATCTCGCCGGAAAGCATGTGAAGCACCGCCATCCATTGATGCCCGGCCCACTGATGATGGGCCCAGAAGCCGGTAACAAACGGGGAGGCAATAACGATCAGGATGACAAAGTCGGATGGCGACGTCAGAAACTTGACTTCCGGCTGCGTTAGGCGGCGAACCGTGAAAAAAATGCACGCCGCGATAACAATCAGCGTCATGAAGTCGGCGGCGCCGTCGGGCATAAACCACCAGCCGATGTTCCACGATTCTTTAAAAAGAATGATATGTGCAAACAGAAAAATCGGCATAAAGATAAGGCCGATATGAAATAAAAAGGTTACAATCGTTAAAATCGGGTTTTTCCGGGAATTGACACTGGCAAACGGGATAATCCAGTGAAAGATCGATCGCAGGGCGTATTTTGGATGCATGTAGGCATACACCATCGGATCTTTTTTCTTAGCCAGCAGCGCCATGGAGACCAATCGGTAAATACTTCCGACGATAAAAACAAGGAAGGCAACCCAGACCAGCGGGCCGCTGACAATATTGTATATTGTGTGCATGGATTCTTCTCCTTTTAGCCGATTATATCCGTTAGCGGCAATACCTGCCGGTAATATTTCCCTTGCTCTTCATCGCCGCCGATACCCCGCACCAGCAGTTTGCTTCCGTCCGGGCTGAAGAAGGGGTCCCAGACCTGGCTGAATTGGGATTTAAGGGCACGTCCGTCGACCAGAATAAGATGGCGGCCGTTTTTTTCAACTTTTGCAGCCACATGGCGGCCGTCGGGACTGAAAACCGGCTGCCAGGCCATATCAAATTTTTCGTTCCAGGCGTTGCCGTCAACGACCACCGCCCAGTGTCCGTTTTCTTTGCCCAGAGAGGCGACCCGGCTGCCGTCCGGGCTGAAAACTGCGTCGGTGGCAAGATCGCCGAAGGTCAGGGTCCACGGATTTTCGTTGACCGCAACGGTCCAGCGTCCGAATTTGGGCGCTACTACCGCAGCAATGTTTTTCCCGTCCGCGCTGTACATGTGATGCCACAATTGAACAAAGCTCCGACTCCACAGGGGCTTTGCGTCTCTGGCCAGGGCCCATCCCCCCGGTGTTTTTACCGGGGCGGTGACGCTGCCGTCGGCCGGGCTGAACACGGGCTTCCAGACGGTGGGATAACTCTGATTCCAGCAGACGCCGTCAACGGCAATGGTATAGTCATAAAGCGACGTGCGGACTTCGGCGGCAACCTTCCGGCGGTCTTTGCTGAAGGAAAGTTCCCAGACGTTTACAAAATTCCTGTTCCAGGCTTTTCCGTCAACCGCCACCGAATAACACCCCTCCTGATATTTGGAAATGTCGGCTTCACTGAAGGGAACCGTCTGGACCACGGCCGCTAGCCCCTTGCCGTCCTGACTGACCGTCAGGTTGGTCATGGAAAGGAAGTTCTCTTTCCAGGGCATGTCGTTGGCGGCTGCAAAATATCTTCTTTCTTTCTGGCACGATACAATGATATCGTTGCCGTCAGGCCCGAACTGGGTGTCCCATACGAATTCAAACCGATTTTCCCAAGGCTCGCCGTCCACGGCAACCGTCCACTCCCCCGTATCGGAAACCAGGGCGGTTAGGCGACAGTCCGGTGTAAAGCGCGCCTGCCAGATCTTGTCAAAGGTGTTTTCCCAGAGCGTGCCGTTTTCACAAATACTGAATTCAGCCGATTCGTTTTTAATGATGGCCGCAACCTTTTCGCCATCCGGGCTGACCTGCAGCTCTTCCATGTATTCGTAATTTTTTTTCCACTCGCTGATATCGGCAATCACCCGTTTGCCGATATTCCAATCCCAGCTGTTCGAATTAGGCATGGTATTCTCTCCTCTTGTCGCTCATGCTGAAAAGCTTATTGATCGCAAAAACCCGACTTTTTGAAAAATTAAACGAAATCTATTACATATTATAAATTAAATTCAAGGGGAATTTGTATTATTGGCGGAGAAGCGGCGCTGTTTTTGTGATTTTGGATGCAATTTTAACGGGTTAAGATTTTTTCGAAAAAATATTGTCTTATATACCGTTCCATGTTAGCAAAACAGGGCAAATGTGCTGGCACGGCGCTGTTTTGTATAGACCAGTGCCAGGCAAGAAAAATGCAGAGTATCGATAACAGCGTGTGCATTCTAAAGGAGGTACGATAAGTGGAGCAGGTCAAATCTTACTTACCCATTGTAGTGGCGATTCTGATCGGCGTTTTGTTGCAGGGAGTATTGATTCTGGCTGACCGTACCCAGACCCCGGGCGGGGCGGCGGTTGAATTCGCCAAGGCGTTTTACCGGATCGATCCCGCGATGTCGTCTTTTCTGTGCAATAAAGTTATGGAAACAGATGAGGGCAAGGTCGTTGAAAAACATATCCAGGGCATGACCCGCGAAGCCGGGAGCCGTGGGATCGGCCTGAATAATATGAAATACATGCTTTACCACATTGAAACCGAAACCCACCGGATCGACGACACCACCGCAGAGGTTAAATTAACCGCTAAAAGAAGGGTTTCCATAAACCCGCTGTATGCCCTGGTTGCTAAATTGTTTCTGATCGGGGAAACGTATCCTGTCGATGAACGGATGACCGTGGTAAAGGAAGACGGTCGCTGGAAGGTTTGCGGCAACCCGTTTTCACTTATTCAGTCCTGACGCGGGCAAAAAGGTTATCAAAGGTGTCTTCTCAGACCGCCGCCTGATCCGCAGGCTTTTTCAGGGAATCCGGGATCATTTTGGGAATTTTGATGCCCATGCGGGTTCCTTCTCCCGGTTTTGAATCCACTTCAATGGTGCCGCCGTGCTGCCGGATGATTTTGTTGGAAATAAACAGCCCCAGCCCGGTTCCCCGGTCGCCCTTGGAAGAAAAGAACAGTGTAAATATGTTTTTTCTAGTCGCTTCATCCATGCCGATTCCATTGTCGATCACATCGAAGATGATATGGGTCGAATCCTGTCTGACGCCGAATGCAATCCGGTGTATGGGCTTGGACGGGTCGGCCAGGCAGGCTTCCAGGGCGTTTTCCAGAAGGTTGATCAGGGCCGAGCGGACAATGCCCGGGTCCACCTCGAACCTGCCGACAGTCTCGTCAAAATCGCAGGCGAAATCGATGCGCTGGCTTTGAATCTTGGGGCCGAAGGTAAAGGCGATATCTTTTACAAAGCTTAAGACATCGATCAGTTCCCATTTCAATTCTCTTTCTTTGGCGTAATAGAGGATATCCAGAACCATGGAGCGGATGCGCCCGATCATCAGCTTGACGATTTCCCAGCCCTCGGCAACCTGGACTTGATTCGCCTTGGCAAAACCGGTGTTCAGCAGATACATGCCGCCGTCAAGGCCGGTCAGCAGGCCTTTTATGCCGTGGGAGATGGAACCGATCAGTAGGCCCAATGACGACAGATGGTCCTGGAGCTGCCGAATCTGGGTGATGTTGGTGGACATCTCCATCACCTGGGTGATTTCGCCCCTGGCGTTTCGGATAGGGGCGGTCCAGACAAGCACATTGTATTTTTCACCGGTTTGGGACGTTACCATCATTTCAGCCTGGTGGGAGTTTCCATCCTCAAAAGTTTTCTGGACCGGACAATTAAGGCAGGCCTGATCCTGGTGCTGATAAATTTCGAAACAGAACCTGCCGATATCATGACCGAAGTCCTCCTTGAAACGCCGGTTTGCCGCCGTGATTTTTAGAGCTTTGTCCTGTACTGAAATATAGCAGGGGACTTCGTCAAAAAGCTCCTGATAGCGTTGCTGAGTGGTGCGCAACTCCTCCTGCAGACGCCTGACCTCGGTAATATCCACGGATATTTCCACAACGAGATCCAGTTTTCCGTCTCTGTTTTTAATGGGTGCGGTATGGACGATAACCGGCGCTTCCGTACCGTTTAAATAACGGATAGTTTCTTTGCGGCGCAGACCGGTTCCGGACCGGATGGTTTCGGCTGTCGGGCATGTGTCCGGGCGGGCAGTTTCCCCGCAATAGATTTTCCAGCAGCCATCGCCCACAAAATTTCCCAGGCGCTGGGTATAAAGCTGGTTGGTTGCCACAACTTTGAGATCACGGTCATGAATCGAAACAAAGCACGGCATCTCGTGGGAATAGGTGATGCCGTCTTCAAGGTCGCCGGCAATGTTGCGGATGGCGGATGTCAGGCCTTCCACGGTTTGCCCGACAGCCGTTTGTCTTTCCAGCTCGACGATTTTAGCTGACTTTTCACGAACCAGCTGTTCAAGGTTTTCGGTATAATCCTTGATCTGGCGGCGCATGGATATCTTTTCGTGCGCCCGCTTCAGTGCGATTTCCAGCACATCCTGGTTGATGGGTTTGGTGATGAAATCGGTTGCTTCATATTTCAAGCTCTTGATGGCCAGGTTCATGTCGCCATGGCCGGTTATCATGATGACTTCCGCTTCCGGGTTCTCCGTCTTGATTTTGCGCAGCAGTTCGATTCCGTCCATTCCGGGCATTTTGATGTCGGTTAAGACCACCGGGGGCTGAAACTCTTTAAAAATGCGCAAGGCGTTTTCGCCGTTTTCGGCCGTGCGGACATCATATCCGATATCAGCCAGCGAAATTCCTAAAACCTTGCGGATGCCCTCTTCGTCATCTACCAGTAAAATTTTTTCTGCCGTCATAAACTGTCCGAAAGCATCTTTAAAAACCGGGTTAAAAGTTTGTCCCCGGCGGCATTCAGATCGGATTCTCAAAGACGAAGCCGCCTTGAAAAACCGCCGGGAATATTTTATTTCCGGAGCTGTTTAAGTCCTAACGGATGCTCGTTATGCGGCGACGCCGGAGGCCTCATGTCGGGGCGTGTCGGCTTCGCTGGGCATTTTCAGCCTGCCCAGTGCGCGGGTCAGCTCCATCAATACCCCCAGCCCCTGTTTGACTTCCGTGGTGGCGCTCGCCGAAATCAGACCAAAGGGGCCGACATCCTTGCAATTGACCAGGTCCAGCCGGGAGGGAATTTCAGCCGCCCTTTCCAGGAAGGCCATTGCTTGAGGATCGGAAAGCTTCTTGGCCAAACCGAGCAGGGCAACAAAGACATCCCCGATCTGGTCGATATCTTCGGGCGAGTAGGCATCCGCGACTTTGGCGCGCACATCCAGCATGGCCTGGATGACGCGCAGAACGCCTTTTTGTTCGAGATCGTCCAGGTAATGAATCAGTTTGGGTACAGATGATTTCAGCAGCGGTTCCAGGGTGGTGATAAAATCGATAATACTTTGCAGCTGATTCAGCGCATAGGTGATATCCTTGACGCTGCGAAGCATCCGTTTGAACAGTTCCAGCAGGTCTTCCATCTGGAAACTGGATTCGACATCCTGCAGCTCGCTAATCAACATTTTGACGGCCTGATGGCCCAACGGCATCAAGTCATCCTTAAGTTCGGCCACTCCCCGTGCCGTTTGGGCCAGCGGAGCGATCTGGTTTTCAATTCGATCCAGTCGCTCTAAAATCAATTCTTCGTTTGTCATGGCGGCGCCTCCTTATTGTGTTGCCAGACTGGGCCGCATCTTGCCGGCCATCATCATCTGCTCTTCCAGGGGCAGGTCAATGCCCTTGAGCATCATGTTCCAGTAGACCCACTTGAACATCATTTTCCCCCAGTAGTTGAAATTGCTGTCTCCCAGCAGTGAGAAGGGACCAAGGCCGGGGAAGGGGAATTTGCCGGGAAGCGGTTCGACCTTGTAGTTGAAATCGATCAGAATCGCTTTTTCGTACCCCGAACAGATAAAGCAGGTGGCATGTCCGTCAAAAGTCGGTTTGGGCTCCTGGCCCTCGATTTCGCGCACAAGGTTCTCCACTACGGTTTCGGACTCATAGTGGGCGACGGCGCCGGCTTTTGAAGCCGGAACGTTGGTGGCATCGCCGACAACATAAATGTGATCATAGTTTTTGGCCTTAAGAGTGTTGTGATCGGTATCCACATAGCACATGGGATCGCCCATACCGGAATCTTCAATATATTTAGCGCCGAAATTGGGCGGTATGGATATCAGCAGGTCATAAGGAATTTTTTTCCCTTTGTGGGATTCAATCGTTTTTTCCTCGGCATTGACCTGGGCAAGATCAAAGTTGGGAGTGACGATAATGTTTTTCAGAACGGCTGTTTCGCCCAGAATTTTAGATGCAATCGGTTTGGAAAAAGCCCCGGCAAGCGGCGTCGCCAGCTCGATTTCAATTTTGTCGCGACAACCGTTTTGCTTGAAGAACCAGTCGGCCATAAAAATGAATTCAAGGGGGGCGACGGGGCATTTATAGGGGAGTTCCGCAATGTTCAGGACGACACGCCCGGAATTGAAATATTTCATTTTCTTACGAAGCGCGAGTGCGCCTTCAAGGGTATAAAAATCGTGAATATTGCCGTGCCAGTCATCCATCATCCCGTCGACTTCCTCCGGAGCAATCCGGCAGCCCGTGGCTATGACGAGCCAGTCGTAGTTATAGGTTGCCTTTTTCCCCGACACCTGGCGCTTGTCCGGGTTGACGCCGACGATTTCATCGAACACGAAATTAACCCCCTTGGGGATGAAATCTCTTTTAGGCTTCTGGCAATCCCGGGCAGTGTAAATGCCGAAGGGGATGAACAGCCATCCCGGCTGGTAGTGATGGATTTCATCGTTGTCGATGATGGTGATCTGCCATTCAGCCTCGCTCAATTCCTTACGCAGTTTGCTGGCAACAATGGTGCCGCCGGCGCCTGAACCTAAAATTACTACTTTTTTCATGAATACCTCCTGTATGTTTTTTTGAGCCACTTAGGCAAAAGGGTTTAGGGGCGCTGCCCCGAAACTTTTTTCAAATGTTCCGATAGCTGTGATGGTGGATGGTCGCCCTCCCAGCCGGGAAAACTTTTATTTTTAATGGTAGTGCCGCTCATTTCAATTTGAAAAATGCGGTTATGACGTTTTGGGTTTGCGGCCCGGGCGGCATGCCTCATTGCCGCCGTTTGTATGGGTATCGGCTTTTAACAGATCCGCAATAGTGGTTGCGTCCAGCCTGTTATAAAGGGCCTGGGTCGCATCCATCCAGGCTAGGCGAACCCGGCAATCATCGGACATGGGACATTTTTCAGGGCAGCTGATACATTCCACCAGTTCGGCCTGACCTTCGAACAGGCGTACGATTTGCCCCAGGGTGACGTCTTTCGGTTTCCTGGCCATGATATGGCCGCCTTTGGGCCCCCTGACACTGGTGACCAGCTTGGCTTCCTTCAAAGGACGAATGAGCTGCTCCAGGTACTTTACGGAAATACCTTGGCGCTTGGAAATTTCGCCGATTTGCACCGGCCCCTGGTTCTGGTGGTTTGCCAAGTCCACCAAAATTCTGGCGCCGTAACGGCTCCGGGTCGATAGCTTCATAATATCCTCGTTAAAGCATTTTTATCAGATTATTTTAATCTATATCATTTTAGTATGAATTATGCAGAAAGAAAAAAGGCCTGTCAAGGGAAATTTATGTTTAGGTGGAAATCAATTCCAAAGAAGGCGGGTTCTAGTTGTTTTGATTTTTATACACCGGCCGCTTGCGGCGGGGAGCATCATTAAAACTTAGGTTCCGCTACAACCGGCGGATAAATCCGTTTCCGGCTGAAGGGGTTTATATTTTCAGCGGGAAGTTGGGGTCAACGGGTTAACGGGTCGGGTATCGGGAACTTGATGATAAAGCGAGCCCCGCCTTCCTTGCCGGACAGGGCCTGAATGGTGCCGCCGCAATCCTTGATAATTCCGTAGCTGATGGAAAGGCCCAATCCGGTACCCTGGCCTACCTTTTTGGTAGTGAAAAAAGGCTCAAATATTTTGTCGGAAATGGCTTCGGGAATTCCCGTGCCGGTATCACGAACCTCTATGATTACGGTCTTGCCCTCAGACACTGTTTTGAGGGTGATGCGTTTGTCATCTTGGCCGGCTTTTTGATTTTGCCATCGATCCTCAATGGCATCCCGGGCATTGATCAACAAGTTGATAAACACCTGTTCCAGGCGGCCCGGGTCCGCCATTATTTCCGGCAGGTCCTTTTCAATCGTCCAGACCACTTCGATTTCCCTCAGTTTCAACTGCTGGCTGAAAATCTGAAAGGCGTTTTTCAGCAGGTCATTAACCTGAACCGGCTCCATGGTCAAATCCGACTTGCGGCCGAACTGTCGCATATGATTGATAATGTTTGTCGCGCGATCAACGTAGCCGTCGATTTCCTTTGCCATGGTAAAAAGGGTTTCGTCATCAATTTTTTCATTTTTGCCTATTTTTCGCATAAAATAATTGCTGGCGGTTTTAATGACTGACAGGGGCTGATTGAGTTCATGGGCCACACCGGTTGACATTTCTCCCAGGGTTGCCATTTTACTGGCATGAATCAGTTGCCGCTCCGCTTCAAAAATCTTGGTAATATCGCTGGTGGTAACCAGGAGCACCTTTTGGCCCGGATATTCCGAAGGCGACACGCGGATATGCACATACAACGTCCGGCCCTTGTTATCCAGATGCTTGACCCGGTTGATGAAGGCAGATGTCTTGATCTTTTCGGCATACGTCTCTTTTTCTTCTTCCGAAAAGAGCTCCAGAAAGGATTTTCTGATGATTTCGGATTTTGGATAACCGTAAACGAACTTGACGCTTTCGTTGCAGTCCAGTATCTCCAGGGTGTCAACATCCAGGACAAAGACCGGATTGGGGATGTTGTTGAAAATCGCGTAGTATTTTTTTTCGGATTTTTCCAGTTTTTCCTCCAGCAGCTTGCGATGGGTGATGTCAAGGTTCATTTCAATGACGGCAACAATTTCACCTTTATCGTTTTTGATGGGCGATGTATTGACGATCCAGTGCGCCGCGCTGCCGTCTTTATTAAAACCGGTTTCCTCGCTGTAATGGGACTTGCCGTCTTCAAAAGTTTTTTCCACCGGGCAGACCGGGCATTTTTCGCTGCGGCCCTTGTAGGCGTAATAGCAGTAATCGCCGGGTTTGGGGTCAAATTTTTCGGCAAATTCCCGGTTGTAGCGAACCAGCTTGTAGCTTCGGTCCTGTACGGTGATAATGCAGGGAACCAGTTCAAACAGGGTTTGATATTCCGCCCGCTGTTTGTTGAGTTCCGTCTGCTTTTCACGGATTTCTTTGCCCATCTGATTGATGGCCGCCGCCAGCTGACCCATTTCATCCTTTTGATTGATTTGAATCCGGTTCGAATAATCCCCCTTGGCAATGAGCCGGGTGCCTCTGATCAGAAGTTTGATGGGGCGGTAAACAAACCGGTATACAAAGAATAAGATAACGGCGGCGGTTAAAACGAAAATAAGAATGGCCAGCGCCAGCAGCCATTTTTCGAACAGAAGCACTTCACGAAGAAGACCGACCTGGCCGGCGATTTTTTCCATGTAGACATAATTCAGGTAGGTCCACGCGGAAATACTGACAATCAGGGTGAGCCCCATCGAGATGACAAATTTGGAAACGAGGCTTTGTCGAATTGCTTGAAACGTGGTTGACATCGGTTCACCGTCTGTTTGCATTTTTAAGAGAATAAGTTGCCGCCGGAATCCGGCAACCGTCTATTAAAATACCTTAAATATAAATGCAGGTCAATCGGATGTCACACAATGTGGTAAGAATGGAGCCAAAAGGGACTAGATTCATCAAGTTGCAAAGATACCCGCCGCTTTATTTGCAATGTAGCCCTTTTCGGTTTGCACTATGGGGCGTCAGCGATTTTGACTTTCAAGCACAAATCGGCCTTCTCAAGGTGCCGGTTTGCCCTTTTGAAAAACCCGATCGCCCGGCGCAGTTCATCGGCCACTTTAGTAAACCCGGCATCTTCGGCCGCCTTGACCCATTTTTCCTGGTCGCGGATATGGTCATTATTATGGTGAAGCCAGTGCGGCAGTAAAATCGATAATTTTTCAATATCCGTCAGGGCCTTGTCCTGGTTTTTCATGCTGTTCATCCTTTTATATAAATGGGAAGTGGCGATTTGACCACCCCGAAAGTTATCTGCCCCTGCCCCACAATCGATATGCTAAGATGGCGCAGCCGAACCTTTTTCCAGTGCGTCAATCCGGCGATTGATCTCATCTAGCGAGTCTTTCATATAGTTGGCCTGCTCCTTGAGCCTGTCGATTTCGCTGGTTGCGCCCATCGGATAAACCGGTGGATAAAACGGAGCGGCAGTGGGAGGATACCACCCATATCCACGGCCAAACCCACGCCCCGGGCCGGTTCCGTAACCGCCCCTGAAGCCTCTTCTCATCGCAAGACCGCGACCATAGCCATAGCCGCCGTAAAACGGTAAAAATCCGACTGTTGCAGGATTACAAAAGCCTCTACGTCCACCGGTCATAGGGCCGGCCCCCACAGGTCCTGTTCTGTTAAATCCTGGCATTGTATCACCTCCTCTATCCTTTGGTTAAGTGTGTATTGCTGCCTGCCACAGCCTTTTCCTTGGCCGCGACCGGCGCCCTGCCCGGTTGCTTGTCCCCGACCCCGGCCGGCTCCTCGACCAGGCCCCATGCCGCCTTGTCCCGGCCGGACGGATGCCTGGCCTGTTGAATTGCATCGACCCAGGCCTCTTCCTGTCTTGGAACACCGGCCCTGGGGTCCGGTTCCGTCTTTTTTGGGCATCTCTTCCACCTCCTTGTTTTTTGTTTATTGTCCGGGTTGGAATAGAGAAACATGGCGTCCGCTTAAAAATTTTAATCTTATTTAGCCTCTATACGCTACCATCCTCGCCCCCTTCTGCGGCGGCGCCTTCCCATACCCCGGAGTTCATAGACACCCCCCGCTATTTTCAGTGCCTTTCCGGTAACCAGGGCTTCGGCGATGGTTTTGCGTGCATCTGATAGAATTCGGCCGAAGGTATGGCGGGAGACCTCCATCATGCCGGCAGCGGTTTCTTGGTCCAGGTTCTCAAAATCACTGAGCCGGACAGCTTCTAGCTCCTCGATGGACATGGAAACTTCACCGGTGATGGGCATGCCGTGGGGGACAAAGGCCGCAATGACCGGATAGGCTGATACAAATCTGGTTTTTTTGGGTCTGGGCACAAGCGAATTCCTTTGTTATGATCATTTGAGCATAATATAAATATTATGAATCAAACTGTCAAGAGATAATATGCTCATATGATCATAATAACGAAATTGGAAATCGGAATGAAAAAAGGCGGCTATTTCTGTTTAACTTGGAATTCCTTATTGCTTGCAGCGGGGATGGATAAAACAAAGAAAAATTTCCTTACTATCGGCTAAACTATTTTGAACCGACGTGGTACCCCGCAACTTGCTGCGGGGAGAGTTCATTTTTAAGCGCCTGAATTATGGGGTCGCCTCACGGCCTTGGGGATTATTTTTGGAATATTAATACTGAATTTGGATCCTTTTCCGGGAGTCGAACTGACCTCAATTGTTCCGCCGTGCTGCTTGATGATCCGATCGGAAATAAACAAGCCCAATCCCGTTCCCTTCTTCCCTTTGGACGAGAAAAAAAGCGTAAAGATTTTTTCACGGGTCTCGGCATCCATACCGATACCGTTGTCGGATATGAAGAATACAATGTGATCTTTATCATCTTTGACGTTAAAGCGGACTTGGTGAGCCTCTTTGGATTTGTCGTTGACACAGGCATCCACAGCGTTGTCCAGGATGTTGATCAGGGCCGCATGGACCGAACCGGGATCGATCTCAAACTCATCCAACGAAGGATCGAATTCACAGACCAGTTTGATACCCTGCTTCTTGAATTTCGGTGCCACCGTCTGGGTGACCTCATTTGCAAAGCTTAAGACGTTGACGCGCTCCCAGGACAGGTTGCGCTCCTTGGCGTAATAGAGAATATCCATGACCATCTTGCGGATGCGTTCAGCCATGATCTTAACAACATCGAGGCCTTCCTGGATTTGATCCTGTTTTTGCTTGGCGAAACCCGAATCGAGCAGATACATCCCGCCGTCCAGGCCGGTTAAGAGCCCCTTGATGCCGTGCGAAATGGAGCTGATCATCAGACCCAGAGATGACAGGTGATCCTGCAACTCGGTCTTTTCGCGCACCAGCTGTTCAAGGTTTTGGGTATATTCTCGCAATTGCTCCCGCATACGAATCTTGTCGTGGGCCCGTTTCAGCGAAATTTCTAGGGCATTCACATTGATCGGTTTGGTGATAAAATCGGTGGCTTCATGTTTAAGGCTTTCAATGGCCAGATCCATGTCTCCATGACCAGTGATCATGATGACTTCCGTGTCCTGATTTTCGAATTTGATCCTTCGCAGCAGCTCAATTCCGTCCATGCCGGGCATTTTAATGTCTGTCAGGACAATCTGCGGATTAATTTCCCGGAACAGGCGCAAGCCTGTTTCGCCATTTTCAGCCATGATGATATCATAGCCGCAATCTGATAAGGATATCCCCAAAACGTCACGGATATCTTCTTCATCATCTACCAGTAAAACCGGAGCTTTTTTTTGATTTTGGTTCATTGCGCCTTGTTTGGCAGAGGAAACGTTATGATAAAACACGCTCCCTGGCCGCTTTCTGATTTGACCCGAATGGTTCCGCCGCAGTCTTTAACGATACCATAACTAATAGAGAGCCCCAGCCCGGTCCCTTTCCCCACTTCTTTGGTGGTGAAGAACGGTTCGAAAATTTTGTCCGCAACCGCCTTGGGGATTCCGATTCCCGTGTCACAGACTTCAGCGGTAACCTTTTCCCCATTTGCGGCTGTTTTAAGCGTTATTCTTTTCTCAATGCTTTCTGCGGCCATGGAGGCTGATTTTTCCTCCATGGCCTCTCTGGCGTTTAAGATCAGGTTGATAAATACCTGCTCCAGCCGGTCGGGGTCACCTGTGACGAGCGGTAGATCCGGCGCCAAATGCCAGGCGACTTCAATTCCTCTCAGCTTCAACTGCTGGCTGAAAATCTCGAAGGCCCGCTGCAGGATGTCGTTGATCTGCACTTTCACCAGGTTCATATCAGTCTTTCTGGCGAATTGTCGCATATGCGTGATAATTTTGGTAGCCCGGTCGACATTGCCGTCTATTTTATTCAGCATGGTGAAGAGGGTTTTATCGGCTATTTCTTCGTTTTTTTGAATCTTTTTGATGCAAAAGCTGCTGGCGGTTTTGATAACCGAAAGGGGCTGGTTCAGCTCATGGGCCACACCGGTGGCCATTTCGCCAAGGGTGGCCATTTTACCGGCCTGGATGAGCTGCTGTTCGGTTTCAAGCCGCTGGGTGATATCGCTGGTGGTCACCAGAAATACCAATTGTCCTTCGTATATCAGCGGCGAGATCCAGATATCCACATAAATGGTCTCACCGGTCTTTCTCAGGTGCGTCGCCTGATGCAGTACGCTGGAGTTTCTGATTTTTAAGGTATTCGCTCCCATTTCTTTATCCTTAAAGAGATCGAGAAATGAGGTTTGAATCAACTCTTCCCTGCTGAAGCCGTAAATATTTTTTACACGCTGGTTGCAGTCTAAAATTTGCAGCTTATGCCCATCCAGAACAAAGGCTGGATTGGGCATATTATTGAAAATTTCATGATATTTCCTTTCCGACTCTTCCAGTTTTTCTTCAAGCATCCGGCTGTGTGTGATGTCCACGCTCATTTCCATGGCGGCGACAATCTCTCCGTTGATATTGCGAATGGGCGCTGTTTTTACGATCCAGTGGGTCACCGTTCCATCCTTATCTGAACCGGTTTCTTCCGCATAATGTGACATTCCGTCTTTAAAGGTCTGTTCGACCGGACACTCACTGCACTTACTGCTGCGTCCCTTGTAGACCTGGTAGCAGTATTCGCCCAGGGTCGGCCTGAACTTTTCAGAAAATTCGCGGTTAACCCCGATCAGACGGTAGTCTTTGTCCTGCACGGTAATCAGGCAGGGGACATGGTCAAAGAGCGATTGGTATTCGTTTCGTTGACGGTTGAGCTCCGCCTGATTTTCCCAGATTTCTTGACCCATTTTGTTTATGGCGGCTGCCAATTGCCCCATTTCGTCTGGCCCGGAAATGTCCACCTGGCCGAGATAATTTCCTTTGGCAATCCGGTGGGTGCCGATGATCAGCTTCTTGATGGGGAGATTGACGAATCTCATCACGAAAACAAAAATAATCGTGGAGGTTACCAGAAAAACGAAACCCGCCAGCGCAATGATTCCTTTTTCAAGATGGAGGATCTCTTTTTCAGTCTGCTCAAGGGAAAAAATTAAGTTCAATGCGCCTAAAAATTTTTTTTCACCCGAATGGATATGGCAAGGACCGGAGGTGCACCGGGGTTCGTTCCGGATCGGCGTAACGATCTCCATCTGGCGCGACCCTTTCGGCGTGGTGGTAAACCAGGCCCGTTTTGCCAAATCAACCTGAGACAGCGGCGGACTCGAGAGATGACATACCGAACAGACTCTTGCCTGGATATCAACGGCTTGGTCAATCTCGGCCGGCCGGCTCGAATACTTTACCACCCCGTCTTTATTGTAGATTCGTAAGGCGCGAAGTTCTTTTTGCCGACCGATGTTTTCGATGATCCGGGCGATATCGCCTCTTGAGTCGTGCAGCATGGCATCGTGCGTGCCAAGGATGATGGTGTGGCTCAACCGGTCGGCATCGGCAACGATATGATATATGAGCTTCGCCTGCTGGTACTTGATGTTAAAGAAAGCCCAGATCCCGATGGACAGCAGCAGGGTGACGCCGACGGTTAAAATCAGCTTAAATCCCAGGCTGTGGCGCAAATTATTAAACGACGTGAAAGCACCTTTCATTAGAGGGTCCCCGACATAACCTCTTTTTCAGGCGTTGGTTAAAACGGTCTGCCGGCTGCTTTCGGCTGCGTTTTCCGGAAGAACAGGTCTATCGTTCAGCTTTTCACGAAACTGCTTTTTTAGTGACAGGTTCAAGTCGAGGCGCAGGTCCTTTTCCGACAAGCCAATGGCCAGTCCCAAGAGCTGCGGCAGATAGAGTATGGTGATGTCCAGATCTTCATTTAATTGTTTTGCAGCCCTGCGCTGATATGCCTCCAGGTTCATCTGGCACATGGGACAGACCGTAATGACGGCATCAGCCCCTTTGGCCTGTTTCAATATGGCGGCTACCAGGCTGAGCCCCACCTCCATTTTGGTATTCATATGGGAGGCGCCGCAGCACCTGCCTCCCATGTCCCAGGAAAATACTTCCGCCCCGGTTGCTTCAATCAGCGGTTCCATGGAACGCGGGTCTTCCGGATCGTCAAAAACCCGGTAAGGGCGAAGGCACTGACAGCCGTAATACGGCGCAATCTTAAATCCGGAAAAGGATTGTTGAACCCGGCTCCGAAGGACCGTGGGATCCAGGTCATTGGCAACCACGTCCAGAAGATGCCGGACCCGGACTTTGCCTTGCAGTCGCAGTTGTTCTATGCTTAAAATTTCGTTCAGTTTTTTTTGAAGTTCGGGTTCCTTGCGGGTTTTTTCTTCTACTTTTTTCAGGTTCAGGTAGCAGGCGCTGCACGGGACGAGGATATCTTTGGAATCATCCATTTTTTCCGCCAACGCGATATTTCTGGCGGGCAGCGCCAGGGCCAACAGGCGGCTGACCGATTCGACGGCGGTGGCGCCGCAGCAGGTCCAGTCATCCAGTTCGATCAGTTCCGCGCCCACGGCCCGCATGAATGCCTTGGTGGATTCATTGTACTCCAGGGCGGTTCCTTCCAGTGAACAACCAGGATAGTAGAGATATTTCATGAGCGCTCCTCCATCTCTTCGACCTTGCGGAAAATGGCGTCCAAAGGATTCGGTTTCCGGGACGGGATTTCGACGCCGACTTTTCTTTTACCCATCAGGCGCAGTCCAAGGGGGGTAAACTTAAGCGGCAGAAACGGACTTTTCATGGACAGGAAATAAAGAGTCATAAACTCCATCTCATGCACGCGACCATGGCGGCGAACGCTGCTGAGAAAGCTTTTGTAGAACCGAATACTCTTTTTGTATCGTTTCAGGTCATCGCGGACGGCGATCTGCTTGAGCGCACCCATGGCCTCGGTCAACGGCAGGCCCCGGGGGCACCGCAGGGTGCAATAATAACAGGCTGAACACAGCGTGAATGTCTGGCTCCTGAATATTTCGTCCGTTTGCCCCAGCAGGACCCTGCGCCACAACTGGCGCGGGGTCGGATCCATGGCAAAGGCATTGGGACAGGAACCCGTACAGGTACCGCACTGGATACAGGCTTTGATCATATTCTGGACCGATACCAGCGGATCCGGCAGAGAATTCGGTGTGTTTTCTTTTTGCTTAAGCTCCGGTTGATTCATGGTCAATCCTCAGTGATGAATAAAATGTCGCAATTTTTATTGGAAGCTATTTCAACGCTCCATATCTGCGCTGCAAACCTCCTGGAAATGCTCCCATATTTTCGGGTATGCTGCGCTTTTTCGTCGGCCTGCGATAAGCTCGGTTGAGCCGCTTGCGCCTTGCCCTTAAACGTCATCGGCTATTTTTAGGATGGCTTCTATCCGAAAGTTCCCTCCAAGGCGGCGTCGATCGTCTCAAACATCTGTTCTTCATGAAATCCCTCCAAAAACGATGCGCTGTTGGGACAAACAGCGGCGCAGGAACCGCAGCCCTGGCACATCACGGGGTTTACCAAGACTTTTTCCACGTCCTCATCCAGGGTGCGAGCGCCGTAGGGGCAGGCATCGATACAGCGTTGGCACAGGCTGCACAGGGCATGATGGACCCCGGCCACAATTTTTCCGGCCGGTAGAAATTTTTGCGACAGAATCCGAAGGGTGCGCTGGGCCGCCGCTTCAGCGGTGGTAACCGCCTCGGCGATGGAACGGGGCGAGTGCGCCAGCCCGCAGGCGAATATGCCTTCCTTGATGGCGTCGACCGGTCGCCATTTGGCCTCAGCCTCCTGAAAAAAACCGTCTTGATCCAGACAAGTTCCCAGGGACGCCGCCAAGTCCGCCGGCAGGCCGGGCACCACCCCCATGGAAAGGACCACCAGATCGGCCTCGATTTCCACGGGACGCCCCAGGATGGGATCATAGCCTTTGACGCTGACAGGGCTGCCGCCGGCAGCCTCGGTTGCCGGGATGACCTCCGGTTTTTGCATGGGATCATACTGGATGAAGATTACCCCCGCCTGTCGGGCGCGGGTAAAATAGGTCTCCATGAATCCATAGGACATCATGTCGCGATAATAGATGAATATTTCGATTTCAGGGTTTATCTGCTTTAACGCCAGGGCGTGTTTCAAGGCTGATGAACAGCAGATTCGGCTGCAATAGTTGCGCGGTTCTTCGCGCGATTCGACACACTGGATCATGACCACCGATTCCAGCTTCAAAGGATCGATTTCGTTTCGGTCCAGTTTTTGTTCAAGTTCCTTCTGGGTGATAATCACGTCGCTCTCCCCGTAATGATAGGCGCTGGGGATCGCTTCGGCGCCGCCGGTGGCCAGAATAATGACGCCGTGCCGGAGAGTATCGGTCCGACCGTCCTGGTTTTCGATGGTTGTGAAAAAATTACCCACTTGACCATAAGCGCCTACCACATGGGTTTGGGTGCGAACTTCGATCAGCGGGTGTTTTTCAACCTTCGCAAGGGTCCCATCCAATAAGGGTTTGACAGCCTGACCCTCCAGGGTGCCCCGGAGCCAGGTCAGATTTCCGCCCGGCCGGTCTTCCTTTTCGATCAGGTCGACATGAAATCCATGATCAGCAATTGCCAGCGCCGCCGTCATTCCGGCAATGCCTCCGCCGACAATCAGGGCCTGCTGCTGGACCTTGATGGTGGCTACGGGTGAGGGGTCCACCCGTTTCAGCCTGGCCAAACCGGTCAAGAGGGCGCTTGCCATCATGGCGATAATATGCTTCGTGTCGGCCGGTTTTTCAGGATCGAGGGTTTCAAATGCCGGGGAGCGGATATCCACCACGTCCGTCAGCGACGGGTTCAGGCCGGCGCGGCCGGCGAGCGCCTTGATTTTCGGTGCATAGACGCAGGGCAGGCAGGCGCCGATCAGAATCCGGTTGGGCCGATGCTTTTCCACAACCTGCAGCAAGGTTTCCCACCCGGCGGCGGTACAGATTCGATCAACAAATTCCACTGCGCTTACGGCCGGATCGCTTTGAAGTCGTGCCGACAATTCCAGAGATCTGGCAAATTCCGAAAGCGCATCGCCGCAGGTACAGATAGCTACCAGTGTCCGGGGTAATTCCCTCGCCAGACCGGCCTGTTCAGGGGCGGGCTCGGTTTCCAATGCCAGACTGCCGCCGACACTGTGAATCGCCCGGGATGCGGATAAGGCCGCGGCCGATGCCTGAATCACGGATTCGCTGATGTCTTTGAGGCCGGAATAAGCGCCGCCGACGACGATTCCGTCTTTTCCGGTTTTTGTCATGGAAAATGGTTCGGTCTGACAATATCCCCAGGGATTCAGGGGAATATCCAGCTGTTTCGACAATTCAATCGTCCCCGCCACCGGACGCTGGCCGACGGCCAGGACCACCATATCAAAACGTTCATCCCGGATGGCACCGCCGGCGTCCGCGTAGCGGACGGACAGATCTTCCCCGTTTTGATCGGTGGTGCCGTCCCTGATGACCGAGTGCACCCGGCCCCGTTCGAAGTGAACGCCGTGAGTCTTTTCAGCCGCGTTGCGATAGCGCTGATACGATTTGCCGAAGGTGCGCATGTCCATATAAAAGACGGTGGTTTCCACTGCTTCGCCGAATTTTTCCCTGGCCAGCAGGGCCTCTTTGACGGCGATCATGCAGCAGACATTTGAACAAAAATCGGCGCTGCTTTGCAGGTCCCGGGATCCGACACACTGAATCCAGGCGATTTTACGGATGGGTTTGCCGTCTTCGGGACGCGTCAGGCGGCCCTGACATGGGCCGGTGCCGCTGATGAGGCGTTCAAACTCCAGGCTGGTGATAACCCCGGGAAGGTTCTTATAGCCGAAGGTGTTTTTTCCATCCGCCGGATTATAATAGCTGCTGCCGCCGCAGAGGACCAGCGCCCCCACTTCCACCTCCCTGGCCCGGGAAGTCTCAAGATCTTCATAAAGCTGCAGAATTTTAGGTACGAGTGTTTCCGGGTCGAAGGGTTTAATCAGGTAATCCAGCGCACCGATCTTCATGGCTTCGACGGACGTCTCGACGGTAGCGTAGGCGGTCATCATCACCACTTGGATATCGGGCAGGATATCTTTGGTTTTTCGGAGAACCTCCACGCCGTCCATTTCCGGCATCTTGATATCCAGCAGCATTAATTGATACGAGTTCTTGGTTAACTTGTCCAAGGCGTCCGGTCCGGATTCGGCCGTATCCACCATAAACCCTTCTTCATCATCCAGCCAGGCCTTGAGCGAATCGCGCACAATCAGTTCATCGTCCACCACGAGAATGCGAAACATTTTTCTTTCCTGGTCGGACAGTCGAATGGCGCCGGTGGGGCAGACCGCTTCACAGGCGCCGCACCGCGTACAGGCCGTCACGTCGATGGCGAAAGGATTGGGGATGGCGTGGGGTACCGGCAAGTAGATGGCCTTGCGCCGTGCCAAGGCGGCATTAAACGCATCCGGAACTTCCACCGGACAGACCGGTACGCAGGCGCCGCAGCCGACGCACAGTTCCGGGTCCACCCAGCTGGGCTTCTGACGGAGTTTTACGCGGTAATTCCCCGATTCGCCCGCCACCGAGACAAGTTCGGTGGACGTTAAAATTTCAATGTTTTCATGGAAGAGCCCCTTGCGCAGGCAGTATTGCGAGGACGCATCCCGGTCCACCAGCGGCAGCATTTTGCACATCCCGCAGCGGTTCGTGGGAAACTGGTAGTCGAGCTGGGTCAGAATTCCGCCCAGATGGGGGGATCGGTCGATCAGTTTCACCCCGTATCCATTTTCAGCCAAATCCAGAGCCGCCCGGATCCCGCTGATTCCTGCACCCACCACCAAAGCCGTGCCCACCTTTTTTTTCATGATAAAGCCTCTTTGATAATCTGTCGTGTATTAACCTCGTATTCCGATTTATGGGTTTCAGGTATCAGGGCTCAGGTGTCGGGAGCAAGGAAAAGAACCTATGACTCCTGACCTCTGAAACCCGACCCCTGACCCCATTAAGCGCCATAAACGGCCACCTCTTTCAAATCCGGCCCCAGATATTCGCGTTCGTTTTCCCCCAGAATTCCCAGGGACAGGCAGATCAGGGTCCACAAGTGAACCGTATGATACTTTGCGTTCGTGTGTTCGGCCAAATCGTGAATCTGGGCGTGACAGTTGTGGCAGGCCGTAATGCAGTAATCCGCCCGGGTGGCCAAGATCTGGTTGAGTTTCAGCTCGCCGTATTTACGGCGGGCCTCGACATAACCGGACTGCAGAAAGCCGCCGCCGCCGCCGCAGCAGTAATTGTTGCTTTTGTTGGGATGCATCTCGATGAAATTTTCTTCGCCCACCAACGTTTTGACCACAAAACGCAAATCATCCGCCACCGGATCTCCGAAGCTTTTGCGCACGATCTGGCAGGGATCCTGAACGGTAAACTTGATCTTCAAATCCTTGTTCCAGTCGGCGTTGATTTTCAATTTTCCCTCCCGGACCCATTTGGCGTAGTATTGGTAGATGCTGGCAACCTCAAACTTATGTTCGATATTGAATTTTTTCAGTCCGGCCCGGACTGCAAAGGTAATGTGCCCTCACTCGGTGTTGAGAAAGACCTTGCAGCCGAGTACATCGGCCTGCTTGGCGGCGGTCCGGGCGATGTGCTCCCAGGCCTGGTCATCAGCAAGGAACATGCAGTAATTTTCTCCCCCCCAGCCCTTGCTGCCGTAAGTCCAGTCGGCGCCCGCCAGATGCAGGATTTTCCAGAGGGGCACCATCTCGTCCGGTTCGGTTACCGGCTCGCGGGAGTTTTGATTCACAAAGAAATAGGCCCCCTGCTTGTCGATGGGCGCCTGCATGTCTTTAAATTCAGGCTGGGCTTCGCGGTATTCCTCCAGTACGTCTTCCACCACGAACTGGAAATCCTCGGGGGAAGCCCCCATGGCGCTGCAGCTGTCATTGCGCAGGGCCATATCACAGGAGCCCAGGATACCCTTGGGTCGGGTTTCACGCGGCCAGGCGTTGCGGGCGTGATACACCAACTGGGGGATATCGATCTGCATCGGGCAAACGTAAATACAGCGCTTACACATGGTACACATCCAGACCCAGGGCGTTGCAGTGATCTCTTCGTCCAATCCCAGCGCCGCCATGCGCAGAAACTTGCGTGGATCCATCTCCTCCAGTCCCGACGCCGGGCAGCCGGAAGTGCACGCGCCGCAGGTGAGGCACAGGTTCAAATTTCCGCCTTCCGGCAGAAGCTCTTTGACTTTATCGATAAATAGGCTCGCTTTCTTCTTTCCGAGTTTGACTGCTGCAGTTGTCATCGTTAACACCTCTCCAGTTTTTATGCGGACATCCCTACCACCTCGTTGAATTCATTTTCACGAAATTCAGACAGGGGCGGTTTTTCTTCCAGGCTGCGTCCGGCCTCGTAGTTGAATCCCCTCTGCGTGTGCGCCGCCACGGTGCGAAAGAGCTCCATTACCGGGATGTCGTTGGGACAGGCGTTGGAGCACTGGCCGCAACCGACGCAGGCCGTACTCATATGGGCCAGCCGGGTAATATGATAAAAAACGGTATCAGTGGGCATTTTGATGACGCCCTTGCGGGCCGCCCACCTCAGATATTGAGCCGGTTCATGGTTGAACACATCCGTGACGAATACGCATTCCTTGCAGTAGCAGACCGGACAGGCGACCCGGCAGTTGTAACAGTTGACGCAATTGGCCAGATAGGTCGTCAATTTTTCCAGGCTGGCGGTGGCTTCGGCGGTACGCGCAAACATTTGATCGCGATAGGCCGTTCTGGCGGCGATCAGCTCGTCAACTGTTTTTTGGCGCTCCGGCGGCTCCTGTGCCTTGGCAAGGCTGAGCGGATTCAAAACCGCTTCACCCGCAGGGGTCAGCCCCTGAACGATGAAGTGGTCATCGGTGGGAACGCCGTAAAGGCCGATCAGAATATCGGCATGGGTTGCAACCGGATATTCACAGACCTTGCAGGCCTCTGCCAGATCGACGTTGTCCACGGCGGCGCCGCGGCCGGAAAGCACGCTCTGATAAAAGCGCCGGGCTGCTGCTTCGAAATCTTTTTCGACAAATTTAAAATAATCCGAATTCCGGTAGGCGCCCAGGCAGTCGATGGCCATGATGACGAGTTCATCCGTTTGCCCCTGCTTGAGTTTGACCAATTCGATGAATGCCCGGATTTCACAGGGACGCAAAACCGCCACCACTTTGCCCCCCATGGATTTGCGGGTGAGCCTGGATACGATCTTGGCTGCGTTCATGGGAAATGCCGGGGAGAGCGGATCGATCCCGTCGAGCTTTTCCGGGTCGCTCACCAGCGTCGGCATCACCATATTTTTCATGGGAAGACGCCGGGGGACTAGAACGGCGCTGATATCTTCCATTTCCAGAACGGACCGTAACAGTTCCTGCAGCGATTCCAAAAGCGCCTGATCTTTAGTTTCAAACTTCCACGTTGTAGCCATCTCTTTCCTCCAAAATAGCGTGTCAACCGATATTCAAGGTAATGTCGCGCCGACACCGGTTCTCAGCGTTTAAATCACCATTTTCAGTTTGGCCTGGTTCGGTCCCAGGTTTTTGATTTGCGATACCAGTTGCTGCATGATTTCGGCGAACTGGATGCCGTCACTGGCGCCGATCCAGGTCAACCGGAGTCTTTCGGGTTCAAATCCGAATTGCGGCAGGATTTCCTTTAACAGTTTGATCCGCCGCCGGGCTTTAAAGTTTCCATTGATATAATGGCAATCGCCCGGATGGCAGCCGCTGACAAGCACGCCGTCGGCGCCTTCCAGAAAGGCTTTGATGACATATTGGGGATCGACCATCCCCGTGCACATGACCCGAATCAACCGGACGTTTTTGGGATATGTCAAGCGCGACGTTCCGGCCAGGTCGGCTGCAGTGTAGGTGCACCAGTTACAGACAAAGGCGATGATACTCGGTTCAAAATCTTCCATCGTTGCCTCCAAAATATTTTAAACTCGTTTCCGGTAATTGGTATTCAGGGGCAAACGCTTTCATGTCGTTCCTTTTTGAGTCATAATCGTTTCAGCGAATTTCAAAATTATGAGGACTTTTAGTTTTCAAGATCTGTTTTGCCTGGCACCCGACCCTGAATGCCGGCCCCTGGCCCGGCTACATTCCCACCGAGTGTAAGGCATCGATAATGCCGTCAAACTCCGCAAATATCTGGCGCTTGTTGAAATGCTTTACCTGGGCGGCGCCGCTGGGACAAAATCCGGCGCAACTGCCGCAGCCTTTGCACAGCGCTTCATTGACCACCGAAATCCTCCGGCGCTCATCAAACTCAATCGCCGTATACGGACACAAACCGATACAGGTCTGACAGCCGGCGCAGACATCCGGATCGATCCAGGAGATGGTCGACGGTATCTGCACGACCCCTCGGGTTGCCAGGGAAAGGGCCTTGGCAGCAGCCCCCGAGGCCTGGGCGACGGTATCCGGAATGTCTTTGGGAGACTGGCAGGCGCCCGCTAGAAACACGCCGTCCGTGGCGGTGTTCAACGGGCCCAGCTTGGGGTGCTCCTCCAGAAAAAATCCGTCCGCACCCAGGTTGACTCCGAATATGCGACCGACCTCATTGGCATCCCGGCGTGCTTCGATGGCGGAACACAGGACCACCATGTCCACCGGCACGCGCAGAACACTCCCCAGAAGGGTGTCTTCGGCAACGGCGATGAGCTTGCCCGCTTCTTCGGGTTTGACGGCGCGGTCTGTAATTTCAGCGACCTTCCCCCTGATGAAGGTGGTGCCTTCCTCCTGGCATCTTTTATAAAACTCTTCATAGCCTTTGCCGTAACAGCGCTGATCGATATAGAAATCGTAGACGGCCGTATCGTGACCCACCTTTTCCTTGATCAGATGGGAATATTTCAATGCATACATGCAGCAGACACGGGAGCAGTATTCGTGATAATTCACATCGCGGCTGCCGATGCAGTGCAGAATCGCCACGCTGGCAGGGGACTTGGTAAATTCGCCGTTTTCATCCCGGATCAGAATTTTGCCCCCGGTCGGTCCGGTGGCATTGCTGAGGCGTTCGAACTCAAGGCTGGTAAACACGTTGGGATAGGAGCCATACCCGAATTGTTTCAGGGGGGTGGGGTCCATGAGGTCATACCCTGTTGCGACAATGATGCTGCCCACTTTGACTTCGATTTCTTCGGCTTTCATGCTGTGGTCAATGGCATTGGCTTCGCAGACCCTGACACATTCCATGCATTCGGAACAGATGCCGCAATTCAGGCACCGATCGGCCTCCTGGCGGGCCTGCTCTTCCGAAAAGCCGCCGTTTACCTCGTCAAAACTGGTGGATCTATGTGCCGCCGCCAGGTGGGCGGGCTGTGACCGTTTGCGTCTGTATGTGTTTTCGGGTATTTCCTGCCAGTCCTGACCCGGAGCCTCCTCGGCCGCCAATATTTGAGCGTATTCCTCCAGATTTTCATCATTGAGATACCGATCAATGGCTTCCACCGCTTTGCGCCCGGCGGCAACGGCTTCAACCACCGATGCCGGACCGGTGACCGCATCGCCGGCAGCAAATATGTGCGCAAGGGATGTTTGCATGGTGTGCGGATCTACCGCAATCGTGCCCCGCCGGGTTAAATCCGGACCTTTCTCCGCCGCGATCCAGTCACCGTCAATCCGCTGCCCGGTGGCGCCGATAATCGCGTCACATTCGATCAAGAACTCCGAACCTTCCACCGGCACCGGACGGCGGCGTCCACTGGCGTCGGGCGCCCCCAGTTCGGTTTTGATGCATTTCAGGCCGGAGACGACGCCGTTATCACCAACGATCCCCACCGGCGCTGTCAGGTAGTGAATTTGGATTCCTTCCGCCAGGGCGTCTCTAATTTCCTCGGGATAGGCCGGCATTTCATTGCGGGTGCGACGGTAAACCACCGTCACGGAATCGCAGCCCAGGCGCTTGGCGATGCGAGCGGCGTCAATGGCGACGTTGCCGCCGCCGATAACGGCAACATCCTTGCCTGGACGGTTACGGCCTCCCAGGTTAATTTCCCTCAAGAAGTCCACGGCATTGAAAACGCCCTTGAAGTCGTTTTCACCCGGAATATTGATATTCAGACTCTTGTGGGCACCGATTGCCAGAAATATGGCGCTGAACCCCTCGGATTTGAGACTTTCCAGGGTAAAATCCCGCCCCAAACGTTTGTTCGTTTCAATGGAAATCCCCAGCCGGAGAATATAGCCAATCTCCTTGTCGAGTACTTCCGGGGGCAGGCGGTAATCGGGAATACCGACGCGGAGCATGCCGCCCGGCTTTGGAAGGGCCTCGAAAATCGTTACCGCATAACCTTTCAACCGCAGGTAATAGGCGGCCGTCAAGCCGGCCGGCCCGGAGCCCACCACTGCCACTTTTTCGCTGCGGTCCTCGATTTCAGGCGGCGGTAAATCCGCCGGGCCAACCTGGTCGGCGGCGAAACGCTTTAATTCCCGGATGGCGACGGCTTCATCGGCTTCCTGGCGGCGACACTGTTTTTCACAGGGGTGCGGACACACGCGTCCCAACACCCCCGGCAGAGGAAGCTTTTCCATGATCAGCGCGACAGCCTCCTTGTATTTACCCTGACCGATCAGCTGGACATACCCCTGAACGTTGATTCCCGCCGGGCAGGTCGTCACACAGGGGGCCCGGTCCTTTTTGTCGATGCAGAAGGTGATGGGGACGGCCTGGGGAAAAGAGCGGTAAACGGCCTTTCGGTTTCCCAGTGCTTCATCCCATTCACTGGGGAGAGATACCGGGCAGACACCGGCGCATTCTCCGCAGCCCGTACAGACGCTCTCCTTGACGTACCGAGGTTTGCGGTGAATCTTTACCGTATAATTGCCGATGTACCCGGACACCTCCTTGACCTCACTGTAGGAGAAGAGTTCAATATTAGAATTTTGGGCCACTTCGACCATTTTGGGCGTGCCGATACAGGCAGCGCAGTCAAGGGTCGGGAAGGTTTTGTCGAACTGCAGCATATGACCGCCGATGGTTGTCTGTTTTTCAACCAGGTAAACCTTGTGACCGGAATTGCCGACGTCCAGGGCCGCCTGCATGCCGGCGATGCCGCCCCCCACCACCAAGACGTCCGGATGCACATCGACTTCACGGGTTTCGAGGCTGTGATGGTAGTTGACCCGGTTAATGGCGGCGGCCGCAAGGGTTTTTGCCTTACGGGTGGCCTCCTCTTCATCCGGCGTGACCCAGGAGACTTGCTCGCGAACAGAGGCCATCTGGAACATATAGGGGTTGAGACCGGCGCGTTCGCAGGCCCCGCGAAAGGTTTTCTCATGGAGTCGGGGTGAGCAGGAGGCCACCACGACCCGGTTCAGACCGTATTCCCGAATATCTTTTTCGATCAGTTCCTGGCCGGGGTCCGAACACATGAACTTGTAGTCCCTGGCAACCACCACGTTGGGGAGTTTGCGGGCGAAGGCCGCCACCTCCTCCACCCGTACTCTATAAGCGATGTTGATGCCGCAGTGACAAATAAAGAACCCAATTTTTATGGACATGAACACCCTCCTGATTTCTGCATGAAAAAGAACGCGATGAGCCCTTTTGCTGTCTGTTGCTTACTTGTTTTATTCATGGCCGGGGTACCCTCTCGTTTAGAGCAAGGTTTAGAAATTCCGGCTTTTTTTCATCCGAACCCGAAATGAAGATTCCTCCTCAAGCTCTTCCATCATCATCAGTTCGTAGGAAAAAGGCGGCAGAACCTTGAAGAGGTCGGTTCGCGTATCGGGATCCCGGAAAAGAATTTCCAAAATTTCATGCGGCTTCATTTCTCTGAAAACCTGGCTTACTTTCAGCAAGGTAATGGGAGGAATCGCCCCTCTTAAATCGAGAATATGATCCGGTTTATTTTTCAACACGGGTCATTCCATCAATAGGTTTTAGATACTTTACCGACCCGGTTACTGCAAAGCGGATGCCAGCTCAAACAGGAAGCGGCGGGAGGGCAGTTTTCCAGGTATTCAGGGATGTCTGGCCGCGGAAGTCGGGATCAAACCCTAGGCATGGGCAAATCAGCTCTAATAAGGCCGGTTGCAAAATCAGGTTTGAAAAAAAACAATCATCGTCATCGGTGTTCAATGCGTCTGTCCGGAGGATCTCATTTTTCTGGGTGTTAATTTTTTTGTTGCATTTTTATGTTAAGATGTTAAAAAATAAAATTTAATTATTGTTAAATTTTTTAACAGGAGAAATTTAATGTTTGAACAGGAGTTGAACCTCTATTGGAAGAAAGTGGTGGATACGATCCAGGACGGAGTCATGATCGTTGATAAGGGCGGATGCATTGTCTCGGTCAATAAGGCCATTGAAAGAATAACCGGTTATTCAAAAGATGAGATGCTGGGAAAGCCCTGCTCCATATTGAATTGTAATATATTCGAATTTGCCCGTCGCGATAAGGGGGAGCACTGGTGTGTTTTATTTAAGACCGGTTCCATGGACATGCGCAGATGCACGTTTGTTCAAAAAAGCGGCCGGTTGATTCACGTTTTAAAGAATGCCTCTCTTTTGTATGATTCCGCCGGCGAAGTGATGGGCGCAGTGGAAACGGTTACGGACATCACCGAAATCGTCGAAAAGGACAATCAGATTGCGGCGTTTCGCCGCGAACTTCAATCGGAAAACGGCTTTCACGGTATCCTGGGGGTTTCCGGGCCCATGCAACAGGTGTTTGATTTGATAGCCAACGCGGCTCAATCGGATGCGCCCGTGATTATTTTTGGTGAAAGCGGCACCGGCAAGGAACTGGTGGCCAAAGCGATTCATGATAACAGTCAGCGCCACTCCAATCCATACGTGAAAGTCAATTGTGCGTCATTAAATGAAGCGCTGCTCGAGAGCGAACTCTTCGGGCATGTCAAAGGTGCCTATACCGGTGCCATTCGCAATCGTGCCGGAAGATTTGAGGCTGCTCAGAAAGGGAGCATTTTTCTTGATGAGATCGGCGATTTGCCTGTTTTAACCCAGGTGAAACTGCTGCGGGTTCTGGAAGAAAAAGTTGTCGAGCGCGTGGGGGATAATCAACCCATTCATGTTAATGTCCGGATTATATCCGCCACCAACAAAGACCTGAAGGAGCAGGTAGAGCAAGGACTTTTCAGGGAAGATCTCTTTTACCGGATCAATGTGATACCGATCCATGTTCCCCCCTTGCGGGCGAGGATTGAAGATATCCCCATCTTGGCCGAGGCGTTTTTCAGAAGAATCCGCCTTAAAACCGATAAAAAAATCAACGGGATCAGCAATGATGCCATGCGGATATTGATGGCATATTCCTGGCCGGGAAACGTGCGGGAGTTAAGAAGCACCTTTGAATACGCCTTTGTTACCTGTCAGGATTCGGTCATTCAACCGTATCACCTGCCGCCCAATATTTATGGGGAGAATAAATCGGAGAAAAAGGACAAGAAAATCCCCCTGAACAGGGGTGAAATGAAAAAACGTCGTCTGATAGAAGCGCTTGAGAAATCCAACGGCAATCAATCCCTGGCAGCAGAGCTTTTGGGGGTCTCCCGTGTGACCGTATGGAACCAGATGAAACGATTTAAGGTGGAATTGGCCCAGGGGAAATTGACGTATTAAGTCATCCCGCAATGAATTTCTACCCCGCTTTTTCGACATCCTTGATTTTTTCCGGCAGCTCAAGTTTGAACGTGCTGCCTTTACCCGGCTGGCTTTCCACGGAAACGGTCCCCTTATGCCGCTCCATGATGCCGTAGACCGTCGAAAGCCCCAGGCCCACGCCGTAGCCTTCCTTTTTAGTGGTGAAGAACGGTTCAAAAATATGCGGGAGATCCGCCTCGGAAATACCGGTCCCGGTATCCGTGACTGTAATGATGACGTGTGAAGAGGCAGGTTCATGGTGTCCCGCAATTGTCAAGGTTCCCCCTTCCGGCATGGCATCGATGGCGTTAAAAATCAGATTGATGACACACTGCTGCAGCTGGTTAAAGTCCCCTTCAACCGGCGGAATGTTCGAATCGATCCGCGTTTCCAGGCTGATGTGCTGCAATTGAAGTTTATGCTGGCTTAGAAGGATGCAGCGTTCAATCAGATCGGGGACGGATACGCTCTCAAAGGTCAGGGGTGATTTGCGGGAAAATGTCAGAAGACTTGAAACGATTTGGGAGCAACGACCCGTTTCGGTTTCAACCAGCTTCAGGTACTGCCCGAATTTTTGCCGATGCTCTTGGTTCAGCGGTCCCCGGTTGAGAATGCGAATCATCAGACGGACATAATTCAGGATCCCGGAAAGCGGGTTGTTGATCTCGTGGACCACGCTGGCTGCCAGCCTTCCCAGGGAGATCATTTTGTCCTGATGCAGGATGCGGGCTTGGTCGGCATATTCTCTTTCAAGCAGGGCCGTATAATCCTTGAGCTGTTTGCGGGCGCTGTAACGGTCCCGGGCACGCTTCAATGCCATGTGCAGTGCGTCGTCGTTGACCGGCTTGGTGATGAAATCAGAGGCATCCAGCTGAAGCGCCCGGATGGCCAGGTCCATTTCACCAAAAGCGGTAAAAACGATCACCTCAATATCCGGATGTTGTTTTTTGATCGTTTCCAGGACCTGGATGCCGTTCATCCCGGGCATGCGGATATCCGTGATGACGATCTGGGGGGCAACCGTTTTGCACAGACGGATACCGGCATTTCCATCGGAGGCCGTGTGGACATCATATCCGGCATCAGCCAGAGCGATGGCCATGACTTCACGGATATCCGCTTCATCATCCACCAACACGATTTTCCATTCAGATAGAGCGGTCATAGGAACATCCCCTTAGGGTGCTACATACTTTATAATTCTATCAAGTGTCAATGGCATGAATTTTGCTGAACAATTGTTTGAAAAACAAACAGGGAGATGATCAATGAAACTGGCGGTAACATCAACAGGTAATGATTTGGGGGCAAAAATTGATCCGCGCTTCGGACGGGCGCCATATTTTATTGTGGTGGATTCGGAAACAATGGCGTATAGCATTGTGAACAATAGCCAGAGCTTAAACCTGCCCCAGGGTGCGGGCATTCAGGCGGGACAAACCATCGTCAAGAACAAGGTGGATGTATTGATAACCGGAAATTGCGGCCCCAAGGCGTTTCAGTTATTGCAGAACGCCGGCGTAGAAATAGTCACCGGTGCCAGCGGCAGTGTGAAAGATGCTGTTATGCAATATAAAGACGGGAAGTTAAAACCGGCGGAAAACCCCAATGTGGAAGGGCACTGGATTTAGGAAGGAAACCGGGAATATTTTACCTGCTTGCATGAACGATCTTTGTTCTATATAGTCGGCGTTTAGATTTTTTCGGTCTCGACCCGTTTAAAAAGGGGTGATAAACTGCGGCGGGAATCCGATTTTCAACATTTACTCTGAGTCCCGGCACTTTATCCCGGCGGGACGGGAAAACGGTTTGAATTGACCGGTTGGAACTAATTTGTTGAGATTATTTTTCACATAAGGAGGAGAGGGTTCATATGGAAGCTCGTGGGAAAGGAACGGTTCAGATTCAATCCAAATCTGAGATGGAAAGATCCGTCGCTCAAGCCGAGATGGACAAATCCGTCAAAAAATCACTGGAAAAAATAAAAAACAAATTTCTGGTAATGAGCGGTAAAGGAGGGGTCGGCAAAACCAGCGTGTCCGTCAATTTATCCATCGCGCTTGCCAACAAGGGATACCGGGTGGGGCTGATGGATGTGGATATTCACGGACCGGATGTACCGAGGATGCTCGGGTTAAGCGGCATGTTGGATGTCGGGAAAAACAACAAGTTGAGCCCGATGCACTATTCGGAAAATCTGCGGGCGGTTTCCATCGAATCCTTGATCGTCAACAAGGACGATGCCATCATCTGGCGGGGGCCCTTGAAATATTCGGCTATCAAGCAGTTTGTCGGCGAAGTGGACTGGGGCGAACTTGATTATCTGATTATCGATTCTCCGCCGGGGACCGGCGACGAACCCCTGACCGTTGCCCAGACGATTCCCGACGCCAAGGCCATTATCGTGACGACGCCCCAGGAGGTTTCCCTGGCCGACGTCAGAAAGTCGATTAATTTTTGCCGGGCGGTAAAAATGAAAATTCTGGGACTCATTGAAAATATGAGCGGTTTTATTTGTCCCCACTGCGGTAAAGAGGTCGACCTGTTCGGTTCGGGTGGAGGGGAAAGGACCGCCCGGGCGGCCGGAATAAATTTTATCGGGAAAATCCCCTTTGACCCAAAGTTGGTATCCTGCGGCGATAGTGGTGAATCATTTCAGGAAAAGTACGGGAACTCCCCGACCTCGGTGGCCTTTACCGATATAGCCGGAAAAATAGCCAAAGGGAATGAAGCGGCCACATCACCTAAAGACGCGATGAATACGTCGGCTTTCTGATCGGGCCGGCCGGCCATATAATGATCTGTTCACCGGCGTAATATTTTTTAAATATAACATTAAAAATGGAAAAGATGCATCATCTGGTTGAAACGCCCACCCAGGTCATTCTGGACAGTATTGCCGACGGGGTATTTACCGTGGATGCGGACTGGCGGATTACCTCTTTTAACAGGGCCGCTGAAAAAATAACCGGAATCAGCAAAAAGGAAGCCCTGAAACGACACTGCTGGGAGGTTTTTAAAGCCAGCATCTGTGAGCAGCGATGCGCCCTGCGTCAGACGATTGAAACCCGCCGGCCCATTGTGAATCAATCCATATATATTTTAAATTCCGAGGGAAATCGTCTGCCGGTGAGCATTTCAACCGCCATCTTAAAAGCCGAAAATGACGCTGTTATCGGGGGGGTGGAAACCTTTCGGGATTTAAGCGTGGTGGAGGCATTGCGTAAAGAGTTAACCGGTCAGCATTCGTTTCTGGATATCATCAGTAAAAATAAAGAAATGCTCGATTTGTTCGGAATGCTGGAATTGATATCCGAAAATGACACCACTGTTCTACTGGAAGGAGAGAGCGGAACCGGAAAAGAACTTTTTGCCAAAGCCATCCATTCTCTCAGCCATCGTAAGAAGGGTCCGTTAATCACCGTTAATTGCGTCTCTTTGCCTGACACCCTGCTTGAATCGGAGCTGTTCGGATATAAAGCCGGCGCTTTTACCGATGCCAAAAGAGACAAACCCGGACGTCTGGCCCTTGCCGAAGGCGGCACCCTGTTCCTAGATGAAATCGGCGACATCTCGCCGATGCTGCAGGTCAGGCTGCTGCGCGTTTTGCAGGAAAAATCATATGAACCGCTCGGGGGGACCCGCACGGAAAAAGCAAATGTCCGCATCGTGACCGCCACAAACAAGAATTTGGATTTGCTGGTAAAAACGGGAGTGTTTCGCGACGACCTGTATTACCGAATCAACGTGGTGAGACTTTGTCTGCCGCCATTAAGAGAACGCAAGGAGGATATTCCGCTGCTGACGGATCATTTTATCCGCAAGTTCAACCGCTTAAACGGGAGGGAAATCCAAGGGATATCCCCGGAAGCCATAACCGTCTTGATGATGTATGATTACCCCGGCAATGTTCGAGAATTGGAAAATATTATCGAATACAGCACCGTGGTGTGTAAAAATGGTCTGATCGGAATTGAACACCTGCCGGAAGTAATCCATAAGGCGGAGAGCATGAAGGTGAAAAATGAAACGGAAGGCCTGAAGGGTGCGGTCAATTCATGGAATGAAATTGAACGAAGATTTATCTATGAATCTTTACGGCAAAACAACTGGAATAAAGCCGCTACCGCAAAGCAGATGGGTGTCCATGCCTCGACACTCTGGCGAAAAATCAAACGGTTGAACATTGAAACGCCCCGACAAGGCGCCATGCTGGGAAAAAATTTTTAGCAGGCTTTTTAAAAACTGCGTTTAAGGCCGTCATGCAGCGGCGCGGTTCTCGCCAATGCTCACATATGCCCAACAGGCTGCGCCTGTCGAATCAGCGCGCGCCTTGACTGACGCCCGATTCTTGTTTTTCATCAGCCCGTCAGGCTGAAATGATTGCACGATTGCAAAATTATTTTGCAGATAGTTGCATTTTTGCAATAATGCCGCGGCCTGGCGGAAGATGATGAAAACCGCCCGCCTCTAAACAAAGCAATTTTATGGTGTCGCTTAGTAACATGTCTTTCCGGCCACAGAGCCGGAATCCGGGTGTTTAATTCTTTTCTTGGACTTCTGGATTTCGGATTCAGTCCGGCTGACGACCGCAGCCGCTCAGATTTAACTCCTTTTAAAGTTGAACACCCCTCGACGTGCTGGCGAGGGGCGTTCCGCCTGTTGCCCCTTTTATTTCTCGCCGGTATTACAGCGCCCGTCCAGTTATGTTTGCACCGTCTTGAACCCTATCAGCAGACCTCGCAGCGGTAGACTTTACCCGAGAATGGCTGGCATGGAAAATGCTTCTCTGTGTAAATGACTGGCTGGGGTTTTGGTTCGCCAGATCCCTGATACCTCCTTTGCCGCTTCCCTCCCCCCGGGGGGAGGGAAGAAAGGAAATATCATAGACGGTTATTTCATTAAAAAATGTGATAGGCGGTTTTAAATGCCGATTTACGAATTTAGATGCAGACATTGCGGGACGATATCAGAGTACTTGTTGGGCCCGGAGCAAGGCGAAACAATTACATGCAGGCATTGCGGCAGTCCGGGTGTGGTACGGATTTTGTCGGCTGCAACTGTTTTGCGCTCGGAGTGGAAACCAACTCGGGGGCATACGTGTTGCGGCCGGGAGGAACGCTGCGAAACAGCTCCCTGTTCAACGCAAGCCGGATGTCTGCGTAAATAATAAAGGGGATTCATAATGAAAATTGCTGTCAGCTCCACCGGGAAAAATTTGGATTCACTGATCGATCAACGCTTCGGCAGGTGCGCTTATTTTGCCATCGTAGAGACGGACGATATGAGTATTGAGGCCTTTGAAAATGAAAGCGCCGGCTTGGGCGGTGGAGCCGGGATCCAATCGGCCCAGTTTGTGGCCGCAAAAGGGGCCAAGGTTGTGATCACCGGAAACTGTGGACCCAATGCGATTAATACGCTTTCGGCTGCCGGAATTAAATTAATTACCGGTCAAGACGGGACCATTAACCATGCCGTCACACGGTTTAAGCAAGGAGAACTAGAGGAAACAAAGACGGCCCCCGTCTCTGAGTTTTATGGAATTGGCAGTGTCGGGTCTAATGGGAGTGTTCGATCGCAGGCCGGCGGTGGGGGCATGGGGATGGGTCGCGGCATGGGCGTCGGCAGAGGCATGGGCGGCGGCAGAGGCATGGGTGGCGGCAGAGGCATGGGTGGCGGCAGCAACAAGGGTTTTGGAAGAGGCAAATCATAGGCCTAAAGACATTCTAAACATATGGAACAAATTTGGTTGGAAGGAAATCGGCCATGAAAATCGCTGTTCCGATCTGGGAGGATAAAGTTTCCCCGGTACTGGATACTGCCGCAAAACTGTTGATTGTTGAAACGCATAACCAGAATGAAATCAAACGAATGGAGGCCATTTTAGACGAACTTGAAATATCTCGAAGATGTTTTCGGATCAGCCGGCTGAATATTGATGTTCTCATTTGCGGGGCTGTTTCGCGGACTTTTTCAGATATGCTGGCGGTGTCGGGTATTCATATTATTCCGGGAATAGCCGGACCGGTGGAAGAAATATTAGGGGCGTATTTTAAGGGTGCGCTCAATCAATCAAAATTTTTAATGCCGGGATGTAAAAAAACCGACACAGCACACTGACTGTGTTCATTACGGCAAGCAAACTTATTTTAAATGAAAGTGAGACACGGTTGGCATGAGCGGCGATATAGATGTCTTTATCCAGAAATTTCAAGAAGAGATGCTCAAACAGGCGCGCGAAAATTATGGGGACGCATTTTTGCAGCGATGGCAACACCCCCTGTACATGGGGGTATTGGAGGGTGCGGACGTCTCTACATCCATGAAAGGGGCCTGCGGCGACACGATTTGTATTTCATTAAAGTTTAGGAAAGGCTCAGTCGAAAAAGCCTCTTTTCAAACGGACGGTTGCGCCCCCAGTATTGTCTGCGGGTCATATGCGGCCGAACTGTCTATCGGAAAGAGTCCCGAAGAACTTTTAGAAATCAGCGCCGAAACGATTGTTAATGCAATCGGCAGGCTGCCCCAGGAAGTAGAGCATTGCGCTTTTCTTGCGGCGGCAACCGTTCACAGTGCCGTTGATAAATACATGATCAGGCAGATTCGTAAAGATAAAGACACCGTAGCCGAAGAAGATGAGAAGAAGGCACTCAATCAGAAGGACGTCTCTGTTCAGGGCGGCAGCCGTAAACCCGAAACAATTCGTAATGGTCGGAATGCAGAAAAAGGAGTTTAAAATTGATTATCAGTGTTGCCAGCGGTAAGGGCGGTACCGGCAAAACAACCGTCGCCACCAACCTGGCTAAGGCCGTCGGCCGAAATGTTCAATTGCTGGATTGTGATGTTGAAGCGCCCAACGCGCATCTTTTTATGCATCCGTCATTCAAAGAAACCGAAACGGTCTTTACCCCGGTGCCTGAGGTTGACAAGGAAATGTGTAACCATTGCGGCAAATGCGACGAAATCTGTCGGTACAAGGCCATTATAGTGGTCAGGGATATCGTATTGACCTTTCCGGAATTGTGCCACAGCTGTGGCGGTTGCATAGCGGTATGTCCGGAGAACGCCATTACGGAAAAAGGACGGGAGTTGGGTATTGTTCAGAAGGGGGTCTGCAATGGGATCGATTTCACCCATGGAATATTGAGGGTAGGCGAAGCCATGTCGCCTCCCTTGATCCGAAAGGTCCGCAGTGTTACCGATCCGCAGCAGGTAACCATTATCGATGCCCCTCCGGGGACCTCCTGTCCGGTGATCGCTTCCATGAAAGGGGCGGATTTCATCCTGCTGGTAGCCGAACCCACGCCATTTGGCCTGCATGATTTGGAACTTGCGGTGGGCGCGGTGAAAATCCTTGATATTCCCTGCGGTTTGGTGATCAACCGCAGCGATATGGGCGACACTCGTGTAAGGGAATATGCACAAAAAGAAAAACTGCCCGTTTTGATGGAGATACCGTTTGATCGGAGCATTGCCGAAACCTATTCCCGGGGAAAGATGATGATCGACGCAATGCCCGCATGGAAAGAAGAATTTATCCGATTATTCGACGATATTCAAGCGATGGTCATTGGGTCGGAGCGAATTAAATGAAAGAATTGATCGTTATCAGCGGTAAAGGCGGCACCGGTAAGACCAGCCTGCTGGCGGCCTTTGCAGCCCTCGCAAAAAATTTGGTCTTGTGTGATGCGGACGTGGATGCCGCCGACCTACACTTGATCATGAATCCCGAAATCCGGGAGCATCATGAATTTCTATCGGGAAATGAAGCGATGATCCGCAAGGAAACATGCACCGAATGCGGGCTTTGCCGCGAAATGTGCCGCTGGGGGGCCATATCCGAAGAATTCATTGTGGATCCGGTGGCGTGCGAAGGTTGTGGTGTTTGTGTCTATTTCTGCCCTGAAAAAGCCATCGGCTTTCCGATAAAGTCATGCGGCAACTGGTTTATTTCCGATACCCGCTTCGGCCCCATGGTGCATGCCCGGCTCGGCATTGCCGAGGAGAATTCCGGCAAGCTGGTTTCCTTGGTGCGGAGACAAGCCCAAAAGCTTGCGCAAGAAAACGGACCGGATCTTATTTTAACCGACGGACCGCCTGGAATCGGCTGTCCGGTCATTGCCTCCATCGGTGGGGCCGACGGGGTTCTCATCGTGACCGAGCCCAGCGTGTCCGGAAAACACGACATGATGCGCGTGGTCGATTTGGCCGCGCATTTTAAAGTCCCGGCAATGGTTTGCGTTAACAAGTTCGATATCAATTTAGACGCTACCCGGGATATTGAAAGGTTTTCTCGTGATAAGGGCCTCCCGATAGTGGGGCGCATTCCCTTTGACCCCATATTTATTAAATCCATGGTTCAGGGCCAAACCATATTTGAATACAGTTCAGACTCAAAAACAGGACAGGCAGTAAAGGATATCTGGAGTAAAGTGTCGGCGGGACTTAAATCAACAACCGTATAGACCGCATATGGGCGGGGGTATGGCTGTAAGGTCATGCCGATATAAGAAATATTTAAAATTTAGCAGCCAGGAGGAAGAAGATGAAATTTGCAATACCGTTAGTCGAGGGAAAATTAACCGCTCATTTCGGGCACTGCCAAGAATTCGCGCTGGTCGAAGTGCAGGGCACAGAAATTAAAAGCAAACAACTGCTGATACCCCCGCCCCATGAACCCGGTGTGCTTCCGAAATGGCTGCATGAGCTGGGTGCCGATGTTATTATCGCAGGGGGAATGGGTCAGCGTGCCGTAGGCCTGTTTGTCCAGAACGGGATTAAAGTTGTTACCGGTGCCCCCTCGCTGGAACCGGAATTGCTCATAAAGGGATATCTTGAAAATACGCTCGAAACCGGCGCCAATCTTTGTGATCATTAAATTTTTTGCAACGTACTTAAAGCATTAATGGAAAGGACAGGAAACCTTTTTGCATTTGTCACCTTAAAGGGCACGCTGCCCGACGTTAATTTCGTTTCAAGTCATAATTAAACGCTAATCTTGAATGATAAGTGAAGGGGGGGCTATTAGATGGGGGACAAAAAAGAAACCAGAGTGCTGGAGGCAAAGAAATTAGCGAATCCCGTGGAAGCAACAATTGACGAAGCCAGCCAACTGATGATTCAACGCGCCCATGCGCTAGGTATCGAGACGGTGTTTGACCGGGCGGTCACGATGAAAGCCTGCAATATCGGTATCCAGGGAACCTGTTGTAAGAACTGCGCTATGGGGCCGTGCCGCCTGCCGCTTCCCAAATCTGGGATCGAGGGCAAAGACGACCGCAGGGGTCTTTGCGGTGCGGCCCCCAATACCATTGCGGCGCGTAATTTTATCCGCATGATTGCCGGCGGCGCTGCCGCCCATTCCGATCACGGCCGATGTGTGGCTGAAGTCTTCATGACGGCTGCCAGAAAGGAGAGCGAGGCCTACCGGATAAAGGATGTCGAAAAACTTTTATCCATTGCGCCCTATTTTGACGTGGTTACTACGGTCGAAGTTGATGGAAAGCAACTGGACCGGGATATTAATGAAATCGCGATTGAGGTTGCAGAAAAAGCCCTCAATGAATGGGGAAAATCCGAGGGAGAACTTGCGTATTTGAAGCGCGCCCCGGCCCCTTTGTATGAAAAATGGAAAAAAAACAGTGTACTTCCCCGAAATATCGATCGGGAAATCGTCGAGATCATGCACCGGACCCACATGGGTGTCGATCAAAATTATAAAAATTTGGTTAAACAAGGCACCCGGGCGGCCATTGCAGACGGATGGGGTGGTTCCATGCTGGCGACCGATCTTCAGGATGTGCTCTTTGGAACTCCTTACCCCCTCCAATCCGAGGCAAACCTCGGTGTTCTGAAGGAAGATCATGTCAACATCGTCATCCACGGTCACGAACCGGTCCTTTCCGAGATGATCGTTGCCGCCGTTCAAACCCCTGAGATGATCGCATATGCGAATTCAAAGGGGGCTAAAGGCATTCAGCTTTCAGGGATCTGCTGTACGGCCAATGAAATACTGCAGCGCCACGGGGTGCCGCTGTGCGGAACGTTTTTGCAGCAGGAACTGGCGATTATCACCGGCGCCTGCGATGCAATGGTGGTGGATATTCAGTGTATCATGCAAAATATCGCCAACGTGGCGGCCTGCTTCCACACCAAACTCATTACCACCCATCCGATCGCAAAAATGGAACAGGAAAATGTCATTCACATCGAATTTGACGAACATCATGCCATTGAAGATGCCAAACGCATCGTTAAAATGGCCATCGATAATTTCAAAAACCGGGGTGCTGAAGTGATGATCCCCAAACACAAGCACGTTCAGGTTGCCGGGTTTGGGGTAGAGTCGATCGAATACCATCTGGGCGGGATCTTTCGCGGTTCTTATTATACCCTCAATGACAACATCATCAACGGCCGTATTCGGGGCATTGCCGGCGTGGTCGGGTGCAACAACGCCAGAACCCGTCACAACGAAGGCCATATCGCCGTAGTCAAGGAACTGATTAAAAACGACGTGATTGTCCTGACCACCGGGTGCAACGGTATTGCCTGCGCCATGGAAGGGCTTTTGACCCCGGAAACTGCAGCGGTCTTCTGCGGTCCGGGCTTGGCCGAGGTTTGTGAAACCGTCGGCATCCCGCCAGTATTACATATGGGTTCGTGTGTCGATAACAGCCGCATACTGCTTGCTGCCACAAAAGTAGTTGAGGCCGGGGGACTGGGCAACGACATCAGTGATCTGCCGGTCGCCGGAAGCGCACCGGAATGGATGAGCGAAAAAGCCATCAGCATCGGACAATATTTTGTCGTTTCGGGCGTTTATACCGTGTTCGGAGTGACGTTGCCGATATCCGGGGCACCGGTATTTCAGAAATATCTATTTGAGGAACTGGAGAAGATGTACGGTGGGATGTGGGATTTGGAAGCCGATCCTGTCAAACACGCCAGAAAAATGATCGCCCATATCGACAAGAAACGGCAAGATCTGGGCATCGATAGAACCCGTGAGAGGATACTGGTGGATATGGCGACACGCCGCGAACTTGAAAGTGCCTAGTCGTTTTATTTTGAATTCATACGGATTGAACCTGATTCATTCGGGTTTCTTGGAATTGAAGTTTACAGTTAATAATTTTTGCATGACAGACAGGAGGAAGAAAATGAAGATTGCGATACCGCTAGCCGAGGGCAAACTGACCGCCCATTTCGGTCACAGCCAGGAATTTGCGCTGATCGAGGTGCAGGATGCAGAGATTAAAAACAAACAACTGCTGGTGCCGCCACCCCATGAACCCGGCGTCTTGCCCAAATGGCTTCATAACCTGGGTGCCGATATCATAATCGCCGGAGGAATGGGACAGCGCGCCGTCAGTCTGTTCGCCCAGAACGGCATCAAGGTGGTTGTCGGCGCGCCGGCCCTGGAACCGGAAACTCTTGTGAAAAGTTATCTTGACAATACCCTTGAAATCGGAGCCAATGTCTGCGATCATTAAAAGCTTGATTAAGCAGGAATCATTTCACACAAGGGAGTCAGATTTTCGGATTCAGATAAAATAAAAGCTGTCAGAGGCTCGATCCGACCAAGTAAAGGAGAAAGCGAACATGAAAACAGTCAATGGCCGGGTAACAATTCTTACGGACAATGTGGTTCCGGGACGCAGCGAAGCGATCGGTGAGCATGGATTCAGCGCGTATATCGAAACGGGGAAAGGGAATTTTCTTTTTGACACCGGCAAAGGGAAGACAATCATTCATAATGCCCTGGTCTTGAATAAGGAATTGGCTGCCATCAACAAGGTCGTACTCAGTCACGGCCACGGTGACCATACCGGCGGCCTGCCGGATGTGCTTCGCCTCCAGGGCAAAAAAAAGATCGATGTTTATGCCCATCCGCATGTCTTTGCGTATAAGTATCGTGAAAAAAACGGGAAAGAAAGCTACGGCGGTATTCCATTCACCCGGGGCTACCTGGAGAAAATGGGCGCTCATTTTATTATTAATGAAAAGTATTTGGAAATCGAAGACGGTATCTTTCTGACAGGAGAAGTGCCGCGGATGACCCCTTTTGAAGGGGGGGACATGGCCGGTCGTTTTGTAAGACTGGACGGAGGCAAAGTTGTTCCGGACATCATCCAGGATGATCAATCCATGGCCATTCATACCGAAAAAGGGTTGATGATCGTCCTGGGATGCGCCCATGCGGGCATCATCAATACCCTTGATCATATTATCGAAAATTCGGGCGTCGACAGGATTTACGGAATTGTCGGGGGAACGCACATCGGTTTTTCCGGCGAAGTCCAGCTCAGCGAAAGCATCAAGGCCCTTAAGGCCTATGACATTCAGCACCTGGTGCCGTCCCATTGCACCGGCCTGGCGGCGATCACCCGCATCAAACAGGAATTTAATGATATTTTCCAGTTTTCCCATGTCGGTTTGAGTATCAATTTTTAAGAAGCTAGAAGCCATATCAAAAACACGATACGTTAAATGGAGAGGTCGGAGCGGAGACCATGTCAATACTCCCCGCCTCCTGAAACAATTATATTTTTTTGAGACAGCTTCTGACCCTATCTGATATAATGGAGGAGGCATGAACCAGCAAAAACCGCACCTGCCGAAGCCGGAACCTGTCGCCGTGGATGTCAACAAAACCGCTGTACTGGTTTTGGACGGAAGCCAGCGCTGGGGCAATCCCGAGCTGCCTTGCAACCGCCTCATACCGGCCGTACCGAAATTTCTGGATCGGGCTCGGGAGTCGGGCCTGCCGATCATTTATACGGTTTCATTCCGGAACAAAGGCACCCCGGAAGGAGCGGTCTATACCGGTTTGAACCGAAAGCCGAACGAACCCGTCATCTATCCGGACGGTTTTGACAAGTTTACCGGCGGTGAGCTGCAGTCTTACCTGAATCTCTTTGCGGTCGATACGCTCATCATTACCGGGTACCGCTCCAACGTCTCGGTATTGAACACCGCCACCAGGGCCACCCGGGAGCTTGATTACATCGTCGTTATTCCCATTGACGGCATGACCGCCAAAACGGATTATGAGCAGGAGTATACCCTGTTTCATTTTACGGTCTTGCCGGCCCAGGCGGCGGACCGGTTTCGGTTTACCCTGCTCGATTTGATCCATTTTTCAGGAGAGAAAAAATGAACGTTGAAAAAATTTTAAAAAGCCGGGACTGGAAAAAATGCATTGAGTTTCACGGACACACCTGCCCGGGGGTAGCTCTCGGCTACCGGGCGGCCAAGGCCGGCCTGGAACTTCTCAAGGAGAGCAGGTCCCCGGACGAAGAGCTCGTGACGATTGTGGAGACGGACGCTTGCGATGCGGATGCCGTCCAGGTGCTTACCGGCTGCACCTTCGGCAAAGGCAATTTTATTTATAAGGAATACGGCAAACATGCGTTTACCTTTTTCAGCCGAAATACCGGTAAAGGCTTTCGGGTGGTTTTAAAGGCCGGCGCTTTCGAGCCGGATGAAAAACATCAGGCCCTGGCACGGCGGGTCAGGGAGGGCCGTGCCGACGAAAAGGAACAGGCCGAATTTAAAAAACTTCATTTTCAACGGACCTGTGATGTGTTAACCAAACCCCTGGAACAGCTTTTCAGCATCAAGGCAGTGGACGTGCCCGTGCCGGAAAAAGCCCGCATTATGGCGTCCAAAATCTGCGACCGGTGCGGCGAGCCGGCCATGGCGACCCGAATGACTGAAGTCGATGGCAAGTGGGTATGCCGCGGATGCCTCGAATCCCAGGCCTGAGATCGCGGAAACCAATCATTTGGCGGCGTTAAAGAGAGGAGTTTGTTTTTATGGATAAAAAGGCTTTTCAGGACTACTACCCGGACGACTACAGTCACTGCTACGGCTGCGGCCGCCTGAACATCCGCGGGCACCAGATTAAAAGCTACTGGGACGGCGACGAGACCGTCGCGGATTTTACCCCCCACCCCTATCACATGGCCATGCCCGGTTTTGTGTACGGCGGCCTGATCGCTTCCCTGATCGACTGCCACAGCACCGGCAGCGCGGCGGCGGCTTCCTATCGCGCCGCCGGCCGCGAACTGGGATCGGCCCCCCCCTTCCGGTTTGTAACGGCATCCTTAAAGGTGGATTACCTGAGGCCGACCCCCATGGGCGTGCCGCTGAAACTGCGGGGCCGCATAAAGGAGGTCAAGGGCCGCAAGGTGGTTGTGGAATCCACCCTGTCGGCAAACGGCGAGGTCTGCGCCCGGGGAGAGGTGGTGGCGGTGCAGGTGCCGGAGAAGATGATGGCGGGAGGGATCTGAGCGCCCGGCCGTCTTATAACGGCAGCAGACCCGTACCCCCCCGCCGGTGCAGCGCCGCCCCTGTTCGCCTGGGTACCTCCGGTGAACGCGACTGCGGACAGATCCCAAGGATTTTCCGTTGCAACCTTTTTTAGGGAGGTTGGTTTATGAAATCCAAAGTTGATCTCTGGAACGCGGTGACAAAAGAACGGCAGGCAGAAAAAAAGGCGCCCCAGGAAGAAGTCGCTGCGCTGCATGATTTATTTCGAAACGAAAAAGTAAAAAAAATCCTGGACCTGGGGTGCGGCAGCGGCCGCCATCTGGTATTTTTCGCAAAGCAGGGCTATGACGTCTGCGGCATCGATGTGTCGCCGGAAGCGATCAGTTTATCGCGAAAGTGGCTGGCCGAAGAAGGACTGGCGGCGGAGCTTCACTGCAAAGACATAGAGCGGCTGCCGTGGCCGGATAATTATTTTGATGCCGTGATTTCAGTCCAGGTTATTGAACACAATCGGCTGGAACCTGTTCGAAAAATTATCAGGGAAGTAAACCGCGTCGTTCATCCCGCCGGCTATTTTTTCGTCGTGGTCAAAAAATTTCCACCGGCCAAAGACTGGAAAAAAGGAAAATTTGTCCGGCTGGACCATCACCTGTATGCTCCGACGGAAGGAACTGAAAAAGGAATAGTGCATTACTTTTTTGCCGAAGACGAGCTGAAGGATGTCTTCTCCGGTTTTGACATCGTCGATGTTAAGGCGGATAAGAAAAGCGAGCATTATTGTGTTTTGTCACAAAAGCCTGATTAGAACCTAACGGGCGGCTTATCGGCAAAGATTCCGCAAAATACTTTCATTCCTTTGAACTGGAAACTCCCCCGAAGCGCTTTCATGCAAAAACGGTAAAAATCCTCGCAATGAGGCTTAGGTGATCAGCCTGCCGGATTACCCGCCAGTTTGCGGCGGGGAGCTTCACAGTCCAGGTTCGCTGCCGTGACGATCCGGCCGCGGTTCAACAGCAGGATTTCCTGCGCCAGGGACAATGCCTGGGAGCGGTCGTGGGTGGTAAACAGGATGCTGATCCCTTTAAGTTCGTTGATCTGCTTTAAGATGCGGAGGATGATGGCCTGATTTTCCTCATCGACATTGGCGGTGGGCTCGTCGCACAATAAGACCTTGGGGGCCACCGCAAAGGCGCGTGCCAGGGCCACCCGCTGGGTCTCTCCCCCGGAGAGGCGGTGGGCCGGGGCCTGGGCGAACTCCTGCATCCCGACCATTTCCAGCGCCTCATTGATCATGCGTTCCCGCTCTCCCCTGGCAATTTTTCTGACCTTTAATCCGAACTCCAGATTTTTATAAACCGTTGTGGTGAAGAGAATGGGGTGCTGATCCACCATGGCCACTTCCTTGCGAAGGGGTTGAAGGGCGGCATCTGAAAACTGAACCGGCCGTGAATTGAAATAAAGGCTGCCGCCGGTGGGGACGTCCAGAAAAGCGAGAATGTTGAGCAGGGTGGTCTTGCCGGCGCCGTTGGGACCCATGAGGGCATAAATCTTTCCCCCTTCGATTTCCAGAAAGGGAATGTCGAGAACCGTCCGGTCGTTATATGTTTTTGTGAGCTGCGAGAGCCGATACAGGGTCACCGGTCGTATCTCCCCTGAAAGAAATTAAACAGCAGATTTAATCCAAAACTGATGCCGAGTAGAATGATTCCCAGCGCCACTGCCAAAACAAACTGCCCCTTGTCGTATTCCAGCGCCATGGCGGTGGTCATGGTGCGGGTAAAACCCCGGGCGTTTCCCCCCAGCATCATGCTGATCCCCACTTCGGCGATGACCCTGCCGAAGGACGCCACCAGGGCGGCGACAATCCCGAAGCGGGCTTCTCTGAAAATGACACTGGCGGTCTGGAGGCGGTCGGCGCCCAGGGTCATGGCGGTCTTGCGGTAGCGCTCGTCGATCCTGCTGATGGCGGCGATGGTAAAGGTCGCCACGATCGGCAGGACCAGGATGACTTGGCCGATGACCATGGCCTTCTGGGTGTAGAGCAGGTCCAGAGCGCCAAAGATGCCCCTGCGGGAGATAAAGGCGTAGACAAAAAGTCCGATGACAACGGTTGGAAGCGCCAGCAGGGTGTTGAGCAGGGTGATGACGAGCCGTTTCCCCGGAAAGGACTCAAACGCCACGAAGAAGCCGAGGGGGATGCCGATCACACCTGCAAACAGCGTGGATGCCGCGCTGACACTCAGCGAAACCTCAACGATTTTGATCATTTCCGCATCCAGCGACAGGATCAGGTTGATTGCGGAAAGAAAGCTGTCGACGATAAGGTTCATATTTACTTTACGGCGTCCGGAAAAAACAGCTGCTTTCCCAGCACCTGGTAACCTGCTATCACGGACTGGCCCTTTGCGGACACAAGCCACTGGGCGAATTGTTCCGCCAGGTCGTATTTCACATGGGGGAACTTTTTGGGGTTGACCGGAACAACGCCATAGGGATTGGCCAGGTCATCGCCGCCTTCGCACAGGATTTCAAGTTCGAGCTTGGCGTCCTTGCCGTATTTGGAGCTGATGTAAGTGCCCCGGTCGGCCAGGGTGTAAGCCTGCTTTTCGTCGGCGAAAGTGATGGTCTTGCCCATCCCCTGCCCGATGGAAAGGTACCATTTTTCGGATCCCTGGGGGACGATGAAGCTGATGGTTTGTTTCTTGCCGCCGCTGATCACTTCAACGCGCTGGGTGTTAGTGGGAACGCCGCTGGATTTCCACAGGGCCTGCTCCTTGCCGTGGGTGCCGCTGTCGTCCCCGCGGGAGATAAACAGCACTTTGGCTGCGGCGATTTTTTTCAGGGCTGCGGCGGCGTCTTTCAGCCCCTTGATGCCGGCCGGATCTTTGGGAGGTCCGGTGATGACAAAATCGTTGTGCATAACGGCATAGCGTTTGGTGCCATAACCTTCAGCCACAAACTGGTCTTCTCTTTCGCGGTCATGTACAAAGATGACGTCCACGTTGCCGTCCATGCCGTCACGGATGGCGGCGCCGGTTCCCTTGGCAAAGACTTTCACCTGAATGCCGGTGCCCTTTTCCAGCGCCGGCAAAAGGACATCCAGCAGCCCCGATGCCTCGGTGCTGGTGGTGGTGGACATTTTAAGCGTCTTGTCCAGGGCAGTTGCGGTTGCAGCAGCGATAAAGAGAGTCAACAGGATCACCAATAAACCTAACGAACATTTTTTCATTGCCTTTACACCTTTTCGATTAATATGGCGGCCGCGTTTTCATCAACCGATATACGCATTATTTTTTTCTGGTCCCCTAGGGTAAACCATCTTTCCGGAGAACTCCACGTCATAACCGGTGTACTGGGCTGCAGTTTCTTTAAAGGTCTTTTCCACCAGCAGGCCTAAAAACAGCTGGACGCCCTCATCAAAGAATCTGTCCTTGGAAACCAGCAGGTCAAAGCGTTCCCAGCGCAGCGGAATAAAATCAAGATCGAGCAATCCGGCCACCGCGCGGATTCCCGGTCCGGCATCGGCGCGGCCGGATAAAATCTCAAGGCCCACATCCAGGTGACGGCCGACTTCATGCTGATAGCCCTTCACGGCGCTGCCGTCCACGCCAGCCTTGACCAGTTCCCGGTCCAGCAGCAGGCGGGTGCCGGTGCCCAGGGGGCGGTTGACGATCCGGATGCCGGCTGCTCCCAGGTCGGCGACGGCGGCAATCTTTTTAGGATTTCCCCGTTGAACCAGAATGCCCTGTTCGCGCCGGCAGAAGTTGATGACGGCCGGCAGGGCTCCCAGTTCCCTGGCGGCAAAGGCAAAATTGTATTCAGCTTCATCTTCCTGCAGCAGATGACTGGAGGCGATATGGCAGCGGTTCTGCCGCAGGGCCCTCAGCCCCCCCATGCTTCCCAGGTTTCCGAAAACGGCGATATGATCGGGATATAGCGTGTTAAAAAGAGAAATCGACCGGTCCAGCAGGGGGTCGTTGCTGCCGGTGATGATCAAAATCCCCTCATAAGGTGGCAGGTGGGCAGTCTGCCGGGGGTAATTGCTGGTGTGCACTTCGATCCACTGCTCCACCAGATGGCGCGGAAAGAGCCACTTGCCGGTGACCTTGGTGGCCGGCAGGCCTTTTTCAGCCACCAGAGTGTAAACCATTTTTTCATTGACTTCCAGAAATTGAGCGACTTCCTTGGTTGTCATCAGGTTTCTCATTTGATTCTCCCGGCGGTTGGATCCGGTTGCGTTATGCTTAAATTTTCCGAACGAGCGATGTAAACACCCGCTCAGGGCTTTTAGGGTTAAAAGTCACGATTACATAATTTCTAAGTTATTATAAGTCAATATAATTTTTTTAATATGGTAATAAATTTCTTTATATTACTTATAATAACTAATAATAACCACATATATTTAGATTGAGGGTTTAAAAATGAATCGACCCGGTTGCGCCAGACGTGTCGGGCCGCCATCCCCAGCGCTTTGGCGGCCTTTTGCGGGCAGGGTGCACCGGGAATTAGGCGCAATGTAAGTCTTTAACTTGACAGCTAAACACGATCTTACTATATAGCTTCTTCTAACGTTGATTTTCCAAGAGGAGCGGAATATGCCAAACAAATCGATCGAATATTCCAGGGCAGCGGTGGAACGAGGGTACACCGACCGGCTGCTGCGGGTTGATCTGAGCAGCGGCAAAATCATTGTTGAAAAGATTCCGGACAAAATGCGCAGCATGTTTGTGGGCGGCCGCGGCTACTGCCTGAAACTTGTCTATGACGGCACCCATAAGGATACGACCTATGACAGCCCGGAAAATGTGCTGGCCCTTGCCGGGGGACCGTTTTGCGGGGAAAGCGGGTTTGCCGGCACCGGCAAATTTATCGTGGGATCGATTTCACCCCTGACCCGGACCTTTTGCGATTCCAATGTCGGCGGTTATTTTTTCCCCCTGGTCAAACAGGCGGGATTTGACGCCATCGCGGTCACCGGAAAATCGGCCAAAGACGTCATGGTGGTTATTGACGGCGACGCCGGCAGGATCGGTATCGTCGACGCGCCTGAAGCTGAATTTTCCCTCCTCGAAGCGGAACAGACGATTGACCGGTTCAAAGGCGAGGGGAGTCCTGCCGGGGTGGCCTTCGTGTGTGCCGGCCGGGGGGCCAGACATACGTTTTTCGGCTGTATCAACAGCGTCTACTACGATGTCAGGCGAAAACGCTGCCGGGCAAAACAGGCCGGCCGCGGCGGCCTGGGCACGATCATGCGCGCCAAGGGACTGCGGGGCATTATTGTAAAATGCGATATATCCACCGGAATTTCAAATCATCCGGCCGACCGCGAGCAGTTGCGGGAAGCCGGCAAAAACATCCGCAACGTCATCCGCGAAGTGGACCCGGGCTACATGAGTCTGGGCACTCAGGGGACGACATCCCTGATAGACATGATGAACCCGAATCATCTGCTGCCGGTAAATAATTATCAATACGGCAGCGATGAACGCGCCAGGAACGTGTCCGGCAAGATATTTGAAAGCAGGATTTTTGCACAGCGAAGACCCGACGGCTGTTTTGCCGGCTGCAACCTGGCCTGTACCAAGGGCTGCGAGGAATATACCCTCAAGACCGGACCCTGCGCCGGCAGGACCGTTGCGGTGGACGGACCGGAGTACGAGACGGCGGCGGCGGTCACCAACCTGGGAATTTTTGATGTCGACGGCATGCTCGAATATGCCTGGTACTGCGATGAGTACGGCCTGGATACGATCAGCGCCGGCGTGGTGATGTCGTTCCTGTTTGAAGCCTTTGAGCGCAATTTTCTGGCGCCGGAGGACACCGGCGGTCTCAAACTGGAATGGGGAAAAGTCGATACGGTTTTAGATTTGCTGCATCGCATGGCTTCCGGTGAAAAGGGGCTGGTCGGGGAGGCCGGCAAAGGCGTGCGCCACATGAAGCGATATATTGCAAACCTTGCGGCTTCGCGCAGCGGACGACCGCCGGAAGAGATCATGGCCGAACTTGAGCAATTTGCCATGGAAAGCAAGGGCCTGGAATTTTCGATGTATATCACCAAGGAGTCGCTGGCCCAGCAGGGCGGCTATGGCTTTGCCCTGAAAGGGCCGCAGCACGATGAAGCCTGGCTCATCGCACTGGATCAGATCAAAAAAGAGCTGCCCACCTTTGAAAAAAAGGCTTCGGCGTTACGGTGGTTTCCACTGTTTCGCACATGGTTCAACATTGTCGGCCTGTGCAAGCTGCCGTGGATTGACGTGCGCCATCCCGAGGCAAAAAACACGGACGATCCCGCCAAGAACCTGCCGACTATCGCGTATTATCTCGGTCTGGTAAACGGTACCCTCGGGACCCGAAAAACCCTGGATGATCTTCTGACGGAGTCGGAGCGAAGCTATCTGTTGCACAAGTTGATCAATCTGCGCCAGGGGTTCGGGACCCGCATGTATGATGGTATTCCCCTGCGGGCCAAAGCGCCGGTTTACATGAATGAATTTCTGTCGCGCAAAACCTATTATCAGCAATATCTGATTGACGTGGCGGAGATCAATGTGAGCGGCATGAACGATGCGGACATGCTGAGCGCGCTGCAGAAATACCGGAATGATCAATACGAAAAATTAGCTGATGTGGTTTATCTGGAAAAGGGGTTCGATCTCAACGGCATCCCCCTGGATGAAACCCTGATTCGCCTGGGATTTGATGCAAAGGAATATTTTGATATCGTCCGGGCAGCGCGAAAGCGCGTGTTAAGTGCGTAAAATAATACCATAGATGAGATAACAAAAGGCCCCGCCACATGGCGGGGCCTTTTGTTTCAGGCAAGACAGCTGCCGATGAGAAAGCGGAGCATGCACGCTAGGACGTGAGCATTTTGTATCGGCAAATATCACAGCCCCCGGGCGCCATATGTTTTTTTCAGATGGGGTTCTGGAAGCATCAAATCCCGGTTATTCCGAAAAGCCGTAATGAAATATTTCGTATTCGGTTTTTCCACCCAGTACGGCGTCGATTTTTTTCTGAACTTCCTGCCTTTCCCTGCTTGACAGCCATTTGTGCCAGTCATTGGATGACTGCCAGGTGCTGATAACCAGAAAGGTATCGGGCCGGTCCAGACTTTTTAAAGTTTCACCGGAAATATAACCCGGCTGATTGTTTGCCTGGCTTCGCATCTGCCGGAAAAGGGGGATGATTTCTCTGGCCTTGTCCTGGGGGACTGTTCGTTTGATGAGAACTTTTACCGCCATCGTTTCCTCCTTTTAAGCTGCGTTTTTGATGGCTGAAGAATATCACAAAAAAAGAAATTTTGAAACACCTGATTGTGCAGCATCGATCTGAATGCATTTTGACTATAAGCTATCCCCGGACGGACCGCCGGCAAACGGTTAAGTGGCGACAGCTCATGCATTTAGCGAATCGTTTGATTGAGATGGCGTCTAGTGTTGCGTCCCGGAAATAACTTATAAAACGGCCACATTTTGGATACGGCCGGTATGAACCCTATGGTACCCCGGTGTCCGGATTCGAATCGGCATGACAAAAAATTTGCTGAATGATTGTTTGCCATTATCCGATTCGAATCCTGGTCATCGGCCTAGATCTTGCTGACTGAAACGCATGCCGGCCTTCTCCAAAATATGCCCGCTTTCCTTTATGAGCGGCAAATAAAAATTGAATCTATTTCCGGGGCACGACACTAGCCGTTCAAGCGTTCCGCCTGCCATTTCAGAACTTCCGGGGCAATGGTTCCGCCCAGTCGAACCGTTCCTTCAATGATATTCCCCTTTACGCGTCCCTGGTAGTCCTGTCGAACCATGCGGTCATCCGCTTCACTGATCACGGAAAACCGGATTTGATCGCCGGTAAGGGACGCGTTAAAGATGCGCCATTGAATATTCTGATTCAGTGCGGTTCCTCCGATATTCTGGAAATCCTGATTAATTTCTAAAACAAAGGACTGATCGTCGCTCAAGATGGGGATTTGCCATTGCCACCGGCCGCCGACAGCGGCAGGAACGAACCACAGGTAAAGGAATCGGTCTTCGCCCTTTTCATCTTTTACGATGCGGATGTCGTCCGGGCGCCAGGCTTCCATGTGAAAGTCCTGAGACACCACGCGGGCGCCCGGCTTGAGCTCTTTGAGCAGTTTGGGCCGCAGTTTTAAATTGACTTCCGGCAGCAGATACATCGTTACCACATCGGCCGCGCCGATATCTGTCAGAAACAGGTCTTTTACATAAAAAGCGACGCGGTCGGCGATGCCGGCCTGTAAAGCGTACTGCCGGCTTAATTCTACCAGCTTGGCGTTCAAGTCAACGCCAAAGCCCCGGGCGCCGTAACTTTTTGCAGCAATAATATTGATGCGGCCGTCGCCGGAACCGAGGTCGATCAGATAGTCTTCCGGCCGGACGGCAGCCAGATCCAGCATGGCCCTGACGACGGCCTGATGGGTCACCACATAGGGCACATCGAGCTTCTGGCTCTCCTTGGCAAATTCAACTCCGGACTTGCGCGTAAATTCAGGTTCGCTGATCTGGTTCGATGCAGCGCATGAGATTACGGCGATCAGCAGCCCCATAGCGGCTGCCAATGATAATGCCGGACGAAGTCTGGAACAAATGAAATGGAAGGATAAAGCAGTCATAAATGTTCTCCTTACGAGACCTTTATTCCTGGCCGTTTGACTTGCGTTCCCGATACCAGGGGGGCGACGCTTTCGCCGAGGAGGCGACCCGGGTCCATATCAGTTTCAGATAGGTGGGCAGGTTGATGAGAAGGGGGAACATTCCCAGGGGGGCCCAGCAGCGGCGATGCCAGGCGGAATCGATCATGCGAAATATATCAACGGCCAGACTCAGAATGCCCATGCCCAGTGAGGTTTGCTGGGCAATCAGAGAAGGGAGCTCCGCCAGGGAATGGAGGCCTTTCAGCAGGCTGAAACCTTCGCCCAGCAAAAAGTAACCCATGGCGGTGGGGATCCCGCAAAAGCAGGCGTTATAGAGCGTCAACCGGTAGGCATTTCCATCCATGCCGTTAAGTTTGGCAAAGGTCTGCTGGTCGCTGCGGGTCAATGATCCTCCGATGTAATAGGTATAGAAAACGATCATGAAACCGCTCAAGGCGCGAATGATCCGCAGGCGGTTGTGGCGGATCTGCTGCTGCCAGAAACCGGTCAGGCCGTGGGAGGATTTTACCGCAGTGCCGTTGTTCATGAGCAACCAGCGGGCCAGTTTTAATAGCTGCCGGCCGACGAAGCCGCTGCGCGAAATAAGATAATCAATTGATTTTTCAGCTGAATTCATTTCAGTTTAAAAAACGATGTACGGAACCTCTCTTAAAGTGCAATCCCAACAGGGATTTCTTTAAATTTGCCCACCTTAAATTAAATCCGTATCAATAGCAATAAAAACAAGATAGCTGAAATGCCGGGAGCAATATGGGCTTGATTATTATGAGAAATGGCATAAAGTAAAGATCATCTCCAGATTCGTTGAATCTGGAAAGGGTCCGGGGGGCCAAGGGTCCAGGGGTTCAAGAGAGACGCTTAGAAATTACAATGGATAAAAGGTTTGGCAAAAGTTCTATCCATTCTGTTTGAAGATTTATCGGGCAACGGATGTGTTCCCGAAACATAAAGGCTTTGACTTGACCTCTTCGAGGGGAGATGGCGCATGGAGCCTGTCCGGCAACCGCCGAATCCGAACCGCACCAAAAGTATCATAAAAGCTGCGGGGCTGTTTATTTTTATAGTGACGGCCGTTTTGCTGGTGAGATTTACGCCGGTCAAGAGCTATCTGACCGCAGATACGCTGGGCCGTTTTCTGGACATGGCCGGTCTGTGGGCGCCGCTGATTTTTATACTGGTGTATGCTCTAGGGGTGTGCCTCTTTATACCGGGGACGCTGCTGACCGGATTGGGTGCGGCCATTTTCGGACCGTACCGGGGCTTTGTTTACGTATGGATCGGCGCTATGGCGGGCGCCAGCGCGGCCTTTTATATCGGTCGCACCATGGGAAGAGAGTTCGCTGCCTCCCTGATCGGTGAAAAGTTGCAAAAATATGACGATGCCGTCGCGCGCAACGGATTTGCGACCGTACTCTATCTGCGGCTGGTCTATTTTCCCTTTACCCCCATGAATTTCGGCATGGGGTTGACCAGGGTCGGATTCGGGGATTATTTTTTCGGCACCGGCCTCGGGATTATTGTCGGCACTTTTATTTTTACGTTTTTTATCGGGACGGCTGTGGACGTCTGGGCCTCGGGCGACTGGAGCCGTCTGGTGTCGCTTAAAGTTTTCTTTTCGGTAGCGCTGTTCATATTTTCTTTCTTTATTCCGAAAACCATCAAACGGATTAAGGGGAAATATAGACGGTTTTGACCTGTCGGGTTTCTGTTCGGCTCAACGGTCAGTTTGATCAGCGTTTTTCATGCCTTTTGCGGAAATCATCCGCCGTCGATTCGATTACCTTATGTTCAATTGGTGATAACCTTTCTGTTTCCCATTTACAAAAACGGATTAATATCTTAAATTATCAGTAAGATTCTGCAAGTTGTCATTATAGATAGGGCATCCATGCGGCAATAACATATCAGCCGGAACAGAACACGCTCCGTACCGGGACCATTTTTACGGGAGAAAACAGTGGCTTTGCTGAAAAATGATCTGTTCTTACGCGCGTGCAGGCGGCTGCCGGTTGAACGCACCCCCATATGGGTCATGCGCCAGGCCGGGCGGTATTTGCCTGAGTATCGGGTCATTCGCGAACAGGCTGACTTCATGACCATGTGCAAAACGCCGGAACTGGCCGCCGAGGTGACCATTCAGCCGGTTGATATCATCGGTGTAGATGCCGCCATAATTTTTTCCGATATTCTGGTGATTCCAGAAGCGATGGGAATGCAACTGGAGATGTATGAAGGCAGAGGGCCGGTCTTTCCGAATCCGATTCGAAGCGAAGATGATATCAGCCGGATCAGGACCATTGACCCCACGGAAGATTTAAGATACGTGCTTGATGCGGTAACGCTGGCTAAAAAGCAATTGGCCGGCAGGGTTCCGCTGATCGGTTTCAGCGGCTCTCCCTGGACGCTGCTGACCTACATGGTCGAGGGGCAGGGCTCAAAAAATTTTTCAAAAGTTAAATATTTTGTCTACAATTATCCCCGGGCGGCCCATCGCCTGTTGGAGATGATCGCCGATACCGCTTCCGCGTACCTGAGTGCAAAAATCGAGGCGGGCGTCAACGCGGTTCAGATTTTCGACACCTGGGGGGGCATCCTTTCACCGGATGATTTTGAAGCGTTTTCCTTGAGATACATTGAAAGGACCATCTCTCAGATCAGGCGCGCGGATGAACCGGTTATCGTATTTGCCAAGGGGGTCCATTTCCGATTGAACAGGCTGGCCGGCTGCGGTGCGGATGTATTGGGCCTTGACTGGACCATGGACATCGGCGAGGTCCGAAAAATGGTCGGCCGCCAGGTCGCGCTGCAGGGGAACCTGGATCCCACGGTGCTCTATATGCATCATGAAAATATCGCCCGACAGGCCTGGAAGGTTTTAGAATCATACGGTCCTCATGACGGCCATATTTTTAATCTCGGTCACGGGATCCTGCCGGACGTCTCCCCCGACAACCTGAAATTTCTGGTCGACTTCGTCAAAGAAAAAAGCGCTGTTTTCCACGGGCGGGAGAGAAAACGGGCCGGCGAACGATTGGATATCTGAGGCTGCCGGGCAGGCGCATGCCCGCCGCCATTCCGATAGGCGGCACCTGAAGGCGCGTGAACCCGGGTCGGACCGCTGGCAAACGGTGAAGAAACGGCGGCTCAATCATTTAGCAGCCTGCTAGAGTATAATTTTTTTTGGGATGACTTCGATTAAAACAAGGGTAAAAAAATTGCTCAGCATCGATGTTGATTTAATCAGGAAATATGACAAGCCGGGGCCGCGGTATACCAGCTATCCTACTGCGCCGCAATTCAGCCCTGCGTTTACCCATGAGGATTTTAAAAGTGAAATCATCCGGACCAATCGGGGTAAAAACCGTGCGGAGCTGTCATTATATTTTCACCTGCCGTTTTGCGACACCCTGTGTTTTTTCTGCGGCTGCAATATGATTGTCACCCATAACCGGGACAGGATTCGCCGTTATCTGAAATACTTGAAAAAGGAGCTCGATCACCTCCGCGGCCTGATCGCGGAAGATCGAAAAGCCATTCAGCTGCACTGGGGGGGCGGCACCCCCACCCATCTGAGCCCCGATGAGATTGCGGATTTGATTGCCTATATTACGAAACGTTTTGAAATCGCGCCTGGCGCCGAAATCAGCTGCGAAATCGACCCCCGGGAGTTGACCAGAGACCACCTGGCAGCGCTAAGATCCGGCGGATTCAACCGGATCAGCATGGGGGTTCAGGATGTCAATGCGAAAGTCCAGAAAGCGGTAAACCGGATCCAGCCGGAAGCGCTGACCCGGCAGGTGGCGGCCTGGGTCCGTGAATCGGGGTTTGAAAGCCTGAATGTCGATTTGATATACGGACTTCCATTTCAGACGGCGGATAACTTTGAAAAGACCGTTGATACGATTATCGATATTCATCCGGATCGAATTGCATTGTTTAATTTTGCTTACGTCCCGTGGATGAAAAAACACCAGAAGCGGATTCACCAGGAAGATCTGCCGTCACCCGAAGAGAAATTACGTATCCTGAAAATGTCGGTGGAGAAACTGACCGGCGCCGGCTATGTATTTATCGGGATGGATCATTTTGCCAAACCGGATGACGAACTGGCGGCGGCGCAAAATGAGAAAAGGCTTTATCGAAATTTTCAGGGATACAGCACCCATGCAGGCGCCGATCTTTATGCCATGGGCATTACCAGTATCAGTCAATTCGGGCAAATTTACGCCCAGAATGAAAAAGGCGAAAAGGCATACTTCGCCGCCCTGGACAAGGGGACCCTGCCGACGGCAAAGGGCTGCCGCCTCAATGCCGATGATATCCTGCGGCGCAAGGTGATCACCCGGCTCATGTGCGATTTCGAACTGGATTTCAGGGCCGTCGAGGACGAATTTAACATCGACTTTGAATCCTACTTCAGGTGGGGGCTAGGGAATTTAAGACAAATGCGCGACGACCGGCTGATAATCATTAAAGACAAAAAGCTCCGGGTTACCGAAATGGGCCGGTTGCTGATCCGAAATATTGCGATGAATTTTGACGGATACCTGGAACGCCAGGAGGATCAGGCGCGTTATTCCAGAACAGTGTAGAAGTCATTTCAAAACCCCATCTGAGGCCTGATAGCTGCGTTGCAAGCCTCTTCAAAATGCTCACATGCTGCCGTGTATGCTGGCTTTTTCATCGGCTTGCGCCTTGCTCTCAGACCTGATCCGGGGTTTTGAAACGACTTCTTGAAAGGATCTGATGTCACGACACGCTGTCGTCTTGCTGAACCTCGGAGGGCCTGATTCGCCGGATGCGGTCGAACCTTTTTTAAGAAACTTATTCGGCGACCATGATATTTTCAGGATCCCTTTCGGTCAAAAGATTTTTGCGGCGCTGATTGCGAAATTGCGCACCCCCAAGGTCAGGGAACGATATGCCCGAATCGGAGGCAGATCTCCGATCAATGCGTGGACGGAACTCCAGGCAAAAAAGCTCGAACGCGCATTTGTAGCCGAAGGCCGGGAGATCGACGTCCATGTCGGCATGCGCTACTGGCGGCCCGCCATCAAAGACGCGGCTGCAAGACTTTCGGAAGCCGATGCCTCGAAAATCGTATTGCTGCCCCTTTATCCGCAGTATTCGATCACAACGACAGGCTCCGCTTTCAAGGAATGGCAACGGGCTTACACCGGCCCCCCCGATCGGCTGGCACAGATTGATCATTATTGCGATAATGAAATGTATATTGCAGCGGTCAATCAGCGGATCGATGAAGCCGTGTTGCGTTTTCCGGAACCGGTCAGGGATGATATTCAGATCGTTTTCAGCGCTCACGGCACCCCCCAGCGGCTGGTGAATCAGGGCGATCCCTACAGCGGCCAGATCAGGAAAACGGTTGAACGGGTCATGGCAAAGCGGGAGTTCGACCATCCCCATCATCTCTGTTTTCAAAGCAAAGTCGGTCCGCTTCAATGGCTCAAGCCTTCGACCCGGGAAACCCTTGCCGACCTGGCGGATAAAAATATAAAGCAGATACTGGTGGTCCCCATCAGTTTTGTCAGCGATCATATCGAGACCTTATTTGAACTGGGGATTGAATATCGAGAAACCGCCGTAAACGCCGGCATTGAAAACTACGTGGTCATGCAGGGATTAAACGATTCGGGGCTGTTTGTTTCGGCGTTGAAGGATATAACGTTACAGGCCCTTTACCCTGCAGCTGCATAAAAAACATGGCAAAGCCTGGAAATAATAATAGCAAGGGATTTGAAAACGGTTGGAACTGTTATTCGAATTGGTTTTGGGATGATATTTGAAACAAAGAAAAAATTTGCCATGTTTTTTTACCCTGGGGGAAAGCCGAGGACACCCCATCTCCTGCGTTGCCAAGGGCTCGCAGTAAAATATTACGGCTTCGCCCTTGGACGCCTTGGACCTGGGGTATCCTCGGCTTTTGCAACAACAGGGTACTCCCTGCAGTTGCATAAAAATATGGCAAATGAATAAAAGTAAAATCAAAATCGCGATTCTGGGGGCCGGCATATCCGGGCTGGCGGCGGCATACTGGCTGCAAAAAGATGGCTGGGATATAACCCTTTTAGAGGCCGAGCGCGAACCGGGCGGCTCAATGATCAGCCGGCGCGAGGAAGGATTTCTGATCGATTACGGCCCCAACAGCGGGCTGGACACGACCCCCCTGATCGCCCAAATGGCGGCGGAATTGGGCCTGACCGGGGAGATTGTTTATGCCAGCGCAATCGGCAATAAGCGTTACATTCTAAAAAACCAGCGCCTCCATGCGCTGCCGACAAACCCGCTGGCATTTATCATGACGGACCTGTTTTCTTTCCGGGCAAAACTGCGGCTCCTCTTTGAACCCTTTGTCGGGAAGTCGCCTGACGGTTACTATCAGAGCGTTGCTCAATTTGTCGAAAGACGGCTGGGGCGCGAATTTCTGGATTACGCCATTAATCCTTTTGTGGCCGGGGTTTTTGCCGGAAGACCGGAAGACCTGAGCGTAAAATCGGCCTTTCCGAAACTGTACCGCCTGGAAGAAGTGTACGGCGGATTGATTAAAGGATTTATCAAAGGCGCCAAAGAACGAAATAAACGGGCCGAAACGTCCAAGCAGAGCGCCCGGATGTTTTCCTTCAGAAACGGCATGCAGGCATTTCCCAGGGCGATCGCGGCCAGGCCCGGTATCCGCTTTCAGTATGAGTGCAAGGCGGAAAAAGTCATCCGGCGCCGGGACCGGTTCGCGGTTCAGTACAGCAGACAGGGAAAAACAGAGGAGATAGAGGCCGATATCGTCCTGGCGGCGATCCCGGCCTATGGCGCGGCGGCTGTTTTTGCCGAAATGGACCCGCAGCTGGCCGGTCATTTAAAGGAGGTCTATTATCCCCCCGTCAAAATGTTGTACCTGGGCTACCGCAAGGCGGCGATCCGGCAGCCCCTGGACGGATTTGGATTCCTGATTCCGGAAAAGGAGAAGAAAACCTTTTTAGGCGCAATCTGGAGTTCGACCATATTCCCGGAAAGGAGCCGGGACGACATGGCGGCATTTACCCTGTTTGTCGGCGGGGCCAGATCCCCCGAACGCTTTGAGGGCGATCCGCTGCTGCTGAACCAGGCCGTCAGCGCTGAATTTCAGGAAATCATGGGAATAAATGAAAAGCCGGTCTTTACACAGGAGAAAATGTGGCCGCGGGCGATCCCCCAATATACCATCGGTTATGTGGCGCATGAGCGCTATTTTGAAACATTTGAAGGGGACCATCCCGGGATTTTTTTAAGCGGGAACTACCGCGGCGGCATTTCGGTGGGGGACTGCATTAAAAATTCTGAAGCAGTTTATTTGAAAATAAAAGATTTTATCGAAACGGAATTGCGATAAACACCATTGAAGTCGTCTCAAAAAAATTGAATCATCTCCCAACTACTTGGGAGAAGCATCTTATATTTTTTTTGAGATAACTTCCAATAACGCGTCCCGAAAATAATCTCTAACAGAGACGGGCATATTTTGGGTCCGGCCGGCATGAACCTGATGGTGCCAAGGTGCCTGGATTCGAATCGGAAAACAAGGGGAGGAACAGGATGAAAGCGCAGGACTTTGTGAAAGAGATTACGGTAAAATCCAGAAAACACCAGTTCTTCGATATCAAGGCGCTTCGCAAGAAAGGGATCGCCGATGTCAGCCGGCTGCCGTTTACCATAAAAATCCTGGTGGAGAACCTGCTGCGAAAGCTGGACGGCCGGATCGTCCGGGAGGAGGATCTGGTCAACATCGCCCGCTGGCAAAAGACATATAGCGAACCGGTGGAAATTCCGTTTCACCCAGCCCGGGTGATGATGCACGATTATACCGGCGGACCGGCCATCGTGGACCTGGCGGCCATGCGGGATGCCGTCAAGGAGCTGGGCGGCGATCCCAAAATCGTCAATCCGCTGATACCGGTTGAATTCATCGTGGACCACTCCATTCAGATCGATCACTACGGCACCGTCGATGCGCTGGATAAAAATGTCGAAAAAGAATATCAACGCAACGGCGAACGCTATGCCCTCCTGAAATGGGCCCAGAAGAGCTTTAACAATTTCAAGGTCGTACCCCCCAAAGCGGGCATCTGCCATCAGGTCAATCTGGAATATCTGGGCAGGGTGGTCATCAGCGAGACGGTTAAAAGAAAGTCGGTTCTCTACCCGGATACGATGATCTGCAGCGATTCCCACACCCCCATGATAAACGGGATCGGCGTCATCGGGGTGGGGGTCGGCGGCATCGAGGCCGAAGCGGTGATGCTGGGCCAACCCTATTACATGGCGATTCCCGAAGTGATCGGGGTCCGGCTGACAGGCAGCCTGAAAGAAGGCGTCACCGCCACCGATCTGGTCCTGACGGTTACCCAGATGCTGCGAAAGCACAAGGTGGTTGAAAAATATGTGGAGTATTTCGGTCCGGGCATCAAAAACCTGACTGTTCCGGACCGGGCCACGGTGGCCAACATGACGCCGGAATACGGCGCCACGCTCGGATTTTTTCCGGTGGACGAACAGACCATCGACTACCTGAAACTCACCAACCGTGAAAATCGAGCGGCCCTTGCGGCAAGGTACTTAAAAGCCCAGGGGCTTTTCTACAGCGATGCGGTCGAACCGGAATACACCCAGGTACTGGAACTCGATCTGGGCTCGGTTGAGCCCTGCGTGGCCGGTCCCTCCCGGCCCCAGGACCGGATCGCCCTGAAGGATCTGAAGGGAACCTTTGCCCATATTTTGGGATGCGAATATGAACGCGACACCAGCGTGGGGCAGCTTTCCACTTTCATTCACGAGTCCGGCAGCCGGACCGTTCGGGCCGACACCTGCAAACCCATCAATCCGCGGCTCTATGAAGTCACTATCAGCGGCAACGAAGAAAAGATCGGGGACGGCAGCATCGTCATCGCCGCCATTACCTCCTGCACCAATACATCAAACCCCCATGTCATGATCGGGGCCGGACTGATCGCTAAAAATGCCGTTGAAAGAGGCCTGCGGGTGCCGCCGTGCGTCAAAACGTCTCTGGCCCCCGGCTCAAAGGTTGTGATCCAGTATCTGACCGACGCCGGGCTGATGCCGTATCTGGAAGCGCTGGGATTTCATGCGGCCGGGTTCGGCTGCACCACCTGTATCGGCAACAGCGGCCCCCTGCATCAGGAAATTGAACGGGTGGTCAAGGAGAACGATCTGACCGTGGCGGCGATTCTTTCGGGAAACCGCAATTTTGAGGCCCGGATTCACCAGAGCGTCAAGGCCAATTTCCTGGCATCGCCGATGCTGGTGGTGGCCTTTGCGTTGGCCGGCAGAATCGATGTGGATATGACCGTTGAGCCGGTGGCCCTGGACCCCAACGGCACCCCGGTGTATCTGGCGGAGCTCTGGCCCAAGTCCGAAGAGATCAGAAAGCTGATCCGGCAGCATGTCCGCCGGAAATTTTTTAAACTCGAATACGGCCGCATATTTGACGGGGACGATCTCTGGCACAAGCTGTCGGTCAGGGAGAGCACGACTTACAGCTGGGACCCGGCATCAACCTATATCAAAAGGCCTCCGTTTTTTGACGGCGTCGGCCTGGACCCCGCAGCGGCCGCCGATATCGGCAAGGCCCGGGCGCTGCTGCTGCTGGGTGATTCCATCACCACGGACCATATCTCCCCAGCCGGGGCGTTTTCCGAAAAGTATCCGGCCGGCAGTTATCTTAAAGGAAAGAAGGTGGCGCCGGCCGATTTCAATTCCTACGGCTCCCGGCGGGGCAATCACGAGGTCATGATGCGGGGAGCCTTTGCCAATATCCGGATTAAAAACAAACTGGTGCATCCCACGGAAGGCGGCTACACCCTCAAGTTTCCCGAAAAAGAAGAGATGTTCGTTTACGATGCCGCCGTGAAGTACGCGAAGGAGGGGATTCCGCTGGTGGTCCTGGGCGGCCGGGAATATGGCGGCGGATCTTCCAGGGACTGGGCCGCCAAAGGCCCCAACCTGCTGGGCGTAAAGGCGATCATCGCCGAATCTTTCGAGCGGATTCACCGCAGCAACCTCTTGGGCATGGGTCTCCTGCCGCTGCAGTTCAAACCGGGCCAAAGCTGGGAAAAGCTGGGGCTGCAGGGGTCAGAAACGTATTCCATCAGCGGGGTCAACAACATGACCCCCCGCAAGGTGCTGCAGGTAAAGGCGGTCAAACCTGACGGCAGTGAAACCAAATTCGACGTGATTGCCAGGCTGGATACCGAAGTGGACATCGAATATTTTTTGAACGGCGGGATTCTGCCGTATGTGTTGAGAAAGCTGATGAGTAATAATAAGAGACGTTCCTGATTCGTTCGGGATTTCAAAGATTCACCGCAGGGACGCGGAGAACGCAGAGAGGAAAATGATTTATCAGAACCGGGAGATACCGGTTCTGATAAAACTTTCGCCCTGTAGGCAGTATCAATTTACGCAGTGTCAATGCCTGTGACAAAAAAGAGGGCTCCAAAACGAGAAACTTTTTTGCCCATCGACGTCTCCCGATGGGCAAAAGAAATACTTCTCTGCAAACGCTGGGTCTGGAATGAGCAAAGCGAATGGGCGGTAAAAAATATAATGATGCCCTATTAAAGCACCGTTGGATATCGCCAAGTGGAAAAGAAACAACTTAAACTGGCGGTCGTTCAGTTCAGTCCTGAATTCGACCAGAAGCAAAAAAACCTCGACCGCATCGCGCGTCTGACCGAGGGGCTGGCGGCGGACATCATTGTCTTGCCGGAGCTTTGCACCACCGGCTATTTCTTTCTTTCCAGGGAGGAAGCGGCCCGGGCGGCCGAACCGGCGGACGGCCCGACCGCCCGGTTCTTCCAGGATATGGCCGAAAGCCGCAACGCCGTTGTGGCGGCCGGGTTTGCCGAACGCGACGGCGACAGGCTGTTTAACGCCTGCCTGATAGCCCGGCCGCAGGCGCCTGCCCGGATTTACCGGAAAACACACCTGTTTTATAAGGAAAAATTCTGCTTTGACCCGGGGGACCGGGGGTTCTTTGTAATTGAGGATACAACCCGGGACCTGCGGTTGGGGCCGATGATCTGTTATGACTTTCGCTTTCCGGAAGCCGCCCGCATCCTGGCCCTGCAGGGCGCCGATGTGATCGTGTGCCCGTCGAACCTGGTGACGGATCTCTGGCATCCGGTGATGGTGGCCCGGGCCGTTGAAAACAAGGTATATATCGCCGTGGCCAACCGGGCCGGACGGGAAAACAGAAGCGGCGAAGAACTGGCGTTTACGGGACGATCGGCAATCTTCGGATTCAACGGCCGGGAGCTAAAAACCGCCGCTGCCGAAGGCGACGAAATTCTGGAGGCCGCCGTCATCCCGGCAAAGACTAGGGACAAGGCCATCAACCCCCTCAATGATCTCATCAAGGACCGGCAGCCGGGGCATTACGGACCGCTGGCGGTATAAAATCGCAGTAGCTTCGACGCCCCGTTTAATTTTAAGCGATTTTGGAAATAAATCCCCGATCAGAATTTATTTTTTTTCAGCTTTCTCAATGAAAGTTTTGGGATCGGTGATGAAGCTCTCGTAGACCCACTTGGAGATGACAAAGGTCCAGGGGCTGATTTTCTCATTCAGCTTTTGGGCTTCTTCCGCCAGCTTGGCCCGGCTTTCTTCTTGAGCCGGGTCCACTTTTCCCGGGGGGAACTGGAAGCTGACCGCGGCCCGGAAGTAATGCTTGTCCGGATCGTCTTTGAGGGCGGCGCCGGGAAAGACGCTATAGACGGTCCCGTCATAAAGATGGTATTCAAAGCGCGGAGCGCCGCTGAACCGGGCATCCGCGCTCTGCCGGCCGTGATCGGCCACATCCTCCACGGTAAAGGATGCCAGGGCTTCAAACACCTGGTCGGCCTTGAATTTTGCCATCTTGCGGCCGGCCGGCAAATCGGTCAGAACCGGCTCCCGGTCTTGGGCGGGGCGCTCAAGAATGTAAAACAGGCGGTTTCTGCGGGTGTCGAAACCGACCACTTTTTGAATCCGCTTGGGGTTGAGGTCGATGGGTTTCTTATTCAGCCAGCCTGCGGGTTTTGTTTCCAGAAACCGGAAATTCTGGTCGATGAGATATACCCGGTTCTGCGACGGACGCAGCACATAACAGGTGCCGTCGCCGGCTCCGGCGCTTTCTTCGCGCGGTTTGCCGATGATCAGCTCCGCCTGGGTTTTGTTGTCCTTATCCGTCAGGAGGACCAGGGTCCCCTTCTGGTCGGCGGGCAGTTCCGGTTTTTCAGGCGGAAAGAGGGACAGCCGGGCTTGAATTTCCGGCGAAGCCGGAAATGTGCGGCCGACCTTGGCATCGGAAAGTTTTTTTACCAGCTCGGCAACTTTGGAAAAATCGGCCGGGTAATCAAAGCGGTTTTCAACGATCCAGCCGTTCGGTGTCCTCTTGAGTCTTGCAGCCCCCTCCGGGCCGCTGATTGTTATGGCGGCGATATCGCCCGCGCTGAGGCCGGTAAAAAGTTTGGCGCCCATATTGGCCGCAGTCTCAGTCGTTTTTTTCTGACGGGTGGTCAGCAGCACGGCGGCCAGAAGAATGCAACAAATAATGAGCAGGATCGCAAAAGTTTTTAATTTCATCAGCTCCTCACACGCCGGCGCTTTTCCTGCGCCGCAGGATGGCAAACACAATGCCGCATATGGCGATCAAAAGCGGCATCAGGAAAATATTTATCAGCTTAACGGTTCTCCCCAGCGACTCGATCTCCGCCCGCAAATTGCGTCGGACAATTTTCAGTTCCTTGTTGATCCGGCGTTTTTCTTCCTGAAATTTCTTAATTTCGACTTCCTGCTCGCTGCTGACAATCAGGCGCTGGGAGGCGTCTTTCTGACGCTCGAGCTGTTCCAGCTTGCGGTTGGTTTCCTCAACTTTTTTAATGAGCTCCTGTTCCCGGACCAGCCATTTCATCTGGGCTTTTTCTTCCAATGCCTTCACCCGGGTAAACGGTTTTTCAAATTTTCCCCGGGAGCGGATATTGATCAGATCCGGTCCGCCGGCAAGCATTTCGGACGAGTTTAAGACAAAATTGAGATTGTCGTTGAAGATCCGGGCGATGTTGAAACCCAGAAAATTCTGTTTGTGTAGATAATACCCGTCGAACAGCAGGTCGGCGTCGGCAACCACGATGACCGTCGCGGGCTTCAGTCCCGTCGTCAGAGGCGCTGCCGCTCCTTCCGATTTGGGCGGCGCTGTTTTAGCGGCTCCGGCTTCGGCCTTTTCTTGTACCTTGGGTCTGCCCTCCTTAAATGCGGTCTTGAAAGTGCCGGTTATTTTTACGGCAAGGTCAAACTTTTGATTCTGCGGCTTGAAATCGCGCCGGATTTCCTCGACCCCTTTTTGAACACCGCTTGAATCGATCAAGGCCGAGTTGGCGCTGGACTGCAGCAGTGGTTCGTAGGTGAGGCCGGCGGCCCCGGTTTTTTGAATCACGCCGGTAGCGGGCAGCAGCATGGATTCCAGTTTGGACGTTATCAAGCTGCCGGCATTGAAAGTTTCCGGCGGCAGTGAAATCCAGAAGGGATTGTCTTCTATCTGGTTGTTCTGTGCCCGGACCCGGGTGGCGTAGCTGAAATCGGCGAGGGTCTTGGAATTGTCAAAGGAAATTCCCCAGGCATCAAACAGTTTTTTAAGCGGCTGGACCCCGGCCGCAGCGGGTCCGCGGCCCGCCGTGGAAAAGGGATCGATGAAAACAACCGCGTTTCCGCCGGCAAGGATGAATTGATCAACGGCATATTGCAGGCCCTCGCTGACCCCGGCGGGATGGATGATCAGCAGCAGATTGATATCCGGGTCGATGCGGGAGGCATCCGGTCCGATTTCTTTAAGGGTATAGGTTTTTTGAAGTTCGGTTACAAAATACCAGGGTGGCTGAGGGGTCTGCCCGGTATAGGGATTGGGGGGCTGGCCCATGACGGGCAGGCCGGTAATCAGGCCGATCGCGGGTTTTTGCGGCGCCTGCACCCGTAAAATAATTCGGGTGATGTCATATTCGAGCCGTTCCTCATTGGTTGAGTCCAGCGCCTTAATGATCTCTTCCTGGTCGGCGGCGACCGCCACCAGACCCAGGTATATTTTTTCGCCGGTAGCCAGATCGACCCCATCGATTCCGTATTTCTGGGCCCATTCTTCCTCTTCCGAATCGGCCTTGGGGTCGTACACTTCGATCTTGACTTTGCCGTTGCTGTAATTTTCGTACTCGGAGAGAAAATCCAGCATCCGGTTCGCATAGTTCTTGATATACGAGGGGGTGTTCACGACGCTTTTGCTGTAAAAGACTTTTATGGTCACATCGTTCTTCAGATTTTGCAGGATTTTTTCAGTGCTGTCGGAAAGGGAGTATAAATTCTCCCCGGTCGCATCCCAGCGCAGGTTGACCCTGGCGAACAGGATGTTCACCATTACCAGGATCACCAGTACCAGGGCCAGACCCAGGACTGAAAAAAAAGATTTTTCAAGAAACCGTTTCTTTTCGGACATGTTCGGTTGCCTCCGTTCGATTCTGACGTTGCGGCATTCTATCAGGTGCTATAAGCTATCTCAAAAAAAATATAATTATTTCAGGGGCCGTATGGTATTAACAGGCTTTTGGCTCCGGCCGGGGCAAAGGGCCTGTCACCGGGCCGGACCGCCGGCAAACGGTGAGGTGAGACGGCTCACTCCATGGACATTTGTAATAAAACGCTCCAGCCTCTTAAGACGCTTTCCGATTCTGGATGACCAGTCCGTTTAAAAACAACATAAAAACGATAACGGAAACGTAGTACAGTACATCCCGCAGGTCCAGGACCCCGCGCTCGATCGCGATAAAGTGAAACATAAAACTCGATTTTGAAATCAGGTTGATCAGCCACAGCGGCGCCCAGTCGGACATGGCGTTTATGACCGGCGGAAACCCGGCCATAACAAAAAACAGGCAGATGACGACGGCCAGTATGAAACTGATGACCTGGCTCTTGGTCAGTGACGACGTCATCACCCCGACGCTTAAGAATGCACCGGCCATCAGGAAACTTCCCACATAGGCGCACAGAATCGCGCCGATATCCGGCTGGCCCAGATACAGCACCGTCAACACCATGGGGAAGGTAAAGAACAGGGCGAAACCGATAAAGACCCATGCCGCCAGAAATTTGCCGATGATGGCTTCGGTTACGGACAGCGGCAGGGTCAATACCAGTTCAATGGTCCCCAGGCGTCTTTCTTCCGCCCAGAGCCGCATGGCCAGGGCGGGTATCAGCAAGAGGTACACCCAGGGATGCCACGAAAAAAAACTTCTCAGGTCGGCCTGTCCCATTTCAAAAAAATTGCTGATATAGAATGTGAAAAAGCCCAGCAGCAGCAAAAATATGACGATAAACACGTAAGCCACGGGCGCATTGAAATATCCGAAGAGTTCTCGTTTAAAAATCGCCTTAATATTGGCGGCGGCTTCATTCATTCTCATACATCACCTGATGGTTTCTTCGAGACCTTTGCAAAATGCTCTCTTTCGCTCAATTTCGGCGTCAGACTCAAATGTTAATCCTCGAAATACTAAATGTATTCCTGCGGTTCAAATTTTCGCCTTCCTTGAACTAGGACGAAATTGAGCATTTTTCAAAAATCTCTCATTGCGTTAGCGTCAACAATCATCCCTTCTGTTGACGGTTTGATTAATTCTCCGTGATGGCGCGAAAGACTTCGTCCAGCCGGCCCTGTTCAACAAATATGGATTTGATTTTAAAATTGTTTTCGGACAGGGCGGACATTACCCGCTCGGCAATGGGAAAATCATAGTTTTCCGGAAACACCCGTACGGTCATATTGTGTGGGGTGTCCTCCGTAATCTCCGCCGACTTGACGCCGCCGACTGTCTGCAGGCAGGCCAGCAGCACGGCCGGTTCTGCATCCTGCAGGGTCACGGAAACGGCGCCGTGAAGGGACGACCGGGTTTTAAGCCCGGCGGGGGTATCGTCCGCCACGATCGAACCGTTGGCGATAATGATGGCCCGGGTGCAGACGGCTTCGACTTCATCCAGGATATGGGTGGACAGGATAATGACTTTCTCGGCGCTCATTTCGCGGATCATGAGCCGGACTTCATGCTTCTGATTGGGATCAAGGCCATCGGTGGGCTCGTCCAGAATCAGATATTCCGGATCGTGAATAATGCTCTGGGCAAAACAGACACGCTGTTTATAGCCCTTGGAAAGGGTGTGGATCGTTTGATGCCGAACGCCTGAAAGGAAACACCTGTCGATAATCTCCGCAACCTTCCGTTTCTTGGCGGTGCCTGAAAATCCCCGGATTTCAGCACAGAAATCCAGATAGGCGCTCACGGTCATATCCGGGTAGACCGGTGCGTTTTCCGGCAGGTAGCCGATGCGCTTGCGGGCCGAAATCGGGTCCCCGGTAATATCGAAACCGCTGATGACGGCGGTGCCGCCGGACGGCGGAATAAACCCCGTAATCATTCGCATGGTGGTGGACTTGCCTGCGCCGTTGGGGCCCAGGAAGCCCAGGATCTCCCCTTTCGGGACGGTGAAGGACAGGTTGTCTACCGCTTTTTTTGTGCCAAAGTACTTGGTAAGATTGCGTATTTCAATCATAGACGAGTTCAGCTCCTTGCGTTGGTATCGCATTATGGATGAGATCGATAACCTCCATGCCGAAGATCATGTCCCTTGATAAGACAAAAACTACTTAGTAGGGCCGCTCCCATTTGTCAATGGCTCGCTCTTAAATTAGGGGCGGAACGATAAATTTTTCCTGGAAATCCACGAATGGCTTCAAGGTGGATCCGCATCAACAGCGCAGGGCCGCCGTCAGGCATGCAAATCTCCCACAATGTCATATCAGGCCTTTTGGCCGGGTATTTAAAAAAATTGAGCAATCTTAACCGCTTTTCAATTATTGTCAACAACAGCAGGCGGCATTTAATTTGTTTGCGTTGCCCGAAATGTTCTGATATAAAATTAAGGTTTTAATTTTCAGATCAGAGGAAACTCAAATGGCAAAAGAAAACGGGGCATCGAACCTTTTTGACGATATATGGGATTTTTTTTCGTCCGTTAAGCTGACGGTCGTGGTTTTGCTTTCACTGGCCGCAACATCGATCATCGGAACACTGGTCCCCCAGAATGAAGACCCGGCCATGTATTACCAGGCCTTTGGAGAAGTCTGGTACCGAGTATTTCATGTTCTCGATATCTTTGATATGTATCATTCCTGGTGGTTTCAGTTTCTGCTGCTGCTTTTGACGGCCAACGTGACGGTATGTTCAATCGACCGTCTGTCCGCCACCTGGAAAATCGTGTTTGCCAAAACACCCGCCTTTCAGGCCGATAGATTCCAGAGGCTTCCCCGGAAGGAAGAGTTTTTTTCCGACCGGTCCCGCGAAAAGCTGGAATCGATCTTGAGGCCGGTGGTTGCCGGAAGCTTTTCATACAGTACGGTTGATAAGACAGATAAAAACACGTTTATCTTTGGAGAAAAAGGCCGCTGGACCCGCCTGGGGGTGTATGCCGTTCACCTGAGCGTCATCCTGTTGCTGCTGGGGGGATTAATCGGTTCGATTTTCGGTTTTGACGGGTTTGTGACCATTCCTGAAGGGGAATCCGTCGGCAGCGTCCAGGTCCGAAACGGCAATACAGCCATCCCGCTGGGTTTCGAAATCCGCTGCGATGATTTCAGCGTCAGCTTCTATGACAGCGGAATGCCAAAGGAATACCGTTCCAGCCTGACCTTGCTGGAGGGGGGACGGACGGTGATCAAAAAAGATATCATCGTCAATGACCCCCTGCGCTATAAAGGCATCAACCTGTTTCAGTCCAGCTACGGCGTCCTGTCGCCCCAGGAAATCACCGTGAACTTTGAAAGCCTTGAATCGGGCATGAACTATAAGAAAACCATCAAACTTGGCGAGCAGACCGACATTCCGGAAGGGTTGGGCAAGTTCGTTATCAGGGATTACGCCAGCAGGTACAGTTTTCGCGGCCAGGACGTCGGTGAAGTTTTCTTCGGCGTTCTCGTTCAGGAAAACCAGGCGCCCACAGAAATCCTGATTCCCCTGCGCTTTCCCGGGTTTGATAAAATGAGAAAGGGGCGGGTGGCGGTTTCGGTCCAGAAATATATCCCCCGGTATTACACCGGCCTGCAAGTGACAAAAGACCCCGGGGTCTGGGTGGTTTATTCGGGTTTTATCCTGCTCATCGTGGGGTGCTTTATAACGTTTTTCATGTCCCATCAGAGCGTTTGCGTGCAAATCGCCGGCAGCGGCAACAAAAGCAAAATAACGGTGTCGGGATACAGCAACAAGAACAAGCTGGGGATGCAGCAGAAGGTGGCCCATCTTTCCAAAAAATTGCAGGGCGTCGTCAAGGATGCCCCGGCATTGTCTCAGAGTGAGGACCCATCATGAACAGCTCGATTGTTTTATCGATAACGACGTTTGTTTACGCCTTTTCGGCTTTCTGGTTTATCGCCGCCTGGGTTTTTGGGAAAACGGTCTTCGGCCGTCTGGCGACCTGGACGGTAATACTGGGTGTTTGTGGAAATACCCTGGGGATCGTGTTGCGCTGGCTGGAATCCTATCGGCTCGGCTTCGGCCATGCCCCCCTTTCAAATCTGTATGAGTCGCTGGTTTTCTTTGCCTGGACCATCGCGGTCTTGTATCTCATCATTGAAAAAAAATATCAAAACCAGACGATCGGGGTTGTCGCCGCCCCCCTGGCCTTTCTGGCAATGGCCTATGCGTCCCTCTCCCCCCATATCAGCGACAAAATTCAGCCGCTGCTGCCCGCTCTTAAAAGCAACTGGCTGATCGCCCATGTCATGACCTGCTTTGTCGGCTACGCGGCCTTTGCGATCGCTTTCGGATTAAGCGGGATGTACCTGTTAAAACAGCGGCAAACCGACGACGGCGGTTCCCTGCTGTCACACTTGCCCGACACCGGCGTGCTGGATGAACTGACCCATCAGATGGTGATGTTCGGTTTTCTTTTTCTGACCGTGGGGATCATTACGGGCGCGGTTTGGGCCAATTCAGCCTGGGGGCGTTACTGGGGCTGGGACCCGAAAGAAACCTGGTCGCTGATCACCTGGTTTGTTTACGCCACCCTGCTGCATGCCAGACTCATGCGGGGCTGGCACGGAAAGCGCATTGCATTTCTATCCATCGTCGGATTTCTGGCGGTCCTTTTTACCTATTTCGGCGTTAATTACCTGCCGGGTCTGCACAGCTACGGCGCCATGGGACAATGATATTTCCTGGGCCTTGAAAAGGAAACCTTGGTTGCGCTTTAGGCCCCGGCGGCTATCCCAGGCCGGACCGGAGAACAGGTTTGATACTCACCGCATTCTGAAATCATTATATTTTTTGGTTCTTCTCCCCAGCAGTTGGGAGAAAGGGGTCCAGGCTTCAAGGGTTTGTTTTCCAGTGATTTTTTTCAACGGATTACCCTCCCTCGCTATCGTTTCTCTTTAAAGATATGACGGGGTTTCATTTACGAAATAATCAGGCGCCCATACGACTCGAATTCACCGGTTGTACCCAAGTTGCTATAGGCTGACC